>JAITDU010000047.1 GCA_031282405.1 Coriobacteriales bacterium | reverse complement strand
ACTGAAGCTGACGCTGCCCTAAAAGAATTCAGTGCTCAAGAAAAGATAGCATCCGAGCGCTTAAACGAAGCTTTTGTCATTAAGGCCCAAGCTGAAGAAAACATAGCTTCTCAACAAGCTGAACTTGCCTCACTTACCGCTGAGGCTGCTGCACTCGTAGCCGCTGAACAAGAGGCGCGCTATGCCCGCGAGGCGGCGCAGGCCAGCCAGGGCGGCTCCGGCGGCGGCTCTGGCCAAAACGTGAGTGTGCCCGACATACCCACGCCCTCCGGTGGCTATGCCAGTGTGGTTGAGGCTGCGGCCAGCCGCTTGGGTTGCCCGTATGTGTATGGTGCCTCCGGTCCTAATTCCTTTGATTGTTCTGGCCTGACCTCATGGTCCTACAGCCAGGCCGGTCTGGGTTGGATCGGTCGTACGGACAGTGCGCAGTATGCCAATGCGCATGATCGTTGGGATTATTCCGCGTACGGTGCCGCCCCGGGAGACGTGCTCTGGTGGCCGGGCCATGTGGCCATCTACGCCGGCGGCGGCTCCTATATTCACGCGCCTACTCCCGGCCAGGTGGTAAGCTATTCCAGTTGGAACATCAACGCGGCTGTGGTGTTGCGCTTTTAGCCCTGCATCGCCCTTTGCTTGTGTTTAGCCGATCGCTTCTTGTCGACCCAGCTCTTCTTGTCGACCCAATTCTTCTTGTCAGTCCGCTTCTCGCCAGCCCAATCGCTTCTCGCCAGCCCAGTTCTTGTCGACCCAGTTCTCGTCGGCCAACTTCTCATCAGCCCAGTTGTTTAGCGTCACTTCTTGCTATAATGACCTTGCGAGAAGAAGCGAGACAAAAAACAGTATTCCCATGAGTGACAGGAGGGTATGACATGGATTTTTCATCGTCCAAGACCAAAGAGAACCTGGAATATGCCTTTGCGGGCGAATCCAAAGCTACGAACAAGTACAGTTATTATGCCGACCGAGCGCGCAGCGACGGTTATCGTCAGATCGGCAACATCTTTGATGAGACCTCAGGAAACGAGCGCCAACACGCCAAACTCTGGTTCAAAATCCTTCACAATGACGGCAGTATCAAGGGCGGTGTGCCAGCCACTTTGGCCAATCTGGCCGATGCCGCTGCCGGCGAAAACGAGGAATGGACACAGATGTATAAAGAGTTTTCGCAGACCGCGCGCGAAGAGGGTTTTGAGGATATCGCCAATTTGTTTGACCGAGTGGGCGAGATCGAGAAAGGCCACGAGGAGCGCTATCGCAAACTCATTGAGCGACTGGAAAGTGGTGAGGTATTCAAGCGCGACAAGGTCTATGCCTGGAAGTGTCTGCAGTGCGGCCATGTGCACTTTGGTACTGAGCCTCCCGAGGCCTGCCCGGCCTGTGCTCATCCTCGCGCCTTCTTCGAATTGCGGGCAGAAAATTACTAACCACCCAACCGTTCGCCCGAGTTATCGCCCGTTCCAGGCACGATACCCGAGTTCATTCTGGCCACCGCTCAACCGCTCGCCCGGCAAAGTATTACTAATCATATAGCTCGTAACACGTTTTTCTCCATCTACCTAATCCCCAAACCGCTTGCCGAAGCACGCAGCGAAGTAGCAGGGCAAACGATTCGCAAACAGTGATTATATCGACGATGGTTGCGTACGCTTTTGCAAGTACTGCTCGTTTGTGCGTCTGTATTTTGGGCGAATCATCGGCTGCGATGGCATGTGCTTCTCGCGCAAACCTCAACTGTTTTTGGATGCTGTAGATGTTGTCTGCCCGACCTGTGGGTTTGGGCACACGAGGAGGTGTACGTATGACAACAATCGAGACCAGTACAACCGGCTTTGACCAGATCTTGGAACAACGGGGTGTGAGTCGTCGCGATTTTCTCAAGCTCTGCGGCGGCGTAGCCGTGGCCCTGGGTTTGTCGCAGGCTATGATTCCCAAGATCGCCGAGGCCCTGGAAGCAAGTGTGATTGGTAAGACTCAAGGTGCTTTGACTCCGGCGATTTGGTTGGAGCTGGCTTCTTGCACCGGGTGCACAGAATCGCTGGCTCAGGTCGACACACCTGATGTTGCCACGATCGTGCTCGATTTGATTTCGCTCAACTATGCCGAGACCCTGAGTGCCGGCGCCGGTTACTCGCTGGAGGAGGCCAAGGCTCAGACCATTGAGGCCGGCGGCTACCTCCTGTTCATTGAGGGCGCACTGATGGAAGGCTGGGAGGGTAACGCGCTGCGCATTGCCGACGAGAAGGGCACAGAGATAGTCGAGCATGCGGCCGCCCATGCCATCGCGATTGTCTGTGTGGGCAGTTGCGCGGTAGACGGCGGTTGGCAATCGGCCCACCCCAATCCAGGTGGAGCAATTGGTATTCAGGCTTATCTGAACAAGGCCAAGGCCGCCGGTAGGATAGAGAAGATACCGCCGATCATTAATGTTCCCCTCTGCCCAGCCAATCCCGAGCACCTTGTCGCAGTACTCGTAAATGCGATTTTGCTGGGCAGGCTACCGCAGCTCAATAGTTTGGGAGAACCATCGCTGATCTTTGATCAAACCATTCATGACAACTGCCCACGGCGTGGTCATTTTGAGAATGGCGAGTTCGTTTATGAGTTTGGCTCCAAGGAAGAGGCGCGAGGTTACTGCCTCTACGCGGTAGGCTGCAAGGGTCCGCAGACCAAGTCCAACTGCCCAATCGTGCGTTGGAACCGTCGCGCCAGTTGGTGTGTGGAATCCGGTGCCCCGTGCGCGGGCTGCGCAGCTGCCGACCCAACCAAACAGGGCTTTAACTGGGTGGATCTTAACGCACCATTCCTCAATCGCTTCAAAAATGTTGGTGTCGCCGGTCTGTCTATTGACCCCACGTTCATTGCCTATGGTATTGCCGGCCTGGCGGTGGTGGCTCTGGCCATCCACGGCTTTGGCATGAAAGCCACCGGCAGAACCAAAGAGGGCGCGCCGTTTGAGTTGGAACGCGCGTGGGACAGCGAGCATCCCGACCAGGCGGTAGGTGCCGCCGCCGCTGCCAAAAAAGCCGCAGGCATCGAGGAAGTAGAGCCCCCATCTGCGCAAGAAGCCGCGCCAGAAGCCGCATCCGGTGAGGCTACTCTCGACGAAGCCGCGCCTGACACCGTAGACGCCGCTGACTCCGCCACCAACACCACCTTAGACACCGCTCCAGAAGCCAACGAAGCCAAGAAAGGAGGCAACGACTGATGGCCGATGAAACAACAGGCGTAGAGCCCATAGCCGCCAAGCTGCCCAGAACGGGGAGCACTATCAGCGGACAGAGTGTTATCGATCCTGTCAACCGCATCGAGGGCCACCTGCGCATCGACATGCAGGTCGAGAATGGCGTTGTTGCCGATGCCTGGGTCTCCGGCGGGCTGTTCAGGGGCATGGAGCTGGTGCTCCAGGGTCGCGAACCGGCCGATGCCGCCTATATCTCTCAGCGAATTTGTGGCGTCTGCCCGGTATCTCACGCCCATGCCGCCTGTATAGCCGGAGAGAAAAGCTACGGTATCGAGATCCCCAACGCTGCTCGCATCATCCGCAATCTTGTGGAGGGCGCACAGTTTTTGCACTCCCATATTCTCTGGTTTTATAATCTGGCGGCGCTGGATTACGTAAATCCGCTTAACGCGCTTAAGGCTAATGCTGCCGATGCGCTGGATTTGGCTACGAGTGTGGGTACCTCCACGGCGGATTTTGCCGCGGTGCAAAAACGCCTTGCAGCCTTTGCCGACAACGGCCAGCTTTCGATTTTTAGCGGCAACTGGTTCGATACAGCCGATGCCGCCTACAATCTACCACCCGAGTTGGACCTGATTGCCACGACGCATTACCTTGAGGCCCTGGAAATGCAAGCTACAGCCTCAGAGATCAGTGGCATCATCGGTGGCAAAATGCCGCACATTATGACCTCGATTCCCGGTGGTACGACCTGGGTACCCACCGAGGAAAAGCTGGACGACATCCTTTTTAGAGCCAAACGTATCAAAGAGTGGGTCACGAACACGATGCTCCCCGACACGCTAGCTATCGCCCCGTTCTACTTGGATGTGGCGGGCTATGGCAAAGGTGTCGGCCGCTTCATAGCCTGGGGCGTGTTCGACCGCGACAGCCGCGATCCCCTTGATCGCTATCTACCCGCCGGTGTGTGGGGGTTTGGCGATAAGGACGTGGCCGCTCCCGACGAAAAACTTATTACCGAGGAGACGCCGCGCTCGTTTTACCAGGATGCCGGCAACCCGGTTAATCCGCGCGAAGGCATCACCGATCCGCACTATCCCGCCGAGGGTGCCAGCCGCGAGGGTCGCTACACCTGGGATAAGGCCGCCCGTTACAACGGCCTGCCCTACGAAGCCGGCGGCCTGTCGCGCTTGTTGGTGGCCTACAACAACGATGTGCCCTTCGTTAAGGAGAATATCGACTCGTTGCTCAGCTATCTGTCGGCTAAGGCAGGGGCGTCATTGGGCCCCGCGGCTTTAGCCTCCACATTAGGACGTACGGCTGCCCGCAATGTCGAGACCCTCTATGTGGCCACGCTGATGGTTGAATGGGTCGAGGAGCTCATCGCGGCGCTCAAGTCCGGCGACAGTTCCACGTTCGTTAAGCCGCACACCTATGATGGTGAAGGAACAGGAATGTGGGAGGCTCCCCGTGGTGCCCTGTATCACTATGAGAAAATTAGTGGCAACAAGATAGAAAAATACCAAATTATCATCCCCTCCACCTGGAATATCTCGCCCCGCGACGGAAAGGGAGTGCGTGGACCTATGGAAGAGGCTTTGATAGGCGTACCGGTTCATGATTTGGACAAACCGATTCACGCCTTGCGTACGGTGCACAGCTTTGACCCCTGTGTGGCCTGCGCGGTACACATCTCCGAACCAACGACCGGCAAGACCTTCTCTACGGTCACGAGCCCCTGGGGGGTGAAGTAACATGGCACACTTGGCACATTATCGCGAGGCACACCCGCTGCCGTTCGTCATTACTCACTGGATCAACCTGATAGCCATGATTGTGTTGATCTGCTCGGGATTCTACATTCACTTTCCGCTGTTTGCGGGTTGGATGGGTGTGGCGCGTGGCGCACACATGCTGTTCGCCTTCATCCTGGTCATCAACATGCTTGTGCGTGTGATCTTGGCCTTCTTTGTTAAATCTGCCCCAACCGGTGGTACCCGTAAAGTCGCGCCAGACTATAAATCGTTCCTGCCGCAAAAAGACAATCGTCATCAACTCGGGGCCTGGATTAAATATTATCTGTTCCTCAAAAAGGATCACCCTCTGGGTGCCAAGTATGGTGTACCGCAAAAATTGTCCTACATGGCCATTCCGCCGCTAATTCTGATCATGGCCTTTACCGGTTTGTGCTTGTGGGGCCCCACCATGAACATCGGCCCGTTCTTTGGCTTTACCGAGCTCGTCGGTGGCTTGATGGTGGTGCGCATCATCCACTACTATCTGATGTGGGTGTTTATCCTCTTCATGTTCATTCATGTCTACCTGGCTAACGTTGAGGGGCTGGCGCCCACGAAGCTGATATTCCTGCGCAAGGAGCACGGCGGGCTCGTCTATGACCCCGATGTGCATAATATTGTGGGAGAAGACGACCTGCGCGAAGACGGCAACAGTCAGGCCGACAGGCAGACAAAGGCAACGTCGAGTGCGTCCAAGGGCATCTGACATCAGACGCGCGGCAAGGTTTTGTAAAGCTGGTAGTTTGATATTGTACTAATATATCATTATATAATTAATGGTGAGAAAAGCAGGCGGCAGCTGAGCAACCAGCCGCCGCCTGTCGTGTGTAAACGGGGGGGGGTGCTGCATTGGCCACGTCGCTAAAGTTCCTCAAAGTAACAAAATGTTTTGTTATTGCCCCCCAGCTTTGATGTGGTCTTACCATAGTCCGTATTGTTGTCTCAATAATTGAAACAGCAATCAGAGTTGCTTCGCTGCGAAAGCAGCGACGAGAGGCTTTATCAAAGCTAAGACGAAAGTCAAAGCCAAGCCGAAAGTCCAGTAAAACGAAAAGGCCATCGCAAAAGCGATAGCCTAATCAAATAACCTAGAGGCGTCGCCCAACCAAAAGGGCCCTGCACTTCTTAAGGGGTAGTGTAGCATAAAATGAGCCTACTTAGGCACATTTCGTGCCCTATTTGTGAAGATTTTGTGTGATTTTGGTTACAATTGGGTGCAATATATCTGTGTGACTTTGTCAATATCAAGCAAAAATGTCCATGATAACTAAGCTACCTTCCTGAGTTTTTTGATTAGCGTCTTGTAGCCTGCCTCCTTCCATGGGTGCTCTGGTCCAGGTACCCATATCCTGTCTTTGAGGTGTGCTGGCAAAGGGGTGGTCATAGTGTGCATATCGATAAGGGGCCAGATGTCGTCGCCATCCACAAGGTAGAGGGCATTATCAAGCGTCTTGGGGACATAGACGCTCTTTTTGCTCCTTATCAACACCCGCTCATATTCGTTGAAAGGCGCATACTTGTTGCCCTTCATGCTGATGACAGAACCCGGCTAAACGGTGCGCTCACAGACCACCGACAAAGCCATGGATTGGCAACCCCTAATTGGACAAAATCATCAAGCCTTGTTCAGTGATGATTCAGACGCAGATATGCCTGCTGTAGAACTTTTGCCTGATGCAGCTGACACAACCACTCAGAAAACGCCTGATATAACCACACGTGCTCACACTGAAGACATAAACGGCGTGGGAGTTTTAAATCCCTTACTTGTGGCTGCTTGTATTCTCGGCGCACTTGCACTTATAGCTGTTGTAATAGCGGTGGTTAGTATTCGAAGAAAAAAAGCCCAAAGGCTCTAAGAAAACCCTTGGGATAAGACCAACACTTACTTCGTGCCACGTAAGTGTTGGTCTTTTGCAGTGACGGGGGGGGGGAGTCACAACCTGACCTGTTGACGCATACAGGCGCGAATCTGTGGTACTATTAGCTCTGCTAGAAGTGCTAAGATCCTGTTGAAAACACAAAAAGC
Organism: Coriobacteriales bacterium; assembly: GCA_031282405.1. GTDB lineage: Bacteria > Actinomycetota > Coriobacteriia > Coriobacteriales > UBA8131 > JAITDU01. The sequence goes on along the minus strand of JAITDU010000047.1, from coordinate 10,763 downwards.
AAGATTAGCGAGGGAACACATGAAAGTCACACATTCTACTGAGACAGACGAACTATGCCTAGGGGGAGATCGTATGAAGAGATTTGCGCGTGTATTACTAGCCTGTTGTATGGCCATGATTTTGTTGGTGCCCCTTGCGGTAGTTTCTAACAAGGCAAATGCCGCCGTTGTACCCCAGGATTTTAACGTCGTGGGCTCGTATACGTACTTTCAAGGAAGCGGTACAGATGTGGTCGTTGATCTGGCGGGCATCCTCAGCGGATCGACGATGTACCATGAAGGTGGCTATACAGGATGGGAGCTGCTGGCCTTGCCGAGCTTGTTGGATCCTGCGGCTGTGCCGACTTACGCTAATTGCGTGTATCACGAGAATACGGGCGTTCCTGATACTAACGATAATTTTACTGCTTCTGACACAGATGGATATTACCCGCTCACACCGCTCACACTGTACAGCGAGAGTGGTTTTGGTACGTATGACCCGGATGAGGCAAGGTGGTTAAACGGCGGTCCTTCTTGGTTTTACCCTGGTTCTGCTATTACCCTTAAAGCGGCATTCCTTGATAGTATCCCTGCGGACACCTACCTTTTGCGTGTTGCCACCCTGGGTTCTGAAGCCTTATTGTTTAGATACGCCGCCGTCGAGATTGTTGATATCACGACAACCCTGACCGATCCAGCCACCGGAATAACTGTGGGGATTCCGGATTCTGTGTTGCCTGACGGTATTGAATCTGCCGATGTGTCGCTTTCTGTAACGCTCCACGATAACGGCACTGCAGGAAATACGCTTGCCAACAGCGCGCTTGGAAGCAGCGCCAGCCGCTTTGTCGTCTATGACATCAAGCTATTAGCCAACAGCCAGGAGATGCAACCGACGGGTAACGTCTATATAACCTTACCGCATCCCGAGGGCTTTGACGCGGCAAGAACCAAGGCATTTTATATTGCAGACAGTGCTACCGCAACCGACATGAATGCCACAGATGTGGGCGATACCACTGTTGGCACACATGCCTGGCGCTTTGCCACCAATCACTTTTCATACTATGCGCTGGCAGAGCTGGCCGCAGATGGCACGAGCGCTACCATACCTGCCACAGGCGATTCAACCGCTGCTATCATCATAGCGTGTGGAGCCCTGCTCGTTTGCGGCATAGCGTTCATTGCGCTATCGCGACGGTTCGCAAAGAGCAGGTAGGCCATAACGTAAACTGTCGGCCTTAGGCTTGTGGGCTCGGGCGGGCTTCTCGCCACCTGTCCCTGCGTGGAACGGACTTGAGTATGGCATTTGGCTTGCTCGCTGACCACAAGACACCTGTCCCTGCGTGGATATTGGTGTTGTGAGGGACGGGGTTTTGTGTTCTCAAGCTATGTGTTATCACGACTTACCGGCTCAAACACCCCATCTCCCGTTCACTTTCTATGACTTTTATGTGCAGATTATTATCACTTTTCGCTATTTTTCTTGATATAAAAATCGCATAACGCTAGAATTACCATAAAATGAAGAGAAAAATCGACAAAAAACTGAGCGAATGGAAGGCTGCGGCGGACAGAAAGCCCCTGATTGTTGATGGTGCCAGACAGGTCGGCAAGACGTATGCACTGACGAAGTTTGCAAAGGAGCATTACGAGAACTACGTCCACGTAAATCTCGACCTAAACGGGAGAATACAATCATCTATCCAAGAGGATATATCGCCTGCCAGCATAATAAGGATAGTTGAAGCCGAGACTCATAAGAGAGTAATCCCTCATAAGACACTACTTATATTCGATGAGGTTCAGGCTTCGGAGCGGGCACTGGCATCGCTCAAATATTTTTATGAAGATGCTCCTGAATATCATGTAGCGGCAGCCGGTAGCTTGTTTGGTGTGGCAGTCAATCGCGAGCGTTACTCCTTTCCTGTAGGCAGAGTCAGTACGGTGCATATGTACCCGATGGATTTTGAGGAATACCTCGTTGCCCGCGATGAGGCTTTTTTGTGCGATGAGATCAAAGAGAGCTACGCCAAAGGTCAGTCGCTGCCTGCCATTTTGCATGCTAGAGCAATAGACCTTTACCATGAATATCTGATTTGCGGAGGCATGCCGGCATGTGTGGCCGCCAGAGCAAAGGAGGCGAGCCTTTTGGATATTCCCACTCTGCAAGCCGAGATAGTCAATAACTACATTGCGGATATGGCGAAATATGCATCGGCAACAGAGACAGTGAAAATACGTGCCTGCTATGATTCAATTCCCGCGCAATTGGCCAAAGATAACAAGAAATTCCAGTATAAAGTAGTGCGCAAAGGTGGATCTGCGGGGATATTTGGGGCCTCGATCGAGTGGTTGAGACTCGCCGGCATCGTCTTGAGGTGCCAAAATATCGAACAGGGGTATATCCCTCTATCGGCTTATGTTGACTTTGCAGCGTTCAAACTCTACATGTCCGACGTAGGGCTTCTCACCATGAAAACCGCTCTTCCTCATAGCATAATCCTTATGAGCGCCGAGAATACGTTCATGGGCGCAGTTACCGAGAACTATATTGCACAGCAGCTGACTGCCATGGGGCAAGACCTGTATTATTGGACGAGCGCGGGGCGCGCAGAACTCGATTTTGTTATCCAGTCCAGGGAGAAGCTTACGGCGATAGAGGTAAAGCGTGGTCTGCATACCAAGGGTAAAAGTCTACGGATGTTTCAGTCAAAGTATGCGCCCGACGAATGCGTCCGGCTTTCGCTGAAGAACTTTGGAATACAAGGTGGTATCCGAGCGGTACCGCTCTACGCTGTGTTCTGCCTGGAATTGTAAAAATGTTGTGAACGACGAGGCAACCGTCACGCGTTCTCCGCTGCGACAGTTGCTCCGTTCCCCAGGGCAAAGACTGTGTCCGAACAACATCCAGGCAGTGCCCGGATCCTTATTTGAATACCGAAAATGCGCCTATGATGGGCAATGGCTTAAGCTGGCCGTTTGCTGCGGCAATCATACCCAAGATTACAAATACTAACGGCACAAGATTAATCAGCACAAGCAAAGTCAAGAACAGATCCATAAACACCCACAGTCTGGCCGAGAGCAATACGGTAGTACCGATCGTTCTCAAGATAGCGATGGCACCACTATAGGCCAAGGCCATGATGAACAGCACGGTGCCCTGATTTGCGTGGAATCTTACATAGGGCGAGGTCTTGTACGTACCCGCGAGCAGAGGGATAAAAAAGAATAGATAGGCGAGCATCGCCATTGCCTTGTTTGCTTGGACATCGGCTGGATCTGCTTGGGTACCAGTCGGGCTTGCCCAGGTACTCTGCGAGCTTGTCTGGTCTGTGTAGGAGTATGCCGAGTTGTTTATAGGTTGCGTAGACTGCGCGTTTGCGGGCGGTGGTGCTCCTGTTGAGCTTGGCGTAGCAGGAGCCTCCACAAAGTTGCCAACAGGCGACGCAGTCTGTGCGCCTGCGGGTGGTGTGCCTGCAAGTTGTACGGGCTGTATGTCTGCGGGCTGTGTGTCTGCGGGCTGTGTGTCTGCGGATGATGGCGGGGGTACTACTCCAGCTGTACCCGACGCGGTAAAGGTCACCGCCGTTCCGCATTTGGAGCAAAACCTTACGTCGTCGTTTAGCGATGCGCCACAATTGTTGCAAAATGCCATGTTAGTCCTCACTCTCGGTACTTTGTAGTATCGCCACCCCCAGAGTGCGATATTCTTTACCCTATAACTATACCAAAAAATGCGCGACCGCGACAGACACCGACGTGCGACCGCGACAGACACCGACGTGCGACTGCGACAGACACCGACGTGCGACTGCGACAGACACCGACGTGCGACCGCGACAGACACCGACGTGCGACTGCGAGCGCGACAGGCACCCATGCTCATCACACATCCCAATCTGGCTATGCTTGAGCAGTTGGTTTGAACAGGTGGAGAGGTTTGTGCAGAGCATGTGATAACATATCAAGAGACAATTGTGCTTTATACGATACCATGCAGAAAGCTGCTTTGAATCGGACTTTTTAGCAGTAACCCGCCTTTATGCCTGTAAAAAACATCCTCATACTCTGTATTGGCAACATCCTCATGCAAGACGATGGCATAGGACCGCGCGTCGCCGCCGAACTTTGCGAGCGCTACGATGTTCCCGCTAACGTCAGCATCATGGATAAGGGCACGATGGGCATGGCGCTTCTGGCCGACCTCAAGCGCTTTAACACGGTGCTTGTTGTGGACGCGGTGGATAACACTGGCCTGGAGCCGGGCACGGTGGTGACCTTCTCCCCTCAGGACATGGCCCCAAACGTGACCGCTCGCGGCGCCCATGACACGCGTTTTGTCGACGTTTTGCAGGCAGCGGAACTGTTGGGTTATCGGGTGGATGGGCATTGCCTGGGTGTGCAGGTGCTTAAGTCGGCACCTGTTGAGTTCACTATCGGCCTGAGTCCTCCGGTGGAGGCAGCACTCCCCATCTTGCTCAACTCGGTTCTGGACTTCTTGACTGCGCAGGGCGCGCCAGCCACGCCCAAGCCGACCACGCCCACGTCTGCCTGACCAAAAGCGCGCTAATGTGGTAATCTCGCTAGAGAAGCGCTAAGCAGTCGGTGCTTCTCCGGTAAGTAACCAACAAGAGCATGGGGAGAAAAACATGTGTGCAGTTACAACCCGCAGTGCAGTTGCAACACCCGCCACCCACGCGACGGCTGGTGCGCCTGGCACACCCACTCATGACCGCAAGCGCGTGGGCATCGTCGTCGGCAGCCTGCGCAAGAATTCCTTCAGTCTGGCTATAGCCAACGCTATCCTGGAGTTGTTTAATCAAGCCAGTCAAGCCAGTCAAGGCAGTCAAGATGACAACGCCGACATCGATGCCGAGTTAGTGTATCTGGACGACCTACCCCTCTACAACCAGGATTTTGACGACCCGGGGCCTCTGCCAAAGTCCTACACTGCGTTCCGCGAGCGGATGCGCAGCCTGGACGCATTCGTTTTTGTCACCCCCGAATATAATCGTTCAATGCCGGCAGTTCTTAAAAATGCTCTTGACGTGGGCTCGCGCCCTGCCGGACAAAGCATCTGGGCCACGAAGCCCTGCGGCATTATCAGTTCCTCACCGGGGCCCGTCGGTGGTTTTGGGGCCAACCAACATCTTAAACAGACTCTGGGTTTTTTGGACTTTAGGATTATGCAACAGCCCGAGATGTACCTGGGTAAGATAACGGAGTCTGTAGACGAAGACGGTGCCATAACCGAGCGGACGAAGAGCTTTCTCCATAAGTTCACGACATCTTTTGCCGTGTGGATACGCTCGTTTAGGTTATGAGCCGAGCCGAGCCATGCCTCGCAACCGTGAATCAAAGACCAACAGACAAAAACGCGCCATTGAAGTGGTCACGCGCCTGACCGCTCTTTATCCCGGTGAGCAGTGCCTGCTGGAGCATAGCAGTCCCTTCACGCTGCTTATCGCCGTGCTTCTCAGCGCTCAAACTACCGACGCGGCAGTCAACAAGATTACTCCGGAGTTGTTTGGGCGCTGGCCGGATGCCCCGGCTCTTGCGACCGCCACACCGAAGGACGTGGAGGCGACCATTCACTCCATCGGTCTGTATCGAAGCAAGGCCAAAAACTGCATAGCCTGTGCTCAAAAGCTGTTGGGCGAGTTTGGCGGAGAGGTACCCGACACCATGGAGGGGCTGTGCAGCCTGCCCGGTGTGGGGAGAAAAACCGCCAATATCGTGCTTACGTGTGCCTTTGGCAAGTCTTGTGGCATCGCCGTGGACACTCACGTCTTTCGTATTGCCGGGCGCCTGGGATTCTCTACGGCCAAAACACCGCAGCAGACCGAGGCCGACCTGCTGGCTCTTTACCCTCAGCAGTATTGGAGTAAAATCAACCATATGTGGGTACTGTTTGGTCGGGAGTATTGCCAGGCTCGTCGGCCGCGCTGTCTGGCCTGTCCGGTTGCCGACCTGTGTCCGAGCGCGCGGCTGTCTGCGTGATGTTGCACGGTAGGCAGAGTACCACGAGAGAGGAGCGCTGCAAGCTATAAGTGCCGCGAGCGATGAGTGCCGCGAGCTATAAGTGCCGCGAGCGATGAGTGCCGCGAGCGCTGTTTCGAAAGAAGGGAAGAAGTACACAGTAATGACTACCCCACCAGTTGATGTTGAGGACGAGGAACAGACACACTCCCCTGAAAACGAACAACCTCAGCCCTACGCAGCCGAGCTGGCACAGCTGCCCAAGCTCAATATAGGTGCGCTTTTGATGCCTGCCATCTGGGGGCCGGCACATGGCCAGTGGATAACCATCCTGTTTTATCCGCTCTGGTTGTTTGCCGACATCAGTTTTACCAATGCCATCTTCTATGGTGGTCTGGCCATGCTGCTGGCTATAACCGTGTTTATAGGCACGGCCGCGTTCACGATATTTTATGCCCGCACCGCTGGCAAGAGTGCCTACTTGCGGGTCGCTGATAAGATGTCGCTTGCAGAGTATCTACAGGGCGAGAAGCGCTGGGCGTTCATCAGTGCGGCTATCGCCTTTGTGCTCTTAGCCTTAGCAACCGGCTACAACCTGGCTCTACGCCTACCGGCCGGACCAACGTGACACGCGGGAAAAGGCAACGAGCGCTCTGTCTGCTCCCGCGCCTGCAGTTGCGGGAGCTTACCCAAAAACTACTTATCCAAGAACAGGTTTGTGCTATCATTATGTCTGTCAAAAGCACGACACGTCTGTTGGAAGCACGAAAACTAAGATTGGAGAGGGAAGTATGATATCGAAAATTACGCCGTGGGGGGGGGGGCATCACCGTCTAGTGTTCGCGCTGGCTTAAGCTCTAGCCTAAACGCTCGCGCTGGCTCTGGAGCCGCCCAACCTCACAACCTAACGCACGATCACATTGCCGCCGCTGTTCATTCTGAACAGGCGGTTTTTTCATGCTCTGGGGAGAAAAACGGGCCCGTCAATGCCACGCCGCCTATGCAGGTTTGCAATGACGCAGCCGTGCCCTCTGCGTCGACTCAGGGTGACGGAGGCACGAATGCGCACGGGCGCAATGGTGCGGGCTTTACGCTCGTTGAACTCATTGTTGTTATCGTAATCTTAGGTATCCTTGCCGCTATTGCTATACCGGCGCTGACAGGCTATATCTCTAAAGCAGAGTATAAGGACATAGATTCGCGCGCAAGGACACAGCTGATAGCCATTCAGACCCTTGTCCACTTTGAGATGGTCGAAAACGGGCTGTCCAATGTTGGCTACGCCTCTTCATACCCGAACATAAAAAGCGTTTATGGCGGCAAATGGTACTATGCGAACAATACCGGTCTTTTCTTTGAACAATTTACTTCCTACGGTCGTGATGAGTACGAGAAGTTGGCGGGAGATGCCCTGAGTTTTCTGCCCGAAAACGGAGTGAGCAAAATGCTGCACCTCTTTACTTCTTTAGACGGGGATGTACTAGCATATCGTATCATATATAATCCCTATCCGGGCACCGGAGGGTCGTTGCGTATCATGTATGTCAAAGATATCAACTCCACAGACCCCGTTACAACGTATTTTCGCCAAGACCCCGGTTTTGGTGGCACTGACCCAACTTTGACAAGTGGGCTCACCATATACAGCAATGGTGTCAAACACTCAATTAGCTAAAACGGCCCGACTGCCTCTGAATAGACGTAAAACCACAAAACCACTATCCCTTTTGTGTGCACGACAGCCCACCATCGGCGCACTCTGCCATCAGTGTGCCCTGCTCTCAGTGCATTCCACCATCTGTGCAGCGCTTCTCCATCGGTTACAATAGGCGCATGGAACTGATCGTTACAAAATTTGGCGGTACGGCGCTGGCTAATCCAAAGCGGATTAAGCACGTGGCGCGTCGGCTTGTGGACTACCACAGTCAGGGCAAACAGGTGCTGGCAGTGGTGAGTGCCATGGGTAAAACCACCGATGAGCTTTTGGGTCTGGCACAGCAGATAACTCCTCGCCCACCGGCACGGGAGTTGGATATCCTGTTGGCTACCGGCGAGATGATCAGCATGTCGCTTTTAGCTATGGCGATAGAGACCCTGGGCACCCGTGCTCTGAGCATGACCGGGCACCAGGCGGGCATCGTCACAAACACGCGTCACAACAAAGCACAGATCTCGCATATCAAGACCGAGCGCATCAAAGCGGCACTTGAGGAGCAGAATATCGTAATTGTCGCCGGCTTTCAGGGCACGACCCGCACCGGAGAGCTCACAACGCTGGGGCGCGGCGGTTCCGACACATCAGCTGTGGCTCTGGCGGCAGCCCTCGGGGCGCGGCGTTGCGAGATATATACCGATGTCGACGGTGTCTATTCGGCTGATCCGCGTGTGGTGCCCCGAGCTCAAAAGCTCGATACCATCAGTTACGAGGAAATGCTGGAGCTGGCGGCGGCCGGTTCCGGAGTCCTCCAGGTGCGCTCGGTGGAGTTTGCCCGTAATTTTGCTGTGGAACTGCACTGCAAAAACGCATTTTCTAACAATCCGGGTACGGTAATAAAGGAGGCAGGTGTGGAACGAGCGATAGTCTCGGGGATTGCCTATGATGATTCGGAGGCCAAGATCACGGTGAGGGGTGTCCCCGACGCCCTGGGCATAGCCGCTACGGTTTTTGAGGCGATTGCCAAGGCCAACATCAATATCGACATGATAGTCCAAAACATCTCCGAAAACGGCCACACAGACATCTCCTTCACCTCGCCGGCGGGGGAGCTCGACAGGCTCAGACCAGTGCTCGACGCGCAGGTAAAGCAGCTGGGAGCCCGCGAGTACCTCGTAGAAGAATCCATTACCAAGCTCAGCCTTGTGGGTGCGGGCATGCGCACCAACCCCGGAGTGGCTGCCAAAATGTTCAAGGTGTTGTCGCAAAACGGCATCAACATCGAGATGATCTCGACCTCGGCCATCCGCATCAGCGTAGTGATTGCCGCCGAGAAATCACAGATTGCGCAGCGCGCCCTTCATACGGCTTTTGACCTGGATGCCAGCGAAGTGTTTGAGGAAAAGCTGCTTTCGCCAGAAGAGCAAGCCGCCAAGGCTGCTAAGGGCCGGTAATTTATCAGTTTATTGCTATATTAGTATATTAGTATTTTGGTGAGAAAATCAAGGGAGTTTCGATGAGTCCGCACAAGTTATCCCACTATGCAAATCTGCCCGCAAACCCGGTAGTAGCGGTGGCCGGTGTCACGGGAGCCGTTGGTCGCGAGATGCTGCTGGCGTTGGAGCAAAGGAGCTTTCCGGCTGCCCGGGTTAAGGCGCTGGCCTCGGCACGCAGTGTGGGCAAGCGGCTGGACTTCAATGGGCCGGGGGCAGAGGGCACCTATGAGAACGGGCAGGGCTACCTGGTTGTGGAGGAGATGCGTCCTGAGTCGTTTGCGGATGTGGACATCGCGCTTTTCTCGGCAGGCTCGGCCCTATCCAAAGAATACCGTCCCTTTGTACGCGAGGCCAAAGCCGTGATGATTGACAACTCCTCGGCATTCAGGATGGACACAGACGTGCCTTTGGTGGTGCCCGAGGTTAACCCGGCCGATGTCTGGTTGCATCAAGGTGTCATCGCCAATCCCAACTGTTCAACAATACAACTGGTCATGGTTCTTAATGTGCTGTCGCGCCTGGCGCCCATCAAACGTGTGGTCTGTTCCACCTATCAGGCGGCCAGCGGAGCCGGCGCGGCTGCCATGGATGAACTCTATGAGCAGACTCGTCAGTTCCTTGCCGGTGAGCAGCTGACGATCCAAAACTTTCTGCATCAGATAGCGTTTAATTGCATACCGCAGATCGATGTGTTTATGGACGACGGCTCCACAAAAGAGGAATGGAAGATGGTGGTAGAGACGCGCAAGATACTGCATGAGTCTGACCTGGCGCTGGCCATGAGTTGCGTGCGTGTGCCGGTGCTGCGTTGCCATGCCGAGAGTGTTCATGTGGAATTTGCCTCTGCTGTGAATGTAGCTGCGGCGCGAGAATTGCTGGCTGGTGCGGCTGGGGTCTCGGTCATAGACGACCCGGCGGCCCAGAACTACCCGATGCCCGGTCTGTTAGCCGGCACTGACGATGTTTACGTTGGGCGACTGCGTCGCGACCCTTCGGTGACCCACGGCCTGGCTTTTTGGAGTGTGGCCGACCAACTGCGCAAAGGTGCAGCCTTGAACGCGGTGCAGATAGCCGAGTTGCTACTGGCTTCGTAAGGCGTAGACAGACGTGGACAGACAGTGTGGGCACTCCGTCACTTTGGGGAGGGCAGCACTTACTTTGGCACAAAGTAAGTGCTGCCCTCAAACAGTTCTTGCTGGTGCAGCGTTTCTCTGACGCTGCTGCTCCGCAAAATCGTCTGATCCCGTAAGCCAGGTAGAAAAATAGACTTCCGTCACTTTGAGGAGTTTGAGCAACGGGGCAATCCAGGCACCTCGGCTAAAGGCCGTGGTGTACGTGCCTATGGCAGCCGACTTGACATGTTGGTGCGTGCAAACGCGAATCTGTGGTACCATTAGCTTCGTTAGAAGTAAGCACTAAGAGTCTGTTGGAAGCACGAAAACTAAGATTGGAGAGGGAAGAAATGAAGTCACACATTACGCCGTGGGGGGGGGCATCACCGTTTAGTACCGCTGTAGCCTCTTACCCTCAAAACCCAGAGTTTGACCACGTTGCCGCTAGGGCTGCCATTCAGGAGCCAGCGGCTTTTTCATGCCTTGTGGAGACAGGCGGGCCCTCTGTTGCAAAGAATGTTCGTGTGCAGGCAC
>JAITDU010000032.1 GCA_031282405.1 Coriobacteriales bacterium | reverse complement strand
GGCCCAGGCCTCATCAATGACGGTTTTCACGGCTATGTTTATATCGCGGGCGCGCATCTCCCACTGTTTGTCCTCGGCCTTGCTTATGTAGCCGGTAAGCGCCGGTATGGCAATGGCGGCAAGAATACCTAAGATCACGATGACAACGATCAGTTCAACGAGCGTAAAGCCACTACGGTCGCTTTTATCTCCAGAGCATAAAAATACCGCATGTTCATGCTGAACAGCGGCGGCGGCGTGGTTAAACTCCGAATTGTGAGGATGGGGCGCTACAGAACTAGACGGTGATGCCCCCCCCCCGTGGCGTAATTTTCGACTTCATTTCTTCCCTCTCCAATCTTAGTTGTAGTGCTTCCAACAGACCTGTGATGTTTATGACAGGGCCAATAGTAGCACAAACTCGTATGTGGGAAAACGGAAGAAAACCCTTTTCTCGCAGGTGATACTAACACTACCGCATTGGCTGGGCTCATAAAGTTCGTGGTTTTTCTTCCTTGTCGACACTCATTTGTAGACAAGGAGCCGTCCCTCTGTGCTCTCAACTCACCTTTCAACCATTTGAAATGACACAAAAGAACCGTCCCTCTGTGCTTCTGTGAAATGACACAAAAGAACCGTCCCTCTGTGCTTCAAAATGACACAAAAGAACCGTCCCTCTGTGCTTTTTGGGTGAGCCACGCGATTATGCCCCGTACCCTTGAGGAGAGGTATACAGCTCACTTCATCAGCCAATGGTCAAATGATAGACCTCGTAACCGGCGTTTGCGTCGTAGACGACATCACCATTCCCGAGGGCAGCAAAGAACTCGCTAATTGTCCCTATTTCGCCAGAAAGGGTCAGCTTGTAACTAACGCCAATGACTGGCTTACCGCTGACATAACCCTCGGGGGTAAAGGCATAGACAAACGCGTCGGCAGTGGCGGCTGTGGCATCGGAACCTGCAGGGGCAAGATAGTCAATCGATCTGAAGCCGGGACCATCCCATACATACTCTTCGCCAAGCAGGGCAGCGGCTTCGCTAAAAAATTGGGCGCGGTCTGCCGAGTCATAGGGATAGGCATGGGCAGACAAAGTTGCGATCTCAAAGTACTTGAAAGAAGGAAAGTCATTGTTTCCTTGCGCAAAATATTGGGCAGCAGCAGCGCCTGTAAACTTACCCTGGGCCCAGGCCTCATCGAGTACGGCATGCACGGCTATGTTTGCATCGCGGGCGCGCATCTCCCACTCTTTATCCTCTGCTTTGCTTATGTAGCCCGTGAGCGCCGGTATGGCTATGGCCGCAAGGATACCAAGTATGACAATAACGACGATGAGTTCAACGAGGGTAAAGCCACTACGGTCGCTTTTCTCCCCAGAGCATAAAAAGACCGCGTGTTCAGAATGAACAGCGGCGGCAATGTGGTCGTGCTTTAGGGTGTTGGGGTGGGAGGCTGAAAAGCCAGCGTAAGCGTTTAAGCGAGAGCTTAAGCCGGCGCTAGCACTAGACGGTGATGCCCCCCCCCCCCGGCGTAATTTGTGACTTCATTCTCGACATACTTCCCTCTCCAATCTTAGTTGTAGTGCTTCCAACAGACTCTCAATACTTCTAACGAAGCTAATGGTATCACAAATTCGCGTTTACACACATCAGCATGTTAAGTCGGCTGCCATAGGCACGTACACCTCGACCCTGAAAACAGCAACAGCCCACTGTACGTAGGCCTTTTGAACGAACTTATGCCCTGCGGCCCCCTGCAGGTCATTCAAATCTATGCTCTGGTCAGCGGCAGCATGCAAACGGGTGCCACTTCCCTGCTCGTGTTTTGTCTGGGCACCGTACCGTTGGTATTTGGTCTGGGGGCGCTCCCAAGCGTTTTGGATCGACGTTTTAACCTTGAACACAGCCTTAAGGCTAACAGCTACCGTATCGAGTTTCTTCCTGAGAGGACCGGACTATACGTAGAGCTGCTGGATGGGTATGATACGCAGTAAGATTGCGGTCGTTGAGGCTGCTTGACGGTATTGATCTGTCATTGGGCACGATTACCGTCGTCACAACCGACTGAAACGCTCGAGAAAAACAAGGGTATAACAGAAAGGAAGTTTACGGTTTGCAGGTACATGTAGTGAATATCGGCGGAATGACCTGCGCTGCCTGTTCGGCGCGTATCGAGAAGGTCGTCTCGCGTATTGAGGGTGTAAACCAAGCCTCTGTCAATCTGGCCACTGAGAAAGGTACATTTGCCTTTGACGAGAACGCAGTCAGTCCCGAACAGATTGATACAGCCATAACCAAGGCCGGCTATGAGGTATTGGTGTCTGACCCTGCGACCTCGGCTGTAGATGAACAACAGGAGCGCAAACGCTACGAAATCCGTACCCTGTGGATTAAGTTCATCGGAGCGGCCGTATGTACGGTACCGCTGCTCTACATTGCCATGGCGCCGATGCTTACCTGGATAACACTGCCGCTGCCGCCGGGCCTGGATCCCATGGCACAGCCTTTGACCTATGCCCTTGTTGAACTAGGGTTGGTAACCGTACCTGTAGCGGTAGGATATCGCTTCTATACGGTGGGCTTTAGGGCGCTGGTGGCCAGAAGTCCCAACATGGACTCGCTCATAGCCATCGGTACCAGCGCGGCTTTACTCTACAGTCTTTACAACACCTGGCAGATATATCAGGGCAACCATATGGCTGTAGATGCGCTGTATTACGAAACCGCCGGCATCATCATTACCCTGATTTTGCTGGGCAAATCGCTGGAGGCGCTGTCGAAAGGTCGCACCGGCGAGGCTATACGCACATTGATGGGGCTTGCGCCCAAGACCGCGTTCGTACTGCGCGACGGCACCGAGGTAGAGCTGCCCATTGTCGAGCTTGCCTTGGGTGATGTCGTCATTGTACGTCCGGGAACACAACTACCCGCCGATGGCCGGGTTACCTGGGGCACCTCGGCTGTAGATGAGTCGATGCTCACGGGCGAGAGCATGCCGGTCATGAAAGCGCCGGGCGATGAGGTCTACACCGCCACACTTAACACGACTGGTTCGCTGCGCTTTGAGGTTACGCGCACAGGCAATGACACGGCCTTAGCCCAGATAATTCGCCTCGTGGAAGAAGCCCAGGGCTCCAAGGCGCCGATAGCGCATCTGGCCGATGTTGTCGCGGGTTATTTTGTGCCGGCAGTCTGCGGAGTTGCGCTGGCGGCGGCTATCGCCTGGTACTTTGGTAGCGGCGATATGGGCTTCGCCGTTACAATATTCATATCAGTCCTAGTCATCGCCTGTCCCTGTGCCCTGGGCCTGGCTACCCCCACAGCCATCATGGTTGCCACGGGCAAAGGCGCGCACTACGGCATCCTCATCAAGAGTGGCGAGGCCTTGGAACGCGCCCATAAAATCGACGCTGTTATCCTAGACAAAACCGGCACGATAACGGAAGGCTCACCCACGGTTACCGACGTGCTGCCGCTCAGTGGCACAGATGGCGCACCGGGTATGCTGGGCGATGCGCACAGCGATGCCTGCAATGCGCACAGGAGCGAAGCTGACGTACCGGGCGCGCTTTTCTCTCCTGCTTGTCTGCTTGTGTTGGCCGCCTCGGCTGAGCGTGACTCTGAGCACCCTCTGGGTCAAGCGATAGTTGCCCGAGCTCATCTCGATGGTCTCGAATTGTTAGATACCTCTTACTTTGTTGCTCACACCGGGCAGGGTGTCGAAGCCAAAATCGGGGCGCATGCCGTGCTTGTGGGCAATCAGAGTCTGCTTGACGCGCACGGCATCGACATTGCTGCGGCGCTGGCTCCACGCGACACGTTTGCCCGAGACGGCAAAACAGCGATGTTCATAGTGGTAGACGGCCACGTGGCCGGTGTCGTAGCTGTGGCCGATACCTTAAAGCCCTCCAGTAAAGCGGCCATAGAACGCCTGGGCACCCTGGGTATCGCCACGGCCATACTAACCGGCGACAACGCGCGCACCGCCGAGGCGATTGCTCGTCAGGTGGACTGCGGCCGCGTTTTGGCAGATGTGCTGCCCCAGGATAAATCGCGTGAGGTGGCCGCTTTGCAGGCCGAAGGACTGGTCGTAGCCATGGTGGGTGACGGCATCAACGATGCCCCAGCCCTGGTCCAGGCCGACGTAGGCATGGCCATTGGTTCGGGCACAGACGTAGCCATGGAAAGTGCCGATATTGTATTGATGCGCTCGGACTTGATGGACGTGCCCCGCGCCATCGAATTGAGCAAACGAACGATACGCACAATCAAGCAAAACCTGTTCTGGGCCTTTGGCTACAACGTTGTGGGCATCCCCATTGCCGCCGGCATCCTGCACCTGTTTGGTGGGCCTTTGCTCAGCCCGATCCTCGCCGCGGCAGCGATGAGCCTCAGTTCGGTGTCAGTTCTTGCAAACGCCCTGCGTTTGAAGCGCGTCAAGCTCTAGGACTGGGCAGGGCTTAGAGACTTCTTGGGCTTTTAGTAGCGGTCAGCTGATATGACCGAGGAAATCGCGCGTGCGCTCGTGAGTGGGGTTACCAAAGACATCCTCGGGGCGACCCTGCTCAACGATGACACCGCCATCCATAAACACCGCCCGGTCGGCGACTTCGTTGGCAAAGCCCATCTCGTGCGTAACAACTATCATTGTCATGCCGCCACGAGCCAACTCGCGCATCACATCCAGTACCCCACGCACCAATTCCGGATCCAGAGCGCTCGTAGCCTCATCGAACAGCATAACGTGCGGGTCCATGGCCAAAGCCCGAGCGATTGCCACGCGTTGCTGTTGGCCGCCGGAGAGTTGGGCCGGCATATAGTCCACACGATCGCTTAAACCCACCTTATCCAACTGCTCGATGGCAATACGCTCAGCTTCTTCTTTTGAGCGTTTGAGTACCTTACGTTGAGCCAACATAACATTTTTTTTGGCCGAAAGATGCGGGAACAAATTAAATGACTGGAACACCATACCGACGTGCTCGCGAATTTTATTGATGTCGGTAGCCGGGTCGGTAATACGCGTATCCTCAAACCAGATGTCGCCACTTGTGGGCTTCTCCAGCAGGTTGATACAGCGCAAAAGCGTACTTTTGCCCGAGCCGGACGGACCGAGGATGACGACCACTTCCCCACGATCTACCTCCATGTCGACGCCTTTGAGTACCTCAAGGCTGCCAAAATACTTATGTAGCTGCTCAATGCGGACCACCGCCTGGGGTTGCTCACGAAGGGTTGGCATCGGCATCCACCCCCTCGCTTGGAGCATCGGATGCCGGTTTGGCAAACAGGCGTCTACGACGTTTCTTGGAGGAAGAAGGCGCAGTCGAACTCCCCTCGGCAGCGGCAAGTCTGCGTTCAAAACTGGCGATTATCTTCGTGAGGGGCAGCGTGACCAGCAGGTAGTAGCCCGCAGCTACGATATACGGGGTCATATTGCCCGTAGAGGCGACCATCGATTTGGCAAACATCATCTGCTCCATGACCCCGACGGCCGCCAACAGTGAGGTATCCTTGTAAAGCAGGATGAACTCGCTCGTAGCTGTGGGGATGACCCGACGCACGGTCTGAGGAATAATGACCGAAAACATCGTCTGAACAGCATTCATGCCAAGCGAAGATGAAGCCTCAAACTGGCCTTTATGGATAGACTGAATACCGGCACGGAATATCTCGGCTAGATAGGCGCTGGAGTTCATAGCTAAGACTAAAATGCCCAGAAGGTAGCTATCGATACTGATGCCTAAAAAGGGCAACCCGAAAAACGCAATGTATATCTGCAAAAACAGCGGCGTGCCACGGATGATGTTGACGTAGATAGACGAGATGAAGCGGACGATGCGCAGCCGGGCCATGCGCAAAAAAGAAACGCCAAGGCCAATGGGTATGGCCAACGGAAAGCCCACGAGTACCAGACCCAACGAGTGCAGCCAACCATCAAATAGGTTCGGCACAGAGGCAACGATCAGCTGAGGATTAAAGAAGATGCGCAGGAACAACACCGAATTCCAGCTTTGCACCCAGGGTTGATCGTCCAACCAGAGCGTGATGGCCTTGACCGTAGTCATACTGATGACCGCGATAGGCGGCGAAGGCGTAAGCGCAACGACTTCTCCCGTTGTATTACGATAGTTGCCACCAATGGAATAGTCGCCGTCGGCAGCAGGTAGTGCAATATTGTATATCTCCACGCGCAATAACAGGCCAGAAGCTACCGGCTGCTCAAAGGTGATAACGGCCTGCTGTATATCTAACTGGACATCCTGCACAGCTTCCAATCGAACCAGACCGTCTAACACCGTGGCCTTGGCGCTGGCCCCCTCGGCTAGACTGGTGCCCTCCGGAAAAGTAAGCGTAAGCATACTTATTTGCTCATCGGCGGCCACCCGGCCCTCCCAGGTAACACGCGTGGGTTGACCGCCAATGACCTCATTGCCATCTTGTTGGTTAGACTTGGCGGTGGCCTTTTCAACGGTTAGTCCAGCAGCCTGTTGCGGCGGGGTCGTTAAGCTCACTACCAACGCCAGCACCGCAATCACAGCCATCATTTTACCTATGGCTTTGAGAGCGGTGCCTTTTTCGCACCGGTCTTGCTTTTCTGTCCTATTCACCTGTCCGATTCAGTCATCGCCTCAGGGGCTATTTTAGGCGGCCTTGAGCGTTGGGGGTGTAAGGTCTGGGAAGTACTTAAGAAAAATCTTATCGAAGGTACCGTCTGCCTTGATAATGGACAAAGCGGCATCAAGCTGTTCGCGCAAAGAGGTGTTCGTCTTAGAGACGGCTATGCCATACAGTTCGCCCGTTGCAATGGATTCGACTATCTCGGCATCGGTATAGGTCGTTTTGACCTGCTCGGCGGCAACAGGCTCATCGAAGAACACGGCTTCGATATCGCCGGCCATCATAGCGGCCAGGGCCTCGCTGGTCTGGTTGAACTCCTTGAGCACGGTTCCGGGGGCCTTAAGGTTCTCGTTTACCCAGTCAGAACCGGTGGTGCCGGATTGCGAACCCACAACTTTACCGTTGAGGTCCATGGCCGAGGTATAGCCCTTGCTCTTCAAAGCGACCACTGCCTGATTGGAATCAAAATAGGACAAGGTGAAATCAACGAGTTCTTTACGCTCGCTTGTAATCGTAAACGACGATACACCAACATCCATTTTTGTACCAGCGGCGACTGAAGCTAAAATAGAATCAAAATTTTGAGGTGGCAGGTATTCGACCTCAAGACCCACCACAGCTGCGATGGCCTCCATCATCTCATACTCAAAACCGA
Organism: Coriobacteriales bacterium; assembly: GCA_031282405.1. Lineage (GTDB taxonomy): Bacteria > Actinomycetota > Coriobacteriia > Coriobacteriales > UBA8131 > JAITDU01. The sequence continues at coordinate 76,392 of JAITDU010000032.1, read as the reverse complement.
CCGGGGTAGAACCTTCCAGTGCGATGAATGGCGGGTAGTCGCAGTCTGAACCAACCGTAAGCGTGCCCGGTTTGACCAGGTTCAGCTGAGCGGCAGGTGTGGCCGCGCCCGATGTTGCACTCGAGCCGCTCGAACTTGACGACGGAGCCGCGGGGCTGCAGCCGACCAGGGCCACACTGAGTGCCGTGACCATACCGACTGCGAGTGCCAGGACTTTCTTAGATACTGACATCACTCCTCCTCTTTATAGGGACTACAGCGCTCTAACGTGGCACTGCAATAATAACCTCTATAGATTACTCTAATTCAGCCACAGTTGTTATCCGAATCGCGCATTTTTCAGATGAATTAATGTAGATTTAACCTTGACGGTATTCAAAACGCCTTCTGCGGACTATCAAGACAGCTGCGTTTTGGTGCGCAGTTATTGTGTGCCACCGGCATTGGTTGGATCGGGCAGATCATCGCCTGTGTCTATCTGCCCATCCGGAAGCGTTGGCGACGTTGATGCGCCGGCCTTTTGGGCGACGACTGCCTGACTGCCCAAAACAACCTGGGCCGACACTCTGCCAAGCCATTTTGACAGGATGACCTCCAGTTCGCCGTTATCGCGGATGGTGCGCAATGCGGTGGTGAGCGGTTCGGGTAGAGCGGAGTTATCTTTTCCAACACCGACATAGACGCCTATCGGCGTGCCCAGCATCTTGACACAGGACAGATCCTCGTAATCCACCGACAAGTACGAACCAACTACGGCATCGGCTGCCGCATACGTAGATGCGCCGCTCGCCACATTCTCGAATGCCTGAGCCAGATTCTCCTTGGGGTCCGCAGTGCCTTTGCCGATAAGTTCTTCCAAAGACCACGCCGAGAGCGAATCTTTTTGCGCCGCTATCTTTGTTCCCGTCAGCGATTTTAAATCTACAGTAGGCAAGGTGTTGGATTTAACGGTTGTGAACAACGCCGGACCGCTTTGCATATAGGGCCCAACCTGAGTGCCCTGAATCACCGAGCCGCCGGTCTGTTCCACATCCATGACGATGTCGATAGTTTTGTCGTTTAGTAAGGTATCGGCACTTTTGCCGGCAATATCCACCAGCTCAATATTTAGACCGAGCTGTAAACTCAAGGCCTTGGCGATGTCCACGTCAATACCGACCAGCTGGTTTTTGGACAGACCGGCAAACGGCGCGTGCGTGGAATCCACACCAACCTTCAACACACCGTCGGTGACAATTGCCGGCGAAGTCACCACGGGATCGCGCTTAATCTCCTTGGAGCCGGTTGCTCCCGCACAGCCGGCCAAGGTCAGCGTAAAAATGACCAGTGCCACAGCCGCGACAACGATCACCGTCCGCGAGCGCAACGCGCGCGTTTTGACGGTGGTCGGTACAACGGCGGCTTCGGACCGTATACTGTGGTCTACAGCAGCGGCAATCATCGCATTCTGGCAGGACATGCCTGTTTTACTGCTCATCGGACTCGCTCCTTATCACGTTGTTTTTAATGCAGGGTTGCGCTTCACATCAATCTCACAATCCCTCCGGCTGACCTGGTCTTTGGCCCCACACCCGCATACCGGGACGTTTGCTTGATACTATCTCACTACTGGTCCTCTCGCCCGGGAGACGGTTGCCTCGATGGCCGGACGGTACGTCTTACCCCTAAGCCGCGCCATGCTCACGAGCCTCGTTTCCCAGACTCGCTTACGTGGGTCCTTTCGGCCGCGGCTACCATGGACTAGGACAGCGCCTCGTTATCACATATCGTTACCTAACAGCTGGCTTTTGCTGTTTGATAACGAGGCGCTGTCCGCAACCACAGACCCGGAGGGATCTTGATAAATTTTAACAGAACACGAGGAAAGCGGCCTACCAGGCGCGTAGAATCGTCGCCACCCTAACCTCGATGGCCGTTTGTGTAAGCAACACGGCAGCGGCGCTATCAAGTGTTGCCCCCGTAGTAAAGACATCGTCGATCAACAGGATACGAGAATAACGATCCTGAATTGCAGCATCGGTAAGAGCAAAACTACCGATCAGATTCTGGCGACGCTGCTCACGGTCCAAGCGACGCTGGTCCAATACGATCGCCTTGCGCAATAAGGCGACAGGAGGAACCTTGCCCAATGCGGCCAGTCGAGTCGCTATTGGCCGCATGCTATCAAAGCCACGACGTCTGACACTGCGCTTATCAGAGGGTATCCAACTCAGGCAATCCGCCCAGGTAAACCAAACTGCCGGAATCGCCGCAAATAATAAGTTGGCATAATAATCGGCGAGACGGCGCTCATTGCGATCCTTGTATAAGACAATCATTCTGCCGGATATTGCCTCCATCTCCAGGGCACAAACTGCCTGGCTGAAGCTGAACAGCTGCTTTCCGGAAGCAGCATAGCATTCGGTACAGATTGTACGGCCGTAAGGAGCGCCGCAGCGTGGGCAGGCGGTGGTATGGTCGATATGCAGCAGGCTGTCACGGCACTCAGGGCAAAGCAGCTCGCCCGGCGCTTCGCAGCCGGCACAGCGCGTCGGCCAGACTAGCTCCAGCAGCGCCTGGCTTAAGGGCAACACATCTGGCTTGTGCGTGCTCGCAGGTTTTGTTACCTGGGGCACGCGTGTCATTGCACATTCGACAGTATCGGGCGCGCGCACACGTGCGGGCACTTCTTCCGTCATCGAAGAATTATGAGCATATCGCATCATATAACTATATTAGCATAGAGAAAAGTTAGTGACAAGAGCCCCCCCTTGCTCCTTTTGCCAGGAGTGGCGAGGCCTCACAAACGGTTTATGAGCGCCTCGGCGAATGCGACAGTCCCGACACTGCCTGCGGTTGAACCCGTAAGCGAGCGCTTGATGTCGTAGGTTACGAAGCGCCCCTCGGCCAAAACGGAGGTGATAGCTGTCATGATGCGGTCAGCCGCGTCCTTCTCTCCCAGATGCCTGAGCATCAAAACGGCTGTAAGCAACTCGGCCGTTGGGTTGGCCTTGTCCTTGCCGGCGTATTTAGGTGCAGAGCCATGTACCGGCTCAAAAACCGCGTATTCAGTGCCGATGTTGGCACCAGGAGCCAGACCGAGACCGCCGACCATACCGGCGCATAGGTCGCTTACGATGTCGCCATAAAGATTGGGCAAAACCATGACATCGAACTCATGGGGGCGCATGACCAGTCCCATACAGGCCGCGTCGACTATTCGATCCTCGAACTCGATACGCCCCTCAAAGTCCTGAGCGACCTCGCGTGCGACTTTGAGGAACAGGCCATCGGAGAATTTTTGGATATTGGCCTTATGAATTGCCGTGAGCTTGCTGCGTTTGTTGGCCAGCGCGTATTCAAAACCCCACTCTACGATACGCTTAGAGCCGCTTATCGAGATGGGTTTGATGGACAGACCCGAGTCCGCGCGAATATGACCGGCACCGGCACGCTCACAGTAATCAATCAGGCCCAAGGCCGCCGATGTACCCTGTTCAAACTCAACACCGGCATAGAGGTCCTCGGTATTCTCGCGGACGATAACAATATCGACGTTATCATAACGCGCGCCGGTGCCGGGGAGGGAAAGCACCGGGCGCAGATTGACAAAGAGATCCAACTGTTTGCGCAGCTCAACATTGACCGATCTGAATCCGCTGCCAACAGGCGTTGTAATCGGGCCTTTGATGGCAACCTTGGTGCGGCGAATGGACTCGATGGTCTCTGTAGGCAGCGGACTGCCTGTTTGCTCCAGCATCTCGGTGCCGGCCCAAGCCAACTCCCAGGCAATGTCTACGCCGACAGCTTCTACTACGCGGCACATAACAGCAGTTATCTCTGGCCCGATACCGTCGCCGGGTATCAGTGTTACGGTGTGTTTTGGCATATCAGATTCCAGGAAGCAACGTTTAGTGGTGTTTTTGGCCGGTTTTGCAGAGCGCGACAATAGAGCTGGCGCGCCGACCGATTGAGCCTTTGGAATTGTCAGCATCAAATTGAAGGCGCTTTACCACGAGCTGACGTACCGGAGAGCCGATATCGCCCGCAGCAAAGAACTCGACCGATGCTAACATCTCCTCAAATTCCGGATCGCCATGATAACACTGGATACCTTCTTCGATAAGCGGCCAGACCTCGGTAGCTCGTTCACAATCCAAAGCCCCATAGGCGCATAAAAAGCGCAACGCCGCCAATCGAGCATGACCGTTATCCTCGTCAAAGAGCGATTCCTCGGCACCTTCCACAGCAACATCCAAAGACGGCGGATTAAAAGGAGCAAGAAACGACAAGGTCTCCAGACACTCCCATCGGGTCTGTGCCTCGGGGCGATGCAGACCATCGGCAATGGAATCAACGTGGGCTACCAGCGCCTCGGGGCTCTTTGAAGAGATTTCTTTGATGGCTGTTGCCGAGAATTGCCGGATGCGTCGCTGGTCGGCCGAAAGATTATCGACCAGAGCTAAAAGAACACCTTGGTCCGCCAAAGCCTGATCGACCACCTTGGAACGGTCTTCATTGCTGTTGAATACTATTTGCTTCTCGCTGCCCATGGATAGCCTCACAGTGCCTTTCTTGGTCGGATACGCATTGACACGATGCGTACACACGTTTGGCAGATTCAGTCGTGGTCTTTAATTTGCTTAGTTTTTTAGCAAATTAAAGACCAGAGGGGGCCTGCCACTCGCCACGACCTTTCGCTATTCGTAAAGACGAACCACCTCGCAGTAAAACATCAAGGTGGTTCGCGGTTGTCCTTCACGCCGTAAATCAGGAGTGATTATACCATTTTTAGCCTGTGGCTGTGCGGGCGGTGTTGGCTTCTGGCGTTTTTCTCACTCGAAAGTGGGCAAAAGCACAAACGACCACTCCAAAGGCTATCACACAGGCAAAGGCCACACCAACAACGACCGGGTTTAGGGTAGTGGAGGTATCGTCTTGGTTTAAAGGCGAAGCAGACGTAAGAGCACTGTTGGTACCGGTTAGCGGAGATGTGTTGTTAGGTGTATCAGCACTATCATCACTGTCAGTATCATCAGTGTCATCGGGAGTTTGACGTGAGCCTGTGTCAGTAGTATCTGTGGTTGAGACTCCCTTGTGTGCCGTTCAGTAATACAGCTAAGGACGGTAAGTTGCTACAGCATCAAACGATGCGTGTTGGTTGCCTTACAAGACCTCATATATTTTGAACTCTAGCAGGTTTTACAGGAATGTGCAAGGTGCCGCTTTCTCAGGCATTTTTGCGTAAACTGTTAGCGCCAGTGCCACCAGCGCCACCGCGCGCTGCTCTCAGGTATCTGTTTCGTCCAAGACAGTCTGGTTGGACGAACGCTCATCGTCAACCATGGTCGGATGTTCGCAGGTCGAACTATGAGGACATTGAGGGCAGGATACAGCATGGCCACGCCGACGGGCTCTGGCCAAGCGCCAGATGATTGCTCCTACTATCAACAGCAGAATCAGGGCCACGGCGATGGTTCCTGCATACTCCATTAAAACCTCCTCTTCGAACCTACTCGAATCTGGTCTCAGTGTTAGGCAGCGTCCACGGCGCGCTTGGATTGTGTGTCTTTGTAGGATTGCTTCATCGGTCTGAACAGCAGATAGAAAAATCCCACGGCCAGGGCGGCAGCTATAAATGTAAAGGGCCCCAGGTTTGCCTCGCCGCTGATAAGGCCGCCAAATTGATAGACCCACAGACCCACAACCCAGGCGATGGCACATTGATAGCCAATTGCAGCAAAAAACCATTTACGATTGTTCATCTCGCGACGAATGGCACCCATGGCCGCCACACAAGGCGCACAGAGCAGGTTGAAAGCCAGAATGGCATAGGCCGCCGCAAGCCCAAAACCTGCCTGGAGATTAGCGTACCAACCCTCGCCGCCGGCATACAGGATGGCAAAGGTGCTTACAAGGTTTTCTTTAGCGATAAGGCCGGTAACGGTAGCGCTGGTCGCCTGCCAGTTACCAAAACCCAAAGGCGCGAATATCCAGGCAATGGCGTTGCCCAAAACCGCCAGAATAGATTGGCTCTGATCATCAACCATGCCAAAGCCCTCGGCCGTAAACCCATAGGTAGAGATGAACCAGATGGTCATACAGGCCAAAAGAATAATCGTGCCCGCCCGCTTGATAAACGACCATACGCGCTCCCAGGTGCTGCGCGCGACCATGCCTACCGTAGGCAGATGATAGGCCGGCAGCTCCATCAGAAACGGGGCAGCATCGCCGGCAAAAAAACGCGTCTTTTTGAGGATGATACCAGAGCAGAGGATAGTTGCTATCCCCAGGAAATAGGCCGAGGGAGCCACCCACCATTCGCCGCCAAAGATCGCGCCGGAAAACAGCGCGATAACAGGCAGCTTGGCACTGCAGGGGATGAATGTTGTGGTCATGACCGTCATTCGTCGGTCGTTTTGATTCTCGATGGTGCGCGAGGCCATGATGCCGGGTACGCCGCAACCGGTGCCGATAAGTATGGGGATAAAAGATTTGCCACTCAGGCCAAAACGTCTGAATACGCGATCCAGAATAAAGGCGATACGCGACATATAACCGCATTGCTCCAACATGGCCAACAATAAAAACAATACCAACATCTGGGGTACAAAACCCAAAACCGCGCCAACACCGGCGACAATGCCGTCCAACACCAGTGCCTGTAACCAGTCTGCTGTACCCATAGACGTTAAGAGCCCCTTAATGAGCACCGGCACGCCCGGTATCCAGATACCATAGTCGTTGGGGTTCGGTTCTGCCAGCGCACGTGCGGCCTGATAGGCAGCGGTATCCACACGTAAAGACTCGTGCGTGCCGCTCTCATCATCATAGGCGTCGATCGTGGTTACCATGCCTGCTGCCGTGGCATCTTGTATGAACGTATCCGAGTCGGGGTCAAAACCGGCATCTGTTGCAGCGCTCGTAAAGGCCTCTATCTCCTGTTGGGCTCTGTCGTAGTCGCTGTGCACCTGCTCATAAGCTTCTCCCCCACCGGACAAAAACCAACCTTCGCCAAACAGGCCGTCATTTGCCCAATCGGTGGCAAAGGCACCTACAGTCGTGACCGAGATAAAGTAGACGGCGAACATGATGACCGCGAATATCGGCAGCGCCAACACGCGGTTGGTCACCACTTTGTCTATCTTGTCCGATATCGTATCGCTCGTGGGCCTGCGCTGAGTATAGACTCTCTCGATTACTTGAGCGATGTGCTCGTAGCGTTCGTTGATGACGATACTCTCGGCATCATCGTCGGCGGCGTGCTCAGTTGCGGCGATGATGGGTTCGACCTCGCAAGCCAAGGCTGCAATGGCTTGATTTGACTCGTCAGACGCGCTTTGTTTTTCTTGTCCCTCTTGCCTGCGACCGGCCCTGGCATAAGCCTCCTTCTCCAGAAGCTCTGCTATCTTGGAATCGCGTTCAAAGAACTTGAGGGCAAAAAAGCGTCTGAGCTCAGGCGGAGTAGACTTTGGCAGCTTGGACTCAATAGCGCCAAGCGCCGTGGTGACATCTTCGCTGTAATACTCATTGGCCTTAGCGGTGTTTGTCACATAATCCCGGCCCTGTTCGGCCGCTTTCAACACTGCTGTTTGAAGCGTATCAATGCCTTCCGATTTCAATGCCGAGATCTCCACGACCGTACAGCCCAATTGCTTAGAGAGACTGTCAAAATCGATGATATCGCCGCTTTTTCTCACCACATCCATCATGTTGATGGCAACAACCGTAGGGATGCCCAATTCCAACACCTGAGTTGTGAGATACAGATTGCGCTCCAGGTTAGAACCATCGATGATGTTAATGATGGCATGGGGGCGCTCGTCGATGAGGTAAGTGCGGGCAACGACTTCCTCAAGTGTATAGGGAGAGAGCGAGTAGATGCCCGGCAGGTCGATGACCGAAACATCCTTGTTGCCTTTGAGCTTGCCGACCTTTTTCTCGACCGTAACGCCCGGCCAATTACCTACGTATTGATTAGCACCTGTGAGCGCGTTGAACAAGGTGGTCTTGCCAGAGTTGGGGTTGCCGGCCAATGCGACGGTTAGTGCCATGCGTTTCCTTCTAACATCAAAACGGTCTTAAGGTGTTACGGCTGATGCGTAAACACTCTGGGTTTAATGTTAGCATAGTCTAACTTTAATGTCCACTACCGAGATACCTGCGGCACAAAAAAGTACCTAGAGTGCGATACGCCTAGTGCATCTGTGTTGCTCTTCGATCTCGACGTTGCTATTCGACCTCGATAGACTCAGATTCGCTTTTACGGATAGAAAGCTCATAACCCCGTATGGTTACCTCGATCGGGTCTCCCAGCGGAGCCACTTTGCGCACATAAATACTCGTGCCTTTCGTGATTCCCATGTCCATTATGCGGCGCTTGAGTGCGCCCGAACCGCCCAAACGCTTGACCACAACTGTCTCGCCGGTTTTGACTTCCTGAAGCGAGCGTGTCGGCTCATCGACACTCACCATGGGCTAGATGACCACCATGCCGGCCGCGTCATTGTTCACTGCCACGCGACAGCCTTTAACGCTGACTATCAGGCCGTCGGCCACGCGGCTTACAACCTTGATAGGTTCGCCGGGGATAAACCCCAGATTTTCCAGATGATGACGGATGTGGGTATCGCCTTTGATGCGCTTAATGCGATAGATGCCATCGTCGGTAATCTCTATAAGTGCCATCTCGTGTTACTCCTACACTCACTGGTGCGCCATAAAGTTAGATTAAACTAACAAACTCACCGTGATATAGTAACAAAGTAAACCGAGGGTGTCAAATTGCGATATTTGGATAATTACGTGACAGAGTTAAAGGGGCGCAAGGGGGGCGCCATGATCGTCATCTCGCTTTGTCACCTCGTACGATGCCCGGCCGTCACACGACGAACCGGGCATCAAACTTGAAGGAAGAAACACGAGAAAGAAGGGGGGCTATAACGCTGGTATGGCGTCCGAAAGCAGTGATACCCTCCTTGTTACTCTCATTATCGCCTGCCGCTACCGTCGATCATTATTGGTCGATGGCATTAAAGCCCTGCTCAATGTCGGCCAGGATGTCTTTGATATTCTCGGTACCGATGGAAAAGCGCACCGTTGTCGGTGTGATACCGGCGTCCAGAAGCTCCTCGGGGCTCAACTGTGAGTGCGTCGTCGAGGCCGGATGGATAACGAGCGACTTAACGTCGGCCACATTGGCCAAAAGCGAGAACAGTTCCAATTTTTCGGTGAACAGCCGGGCCTGTTCAGGTGTACCGTTTAACTCAAAGGTAAAGATCGAACTACCCCCATTGGGAAAGTACTTCTGATAGAGCGCATAGTCACGATGCTCGGGCAAACTGGGATGGTTAATCAGCTTGACCTTGGGGTGGGTTTTGAGATAATCGACAACCTCCAGCGTATTGGCCACATGGCGCTCAATGCGCAGACTCAGCGTCTCCAAACCTTGCAAGAATAAAAAAGCATTGAGCGGTGCCAGGGCCGAACCGGTGTCGCGCAGCAGAGTGACCCGGGCCTTGATGATATAGGCAATGTTGCCCACGGCCTCGGTAAAGATGACACCATGATAGTTAGGGTTGGGCTTGGACAAACCGGGGAACTTATCGTTTTGTGCCCAGTCAAAGCTACCGCCATCGACAATAACGCCTCCTATCGAGGTGCCATGTCCCCCGATAAACTTCGTAGCCGAGTGCACAACGATGTCCGCACCATACTCAAACGGACGCACAAGATAGGGCGTGGCAAAAGTATTATCAACAATCAGCGGGATACCATGAGCATGGGCTATGTGGGCAATGGCCTCGATGTCGACGATCGTCGAGTTGGGATTACCCAGAGTTTCGATGAATATCAACTTCGTATTAGGCCGAATAGCAGCCTCAAGCTCGTCGAGTTTTGAACCATCGACAAAACTGGTCGAAATGCCAAAATCGCCTATCGTGTTGTGGAAAAGATTGTAGGTGCCACCGTAGATGAACTTGTCGGTAATGATGTGATCGCCGGCGCGGGCGATATTCTGTACAGCGTAGGTCACAGCTGCCGCGCCCGAAGCCACAGCCAAAGCGCCGACTCCGCCTTCCAGGGCAGCGATGCGCTTCTCAAAAACATCGGAAGTGGGGTTCATGATGCGCGTATAGATATTGCCGGATTCCACGAGGCCAAAGCGGTCGGCCGCGCTCTTGGAAGTGGGAAATACATAAGAGGTCGTCTGATAAATAGGGACAGCGCGAGCGTCGGTGGCTGGATCAGGGGCTTCCTGGCCAATGTGGATCTGTTTGGTCTCAAACGACCATTTGGAGGTATCGGTGATGTTTGCCATTTTGATTTTGTTCCTTTCGATGTAGGGTTGTTGTTGGTAAATGTGGGGGTTCAAATGCTTGGGAGAGAGGCGCGGTTTATCCAGCAGTTATTCGTGGCTTTGGATAAGTGCTGCGGGCGCTTACTGGTTGGCTCAGCAACGCCTGCTGAGGTACGTGCGCTTCTCGCCTAAAGAGGCCGGACGTTAGCCTGAACAGGGACCGGAGCAGCGGAGTTGTGTACGGAGTTTGTGTTGGCTTTAGCTCAACAACATGCCAAACACGACACAGGATAAATTGGTTAGGGAAAAACGGGTGCGTACCTGCTCTGGATAAAGACAGACAAAACGCCGGGCACCGAAGGCCGAAGGCGTTAGCGGGGCATTCGCCCACTCATGGTGTTTATCACCCTGAGTTGTCCAGAAGCTGTAGACACAAATCTCCTTTGATACGCACAGCTGAAATACTGCTGAAACAAAAACAGCTTGATTCACCCTAATGCCCGCCCGCGCACTTGTCAAGTAAACGTATCGGAATGGTAGGTATCTATCAAGCCAGCGGTTTACAGCAGCTGATCTGATACATCATTGACAACATCATGGCTTTGCATTTTAGTTGGAGGTGGTGGGCGTTACTGGGATTGAACCAGTGACCTCTTCCGTGTGAAGGAAGCGCGCTCCCGCTGCGCCAAACGCCCACGTTATAAACGGTATGGCTGATGTCAACCGCCAAACTGAAAAGAAAAGCAGCCTTGCCTAAAAGCCGTCGTTTTCCGACATAAGGAAACAACCAGCCGTTATTTTAGCAAAAGTCAGACAATGAGGGTTGCAGAGAGGATCCTTTGCGAAATTTAAATAGTCGGGACCACAAGGAAAACCGATGGGCATCGCAATGGTGACTCAGAATACTCATTGATTCCTCAAGCGTGTCTGAGAATGCCTGCTCGATTGAAAGACCCACCAGGCTGAAAATGCCCACTAGACAACGATGCTCACAAGTTTGTGGGGCACGACGATAACCTTTGTAGGCTGCCGCCCAGCGAGAAAGCTGTCGGCGGCAATCAGAGCGGCCGTGCGCACCTCGTCATCGACGGCATCTGCCGCTACCGTTATCCGCGCCTTAACCTTGCCGTTTATCTGCACCGCCATCTCGATGGTGTTGGCTTGGGCACAGGCGACGTCAAAGCGCGGCCAGTTCTGGGTGTGCACACTCCCTTTATGAACGTTATCCAAAGGTCCCTGCCATAACTCTTCGGCAAAGTGCGGTGCCATAGGAGCCAGCAAAAGTACCAGTGTCTCAGCCACCTGTTTGCTCAGGTTAACGTTGCGCTGGGCGCAGGGCAGTTTGAGGTAGACAGCAGCACTGTTGCTCAGCTCCATCACAGCCGAGATAGCCGTATTGAAATTGAAGCGCTCAATGTCCTCGGTAGCCTTGAGGCCAGAACGGTGCAGCTGGCGGGTAAGTTCAGCGTGCACCTGAGTCGCGGTTGCGGTCTGTGCCTCAGCCTGCGTTCCGGCCTCTTGTGCGACCAGTTTTTCAGTCTGATCCTTGGTTTGCCCTTCAGTCTGTCCTTCGGTCTGTTTTGCTGCATCCATATCCTCGCCGCTGAGCGTAAAGACCTGGCGCCACACCCGGTTCAAGAAGCGCCAGATGCCCTCCAGCCCTTCCTTGGACCATTCCAGATCCTTGTCGGGTGGCGCCATGAACAGAATGAACACGCGCAGTGCATCGGCCCCATAGGCAGCAATGACCTCCTCGGGGGCCACGACGTTGCCTTTGGATTTGCTCATTACCTCACCGCCCAGTTTGACCATACCCTGGGTAAGCAGTCGAGCAAAGGGCTCGCCCGCCCGGAGCAGGGCGGCCTTGGGGTTGGCCGAGGGGTCAGCTGGGGAGTCGGCCTTACGGTCGAATGAGGACGTGTCGGGCGAGGTCACAGCGACTTTGGGATTTGAATCAGCGCCCAAGCTGTTCGCGAAGCCGGCTAATACGTTTGAGCCATTCGCAAAATCGGCCTGTACAGCGTGGTCGGCCGGATACTTCTCGCCAAACAGTCCTATATCACGCAGCGCCTTCGTAAAAAAACGCGCGTAGAGCAGGTGTAGAATGGCGTGTTCGATGCCGCCGATATACTGGTCGACGGGCATCCAGGCTCGTGCCGCAGCCACGCCAAAGGGCGCCTGGTCGTTGTGAACGTCGGTGTAGCGCAGAAAATACCAACTCGAGCAGGTAAAGGTGTCCATCGTGTCGGTCTCGCGATGGGCAGCGCCGCCACACTGTGGGCAGGTGACATTGTAGAACTCCGGATAGTCGGCCAGACTTTTGCCGGCCGTAACGTCCACGTCAAGCGGCAGCAGCACGGGCAGGTCTGCCTCGGGCACCGGCACGATGCCACACGTTTCGCAGTGGATAGCCGGTATTGGGTTACCCCAATAACGTTGGCGAGATATGAGCCAGTCACGCAGACGGTAGTTGACCGTCGCCCGACCCAATCCGCGCTGCTCCAACCAGTTGGTAACCGCCTGAGAGCCCGCGGAGTCCTTACCGCCGTCCATCCCCGTGAACTCACCACTTTGCACCATGATGCCCGGGCCGTCGTAGGCTGCTGGCCAGTCCACATCGTTTTGGACACGGGTGGGCTCATCGCTGAGCGCTGCCAGCAGGGGGTCATCAGCAGCTACAACTACAGGCGGGATAGGCAGGCCGTAGGCGCGCGCGAACTCAAAATCGCGCTGATCGCCCGAGGGCACAGCCATAACAGCGCCGGTTCCGTAGTCCATGAGTACGTAGTCGCTCACCCATATGGGCAATTTTTCGCCGTTGACGGGGTTTATGACATATCGGCCGGTAAAGGCACCGTTTTTCTCCCGCTCGCCCTGAGCGCGCTCTACGGCTGTCGCGTTGGCGGCCTTGGTGGCTACTCGCTCCACGGCAGCGGCATACTCTGTGCCTGCGATCAGACCCTTTACGAGCGGATGTTCCGGCGCCAACAAAAAGAAGCTCGCACCAAACAACGTGTCGGGACGGGTCGTAAAGACAGTTATCTTCTCTTTTGATGGCTCGCCCTGTTCATCGCACAGTTCAAAGATGACCTCAGCCCCCTGGCTTTTCCCAATCCAATTGGCTTGCATCTGTTTGACGCGCTGTGGCCAGTCATCCAAAATTGCTAAATCTTTTAGCAACTCTTCGGCATAATCGGTTATCTTAAAGAACCACTGCTCCAGTTCCCTACGCTTAACTACCGAACCACAGCGCCAGCAGGCACCGTTACCCACGACCTGCTCGTTAGCCAGCACCGTGGCACAAGACGGACACCAGTTGACCGGAGATGAGCGTCGCTCCACGAGCCCGTTTTGCCAAAAGCGCAAGAATATCCATTGTCCCCAGCGATAATAGTCGACATCGCTCGTTATAACTGTGCGCGACCAGTCGTAGGAAAAGCCCAGGCGTTTGAGCGAGGCGCGTTGGCGCTCGATGTTCGTGTAGGTCCACACGGCCGGGCTGGTATTCTGGCGGATGGCGGCGTTCTCGGCCGGCAGACCAAAGGAGTCCCAGCCGATGGGGTGCAGCACGTCAAAACCCCGCATGCGGCGATAACGACTTACAACATCGCCTATCGTGTAGTTACGCACGTGTCCCATATGTACATCGCCCGAAGGGTACGGAAACATCTCCAGCACGTAGTACCGGGGCTTCTCCCCCTGTTTTGCGGCATCATCAGCGGTTTCATCAGTGCTGTCATCAGCGGTGTCATCTACAGTGTCATACAGGCCGGCGGACTGCCAGTTTTCCTGCCATTTCGTTTCGACTACCTGCGGGTCATATGCATACATCAACTGCTCCTAGTTGGTTTTTTCGTCTGTATGTCGAGGAGCGTCGTCGCGCTGTATCTCCTTGACGAGCTTTTCGATCCGGCGATCCGGAATTAGCCAGGGTATCATTGAGATTATACATGAGATGAGCGTCGCCACAGGGGCTATGAGGCCGACGAGCAGACCCAAAACAATTACTCCTATCGACAGCCAGGATTTGTGCGAGCCGTCCAGCGCCCGGGCGATGTCGCTGTGCGTACCGTTTTCGGCCACAAGCGCTTTTGTCATCAAAAGCCAGACGATGTCGGCAGCCAGCATGTTTGCGCCATAAAACAGCTCCGGAGCCAGGTCGAATAGAAAACCATCAACCCATGCCGTCGAAAACGGAATAAGAGACAAGAACAACAAAAGAAGGATATTACACCACAGTACCGCGCCGGAGACATGCCTGGCCGCCTGAAAGATATGATGGTGATTGTTCCAATAAACAGCCAAGGTAAGAAAGGAAACGAGGTATACCAAAAACTCAAAGCGTAACTCCCAGAGTTGTTCTACACCGCCGGTAAGCGGTGTAGAAATCTCCAGAATCAGAATAGTCATTACTATGGCAATGACTGCATCGGTAAAAGCCTCAAGTCGGGATTTGCTCATATCTGCGCTACCTCACTGAACCTTAAGCATTGTATCCGTCCAATCCAGCGGCCGTTTTTTCTCGAAATCTTCTTCTCGCCCTTAAACAGGGGAGAAAAACACAGAAAACACAGGCCTCTTATCAAGTACACGCTATTATAACCGGCAATTACGTTGTAGAATAGTTACAAGGATACCGAAAGCTGCCTTGAAGAGTTTGAGGAGACTGCGAGGCAGGGTGCATCCAAAACCAACAGAAGGAGGGCATGATGAAGCGCGACTATCCACATCTTTGTGAACCGATTACGATCAACCGCACGGTGTTCAGACATCGCATGGTCTCGGCGCCGTTGGGTGCCACCGACATTACTCCAGTGGGCAGTCCCGGCCCGCGCACCCAGGGTTTTTACGAAGCTCGCGCCAAAGGCGGAGCGGCCTCGGTAACTGTGAGCGAGCTCGTGGTGCATCCGGCAACCGACGGCTCCCAAATGCTCAAACTGTCACTGGAAACGCCGGGGCAGTTGGCGGCCTTTACCTATGTGGCCGATGCCATCAAACGCCATGGAGCCGTACCCAGTATCGAACTGTCACACTCCGGTCAGTATGCCGGCACCTACATGGTAGATAAGGAAAAGAAAAAGACCCTGGGGCAGTTTGGGCCCAGTGAGGGCGTACGTCCCGATGGGTTACCCGTAATACCGTTGGACAAAGACCAGATAGCCCAGATTGTCGCAGCTTATGCGAACGCCGCTACTCTGGCCAAGCGCTGTGGCTTTGGCATGGTAATGGTGCATGCCGGACACAGTTGGCTGCTCAACCAGTTTTTGTCCCCCTACTTTAACAGGCGCACCGACGAATACGGCGGCTCGCTAGAAAACCGTATGCGCATTACACGCGAGGTGCTCATGGCCGTGCGCGAGGCGGTTGGACCGTACTTTCCCCTTGAACTGCGGATTTCCGGCTCGGAGTTCTTAGAGGGCGGCTATGACCTGGCCGAGGGAGTACGCATCGCCCAGGGCCTGGAGGAACTCGTAGACATCATCCATGTTTCTGCCGGCTCATATCAGTTTGGATTTACGATAACCCACCCCTCGATGTTCAAGCCTCACGGCCTGAACGTGCCCCTGGCTGCCGAAATCAAAAAGCACGTCAAGGTGCCGGTGGCCACGGTAGGAGCGCTATCTGACCCCGCACAGATGGAAGGAATCGTCGCTCAGGGCGAGGCCGATATCGTTGTGATAGGCAGGGCACTTTTAGCCGACCCGGAAATACCCAACAAGGTCATGGCCAACCGCGGCGAGGATGTGGTCAAGTGCCTGCGCTGCTTTGTCTGCATGGCCGAGCGGCCCGTAACCCAGACGCGCCGCTGCGCGGTCAACCCTCTTATTGGCCGGGAGTCGGAGGGCTTGGAAGTACCCGTGGCAGGCGCTAAGAAAAACGTACTCGTCGTGGGTGGTGGCATTGCCGGCATGAAGGCGGCGACCACAGCCGCTCTGCGTGGGCATCGCGTGACCTTATGTGAGAAGAGCGCCGAGTTGGGCGGCATCCTCAAGACCGAAAAAGCCATCCCTTTCAAATACGATATGTACCTGCTGGGGCAGACCTATGCGAGAATGTGCGATCAGATGGGCGTAGACATCCGTCTTAACACACCGGTGGATGCGGCCTGGGTGGACGATTTTGCCCCTGATGCCCTCATTGTCGCCCCCGGTTCTCGGCCTTTAAAACCGCCTATCGCGGGTATTGACCGTGCGAATGCTCTCTCGGTGAACGAACTGTATCTGGAGGGCATCAAGTCTGGCAATGAGGTTGTTATCTTGGGTGGCGGGCTTACGGGTTGCGAGTGTGCGTTGCACCTGACTCTGGAGGGCTCGACCTGCCATTTGGTCGAGATGCGCTCTGAGCTGGCGCCGGATGCCAACATCCGCCACCGACCCATCCTCCTGGCCGAGCTGGAAGCTGCCGGTGTCGATGTGCTGCTGAACACCACCGGCAAAGAAGTCGTGGCAGACGGCCTGATAGTGGCTGATGAGAAGGGTGATGAACGTCTCATTTTGGGAGATACGGTGGTCTATGCGGTAGGGCAACTTTCCTGCTCTGAGGAGGTAGACACGCTGCGTGACGGGGCGCCCTGGGTGCGCGTGATTGGCGATGCGCTAAGGCCGGCCAACATCACGACGGCTATTTACGAAGGCTATCATGCCGGTTTGGATATATAGAGGGAGAGTATGAGCACTATTGAGCGAGCACTGGCGAGAGCACTCCGGAAAGCATAGACGAGAGTTGATGCGAGCCGTAACCACCGAGTCGTAACCACCGGCAACTGAGAAATGCTCGTATATTACAGTCCCTGAAAGAGTAGGAGCGTAGCAGCCAAACAGATGAGTATGAAGGCTATGACGATACTGTAGGAGAGAACTTTGTTGTCGAGGATACGCTCTATTGTCGTATAAGGTCTGAAGGGCACACCGTTTTCGTCGACGACCTGACCATCGACTATCGTCGCCTTAAAGGCCGCCTCCCTGCGTTTCTTATCGGCTTTTTTGGCGGCATCGCGGGCTTTAGTTGCTTCTGCACGGGCTTTGCGTCGAGCTTTTTTATCCGCTTTCTTGGCTTTGTTCAGCGCTTTGCGATCTGCAGGGGTGCTTGTCGTTCCCATCTCGGGGAGTGAAGCGCTCTTCTCAGAGAGCGAAACAGCGCTTGCCTTTGGTCTGGTTTTGGTCTGTGTCGTGGGTTCTTTCTCACTCATATGATTCGCCTGCTCCTTGCTCGACAATTGCGTATCAAACAATGATACTACACTCTCCTCGATTACCCTAACGCACAGTCACTGCACACGACCATTGCACAAAGCGTTGCAGAATCTGGACGCTATACTCGCCTATGTAAAAAACAAGGAGCAAGTAGTGAACGTATGTCGCCGGCAGTAATTCAAAGTTCCTCTCATCCAATGTAACCAGCGAATTTTGTGGATGTGGGACAAGGTGTGTGTTTACCTGCAGTTATTTGATGCAGCAAAACCCGACAATAGAGCCTATATTCCACAACTCAACCTTTGAATACCCGGTTTTCAATGTGCGCGCAAGTTCTCCCTTTGTCATCTTATCGGGAGAAGACAGCTCTTTGTATCAGGTTCTTATACACTTTCATGACACATAAGACACGCGTTTTTAGATATCCTCAGGAGAATTTTCAGTGTCAAGCGTACGTCCAGGGTTAACAAAAATCTCGACACCGTCGCCCTCGCTTTGTCCCGCTCCATAACAAATAAAATGATGCTCTGCACCATATCTTACAACGTTAATTCTTCGGTTACCGCCTGAGTCGACAGACGTAAGGCATTTCGTGGCATCGTCATAGGACAAGAGTGCAATTTTGGTATCGTTTAAATCCTTATTACTGAGGACAAGCGCAACCATATTTTGATGATCTGCTTTCGTGAAGCCGTTTTCTAATTTCTGAATATCAGCATACGTAAAATTTACAGCCGTACTCCATTTAGTTCGCCCACGAACAGTCGCCGAGCGCGATGATGATGCACTATTACACTGCGTATTTTCAAAGAAGCTGGCCGGTTCACTAAAGCACAAAAGCGGCTAGCCCTATAAGACTAACCGATTTTCGTTCACAACCAAATTGTTGTAGCAAACCTTCTTGTGAAGTAATGAATGAGGTTCGTATCCGTGATGTTTGGTGGGCCGTCGGGGACTCGCGCGTATTGCTTCGCCGCTTTGCGCCTTGCAATCCGCAGGCTTTCGCTCGCTTTTGCTCGCTTCGCCGCCAACAGTCCGCAGGACTGTTGGCCCCTTTCGGGTTCGAGCCTCCGAGTAATGTTTTATCTAAAAGGAATGGTGGGCCGTCGGGGACTCGAACCCCGGACCTTGGGATTAAGAGTCCCCTGCTCTACCAACTAAGCTAACGGCCCAGAAACAAAACTATATGATTATACCAACTTTATGCATGGACGTTTGCGGGTTAGTCGCTCCGGCCTAAAAAACACTGTGCAAGGCAAGCGGAACTACCCTCTGTACTATCTATCATATCATGATAAAACTAGCTTACAGGCGCTGGCGGCATATTTGTTCCAGGAATCGGCGGAGAGAGTGTATGGGTATCTCCGGAGCAGTGCGTAGCGATGCCTACGCTCATGCAGCCTGCGAAGCATTGATCTGCTCCCGGCATCACGGATGCACAAAGCCCGGGAGTAACAGTTCGAGGAATTCTGCTGTCAAAGCACCTGTTGCGATAAAAGCGAAGGCCCCTGCGACAGCTACGAAAATAAGCAGCATCTTCCTGTTTCGCAATGATAATGCATTATAAGGTAACGCGCTCCTTTTAGAAGCTCCTTCCTGGCTTATTGTTGATACCAGAGGAGTTGTATTACTCGCAGTCAGCGGCCAGAGACGAGTGCTCGTAATAATCAGCAGAGCGACCGCCGTAAATACCGCCCATTCCACGAGCGCAAGAAGAATCGCTGCGGTAACACCCAGGTAAGGATAAACAAGGTAAAATACTGCGCCGATTGCAGATGAACCTAAGATAACAGGGATAAATCCGACCGGACTCGTTGGCAGGCTTTGGGCGGGGTTATTCGCCTGCCACAACCCGGATACGGCCGGCGCTGCTACCATGCCAACACCGATGCCGCATAGATAACCTGTGATGTAGCGGATGAAATTCGTAGTCTCGCGCAGACCGGTATACGAACTGAGGCCGTCAAGCGCCATAGGCATAATCAACAGAATGCTGCAAACGACAACGCTTGGGCTGGGCATACCGCCGAACTTGGCGTTCCTGTGCACAAAGACTGTACAGATTATTAGGGCTGTGATAAAAAGTCCCAGGAATATGCCTGTGTCACGAGCGCAGACCCCAAAGTACAGGCCGCCCGCTTCAAAACTACGGCTGGTGAATTGATGGCAAAAACCACGTCCAAAGAAGTAGACTATCTGTTGCAAAATATCAAGCATGTGCCTGCGCCTCGGCTCTCGTATTATTGGTTATTATTGTGCCATAGATTCGGCTAACAAAACGAGTAGATTCATGAGTGAAAAAGCTGGTCGGGTCATATGGATTTGCAACTCAAATCCGGCCTGCGCCAGCAGACAGCAGCGGCTTGCCGCTGCTCAGTCATCCCGCTGATTAACAACGTAGCTAAAAAACTGGTCGGGATGACTGGATTTGAACCAGCGACCTCTCGGTCCCGAACCGAGCGCTCTACCAAGCTGAGCCACATCCCGACGATCATTCCTGCTTGCTGCAAACCCCGTTTGCGAACCACACATTGAGCATACAGAAAAACATGCTCCAGCAAGTCAGCTTACATATCCTAGCAGACCACAGCCAAAAAAACAAAATATCACACAGTTATCCAAAGAATTTGGCCGGAGTAATCTCAAAAGGTGGGCTCAGAAATCTGTCGGCTGGCAAGAGTGGTATATACGGGACTTCGGCCTGTCAGATCAGACTTCATCAGAGAAAGACGAGCAGAGATTGTAGTAAGGCACGGCGGGTCAAACTCGATAGGCTTAGGAGCGCAAACGCCACGAACGAGGGTAATGTGTGGCTTAAAATTGCGTGACTGCAGGGTAAAGCCGTGCACGCGATACGCCTCTGTTAAGGCGTGTGTCAAAGATAGCAGAGCAGAAGTAGGCTCTACCGCAATCCACCAGGTATATACTGTTGTGGGCGTTTGGCCTTTTTGACCAGATGTCTTTTTGCCTTTGAAAGTACCGATGCCCCTAAGCGTCAGTTTCAATGACTGCACAAACCGCTGGCGGCCTGTCTCTTCAAAGATGGTGCGTGCCTCATGTATCCGGTTTGTCTCACCAATAAAAACCAGGGTAAGATGAAAGTTGTCGCGCATGACCGCTCGCCCACTCTGGGCCTGTCGTGTTAGGTCTGCCGCAGCAAAAGCCAGAGTGTCTTTAACATCCTCGGCGAGTTCTAAGGCAACGAACAGACGCATAGCTTCACCTTTCGTCGCAAGCTCACAAGAGTCTCCTCTTCCCTTTTGCCACAATGCGTCTGGACGCGTCTTGTGAATCTCGTGAATCGTACAGGCAAATCGTATGCGCCGACATTATTCAAAAAATCGTATGCGCAGGCATTATTCAAAGTTCACAGCCCAGCTCGCGCCATGGCCTGGTCAAGGTCGGCGATCAGATCTTCAGTGTCCTCCAGGCCGATACTGAGTCTAAAGAAACCGTCATTGAACTCCGAAGGGTACAGGTACTGACGCTCGTCACCCGGGCCTAGGTAAGCTATAAGGCTCTCATCATGTCCTAATGATACCGCGCTGGTGATAACACGCAGTTGGCTGACAAAATAATTACAGGTATCGGTATCTGCTGCCAGGCCAAAGGCTAACATACCGCCAAAACCGCCGGGCATCTGACGTAGTGCCACGTTGTGGTTTGCCAAGCTGGCAAGCCCCGGATAAGCTACGAAATTCACGGAGCTGCGGCCCTCCAGCCACTGAGCTACAGCCAGAGCACTCGCGTTGTGTTGGCGCATCCGCAGTGGTAAGGTTACGCTGCCGCGTTGGATAAGCCAAGCGTTAAAAGGACTGATACTGCCACCGAGATTGACCATGGCCTCAGTTTTGATGCGGCCTATGTGTTCGCAAGAACCAGACACTGCCCCACCCAGCGCATCGCCATGGCCGTTTATGTACTTGGTCAGGCTTTGGATACACAGGTCGGCCCCCAGTTCCAACGGCCGCTGGTTATAGGGAGAAGCAAAGGTCGAATCCACAGAGAGCAGCGCTTTGGCATCGTGAGCTATCTTTGCGATGGCCGCAATGTCACTTACCTTCAGCGTGGGATTAGCCGGTGTTTCGATGTGTATGAGACGAGTATTGGGTCTTATGGCCTGGCGCACCGCCTGAACATCACGCGAGTCTACAAGCGTGCGTTCGATGCCATACTTTTGAGGAAATAGTTCCTCTATAAGCCGGTACGCGGCGATGTAGCTGTTATCCGAAGCTACAATATGCTCGCCGCTTGCGACAAACGTAAAGAGCACACCGGCGATAGCGGCCACGCCGCTGGCCAGTACTACACTGGCTTCGGCACTTTCCAAAAGTGCGAGTTTTTGCTCCAACCATATCTGATTGGCACCGCTATTGCGGGTGTAGACCATGCCGCCGGCCGCACTCCAATTGATGCCGGTAGGATCATAGGGCAATTCATAGCTGTTTGCCATAGTTATGGGTCGGCGGATGGCGTAAGTTTCGTCGTCAACCTCGTTGCCGCCATGCACCGAACGTGTAGCAAAACCCTGCGTCGCGATGAAAGCTGCATGCGCTATGGTGCGCACCTCACTTTGCCGCTGACGCTTTCTCGCTGTCTTGTCATCCATATATCTCTCCTATCCGACACTGGCTCAAGGTGCATCCTGCACGAGTGCACCTTTCTATACACACTGATTATATAATACCTATATGTTTTATATGATTAAGAAGCAAAGAGCACACCCTGCGCTATTGCAGCTTTGTATTTGAGCGCTATTTCGCGAGAAAAACAGACGGCTGTGAGCTATTGTGGATGTTAAAGCGAAAGAGGTAGGTAACTGTCCTGAGCGTGAGTAATAAGGTGAGTGTCAGAAACGTTAAAGGTAACGCCTTCGTTGTTCGCAGATCAGATCGGCTACTATAGACACACAATCACTTAATGCAACATCGTTTCTCTCTCCTGTGGCTCGCACTTTGAGTTCAACGATACCTGTGGCCAAGCCACGCTTGCCCACTACCAGCTGATAGGGCCAACCGATCAGATCGGCATCGTTGAACTTGACACCGGCACGCTCGTCGCGATCGTCAAGAGCTACCTCAATGCCTAACTCCACCAACTGCTCGGCCACGTGCTCAGCAGCAGGTTGCACCACATCGTCTGCTGTCGTGAGCATGATCACAACGACCTCTGCCGGTGCCACGCTGAGCGGCCAGATAATCCCAGCCTCATCATTGTGCTGTTCGACCACAGCAGCCAAAGAGCGGGTCACGCCCCAACCATAGCAACCCATGATAAAGGGCTTCTCGACACCGTCCTCGTCCATATAACGAGCATTCATAGCTTCAGAATACTTTGTGCCCAATTGAAACACTTGACCAACTTCGATGCCCCGGGCACCCACAAGCGGCATACCACAATAAGGACAGGAATCGCCGGGTTGAGCCGTGGCGCTATCTACCCACGCGTCCACAGAAAAATCACGACCACAGGCGGCGTATGCCAGGTGGTAGTCGGGTTCGTTGGCTCCTACAAGCCAGTAGGGCATGTTTTTGAGCGAGATGTCGGCCACAATTCTTGTACCGTCGGGTAAACCGACAGGACCCATAAAACCCTTGGTAAGATGTGCGGAGCGCATCTCCTCATCGCTCATCAACTCAAAGTCAAGTAGCGCATTGTGTAGCTTTAAATCTCCCGCCTCATGACTGCCCGGCAAGAAAAGCACCGTAACTTGTCCCTGCGAATCCCGTCCTGCCAAAGCCTTGACGGTTGCTTTTTCGCTGATATCGAGAAAATCCGCTAACGCGACAATCGTGGCGATGCCCGGCGTATGCACTTTAAGCAAATCGGGTATTGATTCAACCTCTGTGCTTGCTCCTGTGCCCACCGGGTTGTAGCTGTTCTGTGTTTGCAGCTCGTTGATGTCGCGAACAGTCCCTGCGTCATTCGGGTCGTAGACCTCCGGAGCCAATCCAGCCGTAGCTACCTCGGCATTAGCGGCAAAACCACAGGTGCAATGAAGTATTTCGGCCTCGCCACTTGCGGCTAATGCCATGAACTCACGTGTTACTTTGCCGCCTATCTGGCCGCTGTCGGCCTCGACCGAACGCCAATCCAGCCCCAGCCTGTCGCAGATACGCCCATAAGCCCGCGACTGTTCATCATAGTGATCTTGAAGCGACTGCGGACTATCGTGGAAACTGTAGGCATCTTTCATGATAAATTCGCGGCCACGCAACAGGCCAAAGCGCGGACGGATCTCATCGCGATACTTCCATTGGATGTGATACAACGATTTGGGCAATTCTCTGTAAGAGCGCAATTCATTGCGAACGATCGCCGTAATCAGTTCTTCCTGGGTTGGACTGAGAGCAAAACCATGACCATGACGATCTTCAAAGCTCATGAGCTCAGGCCCGTAAACATCCCAGCGGCCACTTTCATGCCACAGCTCCGCCGGCTGAATGATCGACATAAGCATTTCCTGGGCGCCAATCCTATTCTGTTCTTCGCGCACTATCTGCTCAACTTTATGCAGCACCTTCAGACCCAGCGGTAAAAACGAATAAACCCCTGCCGCCACTTTGCGCAACATTGCCGCTCGGGTCAAGAGGCGATGCGAGGCCACTTCGGCATCGACAGGGTCCTCTTTTAATGTGGGAGCATAAAGTTGGCTCAATCTGAGTATACGAGCATCAATCCAGGGCATTATTTATCTCCTTAAACAGGGCATCGAGTATCTGGTCTTCTGCAACAGTATAGAGGACTGCGCCGTTTCTGAAGATTGCCCCCGTACCCCTGCCACACGCCACACCAACATCTGCCGCTGCCGCCTCGCCCGGACCGTTGACAACACAGCCCATAACTGCCACCACAAGCGGCTTGGAAATCTGCTCCAATCGCTCACCGATACGGTTGGCAAGAGGGATAAGGTCGACTTGGCAGCGCCCGCAGGTGGGGCAACTGATTAACTGAGGCCGGGAACGGTCCAGACCCACTGCTGCCAAAATGTCTCTACCAACCCGCACTTCTTCTGTGGGAGAAGCCGTAAGCGAGACCCTGATGGTATCGCCGATGCCGGTGAGCAAGAGCGCTCCGATACCTACAGCCGAGCGTACGGTACCGGCCTGAGTTGTGCCGGCCTCGGTGATACCCAGGTGCAGTGGCAGCTCTGGGAGTTGAGCAGAGAGCAATTCATACGTGGCAACCGTAGCCGCAACATCGGCAGCCTTTGCGGATACGACTAACTGGGTAAAGCCGCGACGTTGAAAATACTCAACGAATTCGACCGCCGAGGCTACCATCTTCTCCGACAGCGTCAGACGCTGATCTTGATGATAGCGCTCGGCCAGTGAACCGGCGTTAACGCCTATCCTGATGGGAATGTTGACAGCTTGAGCAGCGTCAATGACAGCATCGACGTTATCAAGAGTGCCGATATTACCCGGATTAATTCGCAGTTTGGCCGCTCCCATGCCTGCGGCAGCTACGGCCAGACGATGGTCAAAGTGAACATCGGCCACGACGGGCAGTGGCGAAGCTGCGCAGATAGTCGCAAAAGCGTCGAGATGAGCATGGGAGGGTATGGCCACACGGACGATGTCACAGCCCAAGCCCTTAAGGCGATCGATACGGTCGAGGCTGGCGGGTACATCGAGCGTGTCGGTGTCGAGCATCGACTGAAGCGACACAGGCGCGCCGCCACCGATGGTTACCGTACCCACCCGCACCTGACGGGTTCTTTCCCGAGGCGTCGTCAAAATGAGATACCGAACCCTTTACCTGGCCTGCCAACGAACACCCCTAGCGGGGCGGCAGCAGGTTGACTTGGTCTTTGAGCATGACATCATGGGCGCCGCCTTCGACTATCGAGGTAGATGATATCAACGTGAGCTTGGCCTTATCTTGAAACTCCGAAATCGTAGTGGCACCGCAATTGCACATCGTCGACCGCATCTTGGTCAGGGTCACAGCTACATTGTCCTTCAGAGAGCCCGCATAGGGTACATAGGAATCCACACCCTCTTCAAAACTGAGCTTTTTCGAAGCGTCATGGGCATAGCGTTGCCAATTAAGCGCCCGTGCGCTGCCTTCTCCCCAGTATTCCTTCATATAGTTGCCATTAACGGTAACTTTATTTGTGGGGCTCTCGTCAAAACGGGCGAAGTAACGGCCAAGCATCAAGAAGTCCGCTCCCATAGCCAACGCTAATGTCATATGATGATCGTATACAATGCCACCATCCGAGCACAAGGGGATATACGTGCCCGTCTGGGAGAGATAAGCGTTGCGCTCGGCGGCCACTTCGATGACGCTTGTGGCCTGACCGCGGCCGATGCCCTTTTGTTCTCGGGTGATGCAGATAGAACCGCCGCCAATACCCACCTTGACAAAGTCGGCACCAGCCTCAGCCAAAAACCTGAAACCCTCCCTGTCCACAATGTTACCGGCACCTATCTTGACATCATCGCCGTAATGAGAGCGGATCCAATCGATAGTGCGCTTTTGCCATTCGCTAAAACCTTCGCTGGAGTCGATACAGAGCACATCGGCTCCAGCGGCAATAAGAGCCGGCACCCGCTCAGTGTAGTCGTGAGTGTTGATGCCGGCTCCCACCAGGTAACGTTTATGGCTGTCCAGATTCTCAAGAGGGTTTTCCTTATGCGAGTCGTAGTCTTTACGAAAAACGAGGTATAGCAGGCGGTCATCGTCGTCAACAACCGGCAACGCGTTGAGTTTGTGATCCCAGATGATGTCGTTTGCCTCTTTAAGGCTGGTGTCCTTGTCGCCCACAACCAACTGATCGCGCGGTGTCATAAACTCTGTAACCTTGGCATCCAACGGCGTGCGGCTGGGACGATAGTCACGACTGGTAACGATGCCCAAAACCCTGCCATGAGCGCTGCCGTCGTCGGTGATCGGCATCGTTGAATGTCCGCTTTGCTCTTTGAGGCGCAGTACGTCCTCTAAAGTATGAGATGGGGAAAGATTGGAATCGCTCGGTACAAAACCGGCCTTATAATCCTTAACCCTGAGCACCATTGCGGCCTCGTCTTCTACGCTTTGTGAGCCGTAGATGAACGACAGCCCGCCCTCACGGGCCAAAGCTATGGCCATGGTATCGTCGCTGACGCTTTGCATGATGGCCGAGGTCAGCGGAATGTTCAACGTGAGCGCAGGTGTTTCTCCCCTATTGTACTTAACCAAAGGGGAAGAGAGATCGACACTGTTTGGTGTGCACGCAGCACTGGAATAACCGGGCACCAACAGGTACTCATTGAACGTATGGGCCGCATCATCATAATAAAACGCCATCTAAGCCTGCTCCTTGTCTATCATTTGATACCAATTGTGATACTAATCATGTATGAACTATCACTCCAACATATCGTTAAAGCCAAGATTGACGTGCATCGCGTCACAGAAGGGTTTGTTTTGTGAGCCGCCGCAACGGCAAAGAGCATAGCGGTTACGCAGCTCGTAGGTAAAGCCGTTGGCAGAGATAAGTGGAACCTTACCCTTTACGAACAGCGGACCGGAGCACTGCTTGTCCGGATCCTCCAACAGAGCTATCTCGGGCGTGAACTCAGGCTCAATCTCGGCGTACTCTGCGCGTTTGTCATGCTGTACGAGACGACCGGCAGGGCAGTCCACCGCAGCCTGGATAGCCTCCTCGCGCAAGCCCTCGCTCCCGCTTTCTTCCGTGAGGGTCCAAACATCACCATCCTCACGATGGCAAAAACGCGCAAAGGCGCAGCGGCCGTCATCAAACAGATCCAAACTTGGGCCATTAAAAATGTCCACACGGTTGTCGAAGGGGTCGGTCGAGGCCACCTCGGTACCATCGAAATGCGCCTCTACATGATGCCCGTCGCAAAACGGCATGTTTTGGGAATGGCCGCACCGGCACAGTGCGTAGTTCTCGGCCTGCGGTAAATCTACGCCGTCGTGGTATTCGCGATGATGACCCACACTTTCCATAACTTTATGGGTGAGTTTGATTCCGCCGGCGACCAGATAGGGCCCATCCTTGACGATCGTGATCTTAGCATTGGTACTCATAGTAGGTCCTCCTCAAGTTAGACACGATATCATTATGACCCCTCAATTATAGCGCTAATCTGTCGGAGGCTGACGGGGTGACAGTCCTCCTACACAGAGTGTTAATCTGTCAGAATACCGAGGTCGAGTAGATATCAGTCCTCCCAGGTACCACCCGCGTCCTCGGTGCGAATCTTAGCGCGCTTTATCTTGCCACCTATAGTTTTGGGAAGTACCTCAACGAATTCCACTATACGGGGATACTTGAAAGGGGCGGCGTTGGACTTAACATGATCTTGCAATGCGCGCCGCAGTTGCTCGGTAGGCTCAAAACCACGAGCCAGTACGATGGTGGCCTTGACAACGCTGCCGCGCACCGCATCGGGAGCAGCGGTTATCGCGCACTCTACAACAGCCGGGTGCTCGATGAGCACGCTTTCGACTTCAAAAGGGCTGATGCGATAACCCGAGCATTTGACAACATCGTCGCTGCGCCCCACGAACGTATAGTAGCCGCTGGGGTCACGCCATGCCACATCGCCCAAATCATAATATTCGCCGCCGACAGCCTGGGTCGTCAGTTCCGGATCCTTGTAGTAGCCCACAAACAGCCCCGGTGGATGGGCCGCGCGCAGGCCGGTTACGCAGATGTTTCCCTCGTCGCCATCGGTAACCTCCTGACCGTGCTCATCCAGCAATTTGATATTCATTAACGGCGAGGGTTTGCCCATAGAGCCCGGCCTGGGTTCAACCCAGGGAAAAGTAGCCAGCAGCACCGGCCCTTCGCTTTGGCCAAAACCCTCGCGAATCTGTTTTCCTGTAGCCTGTTGCCATCTGAGTGTGACATCGGCATTGAGCGGTTCGCCGGCGGTTGTAAAATTCTCTACGCTTGATAGGTCATAGGCTCCGACATCTTCCTGCAATAAAAAACGATAAATTGTTGGGGGCACGCAGAGCGTCGTAACTCTATAACGCTCAATGCGTTCCAGCAAGCGCAGTGGGTCAAAACGCAGGCTGTCGTAGGCAAAGATCACAGCTCCGCACAGCCATTGGCCGTAAATCTTTCCCCAGCCAAATTTTGCCCAACCGCTGTCGCTGACGCTGCAATGCAGTTTGTCTTCTTGCACCTGTTGCCAATAGCGAGCCGTGATGATGTGCCCCAAAGGATGCACAAAGTTATGGCAGCACATCTTGGCCGGACCGGAAGTACCGCTCGTAAAATAGATCAACATGATGTCATCGTTGTGTGTGGCTTCAATATCTGAGGGACGCCGCCAGTCCTCGCTGGCCTGATTGACTAAAGCCTCAAAAGAGAGCCAGGCCAAAGTATCGACACTACCGTCAGTAGATGTGGCGCTACGATCGGCTTCGTCACCAGCTTCAATCGCGCCGCCTTTCTCCCGTGCGTTACCGCCTTCCACGGATATGTCGGTTTCCACGGATATCAAAGACTCAACGCTGGGGCACGCGGACAAAGCCTGTGCCAATTGAGAGCGCACATAGGCATCATCAATGGCGATTATGGCCTTGACTGTAGCGGCATTTGCGCGATAAACGATTTCGCGGGCGTTGAGTTGACATGAGGCCGGTATCAAAATAGCACCCAGACGATGCAGTGCTACCGCAGACACCCAGTACTCCCAACGCTGACGAAGCATCAACATCACAACGTCGCCCTTGGTTATCCCCAAAGATCGCAAACAATTTGCTAATCTGATTGACAATTTTGAAATCTGGGAAAAGCTGAATACCCGTTCGTTATCAAAATCGTCGCACCAGACCAAAGCGCGTTTATCCGGCTCCAGGCGCGCCCATTCGTCAACAACGTCATAAGCAAAGTTGAAGTCCTCAGGCACTTCAATCGAGAACGTAGTAAGAAAATCATCGTAGGAATCAAAGTCAATACGCGGACAGTAGCGCTTCAGTATCGTATCCACAGCCCACACTCACTCGGTAATCACGGTGACGAATGTGGCTGGTTGATTACCGCCACAACGTTGACCGTGAGGTATCCGCGGATCAAAATAGACGCTGTCGCCGGGACCAAGTTCAATTTCCTTGTCGGCAAATACCAACACTATGGTGCCCTCCGTCACGTAATTGAATTCCTGGCCCGCGTGCGTCACAAGCTCAGCCGGTTCATCTGAAGGGTCAAGGGTTACAAGCAAAGGTTGCATGACCTTGCCAGAGTAGTTATAGGCCAAATCAGCAAAGTGGTAACCGGGGAAACGATCCACGGTTCTTCCCTGGCCGGCCCGCGCCACCTGATAGCTGTCAAGATGGGTAGAGGTACCGGTAAGAAGCACCGCCATATCAACTCTGCACAGATGGGCGGCGTGCATCAGCAGGCTGATGGGGATGTCATAGCCAGTCTGTTCATAAGCCGCCAGCTGCTCAGCTTTAATGCCTAGCTGCTCGGCGAATTCGGCCTGGTCAAAACCGCAGGCATCGCGCAGCCCGGCCAGCCGTTGGCCGAGTTGCGCGAGATCAGACTCAAAGCCGTTGTTAAGAGCGCCTTTGCCGCTTGCGTCATTAGAGGCAGCGCGCGCGCTCATCGGCACTCCTTGCGGGTAACATGGGCATGGCCGATGGCCAAAGCCCGCTTATTCAAAGCGACCATATCCTGGCGCTTAGCCGAGACACTCTTGTCAATGGCCGCCTGAATCGACTCCACACGAGAAAAAGCCGCAAGTTGCAGAAGCTTGCCTACCATGATTACATTGGCCAGGCCCTTAAGGCCGTTATCCTCCGCAAGTTGGGTAGCCGGAATCTGCACAAACTCAAGGTCGGTACGCAGCGGACAGGCATCGACCATCGCGCTGTCCACAAGCATCAGCCCCCCAGGGCGCACCTTATCGACAAAAGCCTCAAAGGACGGCAGGTTAAAAGCAAGCGCAACGTCTGGTGTAGTTACAAGAGGCGAGCCTATCGGCTCTGTGGCAAGACAGACAGAACAGTTGGCAGTACCGCCACGCATCTCCGGCCCATAGCTCGGCAGCCACGAAACCTCACGCCCCTCAATCAGTCCGGCATAGGCAATGAGCTTGCCTGCAAACAGGATGCCCTGGCCGCCAAAACCGGCAAGAATGATGTTCAGGCTACCTGTCTCGCCCAGATTTTTTGTTTCTCTCAGGCCAATCGCCTCGTCGTGGCTGTCAACACTATTTAAGGAAACACCAGCCATCTCAGCTGTCCTCCTTGATATCTTTATACGTCCCCAGGGGATAATAGGGCAGCATGTCGGAGCGCAGCCATTCCAGCGCCGCAACAGGCGTCATACCCCAGTTGGTAGGACATGTCGAGACGACCTCGACGATTGAAAAGCCCCTCTTTTCTAACTGGTACCCAAAGGCCTTTTTCAGAGCACGTTTGGCCTTGCGCACATTTTTTGGGTCATTCACCGTTACGCGCTGAGCCAGGGCCACTCCGTCTAAGGTAGACAAGAGCTCACAAACCCGGATGGGATAGCCAGCCGATGTCACATCACGACCATAGGGAGAAGTCTGGGTTATCTGGCCGGGCAAGGATGTCGGTGCCATTTGTCCGCCGGTCATACCATAGATGGCGTTATTGATGAAGACGAGCGTAATATTCTCGCCCCGTGTGGCTGCGTGCACAGTCTCGGCCATGCCAATACTCGCCAGATCACCGTCGCCTTGATACGTAAACACCAAAGCCTCGGGCAAAGCGCGTTTAAGGCCGGTAGCTACGGCCGGTGCCCGACCATGGGCGGCCTGCACCATATCACAGGCATAAAAATCATAGGCTGTAACTGAGCAGCCTACAGGACAAACGCCGATAGCATTGTCGGATACGCCCAGTTCCACCAGCGACTCCGCCACAAGGCGCTGAACTATGCCGTGGGTACAGCCCGGGCAGTAGTTAGTGTTGCTGGCGGTCAAACCCTCGCTACGAGCAAAGAGGACGTTACTCTTCTGCTTTTTTTCAACGGTAAGCACCATCACCGTTCACCTCCAACCAGTTTCGAATGAAACGGCAAAATATTGAATTCCTCGCCAGCCTGGCACTTCTCGATAGCAACCAGGACTTCTTCAGGCGTGGGCACAATACCGCCACTATGCCCAAAGAAGCTTACCGGGCGTCGGCCGGCTACGGCTAGACGCACATCATCAACCATCTGACCTGTAGAAAACTCCACGCTGAGAAAAGCCTTTGCTTTGTCTATAGCAGCTACAACAGCATTCGTAGCAAAGGGCCAAAGCGTTATCGGTCGGATCAGACCGGCTTTGATACCCCGAGCGCGCGCAAGCTTAATGGCGCTACGGACGATACGCGCGGCCGCGCCGTAGGCCACAACGACTACCTCGGCATCATCGACTAATTCCTGTTGAGCTAACTGCTCGGTAGCTTTTATCTGCTGGTAACGCTCGTTACGTGCCAACACTCGATCTTCCAGAGCCTGCGGGTCAAGCGATAACGAATTTATCACATTATGAGGACGCGATCCCTTCGTGCCGGTTGTAGCCCAGGGCTTTTTAGGCAGATCATCTAACTCCAACGGCTCGGGCAGCTCGACGGGTTCCATCATCTGCCCCAGCAAACCATCGGCCAGTATCATGGCCGGCATCCGGTAACGGTCACCAAGCTCAAAGGCCCGGGCCACCAGACTGGCCATCTCCTGCACCGTAGAAGGAGCAAATACCAATACATGCCCGTCGCCGTGACCCGTAGCTCTGGTAGCCATCCAATAATCGGCCTGGGAAGGCTGAATACCACCTAAACCGGGGCCACCTCGCTGGATATTGACGATAAGACCGGGCAGGTCGGCGCCAATCATATAAGATATGCCCTCGCCTTTCAGGCTGATGCCCGGCGAAGACGACGAGGTCATGACACGCACACCGGCTGCTGCGGCACCGTAAACCATGTTGATCGCAGCCACCTCGCTCTCGGCCTGTAGATAGACGCCACCAATCTTAGGCATCCGTTTTGCCATATAGGCGGCTAATTCGGTTTGCGGGGTTATCGGATAACCAAAGAAGTGACGACAACCGGCGCGAATTGCGGCCTCGGCCAGTGCTTCATTGCCCTTCATCAATACTTTTTCAGTCATGCTGCGACCTCTTGATTGTTATCGCCACGTCCGGACACATCACAGCGCAGTTCAGACAGCCCGTACAACTTGCCTGGTCTGTGCAGTGTGCCGGATGATAGCCTTTCTGGGTGATTATCTCTCGGTCAAGCTGCATTATCGACTGTGGGCAGAAGTCAACGCAAAGGCCGCAACCCTTGCAATAATCAATCTCTACAGTAACGTACGCCATAATGCCTCCAGCAGGAAATGTTCCGGCTATTCTCTCATACGGATCACTACATTATAAGCTCAAGACATACGACTGACACAGAACCGTCGCAGGCGGCAGCCGGTCTGACACCAAATCGTTGCAGGCGGCAGGTCATCAAAAAGAAATATCAAGCGAAAAGACTATAAACAATAGGTAAACAGTAAGGAGTAAACGGCCTGCGTGTTAACAGGACTGTGCTGCAGCCTACTCCCAGGGCGTCTTGACGTAACGCTCAACAGGAAATAAGCGGAGCTTCTCGCCTGAATCGTGCGCAACCAGACCACGCTCTACCTCCGGTAGGAGCGCTCGCGGCACGCAGACGCATTGAATAGGCAACCCCGCAGCTGCGGAAACTTCCCAAAGCAACGACAAGGATTTAAGAATGACTGCAGCATCGGTATATTCGATGAGGTGACTGTTTCCCACCAATGCGGTGAAGTGTATACGCCCCGAACGCTCAATATGGGCCAAAAGTTCCAGATTTTGGTCAACGCTGGCCGTCTCTGGCCTGCAGGTGTTAATAACCGCCAGCGTCAGTTTATCTGCCACAGCCGCGCAGTCGGGCGCAAAGCGGGCCAGTGTTCGGCTCCCCTCCGCGTCTCCGCCTACATCTATGATAACCGGGCTTTCGTGACTCGCCTGAGCAATCAGGGTATCGATACCTGCATCCAGCGCCGGCGCGTCCAGATTACTCCCGCCAAAGGCCGGCCCTTTGAGCTCAACGCCCCAACTGTCCAGCAGCGTACGGTTATCACTCGTGCGAAAATAAGGATTTACGATGTCAAGGTCAATGATGCGTGGGTGCGCTTTGGCACAAAGCAGGTTACGGGCAATGTTCAAGGCCAGATTGGTCTTGCCTGCACCATAGTGGCCAGCTATTGTTATCAGAGCATGAGAGAAGAGTGTGTGCATCGGTCAACCTACACACGAGCGCGACAGTGATGATAGCCAAAGCGCCGCTGGCAGTATCTGTATGCCCCGACGTACCACAGGGGAGCATATACGCTTTAAGCGTTTTGTTAGCAGCAGACTAGAGGACATCCAGATAGCGGTCGAGTTCCCACTGAGAGACATCGGCACGGTAAGCCGCCCATTCTTCGCGCTTGTTGCGCACGAAATAACTGTGGATATGCTCACCCAGTACCTCTTTCATCAATTGCGAAGACTCCAAAGCATCGACAGCATCGCCCAGACTGGCAGGCAGCATCTCTACGCCCTGTTGCACCAATTGCTCGGCAGTTAGCTCATAGACATTGGCGGTAAACTCTGGCGGCAACTCCAGGTTTTGCTCAATTCCGGCCAAACCAGCTCCTAACATGGCGGCAAAGGCCAGGTAAGGATTACAGGACGGATCGGGGCTGCGTACTTCGATGCGAGTCGCCCCGTCTTTACCGGGCTTATACAGCGGCACCCGTACCAGGGCAGAACGGTTACGTCGGGCCCAGGTTATATAGACCGGTGCTTCATACCCCGGCACCAGCCGTTTGTAGGAATTAACAAATTGGTTGGTAATCGCCGTAAACTCCGGCGCGTATTTAAGGATGCCCGCAATATAACTTTTAGCCACCTCAGAAAGGTTGTAGCCCTGAGAGTCGCCCTCATCAAAAAACGCGTTTTGTCCGTCTTCGGTAAACAACGACTGATGCACGTGCATACCATTGCCGTTATAAGCGGCCAGAGGCTTGGGCATGAACGTCGCGTAGACATTATGCTTCAAAGCCACCTCCTTGACCACCAGACGATACGTCATCACGGCATCGGCCATAGACAGAGCATCATCGTAGCGCAAATCGATTTCGTGTTGCGAAGGAGCGACTTCATGGTGAGAATACTCCACCGGAATGCCCATATGCTCCAAACTGAGCACTGTATCACGACGGATGTCGCTCGCCAGATCCAGCGGGGTCAAATCAAAGTAACCGCCGTTGTCGATTGGCTCGGTGGACTGGGGAGAGGAGAAATAGAAAAACTCCAGCTCTGGCCCGACATTCATCACGTAGCCCATATCTGCGGCCTTGTCCAACATACGTTTGAGCGCAAAACGTGGATCACCGTCAAACGGTTGGCCATCAGGGGTGCGGATATCGCAAAACATCCTGGCTACGCCGTTTTCTTTGGGGCGCCAGGGCAGGGTCTGAAACGTCGCGGCATCGGGAAATGCCACCATGTCTGACTCCTGGATGCGCGAAAATCCCTCTATTGAAGAACCGTCAAAGCCCATTCCCTCTTCAAACGCCGTCTCGATCTCGGAAGGAGTCACTGCAAATGACTTGAGAAAACCCAGAACATCTGTAAACCACAGCCGAATGAAATGGACATCGTTACTTTGAATAGATTTGAGTACATAGTCTGTCTCTGGTGTCATTTGCATGTTAGTATCGCCTCTCATCGGCTTTATCGCCTCTTTTAGTCTTGTAAGCAGCTCTGGTCAGACCACAAGCATATGACCACCATCACAAAATAGGATGCACGATCTGATGCAGACAACACAGCCCCGTATGTACCGATCTGTGTGTACCACATCACATGGTGATGGTAACGCCCTGGTGACTCCCTGGTCTTAGCGTTAAGGTCGATCTACCTATACCGTATGATACCATCGTAGCGTTCGCACGATAACCGTCTGTAGGTATGCATATGCGCTGGACAGTTGATGACTCCAGCGGCTATCAATGCCTTTGATGGCTATTCGCTGAGCAGTCGTTTGAAGTCCACTCCCAGCTTCTCAGCCTTCTCTTGAACTTCGCCCTGACCTTCTAAAAGCAGATCGGTCTCTTTGGGATCAAGATAACGCAACAGCGAGATCAACTCGCCGGTATGCTCGCGTTCCTCATCGCGAATTTCAAAGAGCGTTTTGCGCACCAGCTCGTCGTCAGTAGCTCGAGCGTGGGCGTCATAAAGAAACATCGCCTCCAGTTCGCCGGCTATGTCGATACGGATGGCCTGGACCAGGTCGGCTTTACTCAGCTTTTGAGGGTCAGCGCCAACAAACGGGTCGGGAAAGTTAGGCATGGTAACTCCAATCGTCGTGGTTTTGCTTACAGCAGCTCATCGATAGAAAGTCAAAAGATAATTATGCCACATTATGGTCGCTTTTTACCAGCACGTCCGCAAGGCGAATCGCTTCATCAAAATCTGATATCAAAACGCTATCCGATATCTCATCGAGCACGTCTCGTACCTTTGTTCCGCACGCCGAGTCGCTTAATGCTTCCAGATATCGGTCTGCCGCCCCGACGTCGGCATCCGTTAAAGCCTGTCTCAGCTGCGCAATGATTTCTTCGTTGAGCGGTATTGGGGGACTCTCGCCCACAGATGCATCTTCCGAACCGTCTTTGAGCGCACGGCGTATCCGTTCAATAAGCGCATTCAGTTGTACGTAAAAAACAGGCAGATTCTCGCTGATGTAATCTATATCGGCTGCTTTTCCTGCATCTTCAAGAACTTTCGCTTCCTCAGACAGCGCGGATGCGCCAATGGACTTCAGAGCACTTTTAAGCGCATGCACGTTCGTCGTAAATGATAAAAGGCCAGCGTCATCTGGAATCTGTTGCAATACGGGCAACCTCTCTGCGGCCTCTTTGGAAAAAAGCATCAACACATCGCGGTATTGCTTGACAGAGCCACCGGTCATGGACAAGCCCGACTCCATATCCAACCCCTCGACGGAAAAATCCATATCGGGTGTGTCGCCGGCTGAATCATTATCGCCAGTGCGGGCTTCCGTCGGACGAGGATCTTCTCGTTTCTCAAGCGGTATCCACTTTTCCATCATCCTGTTGAGAAGATGTATCTCTATTGGCTTTGCCAAAAAGTCGTTAAAGCCATTCTCTAAAAACATCTCTCTCATTCCTGCAACTGCATTTGCAGTGAGCGCGACGATGGGAACAGCGTCACCACTTGTACCCTCCCATTCGCGTATCACTTTGACAGTCTCAACACCGTCCATGCCGGGCATCATGTGGTCCATAAAGATAAGATCGTAGTGCTTTTCTTTTACCATTTCGATGGCGTCCTCACCACGCAGACAGTCGTCTATCATCACCTCAAAAGGTGCCAACAGACCATTGAGCACTATCAGATTGGTGTCGGAATCATCAACGGCAAGGATGCGCGCACTCGGCGCTATGAACCTTATGCTCTGATTCCTTTCCTCATACTCGGCGATCTCATCATAGCGCATGAGAGGTTGGGCATCTGCTATCTCCTGTGGAATAAAGGCTGTGAAAACACTGCCTTTGCCGTGTACGCTTTTCAACGTGATTTCGCCGCCCATGAGGTTGCTGAGCGCCTGCGAGATCGGAAGGCCGAGTCCGGTTCCTTCAATATCGCTATTCTGCACGAGGTCGGACTGTTGGAAGTTGTCAAAAACCTTATCAATGTCTTCCTCATCAATCCCAATTCCTGTATCGGCCACTTCAAATGCGAGAAGTATTGCATTCTCGCCCTTAAGCTCTCCGGACACAGTCAAGGTGATAGTGCCTTCCTGTGTAAACTTGACAGCGTTACCCAGAAGGTTCAGCAGGATCTGTCGAATGCGCGTCATATCGCCACGTAGCATGTTTGGCAAACTCGGATCGACTATCATGGTGAAGGTAATCGGTTTTTCTGCGACCCGGAATCGAATGATGTTTTCCACATCATGAAGCAGAGAGCCGAACATGTATGCCGAGTCCGTCAACTCCATTTTGCCCGCTTCGACTTTTGAGAAATCCAGTATGTCGTTTATGATCGAGAGCAGATGGATTCCCGACTGCCTGATGTGCCACACCTCCTGTTTGGCATCTTCGGGCAGATCGCGTCGCAACAATACCTCAGCCAGTCCAATGACCACATTCATAGGTGTGCGTATCTCATGGCTCATCTTGGCAAGGAACTCGCTTTTTGCCTGAGACGCCTCCACGGCGAGTCGTGTCTGTTCCTGCAGTGCCTTGGTCTGCTCTTCGACCCTTTGCGCCAAAATCATCTCGTTGCGTAAATGGGTGGCGAGTTTTTTCCTGCTTACATACGTCCTGACAGCAATCGCGATTAACGTGATTGCTATGACGGCACCTATCCCAATCGCCCACGGTAGCAGCGCTTTAAAGACCTCGTCATCATCGTTACCGGCATCTTGCCAGTGTTCCAAGATGTTGGCTCGCTCCTCTGGCGTGACGGAGTCAATAGCCTTGTCCAAGATGTCACGAAGAATCGGCCAGTCCTTGCGGACTCCCATATGAAAGCCTTCTCCTTCTTCGTTATTGATCGTGATGAGCTTGAATTGGGAAACCCCCAGCTTGCCGGAGGTGGTCATGATACTGCGAAGGTGGCCCAGTGCCACTTCCTCCGTACCTTCCGCAACAGCAAGCAACGCCTCGTCTTCTGTGTCGTAAAGGCTTACATGAGCACCGAGTTCAGACGCGGCAAAATCCGCAATGGCAGTGTTGGCCTCCACCGCGATCCTTTTCCCCCTGAAGTCATCTACGCTATTCGCATCATAGTCGCTGCGCGTCACAAAGGTCATTTGGTATTCGTAATAAATCTCCGTCAACCAATATGCGTCTTCCCTCTCCTGCGTCCACCCTAAAGACGGGAGCAGGTCAAGCTCGCGCTCCTTAACCATTTCCTGCGCTTCTGCATAGGTATAGCTGAAATTTTTGGCAGGCTCAAAAACAAGACCGGTCTTTTTCCCGATCAATTCAAGAAAATGAGGCGCTATGCCAACATAATCTCCGTTCTCGTCCAAATATTCAAAGGGAACAAAATTTCGATTAATGCTCACCCGGATGACAGGATGCTCTTCGATGAATGCCTTTTCCTCGCTTGTCAGGTCTAAGGTTTCTCCCTGGGCCTGACCCACCGCAGGCAAGGAGAGCAGTACAAACGCAAGGGCAAGCAGGAAAAGTAGGGAGCGCGTACCTATCCTTTTGAGATTTCTTGGAGCGTTTGCGATCATCATATTCCTTCCTTGCGGCTTGGTCTCAATCTGTGGCCTCGGCTTAAAAAGCAGCGTTCATGGTCGATGGTGTGCTGTCGAACCCCGCGCCTGCTCTGGGAGGGCCGTCGTCTTTGCTCGGGTCATCGCCAAAAGATGCCTCCTCGCTGGGGATTGACTCCTCGCCGGGGATTGGCTCCTTGCCATACATGGCCCTGTTGAATTCATTCTCTTCCTTGATACGGCTTTCTACACGCATGAATATATCAACCAGAGCAGGGTCAAAATGCGTTTCTTTCTCAGACATGATAATTCCTACGGCCTTCTCATGAGGATAAGGTCTTTTGTAGGGCCGCTCCGATGTCAACGCATCATAAACATCGGCCAAGGCCATGAAACGACCGGGCAACGGAATGTCCCGTCCACCACGTCCATCCGGATAACCGGAACCATCCCACTTCTCATGGTGTGTCCCCGCGAGTATTTTTGCATATCTAAGAAAATCGCTTTCGGTCGTCTTCGATTCCATACGTTCGATTATCCTCACACCGAACGTCGCATGCTTTTTAATTTCGCTGAACTCTTCTGCGGTCAACGGTCCAGGCTTTTTCAAAATACGGTCGCTGACAGAGATTTTACCCACGTCATGCAACTGCGAGGAGCGCAAAAGAAGCGGTATGTCCCAAGATGTTATCTGATCTGTGTAGACCCCTGCATCGCAGGCCGCATCAATGAGGAGCGAAAGCCAGCGTTCCGTACGTTCTATGTGCTTGCCCGTAACGTCGTCGCGGCTTTCTACAAGATTTGCCACGGTATACAGCATCGTGTCTTGCAACTCAACAACCTTGGCGGTCTTCTCGTCAACCATCTTCATCAGATTGTCGTTAAAGTCAAGCAGCATCCTCTCCTGTGCCGTTAAAATATTCGCCTGCTCCTCAAGCATGTGTTTTTGACTTTCTGCCGTAAGGTGGACCTGCACGCGCTTGCGCATGAGGGCAGGCATAAACGGTTTGGCGACGTAGTCGGCAGCCCCCAGGTTAAGCCCTTTGAGTTCGGACTCCGCGTCTCCTCTGCCAGTCAGGAAGATGACAGGGATATCTCTGGTTCTTGCTGAGGCCTTCAGGATGCCTATCGCTTCATATCCGTCCATATCCGGCATCTCTATATCGAGCAGAATAATATCGGGGATGGTTCGCTTCAAAAGTTCAAACATTTTGGCGGCAGAGAGTACCGTGAGCACATCAAATGCATCAGAAAGGGCATTCTTTGCAATTTTCAAATTTGAGATGCTGTCGTCGACAATCATAATCAACTCGCGTTGATTGTCATCGCGTGTTCCTGTTAGGTCTTTAATTGAGTCAGTCATTGCATCCGCCTCCCGCATCTATGCATATATTATAGGGGTCGCGACCTCAGACTTATAAATCTGCAACACCCCGTATACGTTTTTACAGCGCTTGTCTAGTGTAGCAGATTTTCGTAGAAACAACCGCAACGATGTTTAAAATATCAAGAAATTCAAGATAAGCAAAAAAGGAAGAGCAAGGAAGACCCTGAATCTATCTGAATATGACCTGACGGTAGAGCACGAAGTTCCAGCAGACAATACAGGCCATCGTGAACAGCTTGGCCAAAATAGGCAGCAATCCCAACCCCACAAGCCAGACGATGGTCACCGAGGAGAACACCTGGTTAAACACAAACAACAACAGATAAAGCACAGCCGAGCGAGGCAGACTGGACACCGACCTGAACGTCCAGGTACGACTCAACCAGAAGTTGTAGGCAGTTGCTATTGTAATAGCACAAACATTGCTGAGGATAATATGCGCGGCCAACAGCTCATGCAGACTAAAGAACAGCACCAATTCGATAAGGGCCGAGGAGAAGCCTACGATTAAATAGCGTCCGCCCTGCCTGAGAATAGAAGCGATTTCGAGTGTCGGACGGGGGGGTTCCTCACCCACTAGCGCTCCTGAGTCTTGTCGACAGAGCGCTGCCGGGCATCAGTCCGCTCGACGGTGTCTTGGGCACTTCTCCCCTGCTGGTAGCGCTGTTGGGCACTTCTCCCCTGCTGGTAGCGCTGTTGGGCAGCATAGTCATGTGTGACAGTCAACTCGTAGTGTTTACGCCAGCTCTTGACCGTAGTGTCGAGAATCAGCCCCGAGGTCAGACAAAGCAGGCCGCTAAACACAAGTCCTACGGCCAAAATAGCCGAAGGGAAGCGCGCAACCAGGCCGGTATTGAGATAGTCCACAATCACGGTTATGCCCACTATGATGCCCACGAGCAAAAGCACGCAGGCAATAATTGCGAACAGCACCAGCGGCCGGTAATCCTTAAAAAGACTGAGGATCTTTAGCAACACCTTAAAACCGTCGCCAAACGTTGATAATTTGGACACAGAGCCCTCGGGGCGATCACGATAGTCGATGGGTACCTCGCAGATGCGCCAGTTCTTGTCGATACTGTGGATTGTCAGTTCAGTTTCGATTTCAAAGCCACGCGAAAGTATCGGACAGGCTTT
Source organism: Coriobacteriales bacterium (assembly GCA_031282405.1). Classification (GTDB taxonomy): domain Bacteria; phylum Actinomycetota; class Coriobacteriia; order Coriobacteriales; family UBA8131; genus JAITDU01. Next base: position 35,153 of record JAITDU010000032.1, on the reverse strand, counting down.
GACATACAAACGCGAAAATGCACGGTAACCCGTGAGCACATCGGTAATGCGTACCCCGTAGATCAGCTGTATCAGCTTGCGCACGAGGTTGTTGCCAAAACTGTGGAAGGCTCGTTTATTCTCTCTATGGTAGGTGAAGTTAGAAAGACGATCGCCGATGACCATATCCGCTTCGCCCGTCCACAAAGGCTCCAACAGACTGTGGACGGCCTCGGCGGGATAGGTATCGTCGCCATCGACCATAACATAATAATCGGCATCAATTTCGCGAAACATCTGACGCACGACATTACCCTTACCCTGTCGGGTCTCCTTGCGCACAACGGCTCCCTGTTCAGCAGCGATGGCAGCGCTGCCATCTGAAGAATTGTTGTCATAGACATAGATTGTGGCCTGCGGCAACTCCCGGGCAAAGTCGTCTATGACTTTAGCGATTGTCTGCGACTCGTTATACACGGGGATAAGTACTGCTATGGTAGTATCACGCATTGATTCTGGCCTCACACCTCGGTCGTTATGCCGCTTGCGCGTCTCTTAGGATTGGACGCGGTATCGAGCACAGCACTATCCTTCTCGTCGATAATCGACGTGTCAGAGCCCGACGCGACAGAATCGGTCCGGCGAGTGCCCTCGTTGTCTTGGTCTGACGCAGAGGGGGTGGCACTGCCGGCAATTGAGTCGTCTTGGTTCGATATTCCAAAACCGGGCTCTGACAGATGACTTTTTGAACTGTGCAAGTGTAACATAGCCCGCGTTTGGGGCTGGAGAAAGGCAAGGATCGCCAACGTGAATAGCAAGGGTGTTGATTCCAAAAAAGGCAGGGCATAGCGAGACATAGCCATCGGCGAGACCATCAGCACCATAAACGACAAGGCTACCGGCAAAAAAACCGGCAGGAAACTACGGCGATTAAGCAGTACAACACCTAAGAACAGCAACGGAAAATAAAAAGTGTAGGTAGCTACGGAATAGAAAAAACCGATGACCGGCACAGTTCGGGTGTGCAGGAAAGTATCGCGCATAAATTGCTTGGCTTGAGTCAACTCGGGGTGATAGCCAAAGTAGAGGTCGCCAGCTATGTCCCGAGCCTTGTTCTGAGGCAACCGGTTGTTATGGCCCACGACATCAATGACAGTCAACTGATGGTGCGGCCCAATGAGATCATACACTTCCCAACCATCCAAAGGTACTATCCAGGAATCTTCCAAAACAAAATATCCCTCAAAATATTCTTTGGGATACTCAAAACCTTGGCGCAGCCAAAGCAGTAGATAATCCAGCTTCTGGGACAAGGTCGAATTTTGCCTGAAGTTTCCCTTGAGATAGTCAGAGGTCATGACACTATAACCTGTTGCGATGACCCGATAAGGCACAACCTGATCGATTATGTCACGCTCCTCAGGACCCATAGCTTCTGGGTGGTCCTTGATGACCTTGGCGGTCTGCATGAAAAACGGACCGAACAGATCCTGTGAACCGGCCGGAACGATGTTCAGCGCCGGAAAGACCACAAAGGGGAGAAGCACCGATACGGTCACAATCGGCAGCAGCACCGAAACCAGCAACGACTTTATCTGTCGACGGTAGACAAGTGCCAGCAGTACCGCACTTCCAACCACAATATAGATGCCCGGGTGTTTGAGAAGGGCCAAAAGTGTAGCTATGATACTCAGGCCGATAATGAACTTCCTGATGCCCAGCACTTCTCCTTTGCTGAGCACTATCTCGATAATAAATATCAGATAGATCGCGTAAAGCGGCGAATAGAGATGGTCTTTGAATATCACGACCGAGGAGGTGGATATGGCTGGAAACAGCCCAAAAAACACCAGGGCCAGCAAACAGAAGAGTTGCGGGGCGCCAATACGGCGGATATAACAACAGACCGCGGCAAAGCTCACTGCCCGCACAAGACACTGGAAGAAGGTATACATAAAAATACCCAGATCCTGCGAGCCCAGAGCATGGCCCAGTTCAAAGAAAGCGCCGAGGATCAGCGTGTGCAGGACAGGATGAGAATTTGATATCCAGCCACCAAGCGTTAGTTCATAGACCTCGGGGCGCAGTGCACCGGAGCCATGCATCTGATATATCTGGGCTATCGCATCATACGGTGCCGACCCGGGAAAATAAATAATAATCCAGGGTAGCCACAGTATCATTATCACGGCCGCCACGAGTAGTACAGAGCGCTTATGCCAGCCAAAGGTCAACTGCGGCAACGGGTTAAAGCGCGCTATCCAAACGAAAAAGCGCCGTCCAAAAGCACATATCACCGCCAATATCACAGCGATACCCACGGTCAACCCCAAAATCTGCACGAGTGCTGTTATCCAACCCTGAGCGCTGGAGGTAATCTGATCGATACTACCCCGATAGAACACCGGTTGCACAAAAACATTACTGAGAGCAAAGAGGGCAGACAGCACAAGTAGTATGACCGTGCGCCGTCTGTCGGCAAAAAGCGTCCCAAAGATTCGAATGGCTGTTGCTCGGATTCGATTCATAATCTCGCAGATCTGCTCCAAAAAAACGTCCGTAGTCGATAAACAGGGGCTGTGCACAGTCAAGTACGTCTTACACATACACGCAAAAAAGCTATGTGGTAATTTTATCAAGTCAGCAAAAAATATGCGATAGCGCTACTATCTCTCTGAAAACTTTTTTTGCCAGATTGGTTGTACCGGCAATGCCCTAGACTCGCTGGGCCGATAACAAGGCTGATAGCAATGTCTGAATAAAGGAGAGATATGAGCACAAAGATGGTGTCTTGGAACGTTAACGGCTTTAGGGCAGCGCTCAAAAAAGGTTTCTATGAAGTGTTTGACAGCTTTGATGCCGACATCTTTGCTATCCAGGAAACCAAGCTGCAAGGCGGCCAGGTAACGCTGGATATGCCCGACGCCTATCATGACTACTGGAGTTACGCAGATCGCAAAGGCTATTCTGGCACGGCTGTGTTTTGCAAACGCGAACCGCTTCAGGTAGTGCGTAGCTTGGGGATAAACGCTCAAGACGGCACCGGCTTGGGTCTTTTGGATCCTCGTGTGCTTGATACCGAGGGACGGATATGCGCCCTTGAGTTCGACGACTACTGGTTCGTATGCTGCTATACGCCCAACGCCCAAGATGGCCTGGCCCGTATAGATCTGCGTATGGCCTGGGACGCGGCATTCAGGCGCTTCGTATCCACGCTGGATCAGGATAAAGCGGTCATTATCTGCGGTGACCTGAATGTCGCCCATAATGAAATCGATCTGAAGAACTTTAAATCAAACCGCGGAAATGCCGGTTTTTCGGATGAGGAACGCGCCGACTTTAACGAACTGTTGGCGGCTGGATTTACTGATACGTTCAGACACCTGTACCCAGAGCGTCAGGGTGCCTATACCTGGTGGTCTTTTAGGGGCAACGCGCGCGCCAATAATACCGGCTGGCGCATTGATTACTTCCTTGTGAGCGAGCGACTTGCAAACAGTATCCAGACTGCAAACATCTATCCCGAGGTTACGGGTTCTGATCACTGCCCAATAAGTCTGGAGATGTCACTTTGAACAATAGGTTCCTAATCCCCTCAACCGATTCAGGTGCGTCATCTATCAGCGACAGATATGACGTATCAACCGGCGGTTTCAGCCCTAACGATATGAAGGGTTGTTTGTCGATCAATGTCCGCGATGTGGCGCTGATTTTTGAAGGTGGGGGCATGCGGGCGGCGCATACCGCCGCTGTCTTGAACACACTGTTGAAGAACAACGTCTATTTTGCTGATGTTTATGGCATATCGGCGGGCAGTACGAATGTAGTCAATTACATCTCCCGCGACTCTCAACGTGCTCGTCGTTCGTTTGTGGAATTCATCGGCGAAAAACACGTTGCCGGTCTTGGTCAGATGCTCTTGGGAAACGGCTATTTTAACTCGCGTCTTATCTACCAGAAATCTGGAGAACCCGACGGACTTTTGCCGTTTGACTACGACACGTTCATGGCCAACCCCGCCCAGATGCATATAGAAAGCTACGAGGTAGACAGTGGTCGCACAGTCGAATGGACAAAAGCCGATATAGGAAACCTGAAGGATCTGATGACTATGGTTCAGGCCTCGTCCAGCATGCCGGTGGTGATGCCGGTTGTGTCATTTCGCGGCCATAGATATCTGGATGGTGGCCTGGGCGATAGCTGGGGTATCATGTTGGATGCAGCCATCCGCGATGGTTACGAACGTTTTTTCGTGGTCTGTACTCAACCGCAGGGTTTTAGAAAAAGCCCGTCCAAACGGCCATGGTTAAACAAGCTGCTAATGGGCAAACACCCCGATGTCCTCTATCGCTCAGAACAGCGCTATCGCTTCTATAACGAGATATACGATCGTCTGGACACACTTGCCAGCGAGGGGCGGGCACTTGTCTACCATCCTCAGATCATGGAACTCAAGAACACGACAATAGACAGAGCAAAACTGGCCACAGCCTACGAGCAGGGCCTGGCCCAGTCTGAGCGCGAGTTTGACTCCTGGCGAGACTTCCTGGACGTCTAAGGAGGTAGCGTTTATTACGTCCTGTCAGTGCGGGCCATCGTAGAAGGCGTGGCAATCCAGACGCGCGACCAAAGGCCGAGGTGTAAGTGCCCGTATAAGCTACCACGTGTATTATGGATGTGCATAAGGTGACACCCCGATTGCCTTAAGCCCGTACCTGACTGACGTAAGCTCATAGTCGAGCAGCGGCAATTACCTGCGTGAACTCATCAAGGGGCTGGCTGCCTATATCGCCCGCACGACGCTCACGCACACTCACACTCTTGTCGGCCTGCTCCTTATCCCCCACTATCAACATATAGGGTATCTGACGCTGTTGAGCAATCGCTACCTTAACCTTCATTGGCTCATTTTGCGTTGCCAGTTCCACGCGGCCACCCGCTGCCGTTAACTCAGCAGCCACTTTTTGGGCATAATCTTGATGGCGATCGGAGATAGGGATGACCACGGCCTGGATTGGAGCTAACCACAGAGGCAGCGCGCCGGCATAATGCTCAATGAGAATAGCCAAAAAGCGTTCAATGCTGCCAAAGATGGCGCGATGCAGCATCCAGGGCTGTTCGGTACTGTTGTCGGCCGTGCGGTATTTCAGATCAAAACGTTCCGGAAAATTAAAATCAATCTGCACCGTCGAACATTGCCAGGTGCGACCAATGGCATCCTTGACCTTGATATCTATCTTAGGTCCATAAAAAGCTCCATCGCCCTCGTTGATCTGATAATTGAGGCCGTGGCGCTCACAGGCCAGCTTGAGCTGCGTCGTAGCAAAATCCCACTTCTCGATATCGCCGATGGATTTGGGTGGTCGTGTTGATATCTCGGCAGTATAGGAAAATTCAAACGTATTCATGATATGGTCAACGAGCTTGAGTATGTCCACAATCTCATCCAGAACCTGGTCTTGGCGACAAAAGATATGGGCATCGTCTTGGGTAAAGCCCCGCGCCCGAAGCAGACCGTGAACGACACCGCTGAGCTCATGGCGATAGACGGTGCCAAATTCAAAGAAACGCAGGGGCAGATCGCGATAGGAGCGTAGCTGGCTGGCATAGAGCATGACATGGCCCGGGCAGTTCATCGGTTTGACCCCATATTCGTTGAACTTGGAGCCATTGGCATGTTCGCTCTCATCTACCTCAAAGAAATACATATTGTCTTTGTAGAAATAGTAGTGGCCGCTTCGCTTCCAGACCTCGGCCTGATAAATATGAGGGGTGATGACCTCTTCATAACCACGGGCATACAGATCGCGGCGCAGCCACTCCTGGAGGATGCGGATAATCCGAGCCCCGTTGGGCAGATACAACGGTAGACCAACCCCCGCCTGCTCGTCCATCACGTAGATGCCCAGCCTCTGACCCAGTTTGCGGTGGTCGCGCTTTTCGGCCTCCTCAATACGCGTCAGATAGTCCTCAAGGTCTTGTTGTTTGAACCAGGCTGTGCCATAGATACGCTGGAGCATTGGGCGGGTATTGTCACCGCGCCAGTAAGCCCCAGCTAACTTTGTAAGTTTGAAGGCTTTGATCATTGTCGTCGTAGGAATGTGGGGGCCTTTGCACAGGTCGATAAAATCGTTTTGGCTGTATACACTGATAACCTCGCCCGGTGGCAATTCGTCAATCAACTCAAGTTTCAAGGGTTGATCGGCAAACAGACGTCTGGCCTCCTCGCGCGAAACCTCACGCCGCTCAAAGCCGCTGGCAGACGTGATAATCGTAGTCATCTTGGCCTCAATGGTTGCAAAATCGTCGGTGGAAAGCGACCGGTCAAGCTGGATGTCATAGTAAAATCCATCCTCAATGGCCGGACCAGTACCAAAACGCGCCTCGGGATAAAGCGACTTAATGGCCTCGGCCATGATGTGGGCAGTAGAATGCCTGAGGATATCCAAAGCCTCGGGAGAAGTACGCGTAATTATCTCGACTTCATCGGCCTCTTTGAGTTCGGTACTCAGATCCACCACTTCAGCATTAATGCGAGCAGCCAACGCGGCTTTGGCCAAACCAGGTCCAATACCTGTTGCCAGATCATAGGCGGTCGCACCGTCGGGCAGTGACTGAACAGAACCGTCGGGCACATGAACGCTGATGGACATCTATTTTCCAACCGGTGTACAGCAATAAGGGCAGACTGACCATTCAGGATTGAGGGCATGACCACACTGTCGACATTCGTTCTTAAGCTGGGTGCCACAGCGAGGGCACATCAGATATTCTCTCTCTACCGGATAACCGCATTTGCCGCACTCGCCGTAATTCATCAACTGACGTTGTTTGAGCGCAAAGTCCAGATTCTGTTCGTCTTTATCTGAGAGCAGCATCGGCGGGCGCATCATGGCATAGGCAAAGGCCCCAAGAAAAGGTACGAGACTTACGACACCCCAGATTATCGGATTGGCCCCACGTAGGTAGGCATCACGGATGACCCACACAATGGAGATGAGATAGAAAACGCCGATAAGCGCTACGATAAGTGTAATGGCGAACCTGACCTCGGGGGTGATGATGGAATTGAGCAGATCCTGCATGCGGATATCCTTCTGTTCGATTGTTATCGGTTGTTGTCTGTCTGGCTCATTTTATCAGAATGTCGCGCGGGAGCGAATCGTCGTTTGACTTCGCCCGCCAGGGTAATTGAGCCGCAGGCGATTATCGGACGCCCGTGCGGTATGAGCGCATCGAGAGCCTCGGCACTGGTAGCAAAGGTCAAAGGAGCATATCCCAAACGGGATGCGACTATGCTGGCAAGTGCGTCCGCGCCCAAAGCTCGAGGACTGGCGGTCTGGGTCACTGCTACCTCAATTTCATAGGGTTCCAAAGCAGCGAGGATGGCCTCGGCGTCTTTGTCTGCCAGTAAGGCTAACAAAAGGATGGGGGGTGTGCGAAAAGAAGCGTCGGAGGCTGAAAAGGGTGGCAGCAGGCCAGCATCGACCAAAGCGGTCATCAACACGGCCAGAGCCTGTGGGTTGTGAGCTGCGTCAATTATTACCAGTGGTTGCTCACAGACTGTCTCAAAGCGCCCCGGAATAACGGTATCTCTCAGAGCGTTTTGAGCCACGTCCAACACGAAGTCGCTTTTCAGCAGCGCACGGGCCGCAGTCAGAGCCGTGGACTGATTGGCTCGCTGATAGGAGGCAAACAATCGCGCAGGCGATGGCAGCGCCACATTACCGAGTTCTTCTGTAGCCAAGACAACCGTAGCGCCGACCGCGCGCGCGCGGTCCTGGAATATATCCAGGGCTTCTGGTCTCGTATCTGCCAGAACTACCGTGGTACCGGGTTTGATAATCGCTGCCTTGTCGCGTGCTATTTCTTTGATGGTTGACCCCAGTATCTGAGTGTGGTCGAAATCAACACCCGTAAGTATCGCCAGACGGGGCAAAACAACACTTGTGGCATCCCAGCGGCCCCCAAGGCCAACCTCCAACACTGCATAATCTACCGCGTGGACAGCAAACTCCGTGAGCGCAACGGCGCTAAAGAGTTCAAACTCGCTGAGTTGTATATCCCATTTTTTAGCTTGGGAAGCAAGCGTAGAAAGTGAACGCTCCAGATCATCGTCGGTAATCACCTGGCCGCGAATTTCGATACGCTCGTTGAGTCGCACTAACTCCGGCGAAGTATAAAGCCCCACGCCCAGGCCATGCTGCTGGAGTATCGCTGCGAGATAGCGCGCGGTAGAACTCTTGCCGTTGGTGCCGCCCACCTGTACACAGCTGTAGCGCTCCTGAGGTGAGTCAATGCCGTCACAGAAGCGCTTAAAGTTCTCCAGCGTGGGGTTTATCCCCAACGCGCGAGCCTGTTCGATGATACGCTGAGCACGAGTGGGCATAGCGCCTGGAGTTACCTGCTCATCAGTGAGCAAAAGCGCCCCATTACACAACACAAGCTGGGATAGGATAAGGCGGAGAAAGCCTCGGCAACGCCCGGCAACAGCCGGGCCAAACTGCCTGACACTACCCCGTGCGACCATATTCCCCACCACGCAGAGGTCATCGCAGGGCTTCAATCTGCGCGTGAAGGCGCTCTAGGGCCGAGGTAAGTCCGGCAGCATCTTCCCGAGTCTTTTCGATAATAGAGGGATCGGCCTTGGCGATAAAGCCGTGATTATCGAGTTTTTTCGTAAGCTGAGCCAAATCACCGGTAAGTTTTGTCTGCTCCTTTTTCAAACGAGCCAACTCGGCTTTAACATCAACGATGCCTACCAACTCGACAAATATCTCCAGGTCGTCCACAACGCTTAGCGCGGCCTGCTCCGGCCGCCTAAGGCCACTGCTGATAGCCAGGGCATCTAAGCGCGCCAGACTGCGTATCAGGTCTGCCTGTTGATTCAGAGCCGCTGCCTTGATTTTAGCTTCCTCATCGCCACCGGCCACGTTTACAGCCACGCGCAAACCTTGCTTGGGCGAGATACCGTAGCGAGCGCGGGTAGAGCGCACAGCAGAAACGATGGCCCGCAGCCGGTCGATATGCTGCTCGGCTGCCTCATCGATAAAGCGAGTCAAACCCAGGCTGTCCGGCCACGGTGCCACTATCAGGTGCGGTACACCAACGCCATGTGGCAGCGCCTGCCATAATTCCTCGGTGAGATGTGGCATATACGGATGGAGCAGTCTTAAGGCTACTTCCAATACATATACCAAGTTAGAAGCCGTAGAAGCACGTAGGGGCTTTCGTGCTGTCTGGCTTTTGGCAAGCTCGATATACCAGTCGCAAAACTCATTCCAGAAAAACTCGTGCAGGGCTCGGGCGCTGGCACCAAAGTCATAGGTATGGGCTTCGTCGTCAAGATAAAGGCAAAGACGCGCCAAGCGCGACAGTATCCATCGGTCGGCATCGGTCGTCGGCATCGGCCTGACGGCTTCATCACCCAAATCTAAATCAGCTATATTCAAGAGCACATAACGGGTGGCATTCCATATCTTATTGGCAAAGTGGCGATATTTGAGAAGATTATCAGGGTTGAAGCGCAAATCCTGGGTGCCGGTCACCTGTAACGCCAGGCCAAAGCGCATGCCATCCGCACCATAAGAGTCGATAAGCTCCATGGGATCAACGCCGTTTCCGCGCGATTTGGACATAATATTGCCCTCAGCATCCAACACGGTGGGGTGAACCAGAACGTCGCCAAACGGCAATTGTCCTTCCATGAAATACAACGACGAAATTACCATCCGTGCCACCCACAAAAAGATGATGTCGCGGGCGGTGGACAGTACCTGAGTGGGATAATAGGCTGCTAACTGCTGTTTGGAATCGGGTTGCGACGGCCATCCATAGGTAGCAAATGGCCAGAGTTGTGACGAGAACCAGGTGTCTAGGACATCGTCGTCCTGGCGCAACTGAGCGCCGCAGATAGGACATCTGGTCTGATCTTCTGCCAGGGCATCAGACCAACCGCAGGTATCGCAATAAAATACCGGTATCCTATGACCCCACCACAACTGTCGGGATATACACCAGTCGTGGATATTCTCCAGCCAGTTCAAATACACATTTTGCCAACGTTGGGGATAAAAGCGCAGGCGACCTTCTCGAGCAGCAGCAATCGCCGGCGCGGCCAGCTTCTGCATGGCTACAAACCACTGTTCAGACAACCAGGGCTCGATCGTCGTGTCACAACGATAGCAATGACCCACGGTATGTTGATGCTCGGTAATCTGTTCCAGGAGGTCTTGATCTTCTAAGGCCTTTACCACTGCTTCTCTGGCCTGTTCGCGACTCAGGCCAGAGAAGTCGCCGCCTGCGGCGTTGACATAAGCCCGCTCGTCAAAGATGTTGATTTGCTCCAAACCATGGCGCTTTCCCAGTTCAAAATCGTTGGGATCATGCGCCGGAGTGACCTTAAGCGCCCCGGTGCCAAAAGCGGGATCAACATAGTCGTCGGCAATGATCGGAATCACCCGATCGGTGAGTGGCAGACGCACCTGTGCCTTTGTCGCGACCAAGGCTTGATAACGCTGATCGTTTGGATTGACAGCAACAGCTGTATCACCCAACATGGTTTCCGGGCGCGTGGTAGCTACAACCAGATATTCAACGCCATCAACCGGTTTGTCTAATGGATAGCGCAGATGCCAGAGCTTTCCTGCCTCCTCATGATGGACGACCTCGTCATCAGCTAAGGCAGTCGTACAGCGCGGACACCAGTTTATGATTCGATTCCCCCGATAAATCAAGCCGTTAACATACCAATTAACGAACACCTTGCGTACAGCCTGAGCATAGGCTGTGTCCATCGTAAAACGCTCATCGGCATAGTCACACGAACAGCCCACGGCTTTAAGTTGTTCGATGATCGTCGAGCCGTACTCCTCTCGCCACTGCCAGCAGGCCTCGATAAAAGCGTCTCTGCCCAGATCAAAGCGGCTCAGTCCTTCAGCCGCCAATTTTTGCTCTACTCGATTTTGGGTAGCGATCCCGGCGTGGTCGGTGCCAAGTATCCACCGCGTGGGCCGACCCTGCATCCGGGCCTTACGTACCAGGATATCCTGTAGGGTATTGTTCAAAGCGTGGCCCATATGTAAAACACCGGTAACATTTGGCGGTGGGATGACGACCGTGTAAGGTGGCTTGTCATTATTGGCAAAACCGCCAGCGTCGCGGCTGAAATAGCCCTGTTGTTGCCAGACAGAAAACCACCTGGACTCGATATCTTTAGGGTTATACGTCGGGGGCAATTCGGGCAATTTTTTGCTAACTGTTTGGTTTTCAGACTCTGTTGTTTGATTCTCAGGCACTGGCTTTCCTTTTGGTCTTAGAACCATGCAGCACGATTGTGGGTTTTTTCTCTCCGCGTACCGCCTCGGCAGTAACGACCACTTCGGCTATTGTGTCATTACTGGGCAACTCGTACATGATATCCATGAGTACTCGCTCACAGATGGACCTGAGGCCACGAGCACCGATACCATGTTCTACGGCTTCGGCGGCAATCGCCTCAAGAGCATTATCCAAAAATGTCAGCTGCACATCCTCAAAGGAGAACATTCTGATGTATTGTTTGACCAGCGCGTTTTTTGGCTCGGTCAGTACGCGCACCAAATCGGCGGTGTCCAGCTCGGCTACGGTACAGACCACCGGTATCCTGCCCACAAATTCCGGTATCATGCCAAAGCTGTTCAGATCCTCGGGCAAGGTGTGCGTCAGGACTTCGGAATCCTGTTTGCGATGCCGCTGTTTGACCTCAGCAGCAAAACCGACACCCTTACGACCGATGCGGTCGGCGACTATCTTATCCAGGCCAACAAAAGCGCCACCCAAAATAAACAGGATGTTCGTGGTGTCAATCTTCAACAATTCCTGCTGGGGATGCTTGCGGCCACCTTGGGGCGGCACGGAAGCCTCGGTACCCTCGATGATCTTGAGCAGGGCCTGTTGCACTCCCTCGCCGGAGACATCGCGCGTGATGGACAGATTTTCTGCCTTGCGGGCGATCTTGTCGATCTCGTCCACATAGATGATACCCACCTGTGCTCGCTCAATGTCGAAGTCAGCAGCGGTTATCAATTTGAGCAGGATATTTTCGACATCCTCGCCAACATAGCCGGCCTCGGTAAGAGCTGTGGCATCGGCGATGGCAAAGGGCACCTGCAGTATGCGGGCCAGGGTTTGGGCTAACAACGTCTTGCCACAGCCGGTCGGACCGATAAGCATGATGTTACTCTTGGCCAATTCGACCTCGGCGTCTTTGCTGTCCTCACCTAAGGCGACACGCTTATAGTGGTTATAAACGGCAACGCTCAGGGCTTTTTTTGCCTGTTCCTGGCCGATGACATAGCTGGAGAGTTGAGCGTGTATCTGCTCCGGAGTGGGAAGGTCATCCAAAGCGGGATGATCATCCGGATCACTTTCGCCGGCGACCTCGTCTATGCTCATGTCAAGTTGGATGATGTCCTCGCAAAGCCTGACGCACTCATCGCAGATAAAGACACTGGGACCGGCTATCAATTTGCGCACCATGTCCTGAGTTTTACCACAGAAACTGCAATGCAACTCGCCAAAATCACCACCGCCATGACTAAAACCGATCAGATCACTACTCATTTCCTCAACCACCTCTGCTGTCTTTGTCTAACTATTGCCCTGTCTCGACCATTATTCTACCTTTGTCGCTATGACACCTTGATGTACCGGCAGCGGATATGCCCTTTAGCTTCCAGCTTGGTATACCGCAGCTATAGTGTCACAGTTGGGTAGATATTTGGTCTTTTCCGCCTGCCGGACTATTCCTTCTTCTCGCTACGCTTGACAAATATTTCGTCAACAAGTCCGTATTCCAAGGCTTGATCGGCGTTCATGAAGTTGTCGCGTTCCGTGTCCTCATGGATGCGCTCCAGAGGTTGACCCGTGTGTTTGGCGAGTATCTCGTTCAAGCGCTCGCGCGTATAGAGTATCTCGCGGGCAGCTATTTCTATTTCGGTTTGCTGGCCTTGGGCACCTCCATGAGGTTGATGAATCATCACACGCGAATTGGGAAGCACATAGCGTTTGCCCTTGGCACCAGCACTGAGCAACACGGCTGCCATTGAGGCCGCCATGCCCAGACAAATCGTGGAGACATCGCATCTGATGAACTGCATGGTATCGTAAATAGCCAAACCGGAAGTTATCACACCACCCGGCGAGTTGATATACAGCGAGATATCCTTTTCCGGATCGTCACTTTCCAGGTGCAGCAGTTGGGCCACTACCGTGTTAGCCACATGGTCATCTATCTGTTCACCCAAAAAAACGATACGGTCGTTAAGCAGTCGGCTGTAGATGTCATAACTGCGCTCGCCACGCGGGGATTGCTCAATAACATAGGGGATAAGTGCCGCGCGCTCTTTCTCGTAGCTCATGCTGTCTTCCTCTCGTTGGTCATTGGTTCACGGTCTTAGTCGCAGGTTTGGTTTTGTCTGGATCAGGCGCCTTTGGCTTAGACTTTCTCACAGTGGGTGCCTTGGCTTTGGTTGCGACTTTTTTAGTAGAGGCGCTCTGTTCGCCCGTTGTGTCCCTGGCGTCTGCTTTGGGAGTATCCTTGGCTTTAGACCTGCCTGACACCTTGGCTCGGGCGGACGGCTTGGCCTTCTTGGCCGCATCTGATGCCTTGGGTCTGGTTCTGAGCACGTTTGTTGACGCGTCTACAGGAGTATCCTTGGCCACCTCGTCGGTCGTCTCAAGGCTGCCAGGCTCAAAAACCTCGGCTGTGTCATAGGCATGTTTGGCGGCCTTGATACGAATCAGGCCCTGTCTTATCTCGGACAGACGGCCATTGGCGCGCCACCGTTCCAACAAAGCATCGGGATCCTTAGCACCGCTCCTGACGAATTCCTCATGTATCTCATCATCAGATGCGCTCAGTCCCAAATGTCTACCCAAGGCATCAAGCGCCAGGGCCATGGCGGCACTTTGCCGGGCCTGTTCATGCATACTCTCGCGAAAGGACTCCGGGCTCAGGCCGCTGGCCGCAAGATAATTGTCGAGCGTGACCCGTTGGTTTTGCAGCGACTGGAACAAATCTTTATAGTTATCCTGCTCTGTCTGCTTGATCATCGACTCGGGAGGCGCGCCCACTAAGCGCTTGGCAATTGCCTGAGAACTGCGCAACTCGCGCAACGCTGGTAAATCCTCAGATTTTTGTTCGCGGATTGACTCGACAAGCCGTGATTTGAATTCCTCTACATTGTCAAATTCCAGTGTTTGTTTAACCCAGGCATCGGTAAGTTCAGGTAAGCTGCGGTTGCCGTCCTCATCTTCGACGACATAATACTCCAGCAGGGAGTCCAGACGTTCTTGTACTTCGTCATCGGTAGGTTCGGCCGAAGGCAGCTCAATCTGGATGGGATCATAGGAAGACAGCTCCAACTGTGGTGTTATCTCCAGCGTAAACGTATATTCAAAAGGCTGGCCTTCCTGCGCCAGATCAAAATCGCCAAATTCCGGGCTGCTCAAAGCGACCAGACCCTCGACATCGACGGCCAGAGGGGCGCTGTTGCGTACCAATTCGTCGGTTGCCTGGGCTAAAAAGTAATCTTTGCCGCCAAAATGATTCTCCAGAACACTGCGCGGAGCCTTGCCCGGTCGAAACCCGGGAATACGGCTTTTGCCGGCAGCCTTATAGGCCAGGTCCACTTCCCGGTTCACCTCGGCCACATCTAACATAACGACGAGCTCGACCTTATGTGCCTCCAAAGCTTTACTCTTGGTTTCCAATACCTGCCAACTTTCTCTTGAGCTTTCTCTACTGCGGGATTTTCTACACTGTATAAATATAACATAGAGCGGACCTGCTTAAAGCACTCAGGCATAAGACGATGCGCAATCCGGCGGCAGACAGCCAGCCAAGCAGCTCAATAGTTTATACGAGAAATTTTTCCTTGCAATATATACACAATTAGTGTAATATTACACTTTAAGTTACTATTTAAATTTCGGATGACACGATGACCCCGAGGCGATTGGAACGAATGGATCGAAACGAGTACATCGCTTTATGCGACTCAAAAGTGAAGCTGGTGCGTGTGGAGCATGGTCTCAGTCAGGAAAAAATGGCCATTGTGCTGGGTATCTCAAAAAAGACTCTGGTTGAGATCGAGAAGCAACGCCGCTCACTGGGCTGGGCTGGCGCGGTCGTGCTCTGTACCATCTTTGCCGAGAGTGAGGTTTTGGCCGGAGTCTTTGGCGGCAATTCCGTCGACATCATTCTTGCTCTGGCTTTTGCCGGCCAACCTCTGAAGCAACCCCAAAGGCGACTCAGGCGACGCTGGTGGTCAGACATCCTGAGAAATGATCGCTTTGTTATCCAACAGAATATCCTGTCGCAGCACTACCGGCTTTTAGACACAGATGGACAACGTGTCATGTCGTCATTTGACATTGACGATATGTTGCCACTCTATAACGGTTCTGAGTGAAAGGCCCGCTGATGTATAACGCAACCTTGTTCGTAATCTTCTTGATTGTCCTCGGCTTAGCAGCAGTAGGCATCCCGGTGGTGAACTTGATACTGCTGAGAGGCCTGCGTCGCGAATTGGCCGAATTGCGGCGCCAACATGAGCACAGTACCACCACCACCACCGCCAGCCCTTCCTCGGATGCCTCACGCGTACAAACACCCGCCCCCGTTGCACCGCAAGCGCGAGCAGCCGTTCGAGTACCATCCGCACCACCGGCGCAGGCGCCCCTGATTCCGGCAGCCTCGACCTTAGCTGCTCCGGCAGCTCCAATTGCCTCTGCCATTCCAACCGCGCCAGCGGCTACCTGGACTGCCTCGGCCCAAGCGGCGCAAGCCACACCCTTGACACCAACACCTCCACCGGCGCAGGCGCCCCTGATTCCGGCAGCCTCGACCTTAGCTGCTCCGACCACCTCTGCATCTTCTGCTCCTGCGCCACCCACAGGAGCACCCGTAACACTAACGCCACAAGCGCCAATCACAAGCCCCATTCCGTCTGAGCGCCCCGTACTATCCTATCTGAACAGGCCGATAAGCAAGCCAAAATTCACAAAGCCCCACGCCTCATATGAAACTTTGTTTGGACGTAATGTCATTGGAATCATAGCCTCTGTGCTCGTATTTTTAGGGCTGGTATTCCTGGGTTTTTTGGTAGTACCCTCTTTAAGCGACAGCTGGAAGATCGCCGCCATGTTCCTGCTCAGCGCCCTGCTCACCGTCGGTGGCCTACTGCTGGACCGCGCCTTCGCCAATCCCTTCACAAAAGCGCTGCTCGGCTGCGGCTGCGGCGCGTTTTTTATCTCCATTTTGCTCACAAACCTCTGGTTTAAAGCCATAGACGACCTTGTGGCAATGGCAGCTCTGCTCGCCTGGATAGCCTTGGGATTCGTGTTGGTCAAACGAACACAATCGCTGTTACTGTCTATTATCATGCACGCCGGCATGCTCATTTCTGTCTGCGCCCTCTATCTCAAAGGCCTTGACGAAAGCACCCTCATAATCGTTTTGGTTTATCAACTTGCCTGCGCAACTGTGATTCTTGTCGGGAACATCCTTTGCTATAAGCGTACCTACCGTTTTGGGCTGTTTGCCAGCCTGGGACTGGCGGTGTTCGCCTCTGTGCTTGTCGCCCCCGGCGTCTCGTGGCCTACCCCCGGACTGGGATACTTGGAACCCTGGGGCTTCGCTACGGCGTTTTTGCTCATACAGTTCGTCTGTTCAAGCGCCTTGGCCTGGATGCTGTTCGTCTCTTGCAATCGCATTAAAAACACAACGCCTCGATTATTGCTGAGCATCGCCACAACAGTCCTGTGGCTGGCGGCTGTGCACCTCGATATCCTGCTGCTGGTCTATTGGTTGTTAGAACCAAGCTCTGTGGGTGAACTTCTGCTCGCCCGCGAACTGACGGCACTGGTGGTGTTCGCACTGGTCGCAGCAGTAATGATAGGATTGACACGCCTGCGCAACACCTTGGACTACCCCCGCGTTGTCGAGCGCGCCCTGGTCGGCATACTGGCAGCTTATCTTGCCCTGATCTGCCTCTGGCAATTCCTCGGTGAACCGAGCGATAGCTTCCTCACGATGGCTCAATACGTCAATGACACACGACTGCTCTATTTGATTGTGCCGGCGGCACTCCTCGGAGTCTTGGGGAGAATAGCAAAAGACGACCTCTACTGCTATCTGGCACTGACAGGCCTGGGATTAGATGCGATTTTCATGCTGGTACGGGGCTACGGCACCTTAGAGAAGCTCTCTCCTCTGCTTTTCTCAATAAGCTACCTTATTGTTATATTAGCTTTAATTGTATGCGTCTCAGTTCAACTTACCGCAAAAATCAGACAGCGTTTTGTACCTGTTATCAGGTTTGTGGTGCTGGTCCTGGCTGAACTGTCGCTTATAGTGATTGCCCTGCAGACGCTTTATGCCCAGGGCTCGGGAGGAGGTGGGCTTACGGCTGGGACGCTGCTTGTCTGGGCATTTCCCAACGTCCCGTATGGCTTTACGCTTGCGGCGGCACTGCTCGTCTCCGTTCTTTGCGCCGGAGCTTTTCACTTTGCCAAACGCGACAGGCCAACTCTACCGTATCGCATTAATGAATATGCGCTGATGTTTTTGGCCTTCATTGAGCTGGCTATCCAGCGCGAAGGCACCCTTGCTCTGGTAATGCACGTGTTTTTGGCCGCGTTTTGCCTGGCATTGATGATTGAACGCATCCGCCAGGTGGCCGCCGCCAGTGCCCTGGCCCGCCGCGAGGATCGGCCGCTACCAAACAGCGACAGCGAAGCGATAAGCGCTCTGGCCCTATTCCTCGTAGTACTGGGTCTGGTCTATGGTCTCGTGGGCACCCAGGACCTTTCCTATGTAAGCAGTTTGGCCTGTATGATCGCAGCGCTTCTGATTGTTGCGCTCGGCTTTTGGGCGCGCGCGCGCTCGCTCAGGCTGGTGGGGCTTATCGGCCTGGTCATCTGCGTACTCAAACTCACGATACTTGACATTGGCGAGGTCAATTCCGTCATGCGCGTGGCGTCGTTCATCGGCGGCGGCCTTATCTGCTTTGCCATCAGCGCGTTGTATAACTTCCTGGTCAAACACCAAAAAATCGACCTCAAAGATAAGCCGAGTCCTGCGATTGCTGCGGCGCAATCCCCCAACAGAATGCCTGCTAACGCAACAGGTAACGAGAGGGAGACAGGCGCGGCGCACAGCCAGCCGTCAGCCGACACAGATCAAATCGAACAAACACCACCTGGGAGATAAGCAGAGAGATAATCACTCTGTAATGGTGACGTATAAGGTGGCCTATTCTGGCCGACCGAGCCCGTAGGGCTCATGGTTTTACGCCCGCCGTGCTCTGGCAGCACTGCAGCTGCGGAGCCTGGCCAGAGTAGACAACTGCCCCGTCCTCTCGGAGCAAGAAGCTCCTAGCAGCCGCCCGGCTTTTCATTGTAAACACAGACGCGATTGCGTCCGGTATTTTTGGCCTCATAGAGGGCTAGGTCAGCTTTCTTGATCAGGTCTTCAAAATCGCGCAATTCGACGCTGGCCATATCGACTATGCCAATACTGATTGTCACATTAAATCGCGCGCTGCCGACCTCGAAGTGCTCCTCTTGGACGGCAACCCTGATCTCCTCGGCCACCCGTTTGGCACCTTCAAGCGAAGTTGCCGGCATCCAAACGACCAGTTCCTCTCCGCCATAGCGGCCAATGATATCGGTGTGGCGCAGACGCTTGATAAGCAATTTACCCATGAAACGCAGCACCTCATCACCCACAGCGTGGCCATAGGTATCGTTGACATCCTTGAAGAAATCGATGTCCATCATCATCGCGCAACCGGTCAGTTCGCCTTGGCGCACCGCCAGATCAAAACTCGTAGTAGCATCCTGAAAAAACGTCGCCCGGTTGTTTAGGCCCGTCAAATCATCGCGGCGCGCCAATCGGGACAATTCCTGCATCATCAGGTGATTGACCGTATCATCGTTGATGGTGACGCAGGTACCGGTCACCTTGCCATTGGCATCCAAAGGAGCAGTCGTCACTTTGAGATTGAGTATACGGCCGTTCTTGTCAAAATCCGTCTGGTAGGTACCATAGTGGGTGTAGTTCACCACAGGGAAGTCCCATAGTTCGCTAAGGGTAACTTTTCCGGTCTTGCTGCCCAGGGCAGGAAAGTAGCCCGCTGCCGAAAGATTGTAGTCCAATACCATGCCCTTGTTGTCGATGAGGATGAAGGCATCCTGCATTTCTTGGACGACCTGTTCGCGGCCGATACTTTGCCATTCGGCCTGCCGATAACGCGAAAGGAATATGGCAAGGAGCAAAATGCCGAAGGCAAGGGCTGCGCGCACCGGGCTCCACCCATTGATAAGACCAAATACGATGGCATAGACTTGAGCTAACAGCGGCAGCGCAATACTGAATATGAATACGAGCGAGCCTTCATAGCGCTTCTCGCGGATAAAACCAACTACAAGATTGAAGAAAGCCCAGATCGTGAATATGAAGGTGAATGCGAAACACGGATAATACAACGGCCCGGGTGTGACCACCAAATGGTTGACCAAGCCCTCGGTACTGAACTCCAAATTGGAATAGAACAAGGGTATATCCGGATAGAGGAAGGTAGAAACCGTGAACAGCAAAGCTATGCCGATTATCGTATTGCGTGCGGGAGCAGCTATCCTCTTTCGGCCGGTGTAATCCAAAGAGAAGAAAAACAGCATCACCCCCGTGAGCGGCGCACCCGTGTAGGTCACCTTACAGGCAACAATGGCCGCATTGAGGTCGCTGGCTGTGACTTCCAGGAAATAGCCGAGGACGTTGAAAAGCACCGCCAGCGCCGTATAGGCAAAAAAGGCCATGCGGCTTTGCCGCCAGCATGAAAGAGCATAGATGAGCACACCTGCCGATACCATCAGGGATACAAACTGTACTATGATCATAGGCGTGAATACGGTAGCCACTTCCAATCAAATAAAACGAATGGGACAAAAACGTCGATCCTGTGGATCGGACAATAGCTGAACAAGCATAGCATTCTACATGGAATCTCCATGATTTCTTCACATTTTCCCCACATTTGATGTCGTTTTGCGGTTCCAGGCAGACTTTAAGCGGCTCTTTTTCTCCGAAATCATCCGCAGGCAAACACAAGCAACTCAATCAGAGCCTGGCGAGGGTCTTTTTCTGACTTCATGCGCATATCCGTCTGAGCTATCAAGGCCAATATCTGTCTGAGGCGCTCAGATGAGAAGTTACCGCTGGCGCGTTGGAGTCGTTGGACTTGCCAGGCCGGCCGGTGCAGTTCGCGGGTCACGTTGCTGTTTCCTCGCGCTTCAAGCGCCTTGACCTGCAAAAGCTCGCGTACCCGTATCGTACAAAGCGCCAAAAGACTCAGGGACGATTCTTTGGGCATAACGTTCAGCAGCGTAACGCAGCGCAAGAGGTCGCGCTTGGAAAAAGCATCGACAAAATCCCAAACGCTATACTGATTGCTCCTGGAGACCACCGAGCGAACGTCCTCAAGGGCGATGTGGTTTTTGCTTACGGCCTGGGCGAAGGAAGCCAGCTTTTGCATCTCGGTATTGAGAGCGACAGTTGAATTACCGACAAGCTCCAACAATTCCAGGGTAGCATCATGGCTGATAGTGATGCCATAACTCTGTGCCAGCTGGCGCACCATGTGCGGCATTTCGGAGCGTTTCTTCGTGGCGGTGTCGATGACAGCCTTGGGGTTGACGCTCTCTACGGCCTTAAGCAGGCGGGAGTTTGCCGTCAGTTTTGTGGCGATCAGCACGAGGACGGTCGTAGTCAGCGGCTTATGTAGATAGCTTACAAGCGCTGCGAGGACACCTTGGCCGGCCTTGTCAACATCTCTGACGGTCACCAATCGCAGTGGCGAGGCTAACGGCGGAGTATTGAGCGCATCCAGGAGCAACTCGACATCAATGTGCAGCCCCGCATCAAAAGTCTGGGAATTAAAAGTAACATCACCGCTTTGTTGCAAGCGCTGCAAAAGCCGTTTTTCAAGCGCAGTGACCTTGAGTTTGTCATCTCCCACAAACAGATATACCGGCAGGAGTCCTTTGTCGGTCTTATCGGTTTTTACTTCTTTGTCGCTAGCGTGCATCATATCCCGTCATGGGTCGGCTGCATTCGTTCTCGCCTGGTCTTATCGTCTGGTTCTCTCGGTTGACTCTATCCTCTGAGCCGCTCGTCTGATTCTCCCTGCTGACAGCACACAAGGTCTAAAGGTCAACGGCAAGAGCGCTGAACATCAGTAGTAATCATACTGGGTACCGGTAGTATAGCGCAGGCCCAAATCAGGCGCAGAGAATGTCAGCGTGATGTCGCCGTAAAGATCGGTGCGAGCCACAACACAGCCGGACTGCTCCAGTATATCCAGCGTGTCTGAGGCAGGATGTCCATAACGATTATCGGCGCCAACACTGATCAGGGAATATTTGGTGTTCAGAAGCCGCAGTTGTTCGGCCGTGATGGCATCTTTGCTGCCATGATGGCCGACCTTGAGAATATCGGCCTGTAAACGAGGATAGACGGCAAGAATCTGTTCAAGTTGAGGGCTCTCGACATCGCCGGTGAGCAGTGCCTGGTGCTCCGGATGCTGGTCGTTATCGGCATCATAGGTAAGTACGACACACAAACTCTCCTCATTTGAACCGCTTTGTGCCTGTTGAGCGGGCCAGACGCTGGTAAGTTCAAGATGATTTCCTACGCTTAAATGATCGCCTGCGGTCAATTCGCGCAGCTTGTCAGATCCCACGAGATCTGTGGCATCGCGAATCGCCGTGTCCTCTGCCTGATTCGCAAGCAGACCGGCAGCAAAATAGACAGCATCAACTTGGACCAGACCGCGCAGACGACCCAATGCCGCCGCATGGTCAGTGTCCAGATGAGTGATAAGCACGGCATCCAGATGGGTAACCTGATTTCTGGCTAAAGCATGCACGAGGGCAGACGGAGAGGCACCGGTATCGATAAGAATGGCATCGTTGCCCTCGCGAATGAGAATACTGTCACCCTGACCGATATCCATGACGACCAACTGGGCCTGAGTGAGCGGTAAGGACACAAACGTCATGGCCAGGGCAACGGCCACCATACCTGCGCAAGCTATGCGGGTCACACAGCGGCGCGGGCGTGGCCAGAGGCGATATACGACCGTCAAAATAATAATTGCTATTGGAATTGACAATTTAATATCCAGAGCCAGTGGTACTGAGGCATACGGCAGTGCGGCCATCCAGGCGGCCACCTGAGCACAGGCATCTCCCAGCCATCCTGCCAGAGTCAGTGCTATCCCGCTTGGCCAATATGCAATCGGCCCGAGACACAGTGCCAACATGCCCAGTGCCAACATGACGGCTACAAGCGGCGCAACCAGCAGATTGGCCAAGGGGCTGATCAGTGAGAGGACCGCGAATACCGGTACCGCGATAGGAAGGGTAGCCACCGTAGCGGCCAAAGTGGTAGCGAGCGCGCTTAAAGGCCGATTGAATAGCTTGAGGCGACTTTGCCAGCTTCTGAGTCTTTCCTGTTCAGAGCAACTCAACACTTTGTCGTCTCCTCTGTTCGGAAAGCGCACATGGGATCCGGAGTCTCTGACAACGCTGCTATCACGTGTGTTATCCGGCCCTGTTGGGGCAATACCACCAAAAAGCGCGGCGGATATACCCGGCATCATCGACATCTGAGAGACATGCATCAACGCCGGTGGTCGGCCAATCGTAAAGCTAATCAACCAATCATGAAACAGGGAGGAGAACAGGGTTATCCCTAGCACCGCACTGACCGACAACCAAAACCCCACTGAAAAGGCATGGGGTGGATATACCAACATCATGATCAGAGCACTCGCCGCCAAAGCCGCCGGAGCATGCTCGCGTCTGCCCACGGCAAAGGACAGGCCGGCGACAGCCGCCATGACCGCCGAACGTATCGCCGAGGGCGCCAATCCGGTTAAAAATACGTAGGTGGCCAGTACCAACAACAAAAGAGCCACGCCCGGGCGTTTGCCTAACGGCAGTCGGGAGAGGATCCAGCCACAGATAGTAGCAATGACCGCCAGATGACTGCCGGATACAGCTATCAAGTGAGTGAGGCCGCAGCTGATAAAATCCTGTTCCAGCGCGCTGTCGGCAAGCGCAGTGCGATCACCGAGTAAAACACCGCACAGCAGGGCCGCCCCGGTAGTATCCATGGCCTGTATCCGCTCAACATTGGCCGCACGAAATCGATCGATGGCGCCCAGCAGTGTTGGCTCAAAACCTGCATCTTCTACGGCGTTTGTGCGTATTGAACCGCAGATTCCCTGTTCAAACAACCACCGTTGGTCCGTATCTACCGGAATAAACGACGGAGCCTGGACCACAAGTTTGCTCCCTTTAGGTAAAGGTGTTTGCTCAGCAGGCCAAAACAGTCGGGCCTTGATCCGCCGGCCGTCCTCCAAAGAGGCGCTGACAAGGGAATATGCGCTGTAGGCAGACTCGTGCGGATCATCTAAGACCTGCATTTCGGTCGTCAGGGTACCCAGACTACCATCTTGCCTGTCCTCAAAGATTGTAAGCCAGAAATTCGCGCCCAGCGCCAGTGCCACGAGCAGGCCTGCCAGCGACAAAAAGCCGAGTTTACCGAGGAGGGCAACGCGGCGGTGTCGAATGAGTGCTCCTGTGAACAAAAGTGCCATCACCGCCAGTAAAAACAAAAGCCAGAGCGGCAATGACTGAACCTGTTCCGATGGCAATGCGATCAGCCCAAAAGCGACCCATTCACAGCTCAAAACACTACCTAACCAGACAAAGGCCATAGGTATAGCTAAAAGCGGAAATGCCGGTCGCAACAGCCGCCTGGGTGCTTTCATACCGCAGCCGCTCCGTGCCACCACGCGCTTTAGATGGTAATCGCGGTTGCGATAGCAGCGTATTTCTTTTGACCGATGCCCGATACCTGCATCAGATCCTCTTTGCTCCTGAATGGTCCGTTGGCTTTACGGTAGTCGATTATCTTCTGGGCGGTAGCAGGGCCAATACCATTCAAGGTTTGGAGTGTGTTGACGTCAGCAGTGTTAATGTTGACAAGGGCGCTGGCACCTGATATCTGGCTTTGGTCAGTCGCTGTGCCCGTCGTGTCTGATACAACGTTACCACTACTCTGTTTTGCCTCTTCCAAGGTGGGGATATGCACATGCGCGCCATCGGTGATCGGTTGTGCCAAATTGACCGCCTGGGCGGCTGCGTCGGTCGTAAGGCCACCGGCCGCCGTAACGCCATCGCCCACCCTACTGTATGCAGGCAAAGTATAAAGACCGGGCGTAGCTACCGCTCCGGTAATATAGACAACGACGACTTCCGCGGCAGTATCGACACTACCAGCCTCGTTGTCAACGACCGGATCATCAAACTGAGTGGATAACTGTTGTGCGCTCGATGTTGCCTGAGCGGCAGTATCGACGGTGAGACTGTCTTTGCCAAACCCTTCTGTACCCATGAATCCAAAATAGATCAGAGCTAATATTGCTATTATAATAAGCACTATTAGGGCCAGGCGCAGCAATCGGGGACTTATCCCCAGCCTATCTGCAAGGGTGGGTATATCAACGAAGGCGCGTAGACGTTCTGTCAACGATGGTGTTAGTTGGGTCATGTTGGCTCCTTAGCTCTGTGGGAACTGTTTGCCACAAGCGTGGCAAACAGTCAGCCTAGCAACCAAAACTTAACCATCTCTGGACCAGAGCTTAACCATTTCTGGATGGGAACTTAACCAATTCTTAACGAGTCTTAACTAATTCTTAACCACTTCAAAACGGTGGGCTTCAATAATGAAGTAACCCGTCACTTTGAGCCTTTGGAGAAGGCGTGCGTCCATCAATCAGATTACCTTACGCAGGTATGCAATGACGATGCGATTGTCTACTTTGACTGACGTAAGTCCGTAAGGCGATTTTGTGGAGCAGCAGAGCTCTGACAGCGCTGCGGGTGCGAAGCCATGAGCCTTATGGGCTTACGTCAGTCAAGTACGGGTTTAAGTCAGTCGGAGTGTCTCTTTACACTGCCCCTACAGTTCTTCGATAATCAGCTTCTCTTTGATCTCGTCCACCCAAACAGAGATCGGTAACCGTGCCCACAGCGACTCCACGTCGTCAAGGCGGGCGTGGGTCTCGGGGTTGCGCGGCATGAACAACGTGCAACAATCGTCGGTGGTTTGGGAAGAGACGGCATACGTACCCAACTCGCGAGCCCTGTCGATTATCTCTTGCTTGTCGGTGCCGATAAGCGGCCTGAACACCGGCAATGATACAACCGCGTCAACCGCAACGATATTATCCAACGTCTGAGAGGCCACTTGCCCGAGCGACTCTCCGGTAACCAGAGCCTTGGCGCCCAAGGCAGTGGCTACCTGTTCAGCCACCTTGAACATAAGCCGACGATAGAATATGATGCGCAGGCTCTCGGGTATCGCCAGAGATAAAGTCCGCTGATAACCGCCAAAATGCACGAATACGAGCTTTCGCAGACCGCCGGTAACCGCCAGCTTCTGTGCGAGCTGCCGTACCAGCAGCGAGGAACTATCCGGGCTTTCAGGCGCTCCGGAAAAATGCAGGCCAATGACCTGGGCACCACGGCGCATCATCTGCCAGGCAGCCACTGGCGAATCCAGGCCACTGGAGAGCAAGCACAACACGGTGCCAGAGCTGCCTGTTGGCAAACCACCTACCGCCCGAATACTTATTGAGTAGACAAAAGCCTCATTTTTGATAATCTCGACCCTCACGCGAACATCGGGGGCTTTCATCTGAACGTGCTTATCCGCAAAGCACTGCACCAGGTGTGCTCCAACCTCGCGGTTTAGGGCCATACTATCCAAAGGGAAGTTAGTATTGGCGCGACGGGCATCAACTTTGAAGCTATCAAAGGTGTCCACCTGTCCCAAGACACGCTCAGCTGCCTGCTTGATGGCCTCAAGGTCCTTGGACACCCTCAACCCACAGGACACCCGGGCTATGCCCGGCAGCTGGGCCAGCCGTTTGACCAGCGCCAGGCCCTCAGAGGCATCGAGGTCTTCGGCGTGCGTGGCACTATCGACTAGGATTCTCCCCGAGGTCTTTGATACCTTATAGGCCCGTCCGTCCGTGGCCAAGGCAGCCTGAATATTGCGAATCAATCGCCTCTCAAAAGTCGAGCGATTGTGCCCTTTAAGACCCAGTTCATGATAATGAACTAAAATAACCGGCCGACTCATGGCGCGACTACATCCGCTTCCAGCCGGCGTTGCATTATCTGACTCAGCTAGACTCAAGCTCACCATCAGGGCTAAAGGCGCCCTTGTCGTAGCTTATCTCGCCCCGTTCTATTTCTTCCATAGCCAAAGAAAGTGGTTTGCGCCCGGCCAACTGGGCAAGTTGGTTGGCCGACTGCAGTACCTTGGCCCTGTCACGCTGGCCACGCATCATATCGTTGATATCACGCGCTCGTTCAGAGGCGACTGCGCAGAGCAGAAACCTATCGTTATCGGTCTTTTCCAGTAATTCATCAATGGGTGGCTGCATGAGCGACATTTATCTACTCCTTTGCGGTGCTAGCGGCACCTTTTAGACTTCCTGTACCTGCGCACAGCGTACTGCAAGCACAAACGATCTGATCTAATTACTAATATTTAACAGGCAAATATAGTACTGAGGCTCTTTGGCGACCTCACGGACCTTCGGCACGATAACGCTCGATAAACGCAACCAATTCATCTGTGGCCGTCGCAAGGTCATCGTTGACGATTATCACATTATAGCGGCTCCGGGCTTGAAGTTCCACCTCTGCGGCCTTGAGCCTTTGAGCGATGGATGCCGGATCTTCAGTGCCGCGCTGGTTAAGTCGTCTTTTTAATTCATCCAAAGAGGGCGGAACAATAAATATCGACACTGCCTCGGGCATCTTTGACTTGACCAGATCATTACCCTGGACATCTATCTCAAGAATAAGGTCCTGTCCCGCATCCAGTATTCTTTGAACCTCGGAAACCAAGGTGCCATAACGCCGACCGTGGATAGTGGCCCATTCCAAAAAGCCACCGTTGCGCGCCAGTTCATCGAATTCCTGATCGTCGAGAAAATGATAACTCTCACCCGGTACATCGCCTAATCGAGGCAAACGGGTAGTAGCCGACACGCTCACGACAATGTTATCAAGACGTTTGACAACCGCATCAACAAGCGTACCTTTTCCGGCACCGGATGGGCCGGAGATTATGAACAGATTTCCTTTTGTATGCATCGGGTTTCAGACCCAGTTTCAGGCCCAGGGGCCCTATCCCGGCACCTCGGCGATATATCTCTAGGCCATACCCGGTAGCGCTTCGCGCTAGTCTGGACTCAGAGCGGCCCGGTAGCGTATCGGGTTAATCTCAGCTAAAACGCTCGATCAGAGCGGCCCTTTGAACCTCTCCCAAGCCCTTGACTCGGCGGGACGGATCAATCTTAAGCTCCTCTAACAATGCGCCTACTTTGGCCTTACCATAGCCCGGCAGCGACTCCAGTAATGCCGAGACCTTAATCTTTGAGGCTACCGGATCATCCTTCATTTTCAGAACCGCAGCGATGTGAAGATCGCCATTCTTGACTTTCCTGCGCAACTCAGCACGAGCACTACGAGCCTCGGCGGCCTTAGCCAGTGCCTGCTTACGTGCTTCCTCAGAAAGTTGGGGCAATGCCATGTTTTCTCCTTATAACGCGTGAACAATACCATAGAACGGTGGTCGGACTGATTGTAGTTTCTCCCCCACTACTTGGCAAGGCTTCTGGAGCCCGGACTATCGATTTTTCTCCCTGTTTGGCACAGTGAGCACATATCCGGCTCCCACGAAGGTGCCTTGACTGTGAGCAACGGTAGGTAGCATACACCAAAATCAGGATGAGCGCCACGGTCGATAAGAGAGACGACCGCAACCGTTTTGGCGCCCATCTGGTCAACGAGCTCGATTACCTCCTTGACAGAACCGCCGGTTGTGACCACATCCTCGGCTACAAGCACCCGAGTGTCTGGCGCTATCGTAAACGAGCGTCTCAGGCGCATCTGACCATCGACTCGCTCGGTAAAAACCAGGTGTTTATCCATGGCGGTGGCCAGAGCAAAGCCGAACAGAATACCACCCACGGCCGGCGAAGCCACGAGATCGACCTCAAGTTCTTTGGGCAGGCGGGCAGCGGCCTCGGCCGCCAAAGCGTTCGTAAGTCGCGGGCGCTCCAACACACGCGCGCATTGGATGTACGTATCGCTGTGACGTCCACTCGTAAGCCTAAAATGGCCCTTAAGGATTGCTCCTGTACTCTTGAGGACGGCACGTATGCGCTCGTCATCCCAACGCTGAACATCTTGTTGCTCGCCATCAAGATGCTGGACGTTTTGGCACTCGTTGCCCTGACGCGCTGCGGTCAAACGATCTGTTTGGTCCACCATATGATTGTGGATTTGCTTCATCTATGCATTTCCTAAGTCGTTGAGAATGTCGCGAAGCGCACTTTTTGGGTCGTCAGCCTGGGTAACAGGTCTGCCCACCACCAGATAAGAGGCACCGGCGCGCAGGGCCTGAGTCGGCGTAGCCTGACGCTTTTGGTCATCGACAGCAACACCTGCCGGGCGAATGCCGGGGGTGACAATAACGGCTTGCTCGCCGAGCTCACGGCGCATCGCCTGGGTCTCGGCCGGTGAGCAAACGATACCATCCATACCGGCTCGCATGGCCAGATCGGCCAGACGGGCAGCCTGTTCGGAAGGTCGGGCATGTATCCCTTGCATGGCCAGGTCAGCATCGTTCAGAGAGGTAAGCACCGTGATGGCTACACATAAAGGCCGCCTTTGCTGGTTGGTAGCATCGTTGGCGGTGGCGACTTCGCGCGCGTCAAAGGCATCATGCGGCTCGGCGGCGGCTTCGCGCGCGTCAAAGGCATCATGCGGCTCAGTAGCCTCATATGTAGCCTCATGTATGCCGGCCAGCGCCGCACGCATCATTTCAAGGCCACCAGAGGCATGTACGCTGATCATATCGGCCTTCGCAGCGGTGAGCGCAGCCGCGGCACCCTTGACCTGATGCGGTATGTCGTGCAGTTTCAAATCGGCAAACACAAAAAAACCCTGCTCGCGATAGCTGTGGATTACGGATGGGCCACTACGGTAGTAGAGGGTCATGCCAACCTTCAACCACTTGGCCACACCGGTAAGCTGCCTTACCTGCTCGTCGGCTTGCTGCCGAGGCAGATCCAGGGCGACTATCAATTTGTCTGCTGCGTTCATACCGTCCAATTCTATCGTATAGTGCCGGTTAGCGTGAGCCTCCGATCGCTCAGTATCCTCTCCGTCCGGCCTTTTCTGTCCTTAGTTATTAATTTACTATTATAATCGTTAATCAGTTCTAAAGTGTACCTCTCTCTCGCACACACAAAAGGCTCACCGCAACGCAAGAGCTCACAGTAACACAGCGGTACACGCCACCATAAAGCGCGCCGCAGGCGTAGGAACTCATCGCAACGCTCCAACGAGGCTCTTAACTTCGTGTATACCCTGCTCTTTGCAGTAATCCTCCAAGTCGTCAAGAATGCGCGGCAGCGCCAATGAATCAGAAAAATTTGCGCTCCCGATAGCAACAACGCTGGCACCGGCCAACATGAATTCCACAACGTCGGTCGCACTGCTCACCCCACCCATACCAATGAGCGGTAGGTCCACGGCCTCGTGGCACTCGTACACCTTATACAGGGCAATCGGCTTGATGGCCGGGCCGCTGAGTCCACCAAAACCACGAGCCAGTATCGTCCTGCGCGCACGAGCGTCTATAGACATCCCCAACACGGTGTTTATCAACGAGAGCGCATCTGCGCCGGCGAACCGGACAGCTTTGGCTATATCGGCAATTGAGCCTACGTTGGGCGTGAGTTTGACTATCAGCGGCCGAGTCGTAGCGCGCCGACAGCGGCCGACCAATTCGGCGGCCAGGTGCGCATCGGTACCAAAGGCCATGCCACCGGCATCCACATTGGGACACGAGATATTCAGTTCATAGGCGCTGGGGACAGACTCGCGTTCCAGCCGGTCAATAACCGCGACGTACTCATCTAAGCTGTGGCCGGCAATATTAACGATAACGGGCACATTCTGAGTAGCCAGCCAGGCCAGATCACGCTCACAGAATGCCTCAACGCCGGGATTTTGCAGACCGATAGAATTAAGCATACCGCTGGCGGTCTCGGCGATGCGCGGTGTGGCATTGCCGGACCAAGGAGCAAGCGAAACCGCCTTAGTTGTGAGCGCTCCCATGCAGTCCAGTCCCGGAAAACGTCGGTTGCGGATAAGCCCGGGCTCATTTTGAGCAATCCGGTGCCATACGTCAGCATATTCACGCCCCGAGGCAAACGTGCCTGAGGCCACCGTAAGTGGATTTGCCAGTTCAATGCCCGCCAGCGAGACACGCATATCTACCGTCTGACTACCAGCGGCATCGGATTGAGAGACGCTGCGGGGAGCACCGTCGGGGGCACGGCGGGGAGCGCCGTCGGGGGCACTGTTACACGCAGCATTTTTTGCGCCATCAGAGGCACTGCTCAAAACATCACGTTTAGCCTTGCTCACCATACCACTGCCTCCGCGTCAAACACCGGGCCGTCGGCGCACACTCGACGCTGGCCGTCCAAGGTAGGCACGACGCAACCCAGACAGGCACCCACGCCACAGGCCATACGTGCTTCCAAAGAGACCTGATGGGCAAGTCGCTTCTTTTTTGCCAGCGAGGCCAAAGCAGCTAACATGGGTTCTGGGCCACAGCTGGCCAGCCATTCGTAGCTACCGTGGGACAAAAGCGCCTCGGCCAAATCGGTCGTAAGGCCACGGTGCCCAGCGCTTCCATCATCAGTGCAGACATGTAGCTTCAGGCCGGGTACCAAAACCTCAAGTCCCGTGTTGAATACGAGCAAGCGAGCCGTTGCGGCACCGACCACAAAGTCGATACCGTACCCAAGGGTTGCCAGCTGAGCAGCAAGCAATTGGAGAGCCGCCGTGCCAATGCCTCCACCTACGAGGAGTACACGCCCACCCGCCTGTGTTTGATGCACATCCGGTAAGCGCCAACCCTGGCCGCAGGGTCCAAGCAGGTTGAGTTCCTCGCCTACTTTTAGTTCTTGGATATGCTTACTACCCCGACCGACGACCTGATAAACAATGCTCAGCTGAGTGCGTGAATCATCAATCTCGTAGACACTGAACGGACGCCTGAGCATGAGTTCGCCAGCGGCCGGTATCTGCACATGCACAAACTGGCCAGCAGCCACAAGCGGCGCTATACATCTCGACTCCAGGCGTATGAGCCCAATGTTTGGCGCAAGTGATTGGTTTCCTAGGATGGCGCACTTCTCCACTATCACGGCATCAGGCTCCTGCGCTTGTGTCTGCTGCAGTGTCCGCCGCCCTGCCTGTGTCCGCCGTGTGTGCATCCGCAGCAACTGAGTCAGTCGCAGTGCCCGCGTCTACAGTACCCACGCGATCGGTTGTTGCAGCTTCCACCAAACGCGGGTTGAACTGCGCCAAATCCTGGAGAGCTATCGGTGCCAGCGCGCCTGAGCCGGCCTTATCCTTTTGCGCTATTTCGATAGCGCGTACCATGGCTTCGGCACCGGCCACTGTCGTCGCATAACACAGGCCGTGACGCACGGCTGCCGTACGCATCGCGTAGGCATCGCGGCGGGTTTCCATGCCCAGCGGCGTATTGATCATAAGCGCCACCTCGCCGTTGGCAATTGCGTCTCCGATATTCGGACGAGCTTCCGAGACCCGGTTGACGCTACGGACCGGCAGACCGGATGCGCTCAAAGTCCGAGCTGTACCCGAGGTAGAAACGAGTTTGAAGCCAAGGGTATGCAGATGCGCTGCGATGGAGACAATGGCCCGCTTATCACGATCATTGACGCTGATGAACGCCGTGCCTTCAAGAGGCAACGAATAGTCGATAGCCAATGCTGCTTTGGCGTAAGCTACCGGAAAACTCGGACCAATGCCCATGACTTCTCCCGTAGACTTCATCTCCGGCCCCAAGATGATGTCGGTACCCGGAAAACGGCCAAAAGGCATGACGGCCTCTTTAACGCTGAAATGGTCCAGCTCGCGCGTATCGGCAGGTAATCCACAAAAATCGCTGAGTCGATATCCAGCCATAATCAGCGCGGCTATCTTAGCCAGCGGCACCCCTGTGGCCTTAGACGTAAACGGCACCGTGCGGCTGGCGCGCGGATTAACCTCCAGCACATAGATCTGACCATCCTTGACGGCGTACTGCACATTCATCAGTCCGCGCACGTCGATCGAAAAAGCCAGCTTACGCGTATATTCGCGTACTGTCTCAATAATCGACTCCGACAGGCTAAACGGCGGCAAGCTGCAAGAAGAATCTCCGCTGTGAATGCCAGCCTCCTCGATATGCTCCAACAGACCACCAATATAGACCTCATCGCCGTCGCACAGCGCATCTACATCAAGCTCAATGGCCGACTCTAAAAAGCTGTCAAGATAAACGGGGTAATCGGGAGAAACCCGTACAGCCTCGGCCATGTAGCGCTTGAGATACTCGGCATTATAAGCAATGACCATGCCGCGGCCGCCAAGCACATAGCTGGGACGTACCAACAGTGGATAGCCCAGATGTCGGGCAACGACCAGGGCCTCTTCAAATGAAGTAGCGGTGCCGGCCGCAGGATAAGCGATGCCCAATTCATCCAAGAGTTCAGAGAAACGCTCGCGATCTTCGGCCAGGTCAATAGCACCGGGCTTGGTGCCCAGAATGTTCACGCCGGCGTTCTCCAGAGCCTGAGCCAACTTCAGCGGGGTTTGTCCACCAAGGCTGACTATGACACCAACCGGGCGCTCAACTTCCAGTATATCCATAACATCCTCAAAGGTCAGCGGCTCAAAATACAGCCGATCAGAGGTGTCGTAGTCGGTGGAGACGGTCTCGGGATTGCAGTTGACCATAACCGTCTCATACCCCGCTTCAGAAAGCGCGTAGGCGGCGTGAACACAGCAGTAATCGAACTCAATGCCCTGGCCTATGCGATTGGGGCCGGCACCGAGGATCACAACGCGCGGGCGCTCGGCCTCGTGGTGCTCACTGGTATCCTCGTAGGTCTTATAGAAATAGCTCGTCGAACTGGCAAATTCAGCGGCACAGGTATCAACGATCTTAAAAGCCGGCACAACGTCCAACTCAAGGCGACGGGCACGCACAGCAGCTTCAGTGCTACCGGTAAGATGGGCGATCTGGATATCGCTTATCCCCTTGCGCTTTGCGTCAAGCAGCTCGGAGGCAGCCAGTTCGTTGAGCGAGCGACCAGACAGGTTCCGCTCGACGACGACCATGGCCTCCAGACGGTATAAAAACCACGGGTCGATGCCCGATTGCCGAGCCAGTTCCGCCACGCTCCAGCCCCGGCGCAAAGCCTCGGCGATATAAAATATGCGCTGTTCGGTGGGCACCGAGACCAAGCGATTGAACTGCTGCTCGTCAATGTCATCTTTGCCATCAGCGCCCAGGCCTCCGCGGCCCGTCTCCAAGGAGCGCAATGCCTTGCCCAAAGCCTCCTCAAAGGTGCGGCCGATGCCCATGGCCTCGCCGACAGCCTTCATACGTGTGGTCAACGTGGTGTCGGTACCCTTGAACTTCTCAAAGGCAAAACGCGGTACCTTCACCACCACATAGTCGATGGTCGGCTCAAAACAGGCCGGAGTAGCTTTGGTTACATCGTTTTGTATCTCATCGAGCGTATAGCCCACGGCCAGCTTGGCCGCAAACTTGGCTATCGGAAATCCCGTTGCCTTACTCGCCAAAGCCGAAGAGCGCGACACGCGTGGATTCATCTCGATAACCACCATACGCCCGTCAGCAGGATTAATCGCAAACTGCACATTGGAGCCACCCGTAGCTACCCCGATTTCTTCCAGGATAGCAAGCGAGGCCACACGTAGGCGCTGGTATTCGATGTCGCTGAGTGTCTGGGCTGGTGCCACCGTTATCGAGTCGCCCGTATGCACGCCCATGGCGTCAAAGTTTTCGATAGAACAGACAATGATGCCGTTGCCTTTGGCATCGCGCATCACTTCCATCTCGTATTCCTTCCAGCCCAGCACGCTTTCCTCGACCAGTACCTCGCCTATCGGGGAAAGATCCAGACCATGGGAGACGATCTCGCGCAACTCGCCGATATTATAGGCAATGCCACCACCCGAGCCACCCAGTGTGTAAGAGGGCCTGAGCACCAGCGGAAATCCCAACTGCTCGGCCATGAGTTCGGCATCTTCCAGACTGTAAGCATAGCCGCTCTTGGCACATTCCAAGCCGATATTAGCCATGGCCTGGGCAAATTGTCGGCGATCTTCGCCTTTCTCGATAGACTCCAGGCTGCATCCGATCATCTCAACCTCGTACGTGTCAAGAATGCCGCTTTTAGCTAATTCCACCGCGCAGTTAAGACCGGTTTGGCCGCCCATCGTGGGCAAAAGCGCGTCGGGGCGCTCGCGCTCAATGATACGCGCCAGTGAGTCCTTCGTGATAGGTTCCACATAGGTACGGCTGGCCATCGTCGGGTCGGTCATAATGGTGGCGGGGTTGGAGTTGACAAGTACTACCTCAAAGCCATCATCTAACAGCACTTTACAAGCCTGAGTACCGGCATAGTCGAACTCACAGGCCTGACCGATGACGATCGGTCCGGAACCTATGATCAGTATCCGCTTGATGTCGTTGCGTCGGGGCATACCGGCCAGCCTGTCCTTTTGTTGATGCCGGATAACGCCGCGATAAACGACGAGCCCGGTCTTGTGTTCATGAGATACCAGGGTGAGAAACACACCTTACAATAATGATAGCCTATTCGTCCTGCCATTGCGAGCCCCCGCAGAAGGCGTGGCAACCGAGGCACCACGGCCAAAGACCGAGGCGTAAGTACCCGGATAAACACCGCGTATATTATATATTATGGATGTGTAAGCCCGTATCTGGCTGACGTAAGCCCGTAAGGCGATTTTGCGAAGCAGCAGGGCTTTGACGGCACTGCGTAAGCGAGGACTGTTTGAGGCCAGCACTTGCTTTGTGCCACAAAGTAAGTGCTGGCCGAGTTTTGCAGCTGCAG
>JAITDU010000002.1 GCA_031282405.1 Coriobacteriales bacterium | reverse complement strand
GTTTTGAGCACCACTAAAGTCAAATGAGACTATCTTAGCTCCGTTAAGAGAGTATCCTCCATAAGCGTCAAGGACTCTAAAAAGAGAGCTTTTGGGTTTTATGACATAGGTGCCTTCTTTTATGGCGACACCGGGGTTTTCTTCATACTGGGCATAGAGCTCAACACCATAGCCCAAAGCGGTGATAGACGTTATAGCTTCTTCTTGCCCTTGTTGGTCTAAGGTCCATTTGATGAAGTGTTTACCTTCTGGAACGCTAAAGTTAAGAACGCCATCACTATAGGCCAAAGGAGTGTAGGTACTGCCATAGGTCAAATTAGTGTGAGTGTAGATTATGTTATCTTGAGCGGTCAGGTTTTGGTGATACACCACTGCTACATCGGTGTTGGGGGCATACTGGGCATAGAGATGAGTGTTGGCACCAAGCCTATCAATTGCGGTAACAGCCGCTCCGGTACCGGCTTTATCGGTAGTCCATTTAACAAAAGCGTAACCCCCAGGCACAGAAAAACCGGCATTGGTGAGGGTTGAACTATCAATAGCAAGCGGAGTGTAAGAAGCGCTCAGTTCCAGGTCCTCAACCACATAGGTGGTTTGGTCATTGGCGTTGTGGTTTTGGTGGTAGGTTACGGTTGCCTCCAGGCTGCCACCTTCAGGTACAGCTACAAACGTCCAGCCTGTGGGTAGCCATGCGGCTTCAAAGACGGCTTTATCATAGCCTGTGGCACCTTCAGGGTAGTACAGGGTGCCAGAGGCGGGGAGACCAAGGAAAACGCCACCATACATGCTGCTGTTCAAAAGCGGCGCTTCACTGCCTTTGAATGTCAGAGTAGTAAGGGAAGTGCAAGCCCAAAACGCACTGTACCCGATGCTTTCAACCGAGTTGCCGATGGTAACAGAGGTAAGGGAAGTGCAGTACTCAAACGCACCGAACCCGATACTCGTTACAGAGTCAGGGATGATGACAGAGGTAAGGGTGGTGCAGTAATAAAACGCCCAATCATCAATACTTGTTACAGAGTTGGGGATAGTGTATGACAAATCTGTCTTGCCCATAGGATACAAGATGAGCCGTGTCTTGTCCTTATTGAACAGCACACCTTCAACTGCTGAATAGTTTTGATTAGCAGAGCCTACCGAAATTGCAGCCAGGAAATTGCAGCGAAAAAACGTTTCGCTCCCGATACTTTCAACCGAGTTACCGATGGCGACAGAGGTAAGGGAGTCGCATTCATAAAACGCCAAATCATCAATACTTGTTACAGAGTCAGGGATGGTGACAGAGGTAAGAGAAGTGCAACCATCAAACGCATAACGCCCGATACTTACGACGCTATAGTTGATACCACCATTTACAACGCTTGCAGGAATGGTGAGTGCACCGGTAGTGCTTTTGTCTATCGCCAGACTGCCAGAAGCACCCATACCCACCTGTACGGTGCCGGTGCCAGCCTGGGTATCCTCACTAAGTACCTTGTAGGTTATAGGTACGCCCTCATCGCTTGTTGCGGTAAAGGTAGTGCCTGGTGCAGCCTGAGCCTGCTGTATAAAGGGTGTAGTGACTACCATGGTCATTGTCATCATGACAGCCAGTAGGAGCGCTACAGTTTTGCATACTGGGCTTTGAGCTTGAACATGCGCGTGTTTTGTTGTATTCATGATACAACCCCTCCCGTTTCTCAGTTTTGTCAGACTTTTCCTATCAACCCTTAGCTATGCCCTGAGCAGATAAGAACAGGCTTATTCTACCCCCCCCCCCCCCTCAAAATGCTCATCTAGGTGTTTTTCGGTGAACGGCAGGTGTTGTGTCCGCATAGAGCACTTTGGCATAATGGCGCATAAGGCGGCACGCTCCGCCTAGCTTACGTCAGTCAGAGTATTGTCTTACACATCCATAATATACGCGGTGTTTAACCGGGTACTTACACCTCGGCCTTTGGCCGTGGCGCCTCGGTTGCCACCCTCGCAATGACGAGCTTTGAATCTGGACAGCAGGCGGTGGACGATTACCCTTCGATGACCTTTACGTAAAAGCGTCGGCTTCGCGGTCCGTCGAATTCGCAAAAATAGACGCTCTGCCAGGTGCCGAGAATGAGTCTGCCGTCCTCTATGATGGCTGTTATGGACGAGCCTATAGAGCTTGCCTTGAGGTGTGCTGCGGAGTTTCCCTCTGCGTGGCGAAACTCAGCCCTATCGGGAAAGGCCCTCTCAAGGCCGAGCAGTACATCGCGCACTACACTGGGATCAGCATTTTCGTTGATAGTCATTCCGGCCGTGGTATGGGGACAATACACAACGACAATGCCGTTCGAAACACCGCTTATGGCGATGGCCTCGCATACCTGCATGGTAATGTCGATGCATCCCTCTTGTGGCGTCTTGAGTTCGTAATCGTATTTCATGCGCTGCCCTCCCTGTCTTGTACTGAACACGCAATTCGACTTGCGTGGCCGCACATATGTCTGCCGAGTTTCTGTCGTGTGCCTGCCGCGCGCCTGCCGCACGCTTGCCAAGTGTCAGCCGAGTGTCCGCCGCGCGCGCTTCTCACCAGTATACCTATTGCGCGTCTCTCCGGATGTGGCAAGGGGCACGTTTAAGCTATAATTCCAGTTTTACGCTTTGAGCTTACCAAGCGCTCGAATAATGCCGGGAGAAAACCGAGAGAGACATGCCAGATACGCCTAATGTGCGCGATTTGCGCGACTTTTCCGCCATGCGTCAGCTTATAGAATCCATCGTTAATGCGGCCATTGCTGCGGCCACCCAAAGCGGAGCGCTTGATTTGGCCTATACTCCGGAGGCCGCAGTGGAGCGTCCGCGCGACGGCAGTCACGGGGATTGGGCTAGTACAATAGCATTACGCCTTGCCAAGGAGCTGGGCCGCAGTCCGCGCGACATCGCCGCCATCATTGTGGACCATATCAAAACGGGCATGCAAGGTGGACTCTCGGCACCAGCTGATGACTCCGCCCCTCTTGCCGCCCTCACGCAGGCCAGGCTCATCGAAAGTGTCAACATCGCCGGTCCGGGCTTTATCAACTTCAAGCTCTCTGCGTGGGCCTTGCAGCAGATAGTGCGCGATGCCTATGAGTTGGACAGCGACTTTGCCCGCTCAAACGTGGGCGGTGGCCAGACCATCAATGTCGAGTTTGTCTCGGCCAATCCCACCGGTCCGATGCATGTGGGCCACGGCCGCTGGGCGGCGCTGGGCAATGCCATCTGCAACGTGCTGGAACACAGCGGCTGGCAGGTCACTCGCGAGTTTTATGTCAACGATGCCGGCCGTCAGATTGAGTTGTTTGCCCAGTCGGTGGCTGCGAGCTACCTTACTCTTTGCGGCAAGGACGCCCACCCACCGGCCGACGGCTACGGAGGCAGCTATGTGGCTCACATTGCCCATGACCTCTATGAAGAGCAGGGGGAGAAGTGGGCCACCTCGTCGCTTGAGCAGTTGGGCGAGGAGGCCTCAGAGTTTCGTGATGTGGCCTTGGGGCGCATGCTGACCAACATCAAGACGGTGTGCGAGCGCATGGGTGTTAACTTTGATGTCTGGTTCAGCGAGCGTTCGCTCTATCAAAAAGACGCACCTTTGGGTCTCTCGGCCATTGAAGCTGTCCTGCAACAGTTGGCCGATGGTGGCTACCTCTACGAGAGAGACGATGCGGTCTGGTTTCGGAGCACCGATTTCTTTGATGATAAGGACCGGGTACTCATCAAGGCCAATGGGGAATATACCTACTTCGCGCCAGATATTGCTTATCATATGAGCAAATTTGAGCGCGAGTGCATACCGGTAGGCAGCGAATACCTCGTAGATATCTGGGGTGCCGACCACCACGGCTATATCCCCCGCATGCAAGCTGCCTGTGCGGCATTGGGTCACGAGGGCAAATTGACCGTAGTCTTAGGCCAGTTGGTCAACCTGTTCAGAAGCGGCCAGGCCGTGCGCATGAGCAAACGTACGGGCGAGATGGTCACGCTGGAGGAGCTTTTAGCAGAAGTCGGTGCTGATGCCACAAAGTACCTGATGCTGTCGCGCAGTGCTGACCAGCCCATCGACTTCGATATTGAGGTGGCCAAACGCCAAGACGCTACAAACCCTGTGTATTACGTGCAATACGCTCACGCCCGTATCTGCTCACTTTTAGCCAAAGCCGCCGCTCAGGACCTGACGCTCGCCGATGCGCCCGCCGTTCAAGCCATCAATGCGCCCGCTGCTCAGGCTGCCGACATGCCCACCGCTGAGGTTGAGCATGCCGAGCGCGACACGCCGTCCATAGATCAGCCCGCCGCCGACCTCAGCCTGCTCATCATGGAGCCGGAACTGGAGCTGGCCCGCAGCATTGGTCGTCTGGCCGAGACCGTCGAGACGTGCGCCCATGAGCTCGCCCCCTACCGGCTCACACACTACGCCGAGTTGCTGGCTGCCACCTTTCACCGCTTCTACACGGAATGCCAGGTAATCGGCCCGGATCGGCAACTCAGCCTGGCACGCCTTTACCTTGCAGAGGCCACGCGCCGCGTTCTGGCGCTCACGCTGGGCCTGCTCGGGGTCAATGCGCCGGACAAGATGTAGGCGCTCTCATGAAAGCCGACCCCGCAAGCCGCTCCCGCACAAGGCGTTCTCAATACAGACGCTCCCCAGAAAGGATGTCCGATGACCCATCTGGCACATGACCCCCAGGCCACAGCCGACCAGCTCACGACGATGCAGCTCGGCGCTGTCCTCCCC
Organism: Coriobacteriales bacterium; assembly: GCA_031282405.1. GTDB lineage: Bacteria > Actinomycetota > Coriobacteriia > Coriobacteriales > UBA8131 > JAITDU01. The sequence goes on along the minus strand of JAITDU010000002.1, from coordinate 45,871 downwards.
CAGACCACCCAGGTCATTGACGACCACCTGTTTGTGGGCGGAGCGGACACGGTAGAGCTGGCCCAGCGCTTTGGCACGGCGCTTTATGTCATGGATGTCGCGCATATCAAACATCAGCTTGCCGCGTATCGCGCGGCCCTGGGAATAGGCGGCGCAGCAGAAACAGAGGCAGCAGGAGAAACAAGGAGCGCAGGCGGCGAAGCAAGGGTCGAAAAAACAGAGGGAATAAAAACAGAGGGAGAAAAACTTTCTGCCCAGGTCGTCTACGCCGGTAAGGCCTTTCTTTGCAAGGCACTGTGTCGCCTTCTGGCCGAACAGGGCTGTTGGCTTGATGCGAGCAGCGGTGGGGAATTGGCCATAGCCCTGGCCGCCGGCTTTGATCCCACCCGCATCCTGGCTCATGGCAACAACAAGACTGAGCGCGAACTCACCGAGGCCATCCAGGCCGGTGTCGGCCTGATTGTGGCCGACTGCACCGAGGAATTAGAACGTATCGACCATCTGGCCCGCGCATTCGGTGTGCGTCAACCCATCTTGCTGCGCATCAAGCCCGGCGTGGTCGCCCACACCCACGAGTACATTCGAACCGGAGCCGAGGACTCCAAGTTCGGCTTTGGACTGAGCGACGGCACAGCCCGCCTCGCCGTTGAACGTGCGCTTGCGTCGTCCGGCATTGAGCTCAAAGGACTCCACGCGCACATCGGCTCGCAAATTTTTGAGCTAGGTGCCTACCGCGAGACCTTGGATGTTCTGGCCGGTTTTATGAGTGAGCTGCACACCACTCTGGGCTTTACGACCGAGGTGCTCGACCTTGGTGGCGGCCTGGGCATCGCGTATGAGCAAAGCGATACGCCTGCCTCCATCCAGGAGCTGGGTGCTCTTCTCACCCGGCATCTTCATCTGGTGTGCCAAGCCAATGACCTGGCCCTACCCACGCTTTTTGTGGAGCCGGGGCGTTCGATTGTGGCCAATGCCGGCATCACGCTCTATACCGTAGGCTCCATCAAGGAACTCCGTAATATCAGGACGTATGTGGCCATCGACGGTGGCATGACCGACAACATCCGTTGTGCCCTCTACGGCGCGCGCTACGAGGCTGTTATTGCCAACAAGGCCGCCCAGCAGCGCAGCAGGGTCGTGACCCTGGCCGGCAAACACTGCGAAAGCGGCGACGTGGTTGCCCTGGACGCTTCTCTCCAACCGCCCGAGGTGGGCGATATAATAGCCGTCCTGGGTACGGGTGCCTATTGTGCTAGTATGTCGAGCAATTATAACAAGCAGGTGCGCCCGGCTGTGGTTTTTGTCGAGGACGGCCGGGCTACCGAGGTAGTGCGGCGCGAGAATTACGCAGACCTCCTGGCCTGCGATGTGGGCTAACAGACACCAGAAAGCGAGGAACTATGAGAACCATCAAAGTCGGCCTGATTGGCCTGGGAACGGTAGGGGGCGGCGTGGTCAGGATACTTAAGGAACACCACGATGACTTTTTGCGTGATCAGGGCGTGGATATCCAACTGGTGGCCTGTGCGGCACGTGAGCGAGCTGAGGCTGAGCGACTGGGTGTGGCCGATATATTTACGACTGACGGCTTTGAGCTCATTAACAATCCGGACATCGACATCATCATCGAGCTTGTGGGCGGCACCGGCATTGCCCGCCGATTTGTGTTTGCGGCGCTTGAAGCCAAAAAGCGCGTAGTTACGGCCAACAAGGCCATCATGGCCACCGATGGCCATGAACTTTTGGCGCTCGCCGGCCAAAATGGTCTGGAGTTGGCTTTTGAGGCATCGGTAGGTGGCGGCATTCCCATAATTGGCGCCTTGCGCAACTCGCTTATCGGCAACCGTATCGAGAGTGTCATCGGTATTGTCAACGGCACCACCAACTATATGCTCACGCAGATGAGCCAAAGCGGCGCGGACTATGCCAGCGTTCTTGCCCGTGCTCAGGACCTGGGCTATGCCGAGGCCGACCCCACGGCCGATGTCGAAGGTGGCGACGCCGCTGCCAAGATTGCTATTCTCACCACGCTGGCCTTTAACACCGAAGTCGTGTTGGAACAGGTGCCCACCGAGGGCATCACGCAACTTACACCAAAGGATTTGGATAACGCCCGTCAACTGGGCTACAGCATCAAGCTTTTAGCCATCGCAAACCGCACGTCTGCGGGCATCGATATGCGTGTGCACCCCACGATGCTGCCGCTTGCCCACCCCCTGAGTTCCGTCAACGGTGTGTTCAATGCCATCTTTGTGGTGGGTGACTCGGTGGGCGAGACGATGTTTTACGGCGAGGGTGCCGGTGCCGGTGCGGCCGCGTCTGCCGTGGTAGGCGACCTTATCGAGGTGGCCCAGCGCATTACCTACAACATCACCCGTCCCTACATCCGCTTTGGTACCGAGCAGTTGCCGCTCAAACCCCTGGACGACATCGTGTGCAGCTATTACCTGCGTCTGCCTGTGCCCGACCGTGTGGGTGTCGTGGCCGCCACGGCAACCGCTTTTGCCAATCACGGTGTCTCGATCAACCGCATGATGCAATTAGGAGAGAAGGACGGGCCTGTTCCTGCAACGCCCGCCGCCCCGGATGTTGCTGGCGACCCCGCCGCTTCTGCGAATGTGCTCGCCAAGGGAGATGTTGCCGAGGAAAATGCTGCCAGGGAAGATGCTGCCAGGGAGGATGCTGCCGAGGGCACCACGAACCTGATTTACGTGACCCATCCCACCCGCGAAGGTGACCTCAAAGCCGTACTGGCCGAGATACAGTCCGGCGGCATCCTGAGCGGCACCCCTGTGCTCATTCGCATCATGGATTGACGCAACAGTCATAACCAGCGCGCGCTCTTTGTGTCAGTCAGTGTTTGATCGTCAGTGTCAAACCAGTAACATATTTTGCATTACGTAATGCGTTATGCTATAATCAGTCGCGTGATGCAGCATGGAAAAGACTGACGCAAAAAACGACGCAACTATCAACGTTCGGATTCCTGCCATCCTTAAGCAGCGTGGCGAGGCGGTCCTACGGAAAAACAAGGTGTCGGTATCCGACGCAATGCGCTCTTTCTACGAATACCTTGCTACTGAGCAACGAATACCCGATTTTATAGAGAAATCCCTCTCACATCAGGACGATTTGATAAAGGAACAGCGTAGATTACTCCGGATGATCGCCGGCATTACCAGCGGCATGCAAGATAAGCAGGCACAAGGTAGCGAGCTTTTTAATGCCAAGGCCGCACGACTCAAAAGACAACTCAATACTGGAGTCAGAGAATGAACTCAGGCGCTTTATGTTGTGAGACCGTACGTTGCCGGAAGCAGGAACCAAGCATTATATCTGTTGTGTATCGGTTTGCGCAGATACCGAAGAACAATTTCTATGAAACTCTGTTTTGATACGAACGTTGTTTTGGACATCCTCGGTATGCGTGAGGATCTTGAAATGTCATTTACCGCCTATGACGTTGCCGCCGTGCGTGGGCATGATCGGTTCATCCCCATGTTTACGACCTCCGATATCTTCTATATCCTTAACAATAGCCTTTCCAAGAGCGTTGACAGCAAAGAGGTCATGGCCGGGCTGTTCAAGCTTTTTCAAGTGTTTGACGGACACCCCCATGACTGTAGCCAGGCCCTTGTTAGCCAGATGCCGGATTTTGAGGATGCATTGCTCGCCTATGCGGCCCTGAGGAACGGCATTGACTACATCATCACGCGCAACAAGCGCGATTTTGCATACTCGCCGGTAGCGGTATTGACCCCAGCCGAGTATGTCGATACGTTCAGGCCCGCGGACTACGAATATGCCCTGCTTGAATCGAACAGTGGATTGGGCGGCCCATCGGACAGCACGCCGAACAGTGAATCGCGCAGTGGATCGGATGGTTCATCAGACAGCGAATCGGGCAGCGCTCTTTCGTAGTACTTATGAATCCACTTGATCATCTTGAAGTGCTATCGGCCGTATCAGCTCGTGCTCATTCAGCCATCTCGCCAGATGCCTCGCCGGCATCCGACCCGCCTGCCTCGCCAGCCGCTTCGCCAGGTGTCTTGCCGGGTGTCTGGATAATCTGTTCGTATATGAGTTCTATGGAAAAATTCAGGGCTCTACCGGCCAGGGGGTGGTTGGGGTTAAGCGTGACCAGACCGTCTTCAACTTTTTCTACCAGCACCCGATAGTCAACGCCACTCTCGTTAATCGTAATGTACTGACCCACAGGTAAACTGTCGCAGTTAGGTACCTGTGTCAGAGGCACCACCTGGACGAGGTCGGCGCGGTAGATACCGTAGGCTTCCTCCGGTTCCAGGCGCACCTCGATTTGGTCACCCACCATCATGCCCAAAACAGCCTTGTCAAACCCGGGGATCATCATCTGGGCACCTAAGATGAACTCGACGGGCTCGCCACGCGTGTAGCTGTTGTCAAACTCCACACCGTCATCAAACGTGCCGATATAATGTACTCTCACCATCGAACCCAGCTGTGCCATATTTCCCTCTCTCGTTTCCTTCTCGCGGATAATCCTGCTTTGGTTCACGTTAAACTTCTAAAAAGCCATGGGCCGTTTACGCGCCTGCTACGCTATAGTATAGTACAGCTACACGCGCTATTCAGTCATTGCCGAGCACGAGTCAGGTAATGGTAAACCGAGTTATGGAGGCAAGGAGGTACCCACATGGGTCTAATGAAGGCGTTTGCCGGTGCCATGAGCGGACAATCCGCCGATCAATGGCGAGAATACTTTTACGCAGAGGCGTTGTCGGTCGACGAGTTGGTAGTCAAGGGACAAAAGCGCGTTTCTTCTCGGGGCAGGAGTTCTAACACCGAGGCATCGGAAAACATCATATCCAACGGTTCGACCATTGCGGTCAATGACGGGCAATGCATGATCATTGTGGAACAAGGCCGGGTCGTCGAGCTCAGTGCCGAACCCGGAGAATACGTCTACGATTCCTCGACGGAACCATCCATTTTCTACGGTGGTCTGGGCAAGGGGATACTCAAGAGCCTCACTACCATCGGCCGTCGTGTTACCTTTGGCGGTGACACAGCAAAGGATCAGCGCATCTATTACTTCAATACGAAGGAGATAGTCGGCAACAAGTTCGGAACCTCGACGCCCATCCCGTTCAGGCTGGTCGACAACAACATTGGGCTGGATGTCGACCTGGCCGTTCGTTGCAACGGCGAATATTCCTACCGGCTTATTGACCCGGTTCGCTTTTACGTCAATATCTCGGGCAATATAGAGCGTCCCTATCGGCGCTCGGAGCTGAATTCACAGCTCAGAATGGAATTACTTACGGCGCTGCAACCGGCCTTTGCCCAGATATCCAAGCTGGGCGTGCGGTATTCCGAGATACCCGCCAATACCGCCGAGCTGGCAGGCATACTCGACAGGGAACTTACAGAAAAATGGCACCTGCTGCGCGGCATTGCGGTTGTAAGCATAGGCTTTAACTCGATCTCGATTTCGGACGAGGATGAGGAGATGATCAAGGGTTTGCAAAAGGCTGCCGTCATGCGTGACACGACGATGGCCGCAGCCTCGCTGGTGGATGCCCAGGCCGATGCCATGCGGCTGGCCGGTTCAAACGACGGTGGTGCGATGGCTGGCTTTATCGGCATGGGTATGGCGCAGCAGGCTGGTGGCACTACTGCCAAAGAGCTGTATGCGCTGGACTCCAACAATGCTGGTGCCAAAACTTCCGGGGGAGAAAAGAACGGTGGCAGTCCGGAGGCAGGCGCTCCACGTACAGGTGGCCCCGGCGGTGCGGGTAATAGCTCCGGATCAAATGGTGGCGGCGCACGCACAAGCGACCCAGGCAGCGGTAATGGCATGAACGGAAATGGCACGAACAGCACCGGCATGAATGGCACTGGCATGAATGGCACTGCCGGCGCCGGTGGCACCCGCGCCCCGCTTTTCAGGTGCGACAAATGCGGCTGGACACCGGCCGATCCCTTCAATCCGCCTAACTTTTGCCCCGATTGCGGCGACCGGTTCGACTTTGGTGATGTTATCTGAACACTCGTTATCTGAACACTCGAAAAGTGCCGCCCTGTTGTGTCACTGTGAGCTGTTTCTTCGCAATGACGGTAGGGCATATAGGCACCATCATTACAGTAGATGCCTATCGCCGCTCCCCCTAAATAACGGTAGACGAGGTTCAGGGGCCCCGCTCAAAACTAGCTAATATATTAATATAATATATTAATTGAGATGCCTGACTTTAAAGTCAACCAAAAGCCAGTTGAATCTGCCGAGGATCACATTGGTGCCACAATATTCGCAGATGCCGCCTGAGGATGTTGCGATGGTTGCTCCGCAATTTGGACAACTGATAAAGCGTGATTCTCCGGGCTTTATCAGGCTTTTGTCCCCCTTGGTGCGCAAGAACCTCATTTTGTACCAGGCCTGATTCAGTCGGGCGTTGCCGCCGTTGCTGATGATTGCCTCATGGGCGTCCAAAGTGTATTCTCTGGCAGATGCCCTCACCATCACCGTCAGATACTCAAAATGCTTATCAATTTTGAAGTCAGCAAGAACCGTCCGCATGATATTCAGACCTTCCCGAACCTCGCGGTGACCCTGCGCTCTAAGTTCTTCAATGTGTTGGGCATCATCCTCGTAGAGGCTGTCGTACTCCAGGTTGTGTAGCTTGACCAGATCCCATTCACGGTAACTCAAGAACAGCTCACCTAAAAAAGCGCCCAGCCAATCCTCAAAATCCGGCTTTGAAAAGTCCGGGTCATAGCGCCTGATGGCCTCCAGTACCTCAGCATCTGAGTCTGCGAGCATTTCGTTATTGTCATGTGACACGCCATCAAAAGCTGGAGTCGAATCACTCAAGGCTGAATCAGACGGTGGAGCCAGATTCGCGTTACCGTTACGAGGGAGGTTGTCCCGGTCGTCGTCATGATAGTTTTTCTTCGATTGGCGGCTTGCCACCACTATGACGATGACCATCGCAAGGATGATGATTGTTATAGCAAGTCGAGCAGGTATGTACACGAAGGTATCAACCACGTCTAGCTCCTCAACGGCGGCGAAAAACGCCATGTAGCGTTATAGGTCAACGCTCTGTATTTGGTACGTATCGGTTAAGAAATCCCTGATGACATGCCGGTGACACCTCTCAGGTTCGCGCTCGTAGCACATAAGAGCAATACGATCGTTTAAACTCAACAGTACATAAACCTGTTCAAGCAAAGCCCCCAGGCTCGGGAGCGTCTCTGCGTATTCACTGAACAACCTCTGATAATCCTCAGGTGTGTCAAGCGAGCTGCGCTTACCAGACTCAATTCCAAGACCAGGGATATGAACATACTCAATCCCCGCATTTTGCGCAATGTGTCTGAGTTTCCCCTTAGAAAACCCAAATTTGCGGCTGAGGGGGTTTTTTCTCACATCGCACAACACTTTGACGTTATTGTGGAGCAGGGCATTGATAAACGCCTCGACACTCCTGCCCTCATAACCTAGGGTAAACAAAACCTGTCCAGATTTGATGTAGGTCCGCTTTACCTCGTTGAACTGTTGTAGCTCCTCTTTACAAAACATCTGCTCCACAGTCGTGCTGTTTATCGCGTAATAGGGGTATTCACAGTATGCTTTGCGGAGAAGAGCGTCGCCTCGTTCTGTCGCAATTTGGAGAATATGTTCCGGGGTGTAGCTTTTAACAGCTTTAATCTGTGCATGTTCGTTTCCTGTATGACCCTTAACAGCTTTAATCTGCGCATGCTTCGATGAATGGTCGATGGACACATATCCACTGTTGTGGAGAATGTCCAAATCCGCCGCGAGTTGAAACGAATAGGCACCCTGCTTACACGCAACGAACTCGTAGAAATTTGAGTCTGTTGCCATCGTGTGAAGAAGCACCAATAGCTGTAAATCAGTGGCTGTTATGTCGTCGTTAAGCTGCCGGATAAATGCCAGGAGGAAACGCTGTCGCTTATAGGTCGGTTGCCTATCAATTGCCTGTCTCCCGGCAACGGTCGGTTGTTTGTTGATCCTGTTCATGCCGATACCTCCATCCTCATAGTAGCGTAAACCTCGTAAAAAACTGGTTAACAGGCTCGGACGGGGGATAGAAATGCCGCATGATGCCCCGAAGAGACAGCCAGCGGAAGGGGGCATTTCTTTCCGACTTGTGCTCTTTTGATTTATGGTATAGTAATACTATCGAATCTCCGGCACACCTCGTTGTTTAGCTTGGTGTTGCGGTGTAACAGATTCAAAATTGCAGGGCGAATGTGCGGCTTAGAGCCAAATCATCCTAATGAAAAGCCTATGCGAAGTCCCCGATAAGGTGCCGATGTCGTTGCAACAGCCGTTCTCACAGGCTAATTATAAGCGAACCATAAATGAGTCCGAAACAAGTCGCCGTACGTTTCGTAGTCATTGCATGTCCTATGCTCAAGTGCGCTGCCTGCGCAAGTACCATTTGAATCCACTAAAGGAAACTGGAGGTAAGTACTGTTGAAGTTCTTTTTAGACACGGCCAGCCTGGAGGAGATTGCCGCGGCAACATCCTGGGGGGCACTGGCAGGTGTTACCACTAATCCAAGCCTCTATGCCCGCGTCGGTGGCAGACTCCAGGATTTTCATGAACACATTCAGCGCATCTGTGCGTTGGTGCCTGGACCGGTTTCGGCCGAGGTGACCGCCGAGGATACGGATACTATGGTCGTTCAAGGGCGGGAATTAGCAGCGTTGGCATCAAATGTGGTCGTCAAGGTGCCGCTGACCGCAGCAGGTCTGGCCGCTACGCGCGCCTTGACCAATGAAGGCATAGCCATCAACATGACCCTGTGCTTCTCGGTGCCCCAGGCCCTGCTTGCTGCTCGTGCCGGTGCCCGTTATGTCAGCCCCTTTGTAGGCCGCTTTGATGATATCTCTGAGGATGGCCTGGAACAGTTGGCAAATATTGTTAATGCAATAAGCAATTTTGATTTCAGTGACTGCGGGCCTAACGGCCAAAGCGTCGAAGTTATTGCTGCTTCTATACGCAACCCCAACCATGTTACCCAGGCGGCCTTGATTGGTGCCGACATTGCTACCGTACCCTTTGATGTACTAAAAAAATGCGTAGAACACCCCTTGACCACCAAGGGGTTGAGAGCCTTTGAGAAAGATTGGGAGAAAGTGAAACAAGCATGATAAATGCAACCGAAACAGATATGCTGACCTTGGATGTGGATGCCGATACGGTCAATACCCGGCCTGCGCCGGGTCGCAAGCCCAGACGAGGCACCACTGCTAAAGTGCAGGCAGCCTCAGTCGATCCTGAGCTAGCGGGCGCTTCGGGTGCCGCTTTGGGTACTGCCTCGGGTGCCGGTATTGCGTCGGGCGTATCCGGCGTGTCTGGCTCTGGCCGAACATCTGCGAGCTATACGCGCACTCAAACAACGTCCTCAAGCCCCCAGGCTACTCAGTCGTCTGCTCAGCGCTACAGCCAGAAGACAGGTCAGCATGGTTCCCAGCAACACGGCACTGCGGCAAAGCGAGGTCGCCCTAAATCCACTGCTACCTCCAGGGACAATCATAAGACCAACCAAGGCGCCAGTCGGAGTACCAGCAAATATGATACCGGTAGGAACACGGCGGGCAAAGATACGCGACAGCGGCAACAGCAACGCCGCAACACTACGCGCGAGATTGTGCCTCAGACCACCCGAGCCGATCTGGAACTCCTTAAAATGGCCGAACTCAGGCTCAAAGCTGCAGAGCTTGAGTTGGAGGTATCCGGTCTGCGCAAAAAAGCCGACCTCATAGATGCGGTTCTTGTGGCCAGTGTGCGCGCCGAGGGCTTTGTGGAATGCGCGGGCCTGCTTGATCTTCTCCCCGAGGGTTATGGTTTTTTGCGGACGAGTGGTTATCTGCCCGGCGAGACAGACGTCTATGTGGGCATGTCGATAATCCGCCGCAACGGCCTGCGTAAGGGCGATTGGATTTCTGGTCAGGTGCGCCCCTCGCGCGAAAACGAAAAGTACGCCGCTATCCAGCGCATCGACACCGTAAACGGGCTCCCTTTGAGCGATGTAGCCGATCGTCCGCGCTTTGCCGACCTGACCCCGGTCTACCCCGATCAACGTCTTTTGATGGAGCATGGCAGACACACCATTACGGCTCGCACCATCGATTTGGTCGCGCCCATTGGCAAGGGGCAGCGTGGCCTGATTGTATCGCCACCCAAAGCCGGCAAGACCACGATCCTCAAAGACATTGCCGCCTCGATAACGGCAAACGATCCCGATGTTCACCTGATGTGCCTGCTTGTGGACGAGCGCCCCGAAGAAGTTACCGACATGGAGCGCTCCATCCATGGCGAAGTGGTGTCCTCAACTTTTGACATGCCCTCCGAGAACCACATCGTCGTGGCAGAACTCGTTATTGAGCGCGCCAAACGGCTGGTCGAGGTGGGCCGAGACGTCGTCATACTGCTGGATTCGATAACCCGTCTGGCGCGGGCCTATAATCTGGCCCAGCCAGCCTCCGGGCGTATCCTCAGTGGTGGTGTGGATTCCACGGCTCTGTATCCGCCCAAGCGTTTCTTAGGAGCGGCACGCAACATTGAGGGCGGCGGCTCACTCACGATTCTGGCTTCGGCGCTCGTAGACACGGGTTCTAAGATGGACGAGGTCATATTCGAGGAATTCAAGGGTACCGGCAACATGGAACTCAAGCTCGACCGCGAACTTTCTGATCGCCGTGTGTTCCCGGCTATCGATCCGGTTTCGAGTGGTACGCGTAAAGAAGAACTCCTGCTGGATTCCCAAGAAGCGCCTCTTATTTGGGCCGTTCGTCGTATCCTGGCCAATATCGGCAACACTGAGCGCGCCATGGAGATGCTGATAAAATCCCTCAAGCAGACCAATACCAACGCTGAGTTTTTGCTGCGTACCGCCAAGAAGGCCCAGATGCGCTCCAATGATACAGCGGAGTTATAGGTGCTCACTTCGGCGACCGGCAGTTTCAATGCAGCACCAATATGATTCTAACGCATATCGGGTATGATGCAGTTCAGATGCAGTGTGTACACAGGATGAGTTTCTTTGTTTTTTGGTAGGTAGTTGGTCAATAAATTTATATATTAATATAATAGTATTTTGGTGAGAAGCCCCGAAAGCGCAGATTGTACAGTTGTAAGGCAGCGGCAAGAGCAGTGGTGTACATGAAACCTCGGCAGCGCAGGTTATATCGTCAGCCATACAAAACCGGCCCCAATAGCGCAGGTTTTGTAGTTGGTCGTAGTCGTTGGTGTTGGTAAGAGGAAGGGCACATGAGATCTACGGAGAGCCAGCTGCCGGCAACGGAGAGACAGGAAACTTCAAGACCACCGCTCTGGACGCGAGAGTATCTTTTAGTCTGCCTGATCAGTTTATTTGGCGCAACGAACGCTTATCTTCTGATGGTTGTGATAGCGGCCTATTCGGTAGATGTGTTCCATACCGACTCCGCTGCGGCCGGCACAGCCGCCAGTATTTTCATCATAGGAGCGTTAATCTCGCGAATTTTCGCTGGCAAGATGTTGGGTCTTTTGGGCTACAAGTCTGCTTTGGCCATTGGCGTGGCATCCAATGCATTTTTCTCGCTTTGCTATATCTTTGTTCCCAGTATTGAGATGCTTGTCGTCGTCCGACTTTTACACGGGGTCTCTTTTGGCATAATCACAACGACTGCTCCGGCGATAGCTGCCGACATCGTACCTACATCCCGGGCAGGGGAGGGTATGGGCTATTTTGGCCTGAGTGCCACGATAGCCACCGGCGTCGGTCCGTTTTTGGCCATGCTGTTATCAGAAGCTGGCAATTACGTGATGATATTTGTCCTATGCGCGGTACTGATGTTCGCTGGTCTTGTACTTTGCCCGCTGCTACGAATCAAAAAGCTGGAACTGAGCGCGGAGGATAAGACCAAGCTTTCGGGCTTCAAACTTACGAGCATCATTGAGGCACCTGTGGTGCCGATAGCGTTTGTGGCCCTGCTGCTGTACTTTTGCTATGGTGGTGTGGTCAGTTTCATCGCGCTGTTTATGCGGGAGCTTGATCTTGTGGAGTTTGCCAGCCTGTTCTTTGTGGTGTTTGCTGTGGTGGTGTTTGCCTCGCGGCCGCTCGTCGGTAGGATATTCGATGCCCGCGGAATCAGAGTTATCGTCATCCCCGCACTGCTTTGCACGGCCCTTGGTTTGCTATTGTTCTCGCAAAGTCAAAACCACTGGATGCTCCTTGCTTCGGCGGTGGTGATAGGCTTGGGCGTAGGAGCGGTGCAGGGAGCCACGCTGGCACAGGTTGCCAAGGTTACGCCACCTGCGCGCCGTGGCGTGGCCTCTTCCACCTATTCTCTGTTGATCGATGTCGGCTATAGTCTTGGGCCCTTGCTGATAGGCATCTTTGTGCCGTACTTGGGCTTTCGCGGGGTTTTTCTGGCCCTGTCGCTTGTGACCCTGTTGAACTTCGTCTGCTTTGTATGCTATTCCAGGCAGTCGACCCGACCTTCCTCTTAGTTATACGCCTGTGTGCTACACTCGTGTCGCTCTGAGGCAGAGAAAAAAGTTCATGCGTAGATCGCTCTGAGAGGTCAGTATAGAGTGTAAATATCACTGGCTATCGCTACGGATCGCTCTGAGGGGTTTCTGTTTGGTCGATGTGCTATACTTTCGAGGTTTGTGTAATCCGTGCCCTGTTTTGTGCCCTGGGCACAGGCCCTGCTTGGAAACCAGGGCGTTTAGAGGAGGCAAAATGAAGCCAGCTATACATCCCGATTATGTGGAGGCTACCGTCCACTGTTCGTGCGGTAATACTTTTAAGACGCGCGCCACGAAGCCCGAATTACGCGTGGAATTATGTAATGAATGCCACCCCTTCTATACCGGCCAGCAGAAATTCGTAGATACCGGTGGTCGCGTGCAACGTTTTGCTAACAAGTTTGGCTCTGCGGCCAGCACAGTAGCTGAACGTGAGGCTGCCAGAAGAGCCGAGAAGTTGGCTCAGGCCGAGCAATTAGATGCTGCTGCCAAGGCCGCTCGAGAGGCAAAGGCCGCTCGCAAGGCCGCCAATGCCGCTCGATATGCCGATCAAATCGCCCGCAAGGCCGCTAAGGCTGCTCAAGCCCAGAAGGCTGCCGCCGCGAGTGAAGCGCAGGCCGACACTGAGGCGCCAACTGCTACAGGCGAGGTGCCAACTGCTACAGGCGAGGCACCAGCCGAGGCTGCCGCAAGTGAGACACCGACGGCCACAGCAGAGGTGCCAACCGAAGCCACCGAGGCCGCATCATCCACTAACGCGGAATCAACAGAGTAGTTACCGGCTTCAAGGGGCGGATATCCGGGCTAACATGGCCCTTGTTGTGAGAGGGGCAAAAATGCAGGTCTCCCTGCTTTACCATACAAATGATCCGGAACGGGCGGTCGCTACAGCCGCGCGACTGTGTTATGCGCCCATCGGCGCTGCTGAACTGATGCAGAACATGGACGATGCTCAGCAGGCCAAGGTACTCAAGACGATCATGGAATCCGGGCACTTCTCTGCCCTGGAGCATGCCTCTTTCACCTTTGCCATCGACGGTGTAAGTCGGGCTTTGACTCACCAGCTTGTCCGACATCGTATTGCCTCTTTTAATCAGCAAAGCCAGCGCTACGTCACATTTACCGATAGCCCCGAGGTCATCAAGCCGCAAAGTATAACCGGCACACCAGAACTGCTGGCGGTATTTAACACGGCCATCGACACAGCCTATAACGCTTACGCTGAACTCATCGAGGCCGGCGTACCGGCCGAAGATGCCCGTTATGTGCTGCCCAATGCCTGCGCGAGCAAGATCGTTGTAACTATGAACATTCGCGAACTGCTGCATTTCTTTGAGCTACGCTGCTGTCATCGCGCCCAGTGGGAGATCCAAGAACTCGGCAACCGGATGCTGGAATTAGCCAAGCCGCATGCTCCCTACCTTTTTTGTGATGCCGGCGCGCCTTGTCGGCGTGGTCCTTGTCCTGAGGGTACGATGACCTGTGGTCGCCCCTTTGAAAGGATACGACGCTGATGAGTCTGGCATATAAGGACCAAGGTGAGAATAACCGGGCCGCGGGCACAGACCAGTCGGTTGCACAAGAAGGTCGGGAGGTAAGCCCCGGCAGCGGACGGCGCAATGTCTTTGACGAGAGCGATGTGGTCTGTCAGACCCATGTGGGCGGCCAGGCTCTGATCGAGGGCATCATGATGCGTGGCCGTTATAACTGGGCTTTGGCCGTGCGTTGCCCCGATAACAGCATTTATGTTGAACAGCACGATCTGGTCAGCGGTAAGGATAAGAACTCGTGGATGTACAAACCTGTTGTGCGCGGTTGTACAGCGTTGGTGGAGTCGTTGGCTTTAGGCTTTAAGGCTATGGAGATTGCCGCAAACCACGCCCTGGCAGAAGAAGACGAGCCAAAAGGGGAGGCGGGTGCCAAGCCACACGCAGCGTTGGAGTCGCAGCCAGAAGCGGGTGCCAAATCACACGCAGCGTTGGAGTCGCAGCCAGAAGCGGAAGCCAAGCCACACGCAGCGTTGGAGTCGCAGCCAGAAGCAGAAGCCAAATCACACGCAGCGGCAAAAACAACAGAAGTGACAAAAGCCGACTCACCAACCTCGGCATCCGGCATCCCCAAGCCGGTGTTGAGCATCAGTATGATCGTGGGCGTGTTGCTGGGTATCGGTATCTTTGTGGCACTGCCTGCGCTTATCACGAACCTACTCGTAGGCGACTACGGCGAGCGCACACTGCTCTGGAACATCGTTGACGGGGTGTTGCGGGTGGCTATTTTCGTTGCCTATATCTGGCTGATTGGCCGCATGGGCGAGATCAAGCGAATGTTTGGCTACCACGGTGCCGAACACCGCACTATCCATTGCTATGAGCGCGGTCAGGACTTGACGGTCGCCAACGCCCAGCGCTATCCCAGCTTACACGTACGTTGCGGCACGGCTTTTATGTTGATGACGATGATTATCGCGATCTTTGTATTTACGATTGTGCCGGTTAATTGGCTTTTGGACGTTATGAACCTGACCAACGAAGCCGCTCGGCTCGGTGTCGTCATTGCTAGCAGAATAGTATTGTTGCCGTTGATTGCCGGGCTGTCCTATGAGGTTACCGTCAAGTGGGCGGGCGCGCATCCGGATAACCGTTTTGTACGGTTCATACTTTGGCCGGGGCTACAGTTGCAGCGGCTCACGACCAATCCGCCGGACGACGGCATGATAGAGTGTGCGATAGCCGCTATGCAGTGTGTCCTGCAGCGCGAGCAGGCCGAAGCTGAAGACGTAGGTGCAGACTCAGACGCAGGTGCCACTGTGTCCGTTTCCTCCGAGGTCGAGACGATCGGCCAAGAACAAATCGCATAAAGTGGGCGTTTCCCATAACAAAGCGGCGACGGTTTGTTGGTTTCTGGTCTGTTTAGCTCGGGGGCTGGCAACATTCCTCGCGCTGTATTCATTGTTGTCGCTGTCAGCTGTCCTGTTCAACGATGTCTATAATCAGAATGCCTGGTGGATAGACCTCAGCGACTTTCCGCCTGTGGTAAGCATGCTGATCCAGGTGGCTACAACACTGGCGTTGGCCGTCTTTGCTCTGCGTGTGCCTCAATCGTTGTCGGTGCGGGTGGTGTTGGCCGTGCCGTTGGTGTTTGTGGCCGGTATCGCTTTTTCCAACGGTCTCAGCGTCTTTGCCAAAGCTGCCGAGGGCACACTGATACTGGGATTTCCGATCCCATTCTCGTTTTTTGTGTTCGTCGGCTTTGTGGGTATGGCGGCGTTATTGATATGTGTAGGCTTTGTAGTGCCGCGTGCTGCCCGTTTTTCTCGCCTTAAAACCCTTATCGTCATAGTGATTTCGTTGTGTGTGACTGGCGTGTTGTTCCCGTTGGGCCAGATGTATTGTTTTGGTACGAGTGAATATCGCGAGAAGGTTGATGCCGCTGTAGTGTTGGGAGCCCAGGTTTATCCGGACGGAACGCCATCGCCGGTATTGCAAGATCGCATTGATACGGCCATCGGCCTGTATAACAGCGGCTTGGCACCGGTTCTTGTGATGAGTGGAGGTATCGACAGTGATAGGGTGAGTGAGGCCAAAGCCATGCGCGACTATGCTGTAGAAGCCGGTGTGCCCATTCACGATATCATTATCGATGAATACGGCTCAAATACCCAAAGTACTGCCCGTAATACGGTGGACACGCTGCGTGCTGCCGGGCTCAGGAAAGTCGCCGCAGTGAGCAATTTTTACCATCTGGCGCGTATTAAGATGCTGTATCTTTCCGAAGGCATGGATGTGGTGACCGTACCGGCCAAAGATATCAAGGCAGGAGATTCGCCGTTTAATGTTGTTCGCGAGATACCCGGTTGGTGGTTTTACTGGCTGCAAATTCTGTTACAATAGTAGTGTTTATGTAACATCTTGCATGGTGAGCAGTCGGCGCGCTACAAAAGCCAGATGCTTGCGGGCTGTTCCTACAAGCCTCATAATCGCATGCGTAGCACAAAAGCCAGGTATTCGGCAGGCAACCAGGCGGGTGTTGCAGGACACAAAGGCGCGAATTTGCAAGGCATCCGCAGAGCAAACGTACTATAAACACACCCGGAGGATGGCGATTTGAGCGCAAAACAAAAGTCCCGCGCGGCGGCCAGTGGTGCAGCAAACAAGACGGCCGCCCAAAAGAACAACACAAAGCAAAGCTCAAAAAAGAAGCCGTCTGTTGCTGCTCGTACGACCACGGCTCAAGCCAATGCGGCCTCACATCAAGCAGATGTCCAAACGACCACAAGGCAACCCCTGTTGGAGTCGCGAGTGAGAAACGACCTGGTAGGAGTAATTATCGCGGTCTTGGCCGTGGCACTCTTCGTTATTGTTTTGTTTCCCAGCGAGGCTTTTGGTTCTCGCGCAGTGGGGGATTTTCTGTATAGAGCTTTTGGCATCGGTGCTGTCGTGCTGCCCTTTTTACTGTTGGGCTGGTCAGTCACGTTCTTTCTCAAACGCCGGCTACCCAACTCACCGCTGCGACTGGCCCTGGCCCTGGGTATCATCTATGTGGCCCTGATCTCGATATTTGCGGTGTTGACACCCCAGGCTGCGTCCGACCCCAGTCTGTTATTCAGACCGGAAATACTCATGACACAGGGCGGCTATGTGGGTGGCGCGGTAGCGTGGGCGTTACTTTCGCTTGTGGGCTCGACAATTGCCCTAATTATCCTGTGTGGCTTTATTCTGGTCGGGCTGATCCTCATCGGCCTGTCTATTACCGGATTAGTCGAGCGCATCGTAAGCGCCGTAAAGGGAGAAAAGCGTGCCACGGGCTCAGAGGGAGAAGAAGAGTCGGCCATGGGGCAGCGTGGGGTCCAGCGATTGAATGGCAGTGCCTATAACCTCGGACCTACCTTTGCGGCAGGCGACGCTTCCGGTGGCTCGGGCGCAGTGGGTGGCTCGGGCGGTTTGGCCGCGGCGGGTGGTCCCGGTGTCGTGGGCGGTGTTGGGGTTGCGGGCTACGGTATTGACAATCCGCAGATGTTGCCCACGATGCTAAGAGCGAACGGTCGACTTGAGCATACGATGTTGCAACGTCAGCCGAGTGCTGATGGTGATTTGGGCATCACTCGGAGGAGAACTGGCAGACAAGGCGTGTTTGAAGACGGTCCCTTGCAGGAGCCGAGCGATGGACCTGCAGGTAAATCCGTAGGCGACGGTAATTGGTCGGGTGATCCGGAGTCCCGTGAGGCACCGTTTGACACCACATCATCGCTTGATACCGAATCAAAAGCAGGAGCGCTGGCAGCGGCAGATACGGTTCTGCTTGAATCTGAGGGCGACAGACGTGGTACGGATGGCTCCGGTCAGGCTGCTTTAAAGACTGCCGACAAGGGTCGTGGGCGTACGGGCAGCCTGACCGGAGCTGCTGTCAAGGGCGCTGATGGCGATCGAGATAGAGGTAAGCAAAGCCTTGACGGCGCGCCGGCGTGTGGAGCGCAACATGATTACGAGCTGCCAAGCATGAAGCTTTTGCATGTCTCGCGCGAAAAGGCCAACACGAAGGCCGGCACCAGTGAGCTGCGCTCCACGGCTAATCGTCTGCAGGAGACACTGGAGGAGTTCGGTGTCGATGGTTCTGTGGTTGGTTGGATAGCCGGACCAACGGTTACGCTCTATAAGGTCAGTCTGGGCGAGGGTGTGCGCTTAAACCGCGTTACCGCCCTTCAAGACGACATCCAACTGGCTCTGGCTGCCGAGGCGATCCGCATTGTAGCGCCCATACCAGGTACTTCGCTTGTGGGCATCGAGGTGCCCAACCATAGCCGTAACATGGTGCTCCTGGGCGATGTCTTATCGGCGGCCCGTACAGGCCCCTTGGCGCTGGCCATTGGCAAGGATGTCGAGGGCGAATCGGTCGTGGCCGACCTCTCCAGTATGCCACACCTGCTCATCGGCGGCACTACCGGTTCGGGCAAATCCGTCGCCATTAACTCCATCATCATGTCTATTTTGATGCGCACCACTCCCGAGCAGGTGCGGATGATTATGATCGACCCCAAACGTGTGGAACTCACGCTCTATAACGGTATCCCGCATCTTTATGTGCCTGTTGTTACCGATGCCGGTCAGGCGGCCAGTGCGCTGTCCTGGTGTGTAGCCGAGATGGATCGTCGTCTCAAGCTGTTTGAGAAGCATGCGGTTAAAAATATCAAGCAGTTCAACGCCAAAGTAGCCGACAACCTTGCCCGACTGGCCGCCGAGCAGGCCAAAGCAAGGGCCGCGCAAGATGCGCTTAAGACTGACGAAGAAGGCAAGCCTGGCGCGCCCATAGATGCCAATGCAGAGACCGGCGAGATAGACACCGAGGCTGTTCGCGCACGTTTGGCAACCGCTGGGTCTGACAAGGACAACGAGGGGATCCACGATAATTCAGGCGAGGTTGATATCACTGTTGAGCAGGAGGAATTGCGGGCCACTTTACCCTATCTGGTCATCGTGATAGACGAGTTGGCGGATCTCATGATGCTTAACGGCAAGGAGGTCGAAGCCACGGTCAGCCGTCTGGCACAGTTGGCACGAGCCGCCGGCCTGCACCTGATAGTAGCTACGCAGAGGCCATCGACCAACGTTATCACTGGTTTAATTAAGGCCAATATCGTTAACCGTATTGCCTTTACGGTAGCGTCGGGCATTGATTCGCGCGTTATTTTGGACACTCCGGGGGCCGAGGACTTGATCGGGTTGGGCGATCTGCTTTTCTCTCGCCCGGAATATTCCAAACCTGTACGCATCCAGGGTTGTTTTGTGAGTGAGTCAGAGATTGAGACCGTCGTGGAGTTTTGGCGCGCGCAGGGAAGCCCCGATTATCACGAGTCCATCTTTGAAACCCAGGCCGGGGGCGCATCTGCGACCGCCGGTGGCGCTGGTTCAGATGAATATGGTGCCGACGATCCCTTGCTGTGGGAGGCGGCCGAAATAGTCGTGAGCGCTCAGTTGGGTTCGACGTCGACCCTTCAGCGGCGTTTGAAAGTGGGTTATGCCCGTGCCGGTCGGATCATGGACATGTTGGAGATGAAAGGGATTGTTGGACCGCCTAATGGCTCCAAACCGCGTGAGGTGCTGATTGATGATGTTTTGGATCTGGAAACCCTGCGTGCCTTTGGCTGATGTTGGTAAGCCCTACGTCCGCGCTTTCTTAATATGCAGAAAAGACTCTGCGCATATTATGCCCGACGGCGCTGTGAACTGGCACGGGTTGTAAATTTGTGTACCAAAGAGATCCCGTGTGCTCCGTACACCTTGCGTACCTTGCACTCCATACATCCGCACTTTGAATATTCTGAATGCCTTGAGTGATAAGCTGCTCAAGATATGGTACCATTCAGCACATCAACTGCCAGATGGTTGATAGGTAGGCGCGTTGTTTTTTGGAGGTCGTGTTGTCAGAGGCAGCATTTGGTGAGCGCCTGGCGGAGGCTCGGCGCATCAAAGGAGAGAGCATCGAGGATGTCTCGGATCAACTGCGCATCCGCCCGTCTATCATCCAAGCATTGGAGACGAGCAACTTCGCCTATATGCCGCATAAGGGGTATACGCGCAACATGGTGTCGTCATACGCGCGTTATCTGGGCTTGGATTCTACGCGCATCACCGAACAGTTCTTGCGCGAATTCCACCGCTACGAGAACTCAGTCGGTGGGCGACTGGCCAGCAACGGACGTTTGAATACTGCACTTGATGCCGGCACCGTCCGACACAGTGGCCCCGCGATGGAACCGGGCGAAGCGCCCGCGGGCGAGACTTTACCGATAACGTCCAATTCGAGCAGCAGATATGGCTCTACCCAGGCTCGCAGATCGGCCGGCAATCCAGCTGTCGGCAGGATCAACGGCAGACTTACCAAGAAAGATAGTGTCACAAATGTAGGCCGGGGAGAAAAGCCTGTAGTTTCCGAGGAGGCTGGTGTTCGGACAGCTTATCAGCACCATTATCTTGATGACCAACGTGAGACTATTACCGCTGCCAAGCGTAACCAGGCTCGCAGTTCTTATTGGGGTTCAGGCGACAAGAGACAGACCGATCAGCAGTTCAAAAAGCACTTGCGGCAGATGCAGGGAGAGAATCTTCGTTCGGCTCGTTATGCCGGCAGTTCCTACCGAGGAGATCGCCGCCTGGTCGACAGCTCGGGCAAGCAGGTGCGCACGAACGATTATGTAGGTAAGCCGCCACGAGCATCAGTATTCTCCAGCATCTCCTCAACTTTGTTCAACCGCCCGGTTCTTCTGATTATCGGTTTGATAGTCATTTTTCTGGCCATCCTCATAGCCTGGGCGGTGGTAGCTTCTAATTGTTCTCGCAACGAGACGACCAATCTCCCCTCCACGGGGGCGTCCAGCACGGATACCGGCATCAGTGCAGAGGAACTTGGCTCCAACTTGCCGGCCATTGAAGAACAGATCGCCGAGGACAACCGCTATGGCCCGTTCGAGTTGTTAGTAGAGGTCAGTGGCGGGGCCTCATGGTTGCAGATCGATGTGGATGGAGCAACTCCGATTGCGGAGATATGCGAGCCGCCATGGCAAGGCAACTACACAGTGTCATCCAGTTGCCGAATTGAGGCCGGAGCACCCGGCAATGTTAAGGTCTATCGCAATGGTATTGAAGTGGCGTTGGGACTGGAGAACGGCCTGGGCATTCTCGAATTGGCCGTCGAGCAACGTCCGATTGCACAAAACGCCCAGAATGCGGGCTAAGAATGTGGGTTAGTACCCGGCGGTTTACTCTTAATTGTTATTTTATTTAGCAGATTGGATAGGTGTGATGGCAAAGGATAGCAGCTTTGACATAGTCTCGGAAGTAGACATGCAGGAGGTGGATAATGCCTGGCAGCAGGCAAAGAAGGAATTGATCCAACGTTATGACCTTAAAGGATCGGGCGCTACACTGGAACTCGATAAGTCTAACGGACAGTTTACGCTTAAGGCTCCCAGCGAGTTTGTGGCCTCGCAGGTACAAGACATCCTCAACAGTAAGCTCGTGCGTCGCTCGATTGATTTAAAGTCGCTGCGTTGGGGTTCGCCTGAACAGGCGAGTGGTATGCAGATTCGCCTGTTGGGCGAGATTATTGCCGGTATTGACAAAGACACAGCCGGTCGGATCAACAAAGACATTCGCGGGTTGAAGCTCAAGAACGTCAAAGTTCAGATAGAAGGAGATAAGCTCCGGGTCTTCTCGCCAAAGCGCGACATCCTCCAGGAGGTCATTACCTTTCTTAAGGAACAGGACTATGGGCTGCCCCTGCAATATCGAAATTACCGCTAGCACCATCGCGTAGTGGTTGTTTGACTTTGAGTATGGCCGATAATGACAAGTCGAGTGTAGTTCCCAGTACGGTGACTCTGATCACCTTGGGCTGCGCCAAGAACGAAGCTGACAGTCGGCACATGCAAGAGCTGATTGTTCAGGCTGGATTCAGGTGGTGCGAGACACCCGTCAACGCCGATTTCATTCTCGTCAACACCTGCGCATTTATCCAAGATGCCACTGAAGAATCATTGGATACGATCCTTGAGTTGGCTGATGGAGAGCGCCTGCGTTCGGGTAATGCCAAACTGCTTGTGGTTGGCTGTCTGCCCTCGCGTTATGGTGCGGAATTGGTCGGCGAACTGCCCGAAGTAGCAGATTTCGTCGATGTAGCTCACGAGGGTGGTATAGTCCAGGTCTTAGAGCGGCACGGTGCCAGAGCTGCCGTGTCGACTCATAGAGCATCAGACCCTCCTGTCGCTGACACCACACTGCTTACGGGATCCACCGGGCAAGCCCCCGGTGTTGAAGCTGCACTTTTTCTAAGCAACCCGACGGATACTCTGGATGTGCCTTCTGCAGATAATCCGTCAGCTGTTCCCGCTCTGCCCTTTGAGTCGTCGCTCGAAACTACGGTACAGCCCTGGGCCTACGTTAAGATATCGGATGGCTGTTCGCGCGCGTGTACCTACTGTACAATCCCGCAGATTCGCGGCCCTTACAAGAGCCGTCCCTTTGCTGCCATAGCCGCAGAAATAGACGAGCTTATCA
Organism: Coriobacteriales bacterium; assembly: GCA_031282405.1. Taxonomy (GTDB): domain Bacteria; phylum Actinomycetota; class Coriobacteriia; order Coriobacteriales; family UBA8131; genus JAITDU01. The sequence goes on along the minus strand of JAITDU010000002.1, from coordinate 23,289 downwards.
ACACCGGAGTCGGGGAGATAATCCTGATCGGTCAGGATACGGGCATCTGGACCGATACCAGCGTTGGCACCGCCACACGTGTCACCCCCACTACCGCCACCCTACCTGCCAGAGCGGCTCCTGTCACCGACGGTGTCACGATGGCGACTCCTGCCACCGAGATCGCTGCCGCTCCCGTCACGAATGCTCCTGTCACGAATGCTCCTGTCACGAATGCCCCAACTGCCTCTTCTGTTCAGGTTCCCACCAATCTGCCAGAACTGCTAAAATATTTAGCAGTTTATTATCCGAACACTTGGTTTCGTGTGATGTACCTACAACCGCAGGGTATCAGCGATGAATTGCTGGCAGTTATGGCGGCGCACGACAACATCTGCAACTACCTGGATATGCCACTCCAACATGCCAGTCGGCGTATCCTTACGAGCATGGGAAGAAGCGGCTCGAAAGATGAATACCTGTCTTTGATTGCCAAAATCCGACGCGCACTGCCTAATGTCGCCTTGCGTACGACACTGATAGCCGGGTTCCCGGGCGAGGAAGACGTTGACTTCTTGGAGTTGGAGCGCTTCGTAATTCGTGCTCGTTTTGATTACCTGGGTGTTTTTGCCTACTCACGCGAGCAGGGCACCGTCGCTGCCGCTTTGCCGGGGCATCTGTCTCAAACCACCCGCCTGGTCCGGGCACAGCGCCTGCGCGACATCGGCGATAACATTGGCATGGCGCAGGCTGCGACACACATCGGCAGCCGCGCTACAGTGCTTGTCTGTGGGAGCGATGACGACGGTATCTATGGCCGCAGTCAGGCCCAGGCACCAGACGTCGACGGTGTGGTTTATCTCAAACCAGAGAGCGCTTACGAAAAGAGCCGGGATGTTGTCGTCGGCAAGCGGTATGATGTCAGGATATACGAAGCAGTTTGCTACGACCTGTTTGGCGAGGTCTTTTACGCGCGATGACACAGATCAACTACAAGCAGATTTTTACGGCGGCCAACATCGTCACGACGGTGCGCATCGCCCTGATACCGATTTTTATTGTTGTGATACTGGCACCTTGGCCCAGTTGGGTACCTGACACTTCGGTACGTGGCATCTTGGAGGTTGCAAAACCCTGGTTAGCAGCCGGCGTTTTTGCTTTGTTGGCACTTACCGATCGAGTCGATGGTTATCTGGCGCGTTCGCGCAACGAGGTCACCACGTTGGGCAAATTCCTTGATCCTTTGGCGGACAAGATATTGGTCTCGGCGGCACTCTTGGCGCTGGTTGAATTAGGAGGGCTTCCTACGTGGGTAGCTCTGGTCATCATCACGCGGGAATTTCTTGTCTCAGGCCTCAGGATGGTGGCTTCCAGCGAAGGTCAGGTCATAGCCGCAAGTTCATTAGGCAAGATCAAGACCTTGGCGCAGATTGTTGCGGTGCTGTTGTTCATTGTCAAATCCAACCCCAGTATGGCGGCGCGCTATCCCCAGCAGTTTGCAGTTTTTGATGTGTTCTCATGGGCGGTGATGTTGCTTGCCTTGCTTTTAACCCTGTTGTCACTGGCCGACTATCTCTTCAAATTCAGTTCAGCTTTGGCCATGCTGCCGAACAAGGGTTCGTCTGTTGCCACCTGCACTGCCGCCGAGACTGCTGCCATCCCTGCTCCCAAAGTCGAGTCTGCTGCTGTGGACGATGCTCAGACAGGTCTCTGTCTTGCGTGTGAGGGTACCTCAGTTCTGGCCGAACAGGTGATAGCACAGGCACAACAGCGAGGCCTCAGTCTGGGGACGGCGGAATCCTGTACCGGAGGTATGGTTGCCGCAGCCCTGACTGCAGTTGCGGGAGCATCAGATGTCTTTTTTGGCGCTGTAGTCAGTTATACCAACGCGGTCAAGCAAGAGAGGCTAAAAGTAGCGGCAACAACACTGCGGGAACAAGGAGCAGTAAGCGAACAGACTGCCCGGGAGATGGCAATCGGAGCTTTGGATACGCTGGGCATTGATGTGGCGGTCAGTATCACCGGCATTGCCGGGCCAGGTGGTGGTAGCATCGAAAAACCGGTTGGTACCGTCTGGATAGCTATAGCGATTTCTGCTCGCAGGCCTTATACGCAGCTTGTTCAGATTCCCCGGGACACTTCAGACGTCCGGACTTACCCTGCGCCTTCAACCGATCAATATGTCCGCCCTGCTTGTGCTGACCTATCCACCCGGGCAAGACGGTATCATTTCAAGGGTGATCGTGAACAGATCCGTGACCAGGCCACTCATGCTGCTTTGGAGATGCTGTGCGTTGCTCTGTCTGATCTGCCCGGATAATGTGACCGTGCCCTACCAGCGTTTTAATCCTCGATATACGCATCTACGTCGATATTCCGACCCATTCTGACCGCTCGTCGGACTATGTGTGTGGAATAACCTTTCTGGATCAGGAAACGGTACCTACCTGCCTGCTTGTCGCGTGCGGTCGGTCGCAGTTTTGCCAGTGCTGCAAGGGCACGCTCCAATTGGGACTGATCGTCAAAGTAAGCGTCTGGGTAGTCTTCCAGACACATCACGTCAACGCCAAAGCGACTGAGTCCATATTCGATGCGCGCCGCTCCCCAGCCTGAACGTAGCTTGCCGTTGATATAGTTCCTCGCAAAGCGTTGGTCATCCAAAAGACCGCTACAGAGCGCCTGATCCAAGGCTCGTTCGATGGCCGCTTGGGTGTAGCCATCGCGCTTGAGGCGTTGACTCATTTCGTTCACAGAGCGGTCGCGTACCTTGAGCAGGCGTACTATCTTGTTCAGTGCCCTGCCTGCGTCGTCCATCGTGCCTATGTTGCCTACGACATTATCTGTGGTTTCTGCCCTGCCTGCGTCGCCTGCGATTTCTACATCACTTGTGGTGCCCTGTGCCTGTGTGTCAACAGCGCATGTCAGGCTGTCATGTTCGAGTGCCATGTCGGACTGTCATATTCCGCTGTCATGCTCAACGCAAACCAACATCAGGCCACAGCATCATTCAGGATTGGCTCGGTGGCAACCGCCGTCGATTTTGCCGAACGCGCAGACGCTCCAGACGATTCAGAGACCGCCGCCTCCGTTGCCGATTCAGGCGTTGCAGGCGTGTCAGCCAAAAGCCCCAGCGCCGTGCGCGTCTTTATTTCGAGTTCCTCTCGCAGACTGGGGTTTTCGCGCAGATAATCTTTAACGGCTTCTCGGCCCTGCCCCAGACGCTCTGTGCCGTAGGTATACCAGGCACCGGACTTTTTGACTATGCCTTCGTCCACGGCCATATCGAGGATGCAGCCCTCCTTCGATGCTCCCAGGCCATACATCAAATCGAACTCAGCCTGCCTGAATGGAGCCGCGACTTTGTTTTTGACCACTTTGGCGCGTACACGATTGCCGATGATGTCGGTGTTCTTTTTGATAAGATCGACCTTGCGCACATCGATACGCACCGAGGCGAAAAACTTCAACGCCCGACCACCGGTAGTGACTTCCGGATTGCCGTACGATACGCCTATTTTCTCGCGCAGTTGATTTATGAATATGCAGGTGGTGTTGGAGCGGGAAAGCGAGCCGGCCAGTTTACGCAGCGCCTGGCTCATCAGCCTGGCCTGCAGCCCCACGGTGCTGTCGCCAATATCTCCCTCGATTTCCGCCCGAGGTACCAGCGCCGCAACCGAGTCGATGACTATGGCGTCGATAGCACCGGAACGCACAAGCATGTCGCAAATCTCCAGTGCCTGTTCTCCGGTATCCGGCTGCGAGACCAGTACTTCGTCGATATCCACTCCGAGACGGGCGGCGTATGCGGGGTCGAGGGCATGCTCGGCGTCAATGAAGGCGACGATTCCGCCGAGGGCCTGAGCCTCAGCTATGATTTGCAGGGCAAGGGTTGTCTTACCGCTGGACTCCGGGCCGTATATCTCGACAATCCTTCCACGCGGGACTCCACCAATACCCAAGGCGGCATCCAAGGCCAGCACGCCGGTAGGTATGACCTCCAATCCCAACAACGGCCCTTCTGTACCGTAGCGCATGATAGATCCCTTGCCAAACTTCTTTTCGATCTCGCCGGTAGTTATCTCCAGGGCCTTGGCCTTGTCCTGCTCCATTGGTCTCTCCATTCTGGACGTATTCGTTTCGAGGCATTTCTTTACTATTAAGCTTAACCGAACAGATGTTCGTAGTCAAGGCAAAAATCGGGTTTTATGAAAAAATCAGGGGAGAAAACTGTGACTGACAGGAAAAAACCGGCCCATTAATCGTTTCTGGGCCGGTTTTCTCCCTTTTCTTAATCAAAGCTTAACCGATTCTTAACGGGATCGCGTGGAATCTTAACCAATTCTTAACCAATTCTTAACGAGATCTCGCTGGTGCACGGATTCAGAAGACGGGCTGTCCTTTTGATATGACCAACGTGTAGTTGCTACAGCGCCTGGATGATGTCGCCGACACGCTCTTTGGCATCGCCGAACAACATGGCGGCGTTCTCCTTGAAGAACAGCGGGTTTTGCACACCGGCATATCCCGTGGCCATCGAGCGCTTGAACACCACGACCTGGTCAGCGTTCCAAACCTCCAGCACTGGCATACCGGCTATTGGAGAGGAGGGGTCTTCTGTGGCAGCCGGGTTTACGGTGTCGTTGGCACCGATAACGAGCACGACATCGGTGTCTTTGAGATCGTCGTTGATCTCGTCCATCTCCAAAACGATGTCGTAGGGCACCTTGGCCTCAGCCAGCAGCACGTTCATATGTCCGGGCAGGCGGCCCGCTACGGGGTGAATGCCAAAGCGCACGTTTACGCCCTTATCCCGAAGTCGGCTTGTGAGGTCGGCCACCGTGCCCTGGGCCTGGGCGACAGCCATACCGTAGCCGGGGGTGATGACCACGGAGCTGGCGTTTTTGAGCATCTCGGCCACCTCGGCGGCGCTTGTCTCCCGATGCTCACCGTAGTCCTTTGTCTCGCCTACCACAGCGCCGTCAGAGCCAAAACCACCGGCGATGACCGAGATGAACGAGCGGTTCATGGCCTTGCACATGATGTAGGACAGGTAGGCACCAGAAGAGCCCACGAGCGCCCCGGTAATGATAAGCAGATCGTTTTCCAGCGTAAAACCGGCCGCCGCCGCCGCCCAACCGGAATATGAATTGAGCATCGATACGACGACGGGCATGTCGCCACCGCCGATAGAGGCCACCAGATGCAGCCCCAAAAGCAGCGCCAGCAAGGTCATGACGCTAAGCAGGCCCAGGCCGGCAGCACCTGCAGGGTTGAGCACAAACAACACGGTAAGCACAAAAAAGGCGACCAGAGCACCCAGGTTCAAGATGTTACGACCCGGTAGCATCAGCGGCGCCGACTTGATCTTGGCCGAGAGTTTGAGGTAGGCGATTATCGAGCCTGTGAAGGTAACAGCGCCGATGAACACACCTACGAACAGCTCACCGGAGTGCAGGGCATCAAAATGATCTGAGGCGGCGCTTTCGACATACGAAGTCCAGCCCACGAGCACGGCCGCGAGACCCACAAAACTATGAAACAGAGCGATGAGTTCAGGCATGCCGGTCATCTCGACCTTCAAGGCTTTTAGAATGCCAATGGCCGCTCCGCCCGCGAGCGCTATAGCAATAGCGATGATTGCCCAACTGGGTGCCGCAGCGGTGACGATCTCGATGCTCTGCCAGCCAAAGTTGGTATCAACTACGTTAAAAGTGCCCATAACGGTGCCGGCGATAATGAATATCAGGGCGATTGCCATACCGATGGCACCGAGGATATTGCCTCGCCGGGAAGTCTCGTGTTTGGAGAGCCCGGCTAAAGCCAGGATGAAAAGCAGCCCGGCGATGATAAATGACCCGTCGATCAGCGTTGCGCGCATCTTCTCATCCTTTCCTGAACATCTTAAGCATACGGTTAGTTACCGTAAAGCCGCCAAAGACATTGATCGAAGCCAATAATATGCCCACCACCGAAAGGAAGGCTATGGTCAGATTAGAGCCGGTGGCCAGAGGCTGGGACTGGTCGATAGCACTCAGACCTACGAGACAACCGACGATAATGATGCCCGAGATGGCATTCGTTACGCTCATCAAAGGTGTGTGCAGCGAGTGTGAGACATTACCGATGACGTAAAAACCGACCACAACAGATAGCATGAACACCATAAAGTGTCGCAGCAGTCCAACGGGGGAGAAGGCGAACAGCGCCAGCAGGGCCAAAGCGCACACACCCAAGACGATGTAGGTAATGCGCGGGTCCAGGGGCTTTTTTTCCGCCTTGGGTGGTGCTTGGTCGGTGGCCTGGGCCGCTGGGGCTCCCGTCGGGGCCCCAGCGGCCGAGACGCTGACTTTGGGCGGTGGCCAGGTCACCTGGCCACCGCTGGCTACGAGCATGCCGCGCTGTACGACATCATCCTCGTCGACGGTGGCCTGGCCGTCCTTTTCTGGCGTTATGAGCTTCATGAGGTTAACGATGTTTGTGGCGAACAGCTGTGAGGATTGAGTGGGCAGGCGTCCGGGCAGATCGGTGTAGCCAATTATTTTGACACCATTTGCCGTTGTGACGACAGTGTCTGGCTCAGAACCGGCCACGTTGCCGCCGGCAGCCGCCGCCATGTCTACGATGACCGATCCCGGCTTCATCGAAGCCACCATCTCCTCGGTAAGAAGCCGGGGAGCGGGACGGCCGGGGATAAGGGCGGTGGTGATGATGATGTCGACATCTTTGGCTTGTTCGGCGTACATTTTTGCGGCGGCCGCGGCGTAGTCCTCGCTGGCCTCCTTGGCGTAGCCGTCGGTGGATTGTTGTTGGTCGGTGGACTGGACGGCCACGAACTCGGCTCCCATTGATTCGACCTGCTCGGCAACTTCGGCGCGGATGTCGGTGGCTCGCACGATAGCACCCAGGGCTCGGGCGGTACCGATAGCCGCCAAACCGGCTACACCAGCGCCCGAGACGAATACTTTGGCCGGTGGCACCTTGCCTGCAGCGGTAACCTGACCGGTAAAAAACGAACCGAACTCATGCGCAGCCTCAATGACCGCACGATAGCCACCAATATTGGCCATTGACGAGATAACGTCCAACGACTGTGCGCGCGAGATACGCGGCACCGAGTCCATGGCGAGTACGCGCAGGCGCTTATTTGCTAATTTTTCTAGCAATTCTGGCGAACGCGGTGCCGCAATCAGACTTATGAGCGTAGTGCCCGGTTGCATGGCCTCAATCTCGTCGTCGCTGGGAGGGTTGATCTTGGCAATGATGTCGGCAGCCCAAACGGCCTGGCGTAACGTAACCTCTGCTCCGGCCTCGGCGTATTCTTCATCCGGAAAAGAGGCTGCCTCACCGGCACCGGATTCGACGAGCACGTTATAGCCGAGTTTGACCAACTGAGTTACGGTCTTAGGGGTGGCGGCAACCCGGGTCTCGCCCGGTAGTGTCTCCAAAGGAATTCCAATGTTCATAGGGCCGTCCAATCTAAATCCAATAGTACTTCCGACAAATCTAAGAGGTGTGGCACTAGTGTAGCGCAACAAAGATGCGGGGAACACATCGTATCCGTCAAGGAGAACGCATCGCGCCTGACAACGTGAACAGAGCGCATCCTACCAAGAGAACACACCGCACCGGTATTTGCGCATAGAACTGCGACAGGGCGATATTCCGCTTACTCGGTTGCATGAATATCCGATCCTACTCATAGAGCCTCATAGAGCCGTGATAGATCGAGGTCAAAGCGTTTGACCAGGAGGTTCTTTTAAAAACTGATGGCGGCACGGCAGATCTTTGAAAAATGCTAGCCAAAAGTCGGTATCTGTGGTATAAATAGACACTGTGCTGTTTTTTTGGCACCGGCGACCATTGATCGATCACAGAGCTGGATTTTCTTGAATGAAAGTGGGCTAGTCCCGCTTTCTTTATGTTAGGGCATTGTTGATCGACAAAAAGCCGGGCAACAATGCCATAGAAACGGCATAACAGAACTGACACTATAAGAATGATAACAGAGCCGATGCCATAGGATTGACGCAAATAAGACTGTGTCGGTCGCGGGCTTTGACAAAACCTCGGAGTAAAGCGAGAGCAGACCGTAGTGAAAAATAGCAAGATAACAACTATCATCGATGCCCTTGAAGGCGTTGCTGCAGACAACGGGTATGAGCTCGTGGATATCGAGCTGGGCGGCAGCGGCCGTCATGCGATGCTTCGGGTCTATCTGGACAGATCTCAAGGTCTGACTCTGGATGATATAGCCGATGCTAATAGCTGGGTATCCGCAGCCATTGAGCAGCTTGATCCTTTCAAGGGCAGTTATACCCTGGAGGTCTCCTCTCCGGGCATAGATCGGCCCTTGCGTACCATCGAGCACTTCCGGCGGGCACAGGGTCAAGAGGTGCAGGTGATGTTGGAGCCGTTCGCGGCTGCAGATGGCCCAAAAGCCGACAAGGATGGCGCGGGTCGCAAGGCTACCAAAGCCCGCAAGTCCAAGCCCAAGGCTCGCAAGGCTGCTGTCTCCCGTAGAGCCGACAACCCTGATGACTCTCGTGCAGTCGATAAGGCCGACGGTGTCAGCAGAGACGATAGTACCACTACGGCTGATAGAGCCCATAAGGCCAAGGCTGAGCGTGCAGACAACTTAGACAGCGCGCTGTCTTGCGAGCAATCTGCTGGAGGCGAGCGTTTGAAGTATACCGGTACGCTGCTGGATGTAGATGCTTCAAACGGTCTGGTACAGATAGAGGTAGACGGCAGGCCCATTGCGCTACCTTATTCTCGGATAAAGAAGGCACATATCAGAGGACGTGTTGATTTCGACAGCAGAAAGGAAGCCTGATGGCATCAGACTTGGTTGCCGCGTTGGAGGCGTTGGCAAAAGAGAAGAATATTGACGAGATGTACCTGTTGGATAAACTCGAACAGTCATTGGCAGAGAGTTACGAGCGTGTACTCAAACTCAAGTGGGACGCCCGGGTAACCATCGACAGGGAAAGCAGCGACATTATCGTTGAAGAGTTGGTGGGTATAGGCGAGCCGGACGAAGAGACCGGTGAATATGCCAGTTACGAACCCAGGGTGGTTACTCCAGACGATGTGAGTCGAATAGCCGCCCAGAAGGCCAAAAGCGTAATCAGCACTATCGTGCGTGAGGCCGGTCGCCAGTCCATCTACAACGAATTTGCCGACCGTAAAGGCGAACTGGTTACCGGCACGGTGTTACAGACCACGCCCGACTTTACGATTATTAAAATCCGCGATGGTGTCGAGGCCGAATTACCGCATTTTGACCGCCGCCGTCACCCTGGTGAGCGCAATGAGAAGCCCGACAGCGAGCATTACCGCCACAATCAGCGCCTGAAGTCGCTGATCATCGACATTCGCGACCCCAACAAACGCGATGAGAATACGCGGGGGGATACTATCCGCCCGTCGATAGTGGTATCCCGAACACACCCCGACCTTATCCGTCGGCTTTTTGAGATCGAAGTGCCGGAGATATATGACGGTATCGTAGAGATCAAATCGGTAGCCAGAGAGCCCGGTGCTCGCTCAAAGATAGCGGTAAGTTCTCGGGAGGCTAACCTTGACCCGGTAGGAGCCTGTGTGGGGCCCAAGGGTTCGCGGGTGCGTATGGTGGTTGAGGAACTGCGTAACGAACGAGTCGATGTTATCCAATGGGACAGTGATCCGGCGATGTTTGTTTCCAAGGCATTGTCGCCGGCCAAGGTTTCTAAGGTGTTTATTGATGAGGACACGCACTACGCAACGGTCGTTGTGCCCGATGACCAGCTTTCGCTGGCGATTGGCAAAGAGGGTCAAAATGCCCGCTTGGCCGCCCGTCTCACCGGCTGGCATATCGACATCAAGAGCGCCAGTTTAAGGACGGAGCTTCCCAACCTTGTTACGACTTTGTTCGAAGAGGAAGAAAAGCCCAAAGAGCATGACGACGGGCGCTGTGAATATGTCAACGACAAAGGCGTGCGTTGTCGCAATCATGCGCGCCCGGGCTCACATTACTGTGGTGTGCACGAGCGTGCCCTCAAAGCCGAGGCCAAAGAGGATATTGACCGTATCTCTGCTGTGACGCAGGCCACGCAGTCGATCGAGCGTGCCATTGCCTCGGAAGATGCCTTTGAGGCTGAGGACGCAGGTACGGTCAAGCACGAGGTCTTTGACAAACTGCGCGATGTCGTGGAGCAAAAAGAGGACGGTCTTGACGTAGTCGAGGATGTTCAATTAGAAAACGATCTGGGCGAGCAGGCCGAGGCGCTCTTGGGCAATGCCCGTGCCGACACGGGCAAAGACGCGGCCTCATTGGCGCAGGACAGTGCTGAGTAGCGCTCATGCCACGTAACGCTACATCCAAGACGGCCGTACCAAAGGCTAAAAAACAGGCTCAGCGTAGTTGCGTGGCCTGTCGGCAAAGTGCGACCAAGCAGCAACTGGTGCGTTTTGTTCGAAACAAGGATGGCAGCCTGGACTGCGATCCGACGGGACGGATGTCCGGACGCGGCGCTTATGTGTGCGCCACGAGTGAGTGCTTTGATGCAGCCAGACGCAAGCAAAGTCTGTCCAAAGCATTGAAATGTCCAATAAGTAACGGGCAATATGAACACCTGAGAGTCGGTTTTGAAGCGGCTTGCGCCCAGTTTGGTACCCAAGTTCAAAATCACCACGATAGGTGATGCGGCCACAAGGTCCAAGCCGGCATTGACTAAGAACGGAGCAACATGGCTGGTATTCGAGTACATGAGTTAGCCAAGGAGTTCGGGATGAGCTCCAAGGAGCTGCTCGCGCGCCTGCAGGAATTGAAGATTCCAGCCAAAGGGCACTCTTCGACCCTGGTCGACGCCTATGTGGACAAGATCCGTAAGCAACTGGGGCCAGAAGTTGCCGATGTTGCGGCTAAGGCTGAGGAGGAAAAGCGAGCTGAGCAGGCCAGAAAAGTGGCTGCCGAGAGAAACCGCAGAGAAACCGAGGCGGCAGCCCGCAAGACTGCTGCAGAAAAAGAGCGGGCGCTGCGCGAGGCCGAGAGAGCCCGGCGCGCGAGTAAAGCGGACGCTTACCAACACAAAGGCGATCCTGTCACACTCGGCAAGGGCGGCGCTACGGCTTTCGTACCTAAGACCGCCACTGCAAGCACAAAAGCTGTCTTTGGTACCGACGGAAAGGCAACTTTGAAGCGTGGTCCTGAGCGCTCTGATGTCTCGGCTCAAGTGACCACTTCTGTCGGCGACGCCGTTGGCGACCCAGCGCACACCTCGGTCGCCGGTTTTCCTGTCATTGCTGGGGCGGATACCAAGAAAGCCTCCACTCCTGAGCCTGCCACTAAGACTACCGAGGCTGCCGCAAAAGCGGGAGCTAAGGTCGTATCTCGGGCTGGTATCAAGGCGGGCACCGAGGCGGGCGCTGAGACTGAATCTGCCGCCGTCTCCCTCATCGCCGATACTGCTGTGGTTTCTACTCCTACCGCTGACAGTGCCGTCAGGGAGGGCACCAAAACCACTCCCACGCCTGAGACTGTTGCTGCCGGCAGTGCCCTCAAGGCGCGTACCAAGGTCGCGCACAAAGACCCTTCTGCTGCTGACATCAAAACCAAAATCAAGTCCAAAACCAAGGCTGCTGTCACAACCGGAACCGAGGTTGAATCTCAAGTCTCCTCTACCCGTACTTCTGAGACTGCCACAGCTAAGGCTGCTCCCAAAGCTGCCGCCGCAGATGCGCGGGACGCTAAAACGGACAAGGCAAAACGGCCACAAAAGCACTTTGATGCTCTGCGCTCCCAGATAGAAGCAGAACAGTCGCGCATCGCGGCGGAGCGGGCCGAAAAGTCCATAAAACCCAGCAAGTCTCGGGGTGTTCGATCCGGCGCTCCAAAAACGTCGTCTGACAGTGTTGGCAAAACCAACGAAGCAGCGGCTTCAACCCGAACCGGCAGCGTTTCGCCTGACGACATGGTTTTGGGTGCCATGGCTGGCTCCGGCTTTGCGGGAGCCGCCACAGCGCAGGATGGAACTACGTCCACGAAGCGAGCAACGCGCGGTGGCCAAAAAACTGCTAAAGAAACAAGCAAATTTGATGTTCTGAATGCTCAAGACATTCCAGGCGGCCAACCCGCAAAGGATGATGCTGATGCCAGGCAGGGACGCAAGACTAAGGCACGCAAAGCCAGAGATGACTCCCCGCGTGATTTAGATGACGCTTCCACCGGCAGGGGTCGCAAAAGCAAAGAGGCTCGCAGCCGTCCCGCGAGCGTCCGTCTCACCGATGCCTATGCTTCTGAGGATAGCTCCGAGGATGACCGGTATCGGCTTATGGCCATAGCGGCCGAACAGTTGCAGCGGGAGAAGGTTTTGGCAGAGGCCCGGGCGGCTGTGGAGGCAGCCAGTGACGATGGTGGCGGTCGCCGCAAGAAGCGTAAGGAAAGGCGCACCGCTCAGGCCAAGGAACGTGCCGAGCAAGCGGCCATCGAAAAGGGTCTCGACCCCGAGTTGGTCTTAGATTCCTCTGTTGTGGAGATAACTACGGGCGCTACAGTACAGGAGTTTGCCGACGCTTTGGGCGTAGCCTCCGGCGATGTTGTCAAGCGTCTGTTCCTGTTAGGTTCACCGCTCACTGCTACACAGACGATGAGTGACGAGTACGTCGAGCTTATCGCCGATGATATGGGTCGCAAGGTCAGGATTGTCTCCCCTGAGGAGGAATACAGCGTCCAGATCAACGATGCGCCGCGCGATCTTATACCTCGGCCACCGGTGGTCACAGTCATGGGGCATGTCGACCATGGCAAGACATCGCTTTTGGATGCCATTCGCGAGACCGGCGTTGTCGCTACCGAGGCCGGTGGCATCACTCAGCACATTGGTGCGTCTGTAGCTTTTATCGACGACAAGCCGATCACGTTCATCGACACTCCTGGTCATGAGGCCTTTACAGCCATGCGTGCCCGCGGTGCCAAACTCACCGATGTTGTGGTGCTGGTTGTGGCTGCCGACGACGGTGTAATGCCCCAGACTGTAGAGGCCATTCACCATGCCAAGGCTGCCGGGGTGCCGATTGTGGTGGCTGTAAACAAAATAGACAAGCCCGGAGCCACGCCGGAGCGGGCTCGCCAAGAACTCACCGAGCACGGCATTGTGCCAGAAGAGTGGGGCGGTCAAAACATATTTGTGGATGTCTCGGCCAAGCAACGCACGGGCATCGACAATCTGTTGGAAGCCATCATCCTCCAGGCCGATGTGCTGGAACTCAAAGCCAATCCTACTGCCTTGGCCTCTGGCTTTGTCATCGAGGCAAAGCTTGACAAGGGGAGAGGGCCGGTGGCTACCGTTCTGGTACAACGCGGCACTCTCAGAGTGGGAGAAACCATGGTCGTGGGCACGTCGTATGGTCGCGTTCGCGCCCTGATCAATTCGGCGGGAGAAGTCGTTACCGAGGCCGGGCCTGCGGCCCCCGTGGAGATACTGGGGCTCAATTCGGTTCCATACGCGGGCGACGAGTTCAGGGTGTTTGCCGATGAGCGCGATGCGCGCAATCTGGCCGAGGACCGCTCGCTCAGACAACGCCTGGCCGACCAACAAAACAAGTCTCATGTCTCGCTCGAAGATCTGTTCACGCGTATTGAACAGGATAAGCTCTCTGAGCTGAACCTCGTCGTCAAGGCCGATGTTCAAGGTTCCATCGAGGCCCTAAAAGACGCTTTGGACAAAATGGATCAGTCCGAGGTCAGGATAAACGTCATCCACTCTGCCGTTGGCGGTATCTCCGAGACCGATGTGACTCTGGCGGCTGCCTCTGATGCCATCGTCATCGGTTTTAACGTACGCCCGACCGCCAAAGCCCGACAAATGGCCGAAAAGGAAAAGGTCGAGATCAAAACTTACAAGATAATCTATCAGGCCATTGAGGAGATAAACGCTGCTCGCGTAGGCATGCTCTCGCCGGATATTGTTGAGGTGGACACCGCCATGGCAGAAGTACGCGATCTGTTCAAGGTGCCTAAGACAGGCACTGTGGCCGGTTGTTTGGTTGTAGAGGGAGAAATAAGCAAAGGCGACAGGCTGCGGGTCGTTCGAGACGGAGCAGTGGTTTTTGAGGGTAACATCGCCTCGCTCAGGCGTTTTAAAGAAGATGTCAAAAGTGTCAAAGCCGGCTATGAATGCGGAGTTGGCATTGAGGACTACCAAGACGTCAAGGTCGGGGACATCCTGGAGGCCTATCAGGTCACCGAAGTCGCCCGCGAAGCCTAGGCGCGTGTCGGTTTACTTAGTTGATGCAGTTTATTGTGAGGATAGGACATGAAGCAGACGGCAGCGTCGCGTAAAGTGAATGAGACAGCAAGAGTTGCCCTTGCCAATCTGCTCTTGACCGAGTTTTCTGATCCTCGGTTGGCTCTGGTCACGATTACCGAGGTCCAAGTATCCAAGGATCGCTCTGTGGCTGTGGTGTTCGTAAGCAGCGGCGCTGACGATTATGAACAGACAGAACAGGGGCTGACCAGTGCCAGAGGCAGACTGCGCGCGCTTCTGGGAGCCGAGTTGGGTTGGCGCGTCACACCGGAGCTACGCTTTATCATCGACACTGGTGTGGATCATGCTCTGCGTATCGATCAGGCCCTCAAAGAGGCCCAATCGCCCCAGGAGGCATGTAGAGACAGACAGGAACATCAGAGTGACTGACATAACCATACCACAAACCACGTCTGCAACCACGCCAATCGTTGATGCTCCCCAGGTACTGGAGCTTTGCAAAAGCGCCGAGAAAATAGCAATCTGTGGCCACATCAACCCCGACGGCGATGCTTTGGGTTCGGCCTTGGCGCTGAGAAATCTGCTCGAAAGCCCTGAATTCTCCCCCGGTGTTGACCGGCAGGTCACCTTGCTGCTTGGACAGGATGGATCGGCACCGGAGCTTTACGATTTTCTGCCCAATTACCACTTTATCGCGGCTCGCAATTATACCGACACACCCGATCTGTTTATCTGTGTGGATTGCCCCACACTTAAGCGCATTGGCTCTTCTCGGGATGCCTTTGAGCGAGCGGCCGCGACTTTGGTCATCGACCATCATGCCAATTACGAGGGGTACGCCGACTACTACTACGGTAACTGTCGGGCTGCGGCTACCGGTAATCTGATTTGGGGATTGATCAGACTCAGTGGTGTTACCCCCACGAGGAATATGGCCTTGTTTTGCTACGTAGCCATTCTCACCGACACAGGGCGTTTTTCATTCCAGAATACTAACGCTCAGGCTTTTGCCGACGCAACCGAGATGGTGCGGCTTGGGGTGAGCCCAAGCGATGTTGCCGAGATGGTTTACGAGAGCAAGTCGATGGCGGCCCTGAAGCTGGAAGCGCGACTGATTGAGCGGATGCGCTTTGCGCTGGATGGCCAGCTTGTGTGTTCGTATGTGACCGAACAGGACCTGTATGAATTGGGCATTGGGCGCGACGCTACCGAAGGCCTGCCCAGCATTTTGCGTTCTATTGCGGGTGTCAAAGTGGCTGTGCTGCTGCGTGAGGAAACCGACGGTCTGCGTGTCAACCTGCGCTCGCGTTGCGGCATCAACGTTGCGGACTTCGCCTGCGCCTTTGGGGGTGGCGGTCATGCGGGCGCCGCTGGATTTACGCTGGATATGCCCTTGGTTGAGGCCGAACGTAGCGTCATTCCGGAGCTTGAAGCGCTGATATCGCGGACTTCTTCGACGTAGGCGTGGCCGGAGCAATCCTCACATTTCTCACTGATGGCATCCCGGCGCAATCATACGAAGCTTTGCGGCATCCTGGCTGTCGATAAGCCCCGTGGCATCACTTCTCACGATGTTGTGAGCATTGTGAGAAAGACTACGGGAGAAGGCAGGGTTGGTCACTGTGGTACGCTGGATCCTTTGGCCAGTGGTCTTTTGATAGTCTGTGTGGGGCCGGCTACACGACTTTCTCGTTATGTGATGTCCAAACCCAAAACCTATCGGGCACGTATCGCCTTTGGCACGAGCACCGACACCGATGATGCCGAGGGCTGCGTGCTTGAGCGCGCACCGGTGCCCGAGTGTGTATCTGACTCGGAGTTTGCGCGGGAGTTTGTGAGCGGACTGGTGGGGGAGCATCGTCAGGTACCGCCGGCTTACAGCGCCATTAAGGTGCGTGGACAAAGGGCATACGAGGTCGCCCGTAAAGGCGGAGAGCCCGTGCTGGAAGATCGTCCCTTTACGATCTTTGAAGCTAGCTTACTAGCAATTAGCTGCGACTCTTGGGACATCCGGTTACGCGTATCTAAGGGTGCCTACATCCGTGCTTTGGCTCGTGATATTGGTACCCGGTTGGGCAGCCGAGCCCATCTTGGTGCCCTGAGGCGCATTTGGTGTGGTACCGTCGGTGTAGAGGGGGCCAATGTGCCTCCTTTCGCCGATGGTCTGCGCTGCATAAACCCGCTGGACGCTCTGGGCCTGCCTGCCGTGGAGGTGTCAGACAAGCTGGCCCGTGCGATAACCAATGGACAGCGCATCCGGTTGGATGAACTACGCAGCGATGCCTCGCCTGTTTTGACTGCCCCGACTGCTCAGGCTGCTTTGACTGTTGCTGATAGGGTGGGAGAGGAGCGCGCACCTCGCAGCGACGCCTCGCCTGCCCAGACTGTTTTGTCTGCCTCGACTGATGCTGAGGCGATGACACAAGAGGAGGAGAACTCCCTTGTTTTCATTCATGTTGATCGCCTGCTGGCATTGTATGAGCGCTCTGGTGTCGACGCTGATTCATACCTACATGCTCGCGTGGTCATGGCCGAGGGCTTACCCTTAGAGCAGCCTCTTATTCCCGGGATTGCAAAAGCTCACCTTCATGCCGACACGCCTCACACGCGGCGCGGACAGCGGCAAGGAGGATGTGGTGACCATCAGCATTGATGTTACGCCATCTGCCCGGCGCGAACAGTCGACCGGTGTTGCGCGCGGTCGTCTCCTCGTTGCTGCACTGGGAGTGTTCGACGGGGTCCACGTGGGACATCAGGCCCTGATTACGGCGATGCGGGCCGATGCGGCCAAGCGCCGGGCTTCTGCGGTAATTATCACGTTTGACCGCGATCCGGATGCACTGTTGCGTCCTTGGATGCTACAAAAGCTGTTGTCTGATTCTGAGCGGTTGACCCTGCTGCGTTCTTTGGCAGATGAACTGGTTGTCTTAACCTTTGACCGGCGTTTGGCCGCCCTGTCATGGCAGGAGTTTCTGGATAGTTGCCTGCTGCAAAAAGCCTCACTTGCCAGCATATTCGTGGGTCGCAACTTTCGATTTGGCGCAGGAGCGGCCGGCGGCATCAAGGAGTTGGGCCAATGGGCAGATGCCCACGGCATTGAGTTTCATGTCCAGGAATTGAGCTGTGTCGGCGGTCAGCCGATAGCTTCCTCGCGCGTTCGTAGCCTTGTGGCAGCCGGCGATGTTGAGCAAGCGGCAGTGCTGCTCACACGCCCTTTTGCTGTGGAGGGCGTGGTTGTGTCTGGGCAGCGACGCGGCAGCGCGCTGGGCTTTCCTACGGCCAACATTCTTGTGGACGCGGACTATGCCCGACTGGCCGATTGTGTCTATGGTGGCTTTTGTCAGGTGGGTGACGAACGCTACAAGGCAGCCATCGCCACGGGTCGGCCGCCCACCTTCGTGTCTGAGGATGCCGCAGATATCACAACAGCGGAAGGGCGTTTTCCCCCAGGCAAAGGAGAATCCTCAGATAAGACGGCCGTAGTGCCCCATCCGGGCCATTTCTCTTCCGATGGGGGTAAAACTTCAGACGCGGCAAAAGAAGCTGATGCCTTTAGTACAGAAGAGAGTCGACCTCTTAACGGCCCGCCTGTCTCCCCATATATCTTGGAAGCGCATCTATTGGACTTCTCGGGCGACCTTTATGGCCGTCGTGTAAGGCTGGAACTGCTCAAACGCTTGCGTCCAATGCAGCGCTTTGACAGTGTGGAAGAACTCAAAGCTGCCCTGTGTGCCAACGTCGACTGGGTGGCGCGGCATTTGTGAATAAGTAGACAGGCGACAGCCACACAGACGACGACCGTCGAGGTGGCGGCCCGTTCTCAGTTCAGCAGATTGTCCAAAGCCTCTAACAGTCGCTGACCGTGCTCCGGCGTTGTGTTGGCTCCCATCGTGATACGCAAAGCCCCGTGGGCGAGTTTAGGGGCAATGCCGATGGCGGTCAGTACATGGCTGGGTTTAAGCGAGGCCGCAGAACAGGCCGCACCGCCACTTACGGCAATACCGGCCTCGTCCAGGTGAAGCACCAGTGTTTGGCTGTCGATGCCCTCCACCAAAACATGCACATGACCGGGCAGATGGCCGTGCACGTCGCCGGCCGAGATTGGGACGCTAGCCCGGATGCGGTTGCTCAAAGCCAACAGGCCTGCCATGAGATCGTCGCGCAGCGCCGCGAGCCGTTGGGCTTCGCGAGCCAGTGCCGAGGGAGAATGAAGCTTAGCCGCCTGAGCAAAACCCACGGCTCCAGCTACATTTTGGGTGCCACTGCGACGTCCGCGTTCCTGACCGCCACCCAACTGTTCAGCCAGAAAAGGTAGGTCGCTGCGCAGAAAAAATGCTCCGGCACCCTTGGGTCCTCCCAGCTTATGCGCTGAAAAAGCAGCGGCATCAACCCCTAAATCTGCTAAATTAATTGGCAATTTTCCGAGACCCTGGACAGCATCCGTAAAGAAGTAGGCACCTTGTTTGTGAGCAGCTGTGGCCAGGTCTGCGACGGGCATCACGCAGCCCAGCTCATTTTGGGCCAGGCTTACGGTTACCATCAGCGTGTCCGAGCGCAGGGCAGCCTCAAGGTCGCTTACGTGTATGTGGCCGTCTCGACGTGGCCTGAGCAACTCCACTTCAAAACCACGGCGCCGTAGTGCCCGGCAGTTATCCAACACGGCGTGATGCTCAAAGGCGGCGCACAGTACATGCCGGGCCCGGGGCTTTCTCCCCTGGCCATTGAGCACTGCTTGGGCCATGCCCCCCATCACTGTTGCGATGGCCTCGGTACCGCCCGAGCAAAACACTATCTCCAACGGGCTGGCACCGACAGCTCGGGCCAACACCTGCCGCGCTTGCTCTAAAGCCGCCTGTGCCTGTTTGCCTTCGGCGTATAGCGAGCTGGGGTTGCCAAAGCATCCGTCCAGCCCACTCAGATATGGCAGCATAGCCTCTAATACTTCAGGGTATACAGGCGTGGTAGCGGCATAGTCCAGATAGATGCGCCGGTGTTGATTGCGTCGGCTTCCTTCTGCGCCGGCACCGGCTGTTTCTTCGTTGAGATATTTCATAAGCGATACTCTAAGGCGCTCAGGCAAAATTGGCAAGTATTTCTCCAAGAAACCTGAGAAACGTCCGCCAAAGAACTGCCATCATATTCAGGCGCTCCATATCCTCTGTATTATCCCAAAATAAAGAGTGGTATATTTTGAAAACACTGGCGGCAAACCCAAGTGAGCATACAGGTGGGTTTATGCTATCATTAGTTTTGCCATAAGCGCGACACGTCTGTTGGAGGCACGTAAAACCTTATCGGAAGGAGCAAGAACAATGCTGAGAATTGCGCCGGAAGGGAGGGGGTCCGTGCTTTTTCGTAGAGCTGCAATCTCCTTTATCTTCTGTGCCTTTTTGGTACCCTGTTTTTGCCTGGTATCCTTCCTTACTTCTTCAAACTACGCTTTTGGCAGCGACGCTCCTGTCAGCCAGACTTATACGGTCGTTTTACACGTCGGCGACTCACATGCCGCAGGCACCATCCCTCTTACCGGAGAGGGCCTCTCTCTACTCTTTGTCGCTTTAGCCTTTTTTGTCACAGGGATCTTAGCACTCGTCTTTTCGTATAAGGCGAAAAGACACACGTCGCACAAGATAAGACAAAGCGTTCTGCCCGGTTCCCTGCTCGCCCTTTTACTGTCGCTGACAGCCTTTTTGTCTTTTTCTCCTATAGCCTTTGGCGCTTCTTCGTCACCGGATGTGTCGCTGACCATTGACAAGGCCATGTCTTTAATTGCCACCGACTCGCTTGTGGTCAACGGTCAGGAGACCCAAAGCCGCTTCGTGAGAATAGATGTTGCGACAAGGGCCGATACACCGGACATACAGCTGTCGTTAGCAGGCACGAAGCTCTCGAAGACCACCACGCCCGTCTCTGTTATAGAAGACCCCTTATCAGATGGGCTCTATCCCCTTGACCTTCAAGCGGTCGTGGATAACTCACTTGCATCGGGAGATTATCTTATAGACCTTAAAATCACCATCACTGATCTGCGCGAGGATCTTACGGTGATAGATACGGTGGTTGACAATAAGACGTATGACGGTGCCACAGGAGCTACCATACAAGACGTGGGTAGACTTTTGGGAAATATCGCACCGGGAGATACCGTTACTCTTGATAGCTCGTCTGCTCAAGCCGCCTTTGTTGATAAGGATGCAGGAGAAGATAAACTCCTCGTCCTTTCCGGCTTTGAGATAACAGGCCCCGCCGCCTTTAAGTATGTGCTGTCTCAACCCTCAGGCATCACAGCGTCCATTGCCGCTATGCCCCTGAGCTTTTCTGGTACGCTGAGCGCAGGCAAGGCATATGATGGCACGGTCTCTGCTCCACCCCTCAGTGCCCTTACGGTCTCTGATCCCACCTCTTTTTCAGGGCTTGCCCCAGGCGAAGGCTTTACGCTTGACAGCAGTGCTGTTATAGCAATCGGTGGCTTCTCATCTCCTGATCTGTATCCGTCTAATTCTTCTTTAGACTACACCGGCACCCTTGGTCTGACGGATGCTACCGGAGGTGCGCTGGCTTCTAACTACCTCTTTACGCCACCAACAACACTCGTTGGACAGATATATGACTATATCGAAATCAGCGTAACAACGGATACAGCAGACCAGACCGTGTGTCTTAACAAATACTTCGCCAACGCCTTTGACGTTGCCTGGGACGATACAGACACCTCACAAGACGGGCCGGTTACCCAGACTATCACCCATACTTATGCTTCAGCGGGTACTTACACGATACGGCTGATCTCGCAGACCTATGCGCGTTATCAGGCATGGACGTTTAATCTTGACTCCATTCCGCTTATTTCCAAATACGAAACCAGCGCCACGAACGTTGCGGTCTCTTTTATGCCTCCCATGGAGCGTTTTCAGACCTCAACCACAACGGTGGTTCCTGACAACTTCTTCGTCTCATTCAATTTTAGCGGCGCGCTTACTTCCCTGCCCGCTGGCTCCTTTGACATAAGTGGCATCACCACAGTGGGCGACAACTTCTTCGACTCCTTTAACACCGACGGTAAGCTCGTCTCTCTGCCCGATAACTCCTTTGATACAAGCAACATCACGGGCGCAGTGGGCGAAAACTTCTTTGCCGCCTTCAACAACACTGGTGAGCTTGTCTCTTTACCTGATGACTGCTTTGACATACGTGGCATCGCTGAGACGGGTGACTACTTCTTCTCCTACTTCAACAGAATAGGGGCTCTTACTTCCTTGCCTGCCAGCTCCTTTGATACCGGCAACATCACTACAGTGGGCGACAACTTCTTCTCCTCTTTCAACAGGGGCGGTGACCTCGCCTCTTTGCCCGATTATTCCTTTGACATAAGTGGCATCACTGAGGCGGGCAACTACTTCTTCGCCTACTTCAACGACAATGGTGCCCTCAGTTCTCTACCTGATGGCTCCTTTGACACAGGCAACATCGCTGCGGCGGGCGACTACTTCTTCGTCTCATTCAACAACTTTGGTGCCCTCACCTCTTTGCCCGATTACTCCTTTGACATAAGCGGCATCACTGCGGCGGGCGAAGGCTTCTTCACTTCTTTCAATGAGAGTGGCAAACTCGCTTCCCTGCCCGATGACTCCTTTAATACAGGCAACATCACGGGCGCGGTGGGCCGCTTCTTCTTTCGTTTCTTCAACAGCAATGGTGCCCTCACCTCTCTACCCGATGACTCCTTTGACACAAGCAACATCACGGATGCGGGCGCAGACTCCTTCTCTTACTTCAACAACTTTGGTGCCCTCACCTCTCTACCCGATGGCTCCTTTAACACAGGCAACATCACTGCGGCGGGCAACTACTTCTTTGCCTGCTTCAACACGAGCGGTGACCTCACCTCTCTACCCGATGACTCCTTTGACACAAGCAACATCACGGATGCGGGCGAAGGTTTCTTCACTTCTTTCAATGAGAGTGGCAAACTCGCTTCTCTGCCCGATGACTCCTTTAACACAGGCAACATCACTGCGGCGGGCCACTACTTCTTCGCCTACTTCAACACGAACGGTGACCTCGCCTCTCTGCCTGTAGGTTCTTTTAACACGAGCAATATCATCACAGTAGGAACCTACTTCTTCTCCTCCTTTAATTACTCTGGTAAGCTCGGTTCTGTGCCCTACTCCTTCAAGTTCCCGCCGTTGGACGAAGACCAGGCATCCCACGATAGCAACTTTGCGTACTCCTTCTCCTCATCAACTTCCCTCGATCCTGATGGCCCCACGGCAAGCGACATTATCAATTACTGCGCACCGCCCTCATCGCCCCGTAACACCTTTTCGTCTAACCAGCCCGGGTATAGCGATTTGAACCCAAACTGGCAGTCGACGTAGCAAGACCCTGCAAGACACAAGGGGGCTGTCCTCATTACGGGTGATACGGGGACGCTATGACACAGAACGTATAAACTCACGTCTCTGTATCAAAGGCTTAATACTTCGCCATGAAGTCTATTGGTGACCGTATCTCAAGACGGTCGATCTTCACATCAAAGAAATCCTTGTCGCCGGTCAGAAGTACGCCAATCTGGCCTGTGATTGCCGAACAGGCCACAGGATAATCACTTTCTTTTTTAGAAAATATGAGTACGAAGACAGTTCGTATGCAGATATACCCTGAGGGCATAGGTGATAACAATCCAGAAATCTACATTACCTGCAAATTGACCCGACCTGGTGGGCTGGAAACGGATTCAGATTTCTATACAGCCCTTTATGAAAACGGTACTATCCGCTACGATGTGAGTGCCGGCTATGAGGTCTATCATTTCGTCCAAACCCCTAAAAGCGACTAAGCCTCAAAACAGCGTTACCCCGCAGGACGGCTGTCTCACAAACTCGTGAGGCAGCCGCCGCGCTTTCCGGGCGGGCTTTTCCATCGCTTCTCTTTTCGCTTTTCTCCCAACAAGGATCAGCCCGGTCGTGCTATCATCAACCAACTGCACGGCCAGACAAAGCCCCATGCTTCGCACCACCCGGAACACTGCACAGTCCAAAGACAGTGACTGACAAGGTTAACG
>JAITDU010000055.1 GCA_031282405.1 Coriobacteriales bacterium | reverse complement strand
TCGTAGACTGAGCGCAGAATACGCCTTCGGGACACAAAGCGACCCGGCCATCAGTGCCTTTATCTGCCCAGCGCTCGCTGCTGTCGGGATTTCATACCGATATTCAAAATACTCGTGAGGCAGGCATGCCTTGTGCCATAAGGCTTGAAGCGTATCCATCGTCGGATTATGGAGAAGTCACCGGAACAGTATCGTACGTCAGCCCTGTTCCTTTCATGCACGAACAACTGGGAAGCGTCTACAAGGTCCGCGCGACGATGGAAAGCGCCGACAACGAGGTCCATCTTATCCCTGGCCTTGCGGGAAGTATGGACATCTGTATTGGGAGGCGCAGTGTACTTGCCTACTTCCTTGAACCCATTACCAAAGGGCTTGACACGAGCCTTAAAGAAAAAGTAATTCGTTCAAAATCCAGACCAATTCAGGTCAAGTCGTGACAAAGCCAGACGTTCATGTTAAAATTGCCGCTCGTGTAAAAACAGTCGTGTAAAAAACAGATTGGCGCTGGACACACAGCGCTGTCTTTGAGAGGAACAACCAATGGCAGTACCTAAAAGACGTACCGGCCGGGCGGTCACTCACGCTCGTCGCAGTGCCAATATTGCGCTCAAGCCGGCCCCCCGCTCTATCTGTCCGCAGTGCGGGGCAACCAAGTTACCCCATTATGTCTGTAGCAACTGTGGAACTTATAACGGTCGCGAGGTCCTGAGCACAGAATAAGACTGTGGACAGCAATAACAAGTCTGCTCAGACCACGCCTGTATCCGCACAGGCCCATGTCGGCGACCGCATTGATGTCTGTGTCGACGCTATGGGTGGCGACGATGCCCCCTCGGTTGTACTGGAAGCAATCCGGCAACTTTGTGCCTCCACCTCTGATCTGGATCAACAGATCAAGATCACCCTTACCGGCTCTGCTCACGATATTGAGCCTATAGCTGCCCGTTATCCCGAGCGCGTCAGCGCTGTGCCTACCACTCAAGTCATAACCATGGATGAACATCCTGCGCATGCGGTTAAGCAAAAGCGCGATTCTTCCATTGTTGTGGGGTGTAAGTTGCTCAGCGATGGTCGCGCCGATGCCTTCTTCTCGGCCGGCAGCACCGGCGCGGTTATGACGGCAGCCACGTTGCAGATAGGCAGGATCAGGGGTATCAAGCGTCCCGCCATAGCTACAGTAATCCCCGCTTTGGCGGGCCCGGTGGTATTATTGGATGTGGGTGCCAACGCCGATGTTGAGCCGGAATACCTGCTGCAATTTGCCAAGATGGGCAGTATCTATGCTCACAAAGTGCTGGCGGTTGCGCAACCGAGGATAGGACTGCTTAACGTCGGCTCCGAGCCGAGCAAGGGTTCTCGGCTGGTGCAGGCGGCGTATGCTCTTATTGAGCAGGAGGTGGCGGGTTTCATCGGCAACGTCGAAGGGAACGACATCTTCAGTGGCCGCGTGGATGTAATTGTTGCCGACGGATTTACCGGTAACATCGCTCTCAAGGCCATGGAAGGCACGGTTGGCACACTGTTTTCAGAGCTAAAGCGCGTGTTCATGTCCTCACCGACCAACAAATTGGCGGCTGCGTTGATTAAGCGTGATCTCGCTGTGCTCAAAGACCATCTGGATATCGAAGTCATCGGCGGGGCACCATTGCTCGGTTTGAGGCATGCTGTGGTCATTGGCCATGGCTCCTCCAGCGCCTTTGCCATCCTCAACGGCATTCGTCAGACTGCGCGAGCCAGTCTCAGTCGGCTGCCCCAACTCATAGAGGAGGCGTTGTTCGTCTGATCGTTTCAGCGAAGCAATGCTATCATGCCAAACACCGACAACAGACACGCTGCAACCCTTCGCAGGGCCGAAGATATCCTTGGTCATCATTTTTCCGACCAGAGCCTCTTGTTGCGTGCCTTGACCCATCCTTCTGCCGCCGATGGCGACTCCATCAATAATTCCTATGAGCGTCTGGAGTTTTTGGGAGATGCCATCCTGGGCGCTCTTGTTTCCCAGGAATTATATGAGCGCTACCCTGATGTGCCCGAAGGCGGACTGACCCGTCTCAAAGTCTCTTTGGTATCCGGCAAGTCACTTGCCGAGTTAGCCCGCTCCTTAGGCCTGGGGGAACTGATTATCTTTGGCTCATCGGAACACGGTACCGGCAAAAGGGGTCTTAGCTCGGCTCTGGAGGACTCACTGGAGGCCCTGATAGCTGCTTTGGCCTTGGATGGAGGCATGGACGTGGCCAGAGGGTGGGTTGTAGGCAACCTGATGTCGCAGGAGAGTGTCGATCTTGCCCTGGGGCCGACGAACCCCAAATCGGCGTTGCAGGAGATATTTCAGGTCGACCAGATAACCCCGCACTATGAGGTAACGAGTACCAGCGGCCCCCCGCATGACCGCGTATTTACCGCGCGCGTCATCGCCGATGGCCGTGTGTTGGCCTCTGGCTCCGGCCACTCCAAGAAAGATGCCGAAATGGCCGCAGCTCGCGTTGCACTCAAGCAACTCAAATCCAAATAGCCTATAATTCTGTCTGTGTTACGCGCGAACCGGTTTTCGTTTGGATGTTGCTCGGGTCGTGCCAACAACAGTTCAACATAAAACAGTCCAACGTCGATAGGCTCTATGTATCTCAAATCGCTCACCATAAAGGGTTTCAAGTCTTTTGCCGACCGCTCCTCGATCAGCTTCGAGCCGGGTATCTCGGTGATAGTTGGGCCTAATGGCTCGGGCAAATCCAATATTTCCGAGGCGATAATGTGGGTTTTGGGCGAGAAGAACCCTCGAAACCTGCGTGTGCAATCTCTGGAAGAGTTGATATTCTCCGGTTCCTCGGCCAGACAGGCGGTAAGCGTGGCCGAAGTCGACCTTATCTTGGACAATTCCGACAAAACATTGGCAATAGAATTCGACCAAGTCGCGATTTCAAGGCGGATGTACCGCAGTGGCGAGAGCGAGTACTTTATCAATAAAACCCCTTCACGGCGACGTGATATCATTGATATCCTTTATGATTCCGGCATTGGTGGTGCGGCCAACTCGATAATCGGTCAGGGCAATCTTACCGCCATCCTGGAGTCCAGGCCAGAGGACCGCCATGCGCTTTTGGAAGATGCCGCTGGCATACTCAAACATAAAAAACGCAAAGAGGCTGCCTCTCGTAAACTCGATCGTATGGATGCTACGCTGGAACGTGTCAACGACATCATAAGGGTAGTCGAATCGCAACTCAGGCCCTTGGAACGTCAGGCCAAACGGGCCGAGGAGCATGCCCAGGCCTCAGGGGAGTTGCAAAGCATTGATCTGGCCTTGGCCGTAGATGAATTGCGCGCTTTGCAGGCCGAATGGGACCAATTGTCGCACCAGCTCAAGGAAATCGATGCCGAGGCCGAGTTAGCCAGCTTCAGATTGGGTGAGCGTGAATCAGAACTGGCCAAACGCCAGCTGGCCCTGGAAGAAAAGGGCCTGTTTGTCGGCGATATCAACGAACAGCGCATCCGTATACTCTCGGTAATCCAACGCTTGGATGCGGGTATGCTGCTTTTGGAAGAGAAAGGTAAAAACCTGGTATCGCGCCTGAGCGACCTGCGCGCTACGATCCATAATTCCAAGACCAGACTGGAAGCAGCCAAAACCGAACATCAACAGTTAGGGTCGGAGTTTGCGGCAGGCGAGGGTAGTGTTGCGGCCATTTATACCGAACTGGCAGAGCTGTCGCGTGAGTCCGAGGCACTTACCCGCAGGCGTCGGCAGGCCGAAGAGAACTACAACAGCCTTGCCACTAAGCTGCGCTCTCAGGAATCGGCTCTGGCCGCAACCCACACGAACTTGGGCAAAGCTAACGATTCTGTGGCCTCACTGGATGTCGAAGAAGGTTTGCTTCACGAACGGGCTCAGGAGATTGACCAGGAGTTGGAGGTCAATCGCGAGGCTGTACGCGAATACGAGCAGCGCACCGAGGAACAACAGCGCGAATTGTTAAAACTACGCCGCACTAACGACCTGGCCACTGCCGAGGTAGCCAAGTTCATCCGTCTGTTGGATGAGCGTAAGCGCAGGCTTGATGCCAAGATGAGCGAGGTCAGCGACCATCGCGCCCAACTGAGTGGCCTGAAGGAGATTGAGCGAGCCCAAGAGGCTGCCTCACCGGCACTGAATTGGGCTATTGAAAACAAGGCTAAACTTAAAGGCATAGTCGGGCCGCTCTCTGGCTCGATCAGGGTCAAGACGGAGACAGCACTGCCTTTTGGATTGGCTACGACCGATGTCGAGAACATAGTGGAGCGGCTTTTAGGCTCCGATTATTTTGGACTCCTCGTAAACGACAACGACACGGCTGCTCGTCTTGCCCAGCGTTTGCAACACGAGAAGCAAGATTCAGACGATCAATCCGTGCTCAGCAGCGCTGCCTTGTCGATACTTCCTATCGATGGAATGCGCTACTCGGCCGAGAAGTCCACACGCGGAAAGCGTCTGATTGACTATCTGGACTACCCTTCTGCTCAACATGGCACTGTGTCAGCTCTACTCGGCGATGTCTATGTTGTCAAAGATGTTCTTGAGGCGCAGAAGTTTCACTTGCTGGATCGCATTGGCGTACGATTCATAACCCCCGCAGGACAAATCGTATGGCCCAATGGTAAGCTCACCCTGGGCTTTATGTATGGTGATGTTGCCGGTGTACTCGAGCGTCGTCGCGCTATCGAACGGCTTAATGACGAGGTAGAATTGGAGCTGTCGGCAATCAGCGAAATCGAACTCGAAGTGTCCAATGCCGAGCAGAATTTAGAACAGGCCCAGGAAAACAGCCTGCATGTAGCCGGCCAATTAGCGCAATTGCAGGGACAATCCCAGGCCCAGACTGCCGAGTTGGAACGCTTGCAGCAACTTGGCGCTCAGTTGGGTTTCAGACATGAGGAGCATGTACGCAGGCTGGCTGATGTTACGCGTCGTCGCGACACGGCGGCACCTTTGACCAAGGAATACGAGCAACGAATCGCTGGATTGGAACAGGAGATACAAGACCTCAAGATCGAATTGGAGCAGGCTTCGCAGACGCTGCTTGCGGCTACCGAGGAGCAAAACACCGTTGCAGAGCGTCTGACCGAGGTCAAGGTCAAGCTTGAAGCCGGCAAGGCTTCGCAGACACACCTAAAAGGCCGTCTGCTGCAATTGGACACTACGATCCGCGGTCTTGAGAACACACTTGAAGTATCGGAGCAGACGGCTGCGTCGCTTGGCCTGGTTCGTCTTCGTATCGACCCACTGTACAAACTCTACCAAGAGCTTTCTGGCGGTGCCGGTACGTGGGCGGAGCGACTACATGACCAGGCTCTGCTTGAGCAGACTGACTCAACCAATCTGCGTAAGGTTATCAGCGAGGCCAATCAAGCTGTTGACGATGCCCGTAGCGCTCTGGCTGCTATCAATGAGCGGCGCACAGAGGTCCTCGTGGAGCAGGGAAAGCTGGAAAGTCGTGTGCAAAATGCCATGCAGCGGATAGTCAATCAGCATCAGACTTCTTTGGAGGCCGCCCTGGAGCTTCCGCCGATAGAAAATCGCCATCTGGCGGAGGAGCGGGCTAATCGTCTCCGTTCCAAGATAGCCAACCTGGGTGCTATTAATCAGGTGGCCATGGAGGAATACGATGCTCTCAAAGCACGTCGCGACTACATGACAGAACAGATAGCCGATCTCATCGAGGCACGAAAATCACTGACCAAAATCTCAAAAGCGCTGGATCGAAAGATGCACAACCAGTTTTTAGAGGTGTTTGACGCGGTTAATACGAGCTTCCAGGAAATAATAGCCATTCTTTTCCCCGGTGGCAGAGGAGAATTGATCCTCACGCAAGGCCAGATGCCCGAGGAAAACGGCGTGGAAGTATCGGCCCAGCCTCAAGGCAAGCGTATCCAGAAGCTGTCAATGATGAGCGGTGGAGAAAAATCGTTGGTCGCCTTAGCGCTGATGTTTGCGGTCTACAGCGTTCGCAGTGTGCCATTTTACGTCTTGGATGAGGTCGAGGCAGCCTTAGACGACACGAACCTCATGCGCCTTTTGGAATATCTGGACCATCTACGTGGTACAACCCAGTTGATTTTAGTAAGCCATCAGCGCCGGACTATGGAATGCGCCGATGTTCTTTATGGTGTGACTATGCAGGCAGCCGGCGTGTCTGTTTTGGTCTCTCAGCGCTTGGATCAGGCGCTTGGTTATGCTTCTCGGGACAAGGGAGAAAATGTCGGCCCTGATGTGGACGGCACCGCCTGATGTCTTGGCTTGATCGTCTTAGTACCGGGCTGGAACGTACGCGCCAGCGCTTTGGTGAGCAGATCAATGTACTTTTTGAGCGTGGACCCAAAGTTGATGATGATTTCTGGGATCACCTGGAAGAAAGCCTGATTGCTGCAGACTTTGGCGTAATGTCTGCCACGCATATTGTCTTACAACTGCGTGAGAAAGCCATACGATTGGCGCTTCCCGACGCACCTGCGGTACTGGATCAGCTTGCCCATACTATTGCCGAGATGTTTGCTACTTCTCCCGATGACCTGTTTGAGTTGGACCCGGTTTGCGTTTTGTTCGTAGGCATTAACGGTTCAGGCAAGACGACAACGGTGGGCAAGATTGCAAAAGCTGGAGTAGCGGCCGGTCGTCGGGTGCTGCTGGGCAGCGGTGACACCTACAGAGCAGCCGCCATTGAGCAGTTAGATATCTGGGCCGAACGGGCAGGAGTACCGGTCATCAAGCGGACACGCGGCAGCGATCCGGGCAGTGTGGCTTTTGAGGTTATTGACGAGGCGGAGCACAGATCTGCGGACCTGGTGCTCATTGATACCGCCGGCAGGCTTCATACCTCCGATGATCTGATGCGCGAGCTGGCCAAAGTACGCACCGTTGCCTGCAAACGGGCAGCGACGTTTAAACTACGCGACGGTGCGAGTATCATACACAACGCCGATGCTGCGCTTATCGGGGCCGAAGAGCCTAAAAGGACTGAAGGAGCTGTTGGGGCCGAAGAGATCGGAGGCCCTGAAGGGTCGACCTTGACTACTCCTGTATCGCTTCGCACCAAAAACGTGTTTGAAAGTGCCTCTGGCCTGCCGGTCAAGACGGTCTTGGTGATAGATGCAAACACCGGTCAAAATGGTCTTGCTCAAGCCAAGGTATTCAATTCTCAGCTCGACCTCGACGGCGTTATTATCACAAAATTGGACGGTACAGCCAAAGGTGGCATTGCCGTGGCCATCTCGCATGAGCTTGATGTGCCTATCTTGCGCGTAGGTGTAGGGGAGGGTATCGAGGATATCAGCGCTTTCGACCCGTTGGACTTTGCACGGGCCCTGCTCGCACCCGCTTCTTTGCACGCAGGGGGACATTTTATGCAATCACAGGGAGGCAAAGATGTTTGACAGTCTGTCCAGTCGACTTCAGGATGTGTTTGGCAGTCTTCGTTCCAAGGGTCGTCTCAGCGAATCTGACATCAATGTGGCTATGCGCGAGATCCGCATGGCGTTGTTAGAGGCCGACGTCAACTATCTGGTCGTCAAGGACTTTGTAGCTGCCACGAAGGCCAAGGCTATGGAGTCAGAAGTTTTAGAGTCGCTCACACCCGCTCAAAACGTCATTGCTGTCGTGCTTGACCAGCTTACGGAATTGCTGGGATCAGACGCGGTGCGCTTGGAACTGTCTGCTCGCATCCCCAATGTGATTATGCTGGTTGGTCTTCAAGGTTCAGGCAAGACGACCGCTGCGGTAAAACTGGCCTATCGTTTGAAAAAGCAAGGACATAGCCCTCTTTTGGTGGCCGCCGATGTGCACAGACCCGCTGCCGCCGACCAGCTGGCTGCTCTGGGCAGGGAGATCGACATTCCTGTTTTTAGAGGTGACGGTACAGATGCAGTACGTATCGCCACCCAGTCAATCAAAGAGGCTGTGGACACGCTCCGCGATATCGTGATTATCGATACTGCGGGACGCCTGCACATTGATGACGAGATGATGGCCGAGGCGCGCGCCGTTCGCGACGCGGTCAATCCAGAGAATACCTTGATGGTTGTGGATTCGATGACCGGTCAGGATGTGGTGTCGGTGGTCGAGGCCTTTGCTCGTCAGCTGGACTTCACCGGTGTCATCATGTCTAAGCTCGATGGTGATGCCCGCGGCGGCGGTGCATTATCGGTACGCGCAATAACGAAAAAGCCCATCCTCTATACATCGGAAGGCGAGAAGCCCTCATCCTTAGAGGAATTTTATCCGGAGAGGATGGCAAAACGGATTCTCGGTATGGGCGATGTTGTATCTCTTATCGAGAAGGCTCAACTGGCCGCAGACGAGGCAATTGAGGAAGCCGAGGCCGAGCGGTTGGCCCGCGCAGAGTTGAACTTTGATGATTTTATCACGATTAACCGGCAGGTTCGCAAACTGGGGGGCATCGGTAGTTTACTTAAAGCTCTACCAGGTGGTGAAGCAGCGCTTTCTGCGGGACAGGTTGATGAAGATGCCCTGGATAGAATGGAGGTTATTATCAATTCCATGACCAGGGCTGAACGTATGCGACCAACGCTGCTCAACGGCTCCCGGCGCGCACGGATTGCCAAAGGCGCCGGTGTAGAAGTATTTGCTGTCAACCAACTGGTCAAGCAGTATGAGCAGACCAAAAAGATGTTGCAAAAGATGACCGCAGGTGCTACGCAGACGCGCGGCAAGGGTAAGCGCAACAAGAAAGCTAAACGCCGCTCGACTTCCGGCGGCCTTGCCCACACTCCTGGCCTGGGTAATTTTAGCAACCTGGGAATGGCCGATCTCAAGAAGCTTCAAGATATGCTTGGTGAATAGGAGACCAAGTTTGGCGATTGGGAGATCATAGTTAGTGAGTGAGAGACGGGGTTACGATTGCGCCCCAGCGTTCTTTCTCCAACGCCTTACGAGAGGGAAAATGCCCGCTTATCTCGGCCTTATCGCGGCATATCACTGCATATCGCTGCATGTAGATGTGCGCTCGGAGATTGTGCGTGGAACTATGCGCACAAATGTTGTAAGATAACACGCCGAAGGTTTTCATGATAGTTTAGGAGTCAAAGTGTTCATAGTGCTTGTCATCGTGCTTATCGTCTGGTTCCTTTCGGCGCTGGTCATGGTTTTGTCTATCCTGTTCCACTCCTCTAAAGGAACAGGGCTTTCTGATATTATCGCCGGCCAGGTTTATTCCAATATCTCTGGTACCAGTATCATAGAGAAGAATCTGGATCGTATCACTATTGTGTCAGCCGTAGTGTTCTTGTTGGCTATTTTAGCCCTTATGATTATTTATCCCCAGGGCACTATTGCTGCTACCGGTTAGGACTGCTCCTGCTATGCGGGAGGCCTTATACCGGTTGAGCATGTGCACACTTCATTTTTTGGGCTATTTCTGCTATGCGGGAGGTCCGGCTGATTGTAAACTCGACTCTACCTTTGGGTAACCTGTAAGCAGGAATGCACAATGCAGGCACCTGGTATGTGAACGTCGGTGTGGCGGAACGGCAGACGCGCTAGCTTGAGGGGCTAGTGTCCGCAAGGACGTGAGGGTTCAAATCCCTCCACCGACACCAAAAAAGTTTGAACACTCTTTAGACTTGTTGTATCTATAGTACTATTTGTATGTACAACAATAGAGGGATTTGAACCCGCAAGGGGTCAACAGTCCAGTGGACTGTTGACGGCGAAGCGAGCGTAAGCGAGCGAAAGCCTGTGGATTGCAAGACGCAAAGCGGCGAAGCAATATGCGCAAATCCCTCCACCGACACCAAAAAAATTTGAAAACTCTTTAGACTTGTCGTATCTATAGTACTATTTGTATGTACAACAATAGAGGGATTTGAACCTATTACACACATGATTACAACCGTATTTTTCGACGCCGGTGCAACGCTGCTCACAACAGCCGCAGATGAGGGATGTGTCTTTGCCCAGTTAGCGGCCGACCTTGATGTGAAGTTGGAGCCAGAGGTCGTCAATCGGCATGTTCCCCACATGTACGAGTTCTATGAGCAGCTTTATGAGCAGGACGACTCGTTTTGGAGCGATGATATTCGTGCCAAGGCCATCTGGATCGAGATGTATGAGCTTCTCAGCAGGCTTGTGGGTGTACCTATCGAGCTGCAAAAGCAGCTATCCGAGAAGGTCTATGCGTACTATTTCTCGCCTGGTGCCTGGCAGGTATTTTCTGATGTGGTGCCTACGTTGGAGGCTCTCAAAGCCAAGGGCGTACAGATGGGTATCATCTCTAATTGGGATTCTTCGCTCGCTGCTATTATTGATGGTTTGGGACTTAAACACTATTTTAATCATATAATAGCTTCTGCAGAGGTGAGCGCGCATAAACCTATGCCTCAGATATTCAAATTGGCTCTGGAGCGTTTGGGTGTTACGGCCGCACAGAGTGTTCATGTGGGCGACCATCTCCTGGCCGATGTTGCCGGCGCTGCGGCCGTGGGTATTACGCCGGTCCTTATCGACCGCACGGGAAAGCACACGGATGCGAATGTTTTACGTGTTGAGGATTTGCGTCAACTGCCCGGCCTTATCTCCCAATAGTCTATTTTATTAATGAGCAGCCCTCCGATTGCCAAATAGTTCGCTTTAATTGAGGTGCCCATCAACAAAACTATTGGAGGCGACGACCGGATTCGAACCGGTGATAAAGGCTTTGCAGGCCTCTGCCTTACCACTTGGCCACGTCGCCGTTGCCTAGACAGTGTGCGTTTGGTGCGCGCACGTGCGCGTTTCGTTAGTGAACGCACTTTTGCTCGGATGCCGTCTATGCCATCGAGCCTTGTACGATACTCTGCGGTTACAACCTATAAGGGCCGGTCGTAATGGTTATGTCCGACCGGCCCGGCTAAGCGTATGGAGCGGACAACGGGATTCGAACCCGCGACCCCCACCTTGGCAAGGTGGTGCTCTACCAGCTGAGCCATGTCCGCAGTCGCAGTTTGGTATTGTAGTGGAGCGGCTTCAGATGTGCAAGCTTTTGACAAAGTTGATGGCCCCAGGCACTATAAAAGCCTCGAACGGAGTGTGTGCTCCGACTGCTTCGCCATCATATTGGATCTCCAGGGTAGGATCGGCCTGGACATGTACCTTAGAGGAACGACGCACTTCGATGGCATCGGCCCGGCCGGGAAAGTTGCCCACAGAGTCCAAAAAAGCCGCGAACAGCGCCGGCAAAAGTTCTAGCGTATGCTGCTTTTTGATAATCACTACTTCAAACAGGCCGTCGGTGGCATCGTTGCCGTGGGTTATTGAAAAATCCGGAAATATCTCTGCAAAATTGATTACCAAGACAGCAATGCCGTCCATCTCCAAAACTTCGTCATCCAATGTTAGCGTAAAGTGGGCTACTGTGGGGTTGGGTTCAGAGACAGCCGCCGCCACGTAGGCCATCGGCCCAAAGGGATCTTTTAATTTCTCTGCTCGTCGCATGATGGTCGCATCGTAGCCGGCACCGGCAATGACCGCAAAACCATTGGTCAGACGCTCGCCATTCTTCTCATAACATATTTGGCCGATGTCGTACTTCT
This sequence comes from Coriobacteriales bacterium, assembly GCA_031282405.1. Classification (GTDB taxonomy): domain Bacteria; phylum Actinomycetota; class Coriobacteriia; order Coriobacteriales; family UBA8131; genus JAITDU01. Next base: position 16,835 of record JAITDU010000055.1, on the reverse strand, counting down.
CGGTATGCATGTCGCGAGCAATTCGTGCCAAGGCACTGGGTTCATCGGGTATGTCCAAGTTGGCGGCAATCAGATTGGCGCTGCCCGCCGGAAACGGTAATACCGGTACGCCGCTGTTGCGTAGTTCATTACAGACTGACGAGATGGTACCGTCACCACCCGAGGCTACCACAAGGTCAAAGTCAGTAGCGTTAGTCAGCATATGTGCAATAGGAGTTGTGCCGTCAGTAGAGCGAATGCACAGATCATCTCCATCGCGCAAGAAATTACGAGCAAAATCATGTATAGCGCCCGCACGGAGTCCGGACACCAGGTTGTCAATCACTAAAACGCGCATGTTTCTCCCCAGCTTCTTGCATGGGCTAGTCCTACAGCGACAATCTTACCAAATCATTCGCGGAGTTAACACCGACACCGGCAAAGTGGTGGCAAAGTGGCATGTCACAAACAACACAAAGTGCTACCATTATCATTTTGCCGACCATTCAGAAAAGATTGCTATTGGACCGTCCCTACGACTATATCAAGGACCGTGCGCATCTGCGAGATTATGTCGCGCAGACCCAAGGTACCCCGATACTTGCCATTGATACCGAATTCATCCGCGAGAAGACCTATTGGCCCAATTTGTGCCTGATTCAGTTAGCCACCGAGGAACACACGGCCCTAGTCGACCCATTACTCGTCGACGATTTGTCGCCCTTGCAGGAATTATTTGCCGATCAGCAGACAGTCAAGGTATTCCATTCCGGCGATCAAGACCTGGAGATCATATATCAGAGACTGCACATGCTTCCCAGTCCGGTGTTTGACACTCAGTTAGCGGCCGAAATTTTAGGTATGTCTCAGCAGGTGTCCTTGCTTGTTCTGGTCAATGATTATTGTGGTGTTAATTTGGACAAGGCGGATTCGTTTACCGATTGGAATGTGCGACCACTCAGCGACTCGCAAATAAGCTATGCGGTAGATGATGTGCGCTATTTACCACAGATCTATAAGGACATGCGTGCTCGTCTGTGCGCCATGGATCGTCTGTCTTGGCTGGAAGAGGATTTTAGGGAGATGTGCGATGAGAGCCGCTACATCGTTGACCCCAACCAGGCCTGGCAGCGCGTTAAACGCAGCTCCACGATAACCGGCCAGCGGCTCGGAGTCCTGCGCGAACTTGCCTTCACCCGAGAAACAATCGCCATGCGCAGGAATCTGCCGCGCAAATGGATAGCCACAGACGAACTCCTCATCGCGATTGCCCGACTATGCCCGCTGAGTATTGAGGAATTGCATCACTTACGCGGTGCCCAAAACCAACTCGGCCATAACTGGGGCATGGAGATAATCAAGGCTGTTAAACGCGGTTTAGCACTGCCATCCCAACAACTGCCCCAACGCGGAGGCACGGCATTTAAGACGGCATCTTATGCGCCATCCATCGACCTGATGCGCACCTTACTCCGATGGCGGGCCAAGCAAAACCATATCACTCAGGCGATGTTGGCCAACAAGGAAGACCTTGTAAAACTCGCGGCTGGCCAGCGCCATGGTATCAAAGTGCTGAGTGGCTGGCGCAACAAGCTTGTTGGGCAGGAGCTATTGGACCTGCTGGACGGTAAGTTGTCGCTACATATGGATGGTGGACAGCTTGTGGTTACCCAAAGGCTCTGTTAAACTGTGCATCACCTTACGCGCGATTAGCTCAGGGGGAGAGCACTACCTTGACACGGTAGGGGCCACTGGTTCAAATCCAGTATCGCGCACCAACAAATACGCAGGTCAGGCGCGCAAAACGTGCCTGGCCTGTTCGTTTTTGAGAAAAGGGTTTACCTGTGCCGTGTCGCTTGATTTTATGGAGTGCGCGAGCGTTTCCGTAAAGTCAACATGAAGCCACGAAACCATTACCTTGTTTCCGATGCCATTTGAGATTGGATACGCTATGATGTTTTCTTGCATTTTTTGCTTTGTGTCCATCGAATATAACGGAGTGGTCATTGTTTGATATAGGCGTTTTTGCCTCGCCGGAGACCTGGGTGCAACTTATCACCCTGGTGTTTTTGGAGTTGGTACTGGGGGTTGACAATCTGGTGTTCATTGCTATCACCACCGACCGTCTACCCGATGATAAAAAGGTTATCGGTCGCCGTTTTGGCCTTATGGCAGCGATGCTCATGCGCATCGCCTTGCTGTGCGCTGCTGCCTGGGTTATCTCACTGAATCTCACACTGTTCACGCTTCCGTTTGAATTGCCGGGTATGGATGCCCAGATTTCCGGTAAAGACCTCATCCTGCTTGTCGGCGGCGGTTATCTGGTGTTCAAGGGTATCCAGGAACTTATCGAGAAACTCTCTCTCAAAGAGGAACAAAGAGAGCTCCTGCTCACCGAGGATCAGCGCAAGCATATTGGCTTGCCTCAGGCAATTGCAACCATCGCCGCCATGGATGTCATCTTCTCTCTGGATTCTGTGATAACCGCCATTGGCATGGTGGATGTGGTGTTGATAATGATCATCGCTGTCATGCTTGCTGTCATTGTGATGATACTGTTTGCCAATCCAATCTCGGAGTTCATCAACGCAAATCCCGAGGTCAAGATTTTGGCGTTGGTGTTCATCGTGGCCGTAGGGCTCAAGCTGGTCATCGAGGCTTTGGGGTTTGAGCTGCACATTCCGGGCGTGAGTCTGGATGGTCTCGATCTGATGCTCTATTTTGCCATGCTGTTCTCTTTGATCCTGGCGGTACTGCAGATGTCTTATAACAGCCGCCTGGCCAAGCTTAAAGCCCGTCATCTGGAAGAATCCGGTTATTTTCCAGCCGGTACCAAGCAAGATCAGGTGACGCGCCAACAAGGCGAGCAAGAAGGAGAACTTGAGTCGCCCGAGCAGTGTGAGCCGCCCACGCCGCCCATGCCACCCGAGCAGTCTGGACAGCAAAAAGAGTCCGAGCAACCAAAAAAGCCCAAACAGCCGGTACCGGAACAAAAAGTTAGAGAAAAGTAAACAAGAGTCGTCGCTTCAAGTTTTTGGTGTCAAGGGATAAGTAAACGATTATCTACCGAACTAGCGGTCTCTGTAACATTTCTGCTACTATGGCCAATATGGCTCACATGACTATCATGAATATAACATGAACATAGCATGAACGTCATGAGATCAGCTTGCTCTACTGTATGATTATGAAAGGTACATTATCATGGAATTGAACTATTTTGCGTTGATTATCATCACCTTGGTGCTGGGTTTTGGCGCTCAGGCTATGATTAAGCATACTTACCGGAAGTGGGATAAGACCCCTTCATCCAGCGGAATCAGTGGCGCCCAGGCCGCGAGGCGGATGCTTGATGCCAATGGTCTTAGTAATGTAAGTATAACCCAGGTCGCCGGCGAGCTTTCGGACCATTACGATCCTCGCACTAATGTCGTTTCGCTTTCGGCCAGCGTGTATGATTCTCATTCGGTCTCGGCCATCGCCGTTGCCTGCCATGAATGCGGACATGCGGTACAAACTGCCCAAGGCTATGTGCCGGGTAAGGTGCGCAGCGCCATTGTCCCTGTCGTGAGTTTTGCTTCCAATATCTGGATGCTCGCCTTGATTTTAGGTATCATCATGAGCATACTCGGCCTCATTTATCTGGCCATTGCTCTGTTTGCGGCCGTGCTCATCTTCCAATTGGTCACCCTGCCCGTTGAGTTTAACGCCTCTCGTCGGGCGCTCGCGTTTATCCAACAGAGTGGTTGGCTTACTGCAGGCGAGAATAGCGGGGCTGCCTCGGTACTCAGAGCCGCCGCCCTTACGTATGTTGCGGCTGCTTTGGCTTCTGTTCTGCAGTTGATCTATCTACTGGGCATGGCCAGGCGCTAAGCTGATGGGCGCCGACAGCTCTCAGCCTCAAATAAGCGCTATCGTGTCTGACCCGGACCAAGATGTCTTAGACAACCGTCAACGGGGTGCTTCGAGCTATCGTTATGCCAGCATTGCCGACGATGCCCAAGCCGGCTCAGATGCCTATAAAACTTCTGGTTCCAGGTCACATGCGGCCTTGAGTGTCAGTGCGGCGCTGGAGTTGGCGCGGAGTCATCTGGAAGGCATCGCGCTCACGGTGATCGGCGAGCTTTCCGACGTAACCGACAATCCTCGCTACAAGGCTGTCTACTTCTCTATTCGCGACAAGACCTCGGTGTTGCCCTGTGTGATGTGGCGCCGCAGTCACGGCCACCAACCGCTTACGCTTAAAGACGGTATGCTTGTTGAGGTGTCTGGCCATTTCAGCCTCTACGCTGCCAAGGGGCGCATGCAATTTGATGTCAGGACCATGGTTTTGGCGGGGGAGGGGCAGTTGCGTCTGCGCGTTGCGCAGCTGGCCGACAAGCTCCAGGCCCAAGGCTTTATGGATCCAGGGCGCAAATTGCTGCTGCCTGAATTGCCTCAAACCATAGCCCTGGTCACCTCGCCGCGTGGCAAGGCCGTGCATGATGTACTGCGCACCCTGAAGCGCCGCTACCGCCTGGCCAAGGTATTGCTTTTTGGCACGCTGGTCGAAGGCAAGGACGCTCCTGCCCGTATTATTAAAGCTTTGCACGCCGCCGGGCAATCCTCAGCCGAGTTGATACTGCTTGTGCGTGGCGGCGGCTCTTACGAGGATTTGATGCCCTTTAACGACGAGCAATTGGCCTTGGCGATCGCTGATTCTCCGCTGCCGATCATCACAGGCATAGGCCATGAGCCAGATACGACGATTGCCGACATGGTAGCCTCACTCAGGACCTCCACGCCGACGGCCGCTGCTGAGGCTGTTGCTCCTGATAGCGCAGAGATACTGCGTAGTCTTGAGGGGTTGCAAGCAGCGCTCCTCACTAATGCGACTAACCTGCTTGGCAACCTTGACGTCCATCTGGCTTCCCTGAAAGGTAGACCAATCTTTGCTGACCCAGATGCCCTGCTAAGAGGGCGCAGTCAATACCTGGAACAGAGCGAACAACGCTTGACAGCGGCCCTGCCAGCAGGAATCAATACCGATAAGGCCCGATTGAACGCACTGAGCGCGCGGATGGTCCAAGTGGGCGGCAGTCTGCCAAATAGGGTAGGGAGTCGCTTTTTGGTCTTGGAGGACCGGGTTGCGCGCAGCGGCCTCACACTCACCACCACCTATCGAAGTTGGTATGAGAATACCGAGACGCGCATGACACGCAGCGGCCAGACGCTTACCAGCAGGTTTCAAGGTCAGCTGGAACGTGGTGCGGGCGCCCTGGAGGGCCTTTCTCCCCTGGCAGTGCTCCGACGCGGATATGCCCTGGTCTCAGACGAAAATCGGCCGGTTTTAGCCTCGGTTACACAAGTCACCGCTGGTCAGGGGCTGAATGTCCGGCTTAGAGATGGTATCATCGACTGTTTGGCAACCAAGGTACGTGAGGAGACACTATGAATGCAGACGTGCGAACAGACAAAGAGAACACTGCGGGAGCAAGCGAGGCAGCGGGTGTTTGTAAGGCCACAGGTAAGCTCTCTGTTGAAGAATTAAGCTTCAAGCAGGCATCTGAGGAATTGGAAAATATCGTCCGCTCTCTTGAGGGAGGCTCGCTCGAATTAGAAGATAGTTTACTATTATATGAACGTGGGGTCGCCCTGTTGCGCAGTCTTAAGAAAAGGCTTACAACCGCCGAGCAGCAAATAGAAGTGCTGATGGGCGAGTTGGAGCCGGAAAGCGAGTAGTCATGACAGACTGTATCTTTTGCAAGATAGCCGCCCACGAGCTGGATGCAGATATCGTCTATGAGGACGATGATGTCATCGCTTTTGAGGATATGAACCCGCAGACGCCGGTGCACACGTTGCTTATCCCCAAAAAGCACTACGATAACCTCAGCGATGACGTTGATGAGGCTTTGTTGGGCACCCTGTTTGGCAAAGTCCCGCTGATAGCCCGCCTCAAAGGCATCGAAGAGAGTGGTTACCGGATCGTGGCCAACACTGGGGCGCATGGCCGGCAAACGGTGTATCATCTGCATATTCATATTCTCGGGGGTGCGAATATGCCCATTTCCATGGGCCCGGCCGACTAATCAAACACCACCTATTCTCAGGCGTTACACTCTTTGCATATGTCGCAGGATGTCCGTAAAACTTAAATTGTGCTCGGTGTTTGAACATGGTGTTGTGCGTGCTCCATCGGTACCGTAAGTGCCTTGTTGGTACCGCTCAGCGGCCAGATAAGCCCGACGCACGAGCCGGCCGCCGCCCGGCTATCCTAACATGCTGTTTGACCAGGTGGGGGCATTGCGCTTTGTCATCTCAATGCTAAATTGGGGAGAAACACACGAAAGGTCGTAATAAATATGAAGGTTCTGGTGATAAACGCGGGGTCTTCCTCGCTCAAATATCAATTGGTTGACATGGTCACTCAGACCATCGTCACCAAGGGGATCTGCGAGCGCGTTGGCGCTGACGACAGCTTTCATAAACACGGTATAGACACTGATGAGCGGGTCATCAGTGTCTATCTGCCCAACCATTACGAGGCAGTCAAGGCTGTGCTGCAGGTGCTGGTAGACCCCCATACGGGCGATGTTGCCAGTCTGGACGAGATCGCTGCTGTCGGGCACAGAGTCGTCCACGGTGGCGAGCATTTTTCCGACTCGGTTATTATCGACGAAAACGTTATCCGCCGTATTGAGGAGTGCTCGTCGTTGGCACCACTGCACAATCCGCCGGCACTGGCCGGCATCAGAGCCTGTTCTGAACTCATGCCCGGAAAGCCGCAAGTAGCTGCTTTTGATACGGCCTTCCATCAAACGATGCCTCCCAAAGCTTATATGTACCCTCTGCCCTACGAGATGTTCGAGAAGTACCGCATTCGTCGTTATGGCTTCCACGGTACCTCGCATCGCTATATCGCCGAGCGCGCCGCCATCTTGCTTGACAAGCCGCTTATCGACCTTAAGCTCATAACCTGCCATCTGGGCAATGGCTGCTCGTTGGCAGCTATAGACCACGGTTGTTCGGTGGATACCTCCATGGGCTTTACGCCGTTGGAAGGACTCATGATGGGCACACGCTGCGGCAACATCGACCCGGCAATTGTCACGTTCATGATAGAAGAGCTGGGGATGAGCGCCCATGCGGCTAACGAACTCATGAACAAGCAATCAGGCCTGTTAGGTATCTCGGGGCTGTCCAATGACCTACGCGATGTGCGTGCGGCTACCGAGGCTGGCAACGAACGTGCCGCGCTGGCCTATGAAATGTATTCGAATTCTGTCAAAAAATGCATAGGTTCCTATGTATTTGCTCTAGGTGGCGTCGATGCCATCGTGCTTACTGCCGGAGTAGGAGAGAATTGCGAGCGTATGCGGCGGATGATATTCCAAGGTCTGGAGTCGTTGGGCATCTATATGGATCAACAACTTAATACTCAGCGGGGTTTCGAACGGATAATCTCTGAGGAGCGCTCACCGGTCAAGATTGTCGTCATTCCCACGAACGAGGAGTTGATGATAGCCAAGGACGTTGCCCGGCTTTGCGCCTAGCGAAGTGGCGCGCCTCCCTGTCTCCCTGGAACAGCAGAGCCTCTTCGTTTGTCTCCGCCTACGCACCGACCGTTTTAGGGCTTTGGGCCTGTACGCAGGTGATAGCCGCCACACCGACGATGTCATCGACGCTGGCACCCCGCGAGAGGTCGTTTACCGGAGCGGCCAATCCCTGGGTTATTGGTCCGTAAGCCTCGGCCTTAGCCAGGCGCTGGGCCAGCTTATAGGCTATGTTGCCGGAGTCCAAGTCGGGGAATATCAAAACATTGGCCCTACCGGCTACCGACGAGGCTGGTGCCTTAGCAGCAGCGACACTGGGAACGAGAGCAGCATCCAATTGCAACTCACCGTCCAGGATTAGTGAAGGCGCCTTGGCCTGGGCCAGGGTTGTGGCCTCGGCAACTCTGTCCACCGCAGGGCTTTTTGCAGACCCTTTTGTGGAATGCGATAACAGTGCGACCACGGGTTCGGCTTCTAAAAGCGTCTTGAACGAGGCGGCGGAGCTAAGGGCTATTTCGCTCAGCTGTTCGGCATCAGGATGTTGCACCAGGCCGCTGTCGGCAAAGATAAAGGCTCCATCTTTGCCATATGCGCAGTCCGGCACCACGATAACGAAGAATGCCGAGACCAGCTTGGCATCAGGGGCGGTTTTAAGTATCTGCAAACAAGGGCGCAGCACGTCACTTGTCGCGTGGGCAGCGCCGGCTACCATACCATCAGCCGCGCCGGCCGCTACCATCAATACGCCGTAATAAAGCTCGTCTGTGGTCAGTGCAAGCGCGTCTTTTTCTGACAGGCCCTTGTTCTTGCGCAGCTCAAACAGTCGGGCTCCGTAGTCGCCTCGGCTTGGGCTCGCTATGGGGTCGATTATCTCAATGCCGCTCAGGTCTACCGTACTGCTTTTGATACTATCACTGCTTGCCAACACTGTGACATCGGCAATACCAAGGTCGACTATCTTGCGTGCCGCCGCCAGTGTGCGCGGGTCTTTGCCTTCAGGCAACACCAGGTGTTGCCGTCGCGCGGCTGCTCGGGCGATAATACGGGATAAGAAGGTGCTCATTGGTCCGCCTTTCTGTGAGCGATGGTACAATGAATATCATATTCCTAGAAAGGCACGATACTATTGGTTAGTTATGCAAAGAACAATAGGCATTCGGCAAGCAGCGCGCCGGAAGCCTCTCACCCCGGTTTTGCCGACGGCTCGGTCGATAGCTTTGCCACTGAGCGTGTCAGCGGTCGGGCCGGTGGTTCTACCGGTGATCCTGCGGACTACTCTGCAAACTTTCTGACCGGCGATTCTGCCGATGGCCTTGCCGGCGACCTTGCCAGTGCCGATGTCATCGTAGTGGGGGCGGGGTTTGCTGGAGCGGTGTTGGCGCGTGAGGCAGCCGAGCGCGGCGGACAAAAAGTCGTCGTTTTGGAGCAGCGCCCGCATATCGGCGGCAACGCCTATGACGAGTATGACGCGGCAGGGATTTTGGTGCACCGTTACGGACCGCATATCTTTCATACAAACAACCGCCGTGTCTTTGACTACCTGAGTCGTTTTTGCGACTGGCGTGCGTATGACCATGAGGTGTTGGCAGACATCCATGGTATCTATACGCCGGTACCCTTCAATTTCAACTCTATCGAGAGGCACTTTGAGCCAGAGCTTGCCACCAGCATTATTCAACGACTCCTGCAGACCTTTGGTGCCGATGCCAAGGTGCCCATTATCGACCTGCGCAACAGTTCAGACGCGTTGCTGTTGCAGTTGGCAGACTTTGTGTATGTAAACGTGTTTTCCTACTACACTCAAAAACAGTGGGGCCTTACACCAGAGCAGATAGACCCCAGCGTGACGGCCAGGGTTCCCATTTACACCGGCCGCGATAACCGCTATTTTACCGACACCTACCAGGGCATGCCTCGCAATGGCTACACCAAGCTGTTCGAGGAACTCTTAAAGCACCCACGCATCCGAGTGCATGTGGGCCTTGATGCCCAAGAGGTGGTGCGCTTCGATTATGGTGACGTTGAGTCATCGGATGCGTCAAAAGACCCAAGGTGGAGAGAAGAACCGGGTAGGAATGCATCAAAGGGTCCGTGTGGGGGAGAAGGACCGACTGCATCTGACAGTGCGGTCGAGGCGAATGACCCTGGCGGATCAGATGCATTGGACAGGCCTTTTGAACGGATACTCGTCTTGGAAAGGCCGTTTTCCGGCAAGCTCATCTATACGGGGCCTCTGGATCTTTTGGCCGATAAGCGCTTTGGACTTCTTCCATATCGCAGTCTTGATTTTGTTTATAAGACCTATGAGCAAAAACATGTTCTACCCTGTGGAACCGTGAACTACACTGTGGATAAGGAATATACGCGTATTACGGAGTTTACCTATTTGACCGGTCAGGAATTGGGGCGCACGACGATAATGGAGGAGTACCCCCGAGCCTTTGAGGGTGCGGTGGGGCAGATTCCCTATTATGCTATCCTAAACAGCGAGAATGAGGCGGCCTATGAGCGCTATCGAGGTCTGTTTGCTAAGCTCGATGGGTTTTTTACTCTGGGGCGTCTGGCCGAATACCGTTACTACAACATGGATCAGATCGTTGCGCGTGCGCTTGAATTAGCCGACCGGCTCTTTAGCTTTGGCGAGCTCAGGCACGGCGCATAGGTGCCTATGTCTCCCGCGAACGCAGATGCTGGCCTGACGAACAGCACTCATAACACTGACGGCGCTTCTTACGTGGCTGCACACACGCGCGCCAAACAACCCAGCGGTACTTCTGCTCCAACTGTGCGATCACATGCTAAGCAGCCCAGCGGCACTTCTGCTCCGACTGTGCGCCCGATAATCAGTTTTGCCATACCCTGTTATAACGTGGCACCCTATGTTGATCGCTGCGTGAATTCCATCTTGGAAGGTGCTGCGGATTATCTGGATCGCATTGAGATCATTTTGGTAGATGACGGTTCTACGAAAGATGACACGCCTCAACTCGTGGACGCTTGGCAGACCGCTCGGCCTGGCATCATCAGGGCCATTCACCAGGAGAATGGCGGTCATGGACAGGCAGTAAACACCGGTCTGGCTCATGCCACGGGCTGTTATTTCAAGGTTGTCGATGCCGATGATTGGTTGGATGTAAGCGCCGCTCAAAAACTGTTGCCCATTTTGGCTCGATTTGTCGCCAGTCAAGAACCCACCGACATGGTGATAACCAACTATGTGTACGAGAAGGTATGTGAGGAAAAACGTACCACTATTCGCTATACGAACGTCCTGCCCGGAAACAGGCAGTTCTCATGGGACGAGGTCGGTCGTTTTTTACCCTCGCAAAACATCCTGATGCACTCGGTTATCTACCGCACGGACCTTCTCAAAGATATTGACCTCACGCTGCCCAAGCATACGTTTTATGTTGATAATATCTTTGTCTATGTGCCCTTGCCGCATGTGTGTACCCTGTATTACCTCAATGTTGATCTCTATCGCTATTACATCGGTCGAGAAGGACAATCGGTCAACGAAAAGGTCATGACCGCGCGCATCGACCAGCAACTGCGCGTGACACGAATCATGATCGACGCTTACGACCTGCCTGTCGATGTACCCCAGGTGGCCTTGCGTCGTTATATGAGGAATTACCTGATAATGATGATGGTCATCTGCTCGGTGTTTCTGTTGCTTTCGCAGCGCGAGGACGCCTCGTGGCAGCGTGACGAGCTTTGGCGCTACCTTCATGACCGCAGTCCACAGATGTACCGACGGATTCGCCGGAGTTTTTTGGCACGTGGTGTCAACTTGCCTGGTCGAGCGGGCCGAGCCACAGTCAAAGGTGGTTATCGGGTCGCGCGCAGGATATTCAAATTTAACTAGTAGAGCGCGCCCATGATTTTTGCCGTATCCCCTTGAGGGTCTACAGAGGTCATGCAGCTATTGCGCTTTTGGGGATATACGTACGAAGGGTAAGACGCGTCTGGATGCCGCCTGTCAGGGTTCGCTCGCAATAAAACCGCCCCTGAGCTTTTGAGCGCAGGGGCGGTTTTTGATACTTTGGGCACATGCTTGGTTGTCTCAGATAGTTGCGGCACCCGCATATCAGCCTTGAGAAATTGAGTTTCTTTAACGATTACGGAAGAATGATCGCATCGGTACTGTCGACCGCCTCTGCCGGTTGTTGGTCACGCCGGTGAGCAGATGGGCGATGCGTATATAATGTGCGTTTCACCTTATGGGGCATGAATGTGAGAGGTATGGAAAGTGATAAAAGGCGAGACAGAGTCGAATGACTCGCAAGTCGACAAACAAGACAATAGGGACAAAACCCTTGAACTCACGGCCTCTGGCACCGAGCTCTCCGCGGACTGGAAGCGAGCGATAGCCCTTGTCTGGAGCGGGCAGGCAATCTCACTGGTCACGAGCGGCGCAGCGGGCTGGGCGGTGATATGGTACCTGACCGTCATGACATCAAGCCCTATGGTGCTCGCATTGGCATCCATCGCTTATTTCGTTCCCGTTGCCCTTCTTGGGCCTCTTGCGGGGGCTCTGGTGGACAGACATAACCGCAAACACATCATGATAGCCGCCGATCTGGGCATAGCGGTCGTCACTGTCGCGATGGCGCTCGTCATAATCGCAGGGCTCATCAACGTCCCCCTGATGCTCGTCATGCTCGCACTGCGTTCTGTTGGTACGACCTTTCATCAACCCGCCATGCAAGCCGCGATGCCGTTGATGGTCCCCGAGCGGCACCTCGTGCGCATTGGCAGCCTTGATCAGGGTATCATGGGGCTTTCCAACATGGCAGCACCCGCAATAGGAGTGTTCTTTTACGAGACGATGGGGTTGCAGTTTGCGATGTTTGCAGACGCGGCGGGCGCGCTCGTGGCCTGTGTTGCGCTGGTGTTGACGACCATCCCTGACGTGCATCTTACCAAGGCACGACAGACCGGCATCCTGCGTGAGATGGGCGACGGCTTGCGTGCGATACGCTCCTGTACCGGCATGGGCACGTTCTTTGTGCTCGTGACGCTTTGCGTGATAGCGTTCATGCCAATGGCATCGTTCTTTCCACTGATGACCTACCAGCACTTTGGCGGCGATGGCTATGCGGCAGCAATCGTTGAGGCTGTGTTCAGCGCGGGATTCGTCGCAGGATCGGGTGTGCTGCTCGTCTGGGGTGGAGGAAGGCGTCTTGTTCCGCTCATAGTCGCGTCCGTCGCGGCCTGTGGCGCAATCACGGCGGTCTGTGGCCTCTTGCCGGTAGACTGGTATTGGGGATTCGTCGCGCTTTCTGGATTGATGGCCGTGACAGGTGCTTTTTTCAACAGTCCACTCCTTACCGTGATACAAAAGAATATCCCGCCCGAGCAATTAGGTCGCGTAATGGCGGTGTTTGGTGCGCTGACCTCTTTCGCAGGCCCTGTGGGTCTCGTTATAGGAGGGCCTTTTGCCGAGGCCGTCGGTGTCCCCATGCTGTTTATAGCAAGTGGCATCGGCATGGTTGCAGTCGCCGTCGCGTCGCTGTTCTTCCCGCAGATACACAGGCTTGATAAGTCGTCAGCTGCCGAGAAGAAACTCGTCAGGGCCAGTACCGGAGCGCAAGACGGGAGTGTGGGAGGCGACTCAATCACCGACTGAGTCGCAGTGCTTTTCTTCACACCCCTACCGCCCCTGTGTAAGCACATTCCAGGCGGACTTTAGGTGGTAGTTTGGTAGTTTTCTAAAGACACCAATAGGGCACAAGCAGTGTGTGTGTGTCCAACGGGAGCAGCCTGTCTGCCATGCAGACAACACAGCCCTTGCCAAGCTCGACGGCCTTCTGCCGCAAAAGCGCCCGTTCAAGCACTTTGAAAGCCTGAGCGGTACCAATATTGGGTGTTGAGGACTGTTTTATCTCGACAGGATACAGCACTCCGTCGCTTTCTATGATGAGGTCGATCTCGTTTCCGTCACGGTCGCGGTAAAAGTACAGTGGTGGTGCGGACACACCAAAGTTTTGAAAGGACTTCAACACTTCGCCGATTACGAAAGACTCAAAGAAGTTTCCACTCAACGCACCACACCTGAGTGTGTCGGGAGAAGTCCAGCGCGTCAGGTACGCAGCGAGTCCCGTATCAAGGAAGTGTATCTTCGGTGCTTTTGTCTCTCGTTTACCCAGGTTGCTGTAGTATGGTCTTAGCAAATAGATGATGTTTGTGGCTTCGAGCACGTTAAGCCACTTTTTAGCCGTGGGTTCGCTTACGCCCAGGTCGTGGGCAAGGGAGGCGTAGTTGAGTGTTGTCGCGGTACGCGAGGCCACTATGCGCATGAACTGCTGAAATCTGCCCAGATCCGAGATGTTGACGATTCTGCGCACATCTCTTTCAAGGTAGGTCGTGACATATGAGCCATAATAGACATCCCACGGGATTGTGCGCTCGGCAAAGAGCTCGGGCTTGTCCCCTCTGTGTATTTCGTTCCATACGTCGGCGGTACCAAAGACTTCTTTTTCACTCGCCCGCCTGGTACGGGCAGTATCCAAGTACGCGTCGGTCGGCACAAACGGGGCCGTATCAGCGCAGCCTACCTTTTCGCGGAGGGAGAGGCCTTGAAGCACCAGTATTCCTACTCTGCCTGACAGCGACTCGGAGGCCTTCTCCATCAAAGCAAACTGATCTGAGCCTGTGAGGAAATACATACCTTTCTTGCCAACTGCATCTACCAGCGACTTCATGTGTTCAAATATGTGCGGGGCTTTTTGGACCTCGTCGAGTATCAACGGTGGTGCGTTGTACTTAAAGAAGTCGACCGGAGCTGATCTGAGCGCGTCGAAGATACCGCTGTCATCAAGGTCAAAGCCCTTCATATCATTTAGGCTGTGGCGCAGCAGTGTAGACTTGCCTGCCTGGCGTGCTCCTGTCACCAAGACGACTGCGAACGCCCTGGCGGTACTGTAGAGCACATCGGAGAGGTGCCTGTCGACATAGCGTTTGCGAGAACGATGCGCGTCGGCTTTTCCCAGTTCTGTATGTGTCATTCGGCAATTCTAAACTATCTATTTAGATATGTCAAACAGAAGGAAAGAGCACTGTGGCATGCTCAAGATACGATGTCTTGTTTCTGGCAATCGGCGAGACTGCTTTAACCGAACTAATCGAACAAAACAGTTATTCGCACTATAACGGCACGTTGCGGCAACATTTTTATAGAAGCGGCCAAACAGCCGCTATAATTTTATTGACGACGCTTGCAGATAAGGAAACGCAGATGAACGCATACCAAAAGACAGTCAAGATGTGGAAAGGCTTTAACGTTCGAACTGAGGCCGACATCGACATGCGCTTGGAAAACTTCCGGGTACTGTTTGCCTATAATTCCTCGAAGATTGAAAACCCTGATGTCACACTACACGACACTCGCGAGATATTCGAAAACGGCAAGGCCATCGGTTTTACCGGTGCACCCCGAGCTTTGTTCGAACTTCAAAACCAAAAACTCGCCTACGAGTTGATCAAGCCAAAACTTGTGGCTAAAGAACGTCTCTCTTTTGAACTCATCAAAGAGATACACGCCGCGCTTACCGGTGGCACTTATGATGAGCGGCGTTATGTGGAAAAAGGAGAGCGTCCCGGTACGTTTAAACGACACGACTATGTGACTGGCCGCGAAGAGGTCGGCTCTGCAGCAGAAAATGTAGAGCAAGACCTCGGCGAGCTGCTTGAAGAGATAGCAGACTATGAAGGCAAAGATGTAACCAAGATTGCAGCCTACTTTCATGCCCGCTTTGAGTACATCCACCCCTTCGCTGACGGCAACGGCAGGGTTGGCAGAACTTTATTAAATTACTATTTGATGCGCCATGGATACCCACCCACCATCATCTACGATGAGGACAAGGCCAACTATTACATGGCCTTGGAAGCCTACGACACTGATGAGGAGCTGGAACCGCTACGCTTGCACATAATGCGGCAGACGGTCAAGACCTGGACCAAGACATTGGAGCGTGAGGAGAGGCGCAGCGACCGGAGCCGGGAGCAGCACCAGTAGTGTCCCTTGCCCTGGATGACCTCTGCGACATTGGCCTCTGTAATACTCGGCTGATACACAAACCTGTCGGCCATAGCAATACATTTGGAGTAACAGTCCAGAAAATCTCCCTCAAGCTTTTTTGGACTGTACCTACCGGTAGCCGTTGCTTCTGATTGATCACAAGGCACCAGCCGATTCTGACAGCCACAGCGGCTCGCCCAAACTAATGGAACTTGTTATAGGAACATACGGCGATCCTATATCTGACGTTGCGAAAAGAACAGCGATTAGACTCCCCAAGACAGAGAATCTATACAATCAGGTCTTTATTGGCTCTTCTTTGGCAGCCACGCGTATGCGTTTTATCGAAGGGTACAAGGTTGATGCTAACAGATGAACTCATAGAGGGAACTATCGATAGTATAACCGGGTTTGTAGCGGCAGACGTTGCCAAGGATTGGGGTAAACCTCTGGACTATGTTCTTGATGCTTTCTTGTTATCAAAAACATATTCCATGCTTTGCGATAAGGCATCTGGCTACTACTGGGACAGTGTTCCAGAACTAAAAGACATGTTTTTGGATGAATTGGGCTTAAAGTAACTTTAATTTGATGCATGGTGATACATAGGTGATAATTACGACCCAAGCGATAAGATCCACCAGTATGACCACAAACGTCAACCGCCCCTTTGCAGGTGTGCGAAGGGGCGGTTGACGTTTACTTGTAACTTGGATACTTATACTTATGTACTTGCTGTTACGGCTGGTTCGGGGTGAAGTTCGCGCCGCCTGAGAGCTTAAGTCGCGTGGCGTCGGTTGTTGTCAGAGCAGTATAGGTGCCTTCCACGACTTCCCACGTAGCGCCGTCGTAGTATGCCCATTTGACGGAGGCAGTACCCGGTGTGCTTTTAGTAAACAGCAGTCCGGCGACCTTGTTGCCCTCGATGTACTGAATGGCTACAGTGGCACCGGTAATGGGATCATAGTTAGTGGCAGCCAAATTATTGATGGCCGAGATCCATTCACCACGCGTTGCATTGTCTTCATTACCAACTGTGTCTGGGGTGGCGGTACTAGTGGCGGTACTTGGTGTTATCGCTTTACCGGACGCATCTGCGAGCTGGCCTATAGTTGGATGCGTACTTATAAGGAGGGTGTTGTGCAAGTCGCTTCCGATGGTCTGAACCGCAACTTCTACCGTCCTACCCTCTGCCTTAAGTCCTTCATCCTGAGCCTTGGAGATGTAGCCTGTCAGAGCAGGTATGGCTATTGCAGCCAGAATACCCAAAATGACGATTACGACGATAAGCTCAA
>JAITDU010000024.1 GCA_031282405.1 Coriobacteriales bacterium | reverse complement strand
CGAGCCCCATCGGGCTCGCCGTCCATCTATACCTCTCGAAAAGTGCGTCTGGCAGAACTCCTGGGGTCGGCGAAGGGGCTCGACCCCACGCCCTCCGGCGCCACCGTCCGTCGCTCTGCCAGCTGAGCTACGCCCACCTAGACACAGCAAGAGAGTATAACATACGACAGCGCAATCGTCGCGTCACCCTGAGCCGCTGTGCAACTCGATGCAGCATCCCGTCATCGCGCGCCATCACAGCCGACATGGCCGATGCAACACCCTGTCACTTTGGGTCTTCGCAGAAGCCGTGGCAATGACGATGCGATTGCCTACTCTGGCTGACGTAAACCCGTAGGGCGATTTTGCGGAGCAGCAGGGCTCTGGCAGTACTGCGTAAGCGAGGACTGCCTGAGGCCAGCACTCACTTTGGTACAAAGTAAGTGCTGGCCGAGTTCCGCAGCTGCAGTACTGTCAGAGCCCTGCGGGTGCGAAGCCATGAGCCCTATGGGCTTACGTCAGCCAGGTACGGGCTTACGTCAGCCAAGTACGGGCTTGCATCGGCCAGGTACGGGTTTACGTAAGCCAGGTACGGGCTTAGGCTAGTCGAAGTGACGGACCACTGCGTCTCTTTCCTCCTCAGAGTGGCAAAGTCACTTGTCACTCTGAGCCAGAGCCAAGCGAATCTCTCTGCTGTGCCTGGGAGCCTATGCTAGAATACCCATATGCTCATCGTCTGAGAAAGGCCAAAATTATGGATACTGATTCCTTCGACATCAACCCGCTGTTCGCCCGGCCCTGTGAGGCCACCCCGGTGCCACGCACGAAACTGGCCGCTGAACCGATGCTACCCGAGACTGCCTATCAAATCGTCCATGACGAGGCGATGCTGGACGGCAACGCTCGGTTGAATTTGGCGACGTTTGTCACTACCTGGATGGACGACCACGCCAATCGGCTCTACGCGGAGGCGTTCGATAAGAACATTATCGATAAGGACGAATATCCTCAGACTGCGGCTATCGAGACCTATTGTTTGCGAATGTTAGCCGAGCTATGGCACGCACCCCATCCCGCTCAGACCCTGGGTTGTTCTACTACCGGTTCTTCGGAGGCTTGCATGCTGGGGGGCTTGGCGCTCAAGCGACGCTGGCAGGAGGCGCGCAAAAAGAAAGGCACATCCATCGACAAACCCAATCTGGTCATGAGCGCGGCCGTGCAGGTCTGTTGGGAGAAGTTCTGCAACTATTTTGATGTTGAGCCGCGCTATGTGCCGATCAGCGCCGAACATAAGGTGTTGGACGGTCATGGACTGGACGATTACATAGATGAGAACACTATAGGTGTCGTGGCAATAATGGGTGTTACCTACACGGGCATGTACGAGCCGGTGGCCCAAATCGCTGCCGCCCTCGATATTTTGCAAGACAGGACCGGGTTGGACGTCCCCATTCATGTTGATGGAGCCTCCGGCGCGATGGTCGCACCCTTCTTGCAACCGGAACTGGCCTGGGATTTTCGCATTGAACGCGTGCAATCCATCAATACCTCAGGGCACAAATATGGGCTGGTCTATCCGGGTGTTGGATGGGTCATTTGGCGCACAGCCGCAGCACTGCCCCAAAGTCTGGTCTTTGACGTGTCTTATCTGGGTGGCGACATGCCCACCTTCGCGTTGAACTTCTCCCGCCCTGGGGCTCCTATCTTGCTGCAATACTATAACTTTTTGCGCTTTGGTAAGCGTGGCTACAAGGCCATCCAGACAGCGACGGCCGAGGTAGCCCGTTATCTGGCTCGCGGCATTGCTGCGATGGAGCCCTTTACGCTCTGGAACGCCGCTGAGGATATTCCGGTATTTGCCTGGCAATTGACCACAGGTGCCGATCATCTCTGGACGCTTTACGACTTGTCCGATCGCTTGCGCATGCAAGGCTGGCAGATACCAGCCTATCCGTTACCGACCGACCTTCAAGATATTACGGTGCAACGTATTGTCGTCCGATCCGGTCTGAGCTATGATCTGGCCGACCGGCTGTTAGATGACATCAAAAAGCAGGTGGTCTGGCTGAGTCGCAATGCCAGTGCCGTCGAACAACCCAGCACTCAGCGCTTTCATCACTGATGCAGTATAAGATATAAGATAACAAATCAATAAATCAATAAGATATGAAATCGATTTATCCCCCTCCGCGGGCGCTCAAACGGTGCTTCTCTCATGTCACAGAAGTGAGTATACGTTAAACGCGCGCATATCCAGCTCCCTATTTATGATATGATTTGATACAATCAGCCTCTGCGTCGGTGCGGACTTTGGCGCTTTGTGCCCACAGGGGCCCCGACCTTGCACTCGATAACAGCATTAAGAAAGCAGGATCGAACACTATGGATATAATCCGTGCTCTGGAACAACAGCAGATAAAGTCAGACATTCCAGACTTTGGCGTTGGCGACAACGTCAAGGTTCACTATCGCATTACCGAGGGTAACCGCGAACGTATTCAGGTCTATCAAGGCGACGTTATTCGTAAACATGGCGCCTCGAATCGCGAGACCTTTACAGTTCGCAAGATCAGTTTT
Source organism: Coriobacteriales bacterium (assembly GCA_031282405.1). Classification (GTDB taxonomy): domain Bacteria; phylum Actinomycetota; class Coriobacteriia; order Coriobacteriales; family UBA8131; genus JAITDU01. The sequence continues at coordinate 13,894 of JAITDU010000024.1, read as the reverse complement.
GGTGTTGGCGTGGAACGTACGTTCCCGCTGCATTCTCCCAAAATAGACAAGATCGAACTTATCCGACACGGTGCGGTGCGTCGCTCCAAGCTCTATTATCTGCGCAAAAAGGTGGGCAAGGCCGCCCGCATCCGCGAGAAAGGCTTCTAGCCCTGCCCTCAGCCAGGCAGCTTAAACGCCAGCAACGCGATGCTGAGCTCTATGAGGCTATGGCAACAGTTGCTGGTGGAATGCGCGGCATCATCATTGGTTTGGATGAAGTCGGCCGAGGAGCGGTGGCCGGACCTTTGACAGTAGCCGCAGTAGCTCTACCCTGGCAACCGGTAATATCCGGTCTGGACGATTCCAAGAAACTCAGCGCCAGTCGCAGGCAGAAACTGAGTGCTGTCATAAGCCAGGTTGCACTGACCATTGGCATCTTTCATGTCGAGGCTGCTCAGATTGATGAGCTGGGTATGTCTGCTGCTTTGCGTCTGGCTTTCTCTCAGGCTCTTGCCAGTGCCGTGGACACCGGCAACGTCGAACCGGATCTGGTGCTGGTGGATGGCTATGCTCAAAACATCCATGCTAAGGAGCTGGCCGTCCCCAAAGCCGACAGCCGTTTTGCCTGTGTTGCCGCTGCCTCTATTATTGCCAAGGTCTGTCGCGATGCCATCATGGTTGCTGCTACCACAGCCTACGACGGATACGACTTTGATCAGCATAAGGGTTATGGTACCGCCGCCCATATCGCCGCCATCCGCGAGTTGGGTTTGTGCGATTTGCATCGTCAAAGTTTTTGTCGAAACTTTCTCGACACACCTAACACACCTAACACACCTAACACACCCTCATAACTCCTCGCAAGCGTTTTATGTGAACGAGCTTTCCTTTGGGGGCCCTGGGCTTTGTGCAAAGGAGGGGGCGTTATCAGGGGGCGTTATCAGGGGGCGCTATTATTTCTATGGATTAAGCGGTGTTAATGCAGATAAACTGCCTTCAGTTTTGAATTGGTTAAGTTGTGGTTAAGAAATCTGAAACCTCCGAGGTTCACAATCGGGCGTACATGCAAGTACCAACGAATGACAGGAGGAACCATGAGCACCACATTGAAAGCAGCCGAGGCTCCGAGTAATCAAGTCACGAGCACATCCACCCCTGCAAAAAGCACAGCGAGTGCGTCGCGGTCAACAAGCGGCACCACAAACCCACCGATCAAAACAGTCAAGCTTCACAGTAAGCCCACAAAAGGCACACGAGACACCCGCAAAACCACGCAGCGCAGCAATAAAAGTGTCGGTGTCGCCGGCGAGAAGCTCTCGTGTCTTTATTTGGAACAAAACGGCTTCGTTATCCTTGAGCGCAATTGGCGCTGTAAGTCTGGAGAGGCCGACATCATCGCCCTGGAGAGCGGCACCCTCGTGTTTATCGAGGTCAAGACCAGATCTAACGCAAACTGTGGTCTGCCGGAAGATGCGGTCACCCACAAGAAACGAATTCGATACGAGAACATTGCCATGCGCTATCTGATGACGCATCGTCATCCATCCGGCAAAGTACGCTTTGATGTTATCTCGATTGTCACCTTCAATAAAGACAAGGCCTTCTTGCGCCATCACCGCGATGCGTTTTGTGCCGGCGAATAGATATGAGCTTCTGCTGGCACATGCGCTTTGTTGATATACGTACTCTGTTGACATCGCACTCTGCCAGCCTACGTAGTTAGGAAAAGAGCATGAGAGAAAAGCAACAGCGCATCGGTTTCGTACAGACTGCGGTTATCAGTGGCGTTGCCGCCCATCCCGTAACCGTTGAGGTCAATGTCGCCCAGGGATTGCCGGGTATCAGCATCGTCGGTATGCCGGACACCGCTGTAAGCGAATCTAAGCTGCGCGTGCGGCAGGCTCTGCGTTCCTGCGATTTTGAGATACCCAACATGCATATCATTGTGAATCTGGCTCCATCCTCGATGCCTAAGAGCGGCTCTGGTTTCGATCTGCCTATAGCAGCGGGCATATTGACCGCTACGGGACAAATACCTACGGAGCTCTTGGATGGCAGACTCTGTGTGGGCGAATTGTCGCTGGACGGTAGTGTACGACCCATAAAAGGCATGCTGGCCTACGAACGATTAGCGGCCGAGATGCGCATAGGATTACTCAGTGCAGTTGTTGGACGTGGTGCCCAATATGAGCAGGCTGGCAGTCACCTTTGTATCGACAGTCTGCAGGACCTGCGTCAGGCTTCGTTTTGCGATCCGATTGCGACCGAGAGCGACTTTTGCGAGCATACTATTGATTACTGTGACATAGCCGACAACGATCTGGCAAAGCGGGCTTTGCAGATAGCCGCCGCTGGCGAACATTGTCTTTTGATGGTCGGACCACCCGGATCGGGAAAGTCGATGTTGGCCGCTCGTCTCCCCACGATCCTTGCTCCACTCGATATCAATCAGCGGCGAGAATCAGCGATGATCCATTCAGTGGCCGGCCTGCCCTACGACAGCATCCTTCAGGGGCATCGACCATTCCGTGCGCCACATCACAGCGCTACGCGCGCTGGACTCTTGGGCGGCGGTTCGCCTCCGGCGCCTGGAGAGGTCTCGTTGGCCCACAACGGGGTGCTGTTTTTGGATGAGATGCCAGAATTTGGCTCAGCCGTGCTGCAGATGCTTCGCCAACCCATAGAAAACGGCACGGTGTCATTGGCCCGCGCTCGAGGCACGACGGTGTTTCCTGCCGCTTTTTTGCTGATTGCCGCGGCGAACCCCTGTCCCTGTGGGTACTTTGGCGACCCAGAGCGGCATTGCCGCTGTAGCCCTGCCGAGATAGCTCGCTATCAGGGGCGTATTGGCGGGCCGCTTATCGACCGCTTCGACATGGTTATCGACGTTTGGCGCTCGCAGCCCGGCGATGTTCTTGCCACCGGTACCGGGTTGAGTTCAGCAAAGATGTTAGCTACGGTTATGCAGGCCCAGGAGTTTCGTCAAAAACGCGAACAGAATGCGCCCGTTACCGGCAGCATCAGCGGTATCGATAGATTCTCAACTGAGTTGCTGAACGGAATTCACCATGCCGATTCTGGCCCTGCGAAACGCGATTCTTTTCTCTCCACTTCTTCCTCCGGAACCTGTGCGTCAACGTCCGATTCATCGGACGCGGCTTCTCCCAGCGGTGTCGGCCATGGTGCGTCTATAGCATTCAAGGGAGAAGGATACCGGCTGCTTGAGACGTGCAGGCTGAGCGCGCGGGAGCGCGACTGCCTTAAAGAAGCCGCCCGACATTTTGAACTCAGCGGCAGGGGAATCATGAAAGCCTTGGCAGTCGCTCGTACGATAGCGGATCTCGAACAGAGCGAGGCGGTTTGCTGTGAACATCTGCTAGAAGCCGTCACATTCAGAGCAGAGAGCAGGGCCCGTAATGACATTCATCGATAATGCATCCAAAAGCGAACTTTTGGTCTCATCGCGGTTTTTCCCTAAGGGGTTCAGGCATCTGTCCAACCCGCCGTCTCAACTTTATGTTGTTGGCAGCGTGGAACTCTTGCAAAGTCCGCAGATAGCGATAGTTGGAGCGCGTAAACCTACGCCCTACGGCATCGACTGTGCCAGACGTTTTGCCATTCGTGCTGCCAGCGTGGGTATCACCGTAGTATCGGGTGGTGCGATTGGCTGCGACCAGGCCGCCCATAAAGGCGCATTGGAAGCCGGTGGCAAGACTGTTGTGGTCTTAGGCTGCGGAGCCGATGTCGTATATCCCCGGCGGGCGGCGGCACTGTTCGCACAGATCGTCGCAACGGGCGGCGCGTTAGTCTCAGAAGTTCCCTGGCAAACACCGCCGTTGCGTTGGGCATTCAGGAATCGCAACCGGCTGATTGCCGCGCTGTCTCAGGCAACGCTGATTGTAGAAGCTGGGCTACCCAGTGGCACGTTCCAAACTGCCGATGCCACGCTCTTCTTAGGAAACGAACTTTTTGTAGTGCCCGGCTCGATAAACTCAAAAGAGTCCCGAGGCTCCAATCGGCTGATACTGCAGGGTGCTGCACCGATAGTCGATGACGAGAGCTTTGACGATGCGCTCAGGTCGGTATTTGGAGCGGATATAGGTCGTTTTGCCCCCGTTACAGGAGCCGGCGCCGACGCGGCCCACACGGGTGAGCAATCGGCGCGAGCACCGGATGGTTTATCAGGGCAGATTCGCGCAGCTCTTATCGCCCAGCCAATGCGCACAGAAGAGATAGCGGCGACGCTCTCATTGGATGTGCTGAGTGCTATCAGACAGCTTACCGCGATGGAGTTGGACAATCAGGTTGAGCGTTTGCGCGATGGCCGCTACGCCGCTCTCCATTGAACCGTGCAGGGGACGCTTTGAGTCTGCTTTGATAGTGCTTGCGCAAGAGCCTACTTGTTTTGTAACCGCTTTTGGGCGATGATGTCAACATGCATTATGGCAGTGACAGTGGAGTGTCGATAATCGGCGGCGGCTTGGCAGGTAGCGAGGCGGCTTGGCAGTTGGCTGAGCGCGGCGTGGCTGTGCAGTTGTATGAAATGCGGCCTCACCGCAGCACTCCTGCGCATTCAACCGCGGAGTTTGCCGAACTGGTCTGTTCCAATTCTTTAAAAAGCATGGTAGTGCCCAGCGCCGCCGCAACCTTAAAGTCCGAATTGGCGCTCATGGGCTCAATGGTGCTCAACGTAGCGCTGGACTGTCGCTTACCGGCCGGACAGGCTTTGGCTGTGGACAGAACAGATTTTGCTAAAAAAATTAGCAATATTATTACGCAGCATCCGCGCATTACGGTTATCCGCCAGGAGGTTTTCTCTGTAGCCGATGTGCAGCGTTCTGATCACAGCCAGGTCATCGTAGCCACAGGCCCGCTTACCGCCGATGCGCTGGCGCAGGATATCGCCACATTGGTCGGTACAGAGCATCTGGCTTTTTTTGACGCGGCCGCTCCTATTGTTGAGGCTGACTCGCTGGATATGAGCAAGCTGTTCGTTCAGTCTCGCTACGACAAAGGTACAGGCTACACCAGCAGCGCCAGCGGCACCTGCAATTCCAACGACCCCAGCAGTACCAGCGGCACGAGCAATCCCAACGGTACCAACGGCACGAGCAATCCCAACGGTACCAACGGTGACTACCTCAATGCCGCTTTGAGCCAACAACAATACGCCACTCTGATTCAAGAGCTGTGCGGGGCCAAAAAGGTCAACAGACAAAGCTTTGAGACCGCGGATCTGTTTCAAGCCTGCCAGCCTGTAGAAGAGATTGCCCGGTTTGGCCCCGAGGCGCTCAGACATGGAGCGCTCAAGCCCTTTGGCCTGCGCGACCCACACAGCTCACAGGCGCCCTATGCCGTTGTGCAGCTTCGCGCCGAGAATGCCGTAAAAAGCGCCTATAACCTGGTCGGTTTCCAGACCAACCTCACGTTTGCGGAGCAAGAACGTGTCTTTCGGTTGATTCCGGGCTTGCGCAATGCCCGTTTCAGCCGTTTTGGAGTCATGCACCGCAACAGTTTCATCGATGCCCCGCACGCCTTGGGCCCCACCTTGGAGCTTCCCAACCGGCCAAGCGTGCGCTTTGCCGGTCAGATAACCGGTACGGAAGGCTACACCGAGGCCATAGCCTCCGGTCTGTATGCTGCCCTCAACTGCTATGCTCGCATCAAGGGTAAACCGCCGGTCCTTCTCCCTCGGAGCAGCACCTTTGGGGCACTTTTGGCCTATGCGACCGACCCGGCCACGACCGCCTACCAGCCCCTGCACGTCAATTATGGCATCATGTTGCCGCTTTCGCGTCCTCCCAAAAAGAAGCGCCTGCGCTACGAGGCCTATTCTCAGCGGGCATTGGCTGCGATTACGGCTTTTAGGAGCGAGCGAGCAGACCTTGATTTTGCCCCGGCCTATTCGCTCGCAATCGAGCAGGACGATACAGGTATCGCCTTTGCCTCTGGGGCCCCTGTGCGTACCTTTTCAATCGGCCGTAGCCGTGCATCCAGCGCTGATAGCGACTCCACACAAAGAGCATAAAATGGAGGAGAAGGACACACGGCAGCATCTGGACGACTTCCTTAGGTCTCTGGCAGCTGAGCGCAATTATTCCGCACATACGCTGCGCGCGTATGCCAGCGATCTGGGTGCTTTTTGCACCTGGCTGGAAGACCAGGACCTTGATCTGGCCGCTGTCAACACGAGGACGATGCGCGGTTTTTTGGCCGATTTGGACAAGAGCGGCTCGCGTAAAACCACTATCAACCGCAAATTGTCGGCGCTACGCTCTTTCTATACCTGGCTGGGTAGTCAGGGGATTGTTGAATCGAGCGCGGTTATCACCACAAAAGGCCCCAAAAAACCACGGTCACTGCCGCGTCTTGTCTCGCCCCATGATCTAAAACTTCTGCTTGAGCCAAGTAGCGATGATGATCCGGTCGCCATTCGCGATGATGCCATAATCGAACTGTTTTATGCTTCGGGCGCTCGCATCTCCGAGGTTGCCGGGCTGGGGTTGACTGATATTGATTTTGCTAACGGCTTAATCCACCTGGTTGGCAAAGGAGACAAACAACGTATAGTGCCACTATACGATCTGGCCCTGCTCAAGCTCCAACGCTATCTGGACGTTGCCAGGCCACAGCTCGTAGCCGTCAAAGGCGACGGTCTTATCCAACCCAACTCAGCTCTGTTCATTGGCACGAGTGGAAAGCCCCTCAGTGCCGACAGCATCCGCGCCGCCTTTAAAAAACGACTGGTGCGCTTAGGTGTAGACGGGCATATCTCGCCTCACGATCTAAGGCACACGTTTGCTACACATCTGTTGACCGGCGGCGCCGATCTACGCAGTGTACAGGAGTTGCTGGGGCACGAGAACCTGTCGACCACCCAGATATACACGCACCTTTCCGTCGCTCATCTCAAAGACGTAGCACAGCGCGCCCATCCGCGCGCGTAGGCCAGAGGGACGGAGCTTGGACTGAGTGGAGACGGGGCAAGTGTCCCACAGAGGCCTCCGTTATTGCGAGGCTGCGCAAGATAAATGTGGTGTACCGTCACTTTGAGTTCTCGCGGAAGTCGTGGCAATCCAGCTAGGTCAAACAGAGTGGCTATCTCGTTAGCGCCCCGTCCCAATGTCGCGATGAGTTGATTTCCTATAACGTGTATGCTAATTTATGGGTTACTAGATCCTTAGTTTCAAAGCAGTCCAAAAGTTGACGCAAGGAGCCTAAAAGCAGGCTCCTTATAAAGGAAGCTGGTGTGATATGCGAGAGTTTTTGTCTGGCTCGGTACGCAAGGACACACAGGTAAAGGCGCATATGGGTATTTGCGCCAGGTGGCAGTGTGGGTATGTGTCAAAGACTATCCTCCTACTGTTCCTAGTAATATTACTCCTTTTATATTTACCACTGTTTGGCTGTGTAGAGCAGGCTGGAAATAGCAGCCCCACTCCATCAAGTAATACCACTCCAAACACCGCTGCTGGCTCTATCACAGTTGACTCCTATGAATCCGACATATTCTATGATGCAGGCTATGAGATAACCATGGCCGGCGTGCGCTTTCCTTTGCCCACTACCCTAAATGAGTTGGGGCCTGATTGGCGTTTCGAGGAGGATGACAGGATGTATAGCACGTTTGGTGACTATGACTACTACGAAGGAACCGACCTGCCACTTAAAATTACTGGAACGCGCCTGTACTACAAGGATAGGCCAATGGGCTTGGTTCTTATGGAAAATCTAGACATGAACGACAAGCGAAATGGAAAGATAATGAGCGTTGGCTTTGATGCTGGCGACCAAATTGATGGATATGCCGGCGAGCTTAAGGTTAACGGTATCGGTATCGGAATTCCTGTCTCTGAGCTTGACAGTTTATTTCGAGGAAGCGGCACTAGGATTACGTTGGGAGGCTCTGATAGGTATGACATAGTAGTTGAGAACTACCATATTGATTATGCGTTCACCGAATATGACATGCAATCTTCAGAGCTTCCAGAGGAGAGCCGTGGCTCTGTCACATCGCTCACCATAGGCCTGAATTTCAGTGATGAACCTTACGGAAGCCATCTACCTAGCTAACGTCAAGAGAAAGGATGTAAAATGGCTACTTCTAACGCAGAAACATCACAATATCTTGAGTGTCTTAGAACATGGATGAGCGAATCTGATTTGTGGAGCTCTAACGCTGTTGCAGCTTTTAGTAACTATGTCTCCGGCCAACAGGAATGGGACTCAGGGGCAATCGCTCAAAAGGCTTACGAATATGGGCTTACCTCTAGCGTATTGTCAAACAGTGCTGATATTGTTGCTATGACTACTGTTGCAAACGAATATTTCTCTTTGGACAATACAAATAAAGCTGGCATTTTGAATTGTATAAGTTTAGCTACAGAGGTGTTCGGTGTCACCAAAGGAGCCACAGACCTCCTTGAAATCATCATGAAAAACCAAGGCAGTCCGGACAAAAACCTCATAGACTACACAGGAAAAATCGCTCAAGGGCTTGATGACATCCTGCAATGCATAAAGGTGAGCGAGATGCTGAATGTCGCTTTTACAGCCGTCTCGTTTATCGATATGGTTCAAGCCAATGTACAATTAGAACAGCAAAAGAACCTGCTTTCTCCCACAGAATACAAAAGGGCAGCCCTTGATGCTAACTTGAAGTTTGTAACCTTCCTTGCCGATGTCGCAGCTTTCGTCCCTGGCCTTGGCCCCGCATATAACCTCACGATCAACTTTATTGTAGACCTCACCCGACAAGTTGCGACAGCTTTGGCAAAACACTATGCAGAATTAACCTCTACCTTAGATAATCTGCTTGCCCGTGCTGGGAGCTGGGCTGCCTCTGCTGAAAAGACTTCACAGATAACCTACTATCTGAATGAGTTGGGCATCCTAGGCGCTGTTGAGCAAAAACTCAGGCTCTCAGGGCTTTTAAGAAGCGGCCAGACCCTCAGAGACCTTTTTTACGAACAGATAAATAGCCTACCAAAAGACCCAGGTATTGCTTCTCTGTTCTCTGACGGCTCACACGCAAAAGACCTCTTTAACCAAGCCGGTACCGCCGCACCACCACCGGTCATAGACCCCTTAGTTCTTGATCTTTCTGGAGCGGGTATATCCGTCGTTGGCATAGAGGATGGGACCTACTTCGACTTTGACGGTGATGGAATTGCACAAAGGACTGCTTGGATATCTGAGGGCAGTGGACTACTTGTATATGACCGTAACGACAATGAGCAAATTGAGGATGGCAGTGAGCTGTTTGGGGACTGGACGGAGCTGGAAAGTGGAGTATTTGCTATAAACGGCTTTGCAGCCCTAGCGGAGTTTGACACAAACGCAGATGGGGTCATTGATGAAAATGATGAAGCGTTTTCCAATCTTAGAGTCTGGATAGACTCAGACCACGATGGTTTTTCCGATGCTGGAGAGTTGGCGTTAGCCCACTTTCTGTAAGTATGACAGCCATGCTTTCATCGCTAAGCCTTACACAAGTTATATCCTTTAATAAGATTAGGACTAATGGGAAATAAAACCAGAACAAAAAGATTGCTGCGGCAGCCAAGGGTACCTCCACCTTCGTAGGCGAGCTGGACGGCAAAGACATCCACAACCGTACTGATTTTCTCGATGCAGTATGGACGGTGTTTCAGTTTCCCGGCATCTATAAAAATCCTGATGCCTACCTTGACTGGATATGCCTCGTCCCATAAGGCTTGAAGCGTATCCATCGTCGGATTATGGAGAAGTCACCGGAACAGTATCGTACGTCAGCCCTGTTCCTTTCATGCACGAACAACTGGGAAGTGTCTACAAGGTCCGCGCGACGATGGAAAGCGCCGACAACGAGGTCCATCTTATCCCCGGCCTTGCGGGAAGTATGGACATCTGTATTGGGAGGCGCAGTGTACTTGCCTACTTCCTTGAACCCATTACCAAAGGGCTTGACACGAGCCTTAAAGAAAAGTAGGGGCTTAGAGGCTGGTGCTCTTTTCCATCGTTGTTTGCTAGGGCCTATTTTTACTTATGCGGTTTTTCCAATAAGTGAAATGGCACGCAGACCTCATTTTGAGGAAACGAAGGGATCAGGAGTACTTTTTGTGACGCGACGCGGTTGCTTGCACTTTTAGAGTGTGAGGTATATGCTTGTGCCAGGTAGAAATTTGTCTAAAGTCTTGAATTCAGAAGTTCGTTTTGCTGTTGCCCTACATGAGGAGGTCGGAGAGATGAAGACGCATGAAACCCGGGGTCTACCAGCAGTTTTATCTACCATAACGAAAAAAGGAGTCGGCACCGAAAGGCGCACCGGCCCACAAGGAAGGTCGCTTGTCGCCAGGCTTCCTGCCTTCATCTTCCAGGTGCTGCTTTCATTCCTGCTCATCGTCGCTATGCTTCCCCTGCCCGCATCCGCCTGGGCTACGTCAGAAAGCGATGCGCGGGGCGGCGGGACGGCCGCGAGCGGACTGGAAGAGTTCCTGGCAACAGAAGCACAGGAGCTAGAGGATTTTGGCTATAGCGAAGCGACAAGATTCACGTCATTTGATCTCGGGTCGGGAGAAGAAACGACCCTCATGGTCAGCGATGAGCTGCCTCTTTCGGCAAGCAAAAACGCGGACGGGACAGCCGCCGACCCCCCAAAGATTGGCGCGATAGGCGAAAGCGCCGAAAACTCCCTGATTTCAGGAACGCTTTATGACGGCAGCGCCACGGCGTTGCAGTCGCTTTTCAACAACAACAGGATCCCCGTCCCGACCTCGCTCCTTAATACACATCCCTATGTCTGTATCGGGATCATCGAGTCCACCTTCCATAACGAAGCGACAGACGAAGCCAAAGTGATCTGTGCCACAGGATGGATATTTGCCGACTACGCGGTGATGACAAGCGCCCATGCGATCTACGACCAGGAATACGGCAAGGCCGACAGCATAGTGTTCAGCCCGATCTATCGAGAAAACTCGTCAGGGGAGGCCATCTCGGACAGCTATGACGCCATAGACGCCATCGTGCCGAGCTCATATACGGACTCCTACTCACGTTACTATGACTACGCAATCGTTGTCTTTGAAGAGGACCTGGGTGACCTCTACGGGTACTTCGGGTTTAGGACCTACTCCTCTTTGTCTACGTACAATAACATGCAGGCATGGCTCACCGGGTATCCCGCGCCTTATGACAGCGTTACTAACCCTGATGGCATTGGCGATGGCAAGACGATGTACACAGCCGGGGGCCAGATATACGCCGCCTTAAACCCCATCATGTACACCATGATAGACGCATCCGCCGGACAAGACGGCGCCCCGGTCTGGGTTCCCGGCGATCCCAACAACAATGGGTACGCCCTGGGGCTACACCGCAGCGACACACTCTATGGCGCAAGTACCTTGAACCTTGCCGTAAGGATCGATACCTCCCTGTACAACCTAATGCACCAATACCGCAGCTGGACGCCCTCACAGCCCGACGTCCCCCGCGAGCAGGAGGTCACCTACGACGACGAGTATTACGCGGATCCCGTCAACCTGGCCACCGGCGCGCAGAAGATAGAGCTCTCCTACCTTGACCAGAGCGCCCAGATGCCTTTTTCGTTGGATCTCAAATATGAGGGGGACAAACTTGTCCTTGGCGAGATGGGTACGGGCTGGTATCACAACTATGAGCAAAAAGTGGTGGAGATAGACGAGGAGACCTATCACTACTACACATCGCCTTCAACGTTCATCGTATTTGAACTGGACGATGAGACCGAACAGTACACAGGAAAAAATCCCACGCAAAAAGAGTGGATCCTCACACCTGACCCCTCAGGCACCTGTGAGATAAACTGCGCAGACGACAAAAGGCTTTTCTTTGACGAGGCGGGGCGTTTGATAAGGACCGAAAACCGCACAGGCGACGCGCTCGATATCACCTATTCAAGCACCTCTACCACGATAGAGGATCCCTCCACAGGAAGAAGCCTGGTCCTTACGAAGAACAGCAGAGGGCTCATCATCGGGGCACAGACACGCTTTGATAACGTGACCAGCGCCTCGATGGCCTTTAGCTACAGCATGTCCAGAAGGCTTGCCGGAATCACCGACCCCAACGAAAAGCAAGCCAGCTATACATATAACGGGGACGGACGTATCGTAAGCGGGACCGATGGGGACGTGATCACCTACTTCACGAACACCTACGACGCGCTGGGAAGGATCGCCGCACAAACAGACGGGGAGAATAATACGACGTACTTCAGCTATGATCCTGACTACAGCGGCGAGGCCGGCACAGAAGACCTTTCGCTTACCGAGGTGACCGACCGTTTGGATAATACCGCCACCTATGTCTTCGATGATAAAAACCACCTCATCAAAAAGACAGACCAGGACGGGAACAGCACCACATACACCTATGACGCCTTTGAGAACAAGGTCTCCGAAACAGACGGCAGCGGCAACGTCACCACCTGGACCTACGATGCAAACGGAAGGGTCCTGACCAAAACAGACGCCTTGAACAATCAGACAATCTATACCTATGACAGCCGCGGAAACATGACCTCGCTTACCGCCCCGGACGGCGCCGTTACGAGCAATGTATTCAACGCCGCAAACCAGCTCGTATCGACAACGGATGCCGCAGACACACAGACCACATTCACCTATCTTTCCGAAACAGGCTCACGCGTTATAGAACGCTTTGCCGCAGACAGAAGCCTTCTCACGGCTTATGAAGACGGCTTTGTGTCAGAAGAGACCGACGGAGAAGGAAACACCACCTACTACACGCGCGACGCAATGGGGCGCGTAACAGAGGTCATAGACGCAAATGAAGACACGACCTCATACACCTATGACACCTTTGGCAGGCTGCTTGCAAAAGAGGATGGCTCCGGTGCGGTGGTTGCCTACACCTACGACGCACGAGGAAACATACTCACCGTTACTGACCCTCTGGATAAAGTGACCACCTACACCTACGACGCGAACGGCAAGCTCACGTCGGCAACTGACCCGGAAAACGGAACGACAAGCTATACCTATGACGCCGAGGGCCGCCTCATAGAAGAGGAGGATCCCGAGGGCCGGATCATCAGCAGGGCCTATTCCGGCGCGGGGCTTTTGACCAAGATAACAGATGGGCTGGGCAATGAGACTCTGTACGTCTATGACGCCGCCGGAAACCTCGTGAGCATGACCACGCCCGAAGGCAACGAAGAGCTTTATGTCTATGACGTTGCCGGCCACATGACATCAAAGACAGATGCCATAGGCAATGAGACCACCTATACCTATGATGAATGCGGAAGGGTTGGCTCTGTGACCGACGCGTTGGACAACACTACGGTAATGGAATACGACGCTCGCGGCAATTTGGTCTCTGTAACGGACGCGCTTGAAGGAGAGACCCTCTATACCTACGACGCGTTTGGCAACCTGACCAGCGCCACTTACCCAAACGGGACTGTTCTTACCAATTCCTATAACCTTAACAACCAGGCGACATCTTCTGCCATGGGCTCTTCGGCCATGGCCTATACCTACGACCCTGTTGGAAACCTCGCCTCGACCAAGAAGCCGGAGCATACCTACGCGGCCGGGTATACCTACGATGCAACAGGCAGGCTGACGGCGACCGGCCAGGACATCAGCCCTGCAGTGGGAGACGCCCTAACAGCAGCGCAGGCCTATGACGCTGCCGGAAATCCCGTCTTGGTGACCAACCCCCTCGCTGGAACGACGGTATACACCTATGACGCAGCGGGTCGTGTGACATCTCAAAGCACGCCTTCGGGCGGCGTTGTCTACTACGAATACGACAAGTCCGGGCTTTTGACGTCCCTCACAAACGCGCGGGGATATGTGCGCACGTTTTCTTATGACGCAGCAGAAAGGCTCATTGGCTTCACAGATGAAGAGGGCGATAC
>JAITDU010000001.1 GCA_031282405.1 Coriobacteriales bacterium | reverse complement strand
ACGAGCGCCCCAAGTTGTGAACTGGCAAAACCGCGAAGCATGGACAGTGCAGCCCGCTAAGGCAGACTGCATGACACGATTCAGAGGGTGGTGACTGGATTAAATCGGTGGTTCCCTAGAGAACACCGTCCCGTGTGCCATTTTGTCCTCCTTATGTCCCCGGTGCTTTCAGGCACCTTTGGCAAGATTGGCCAGGGCTTCGCCATCCAGACGATGTGGTATCCAATCGGCCCTGACCTTAGCACCTAACGACCGGTAGAATTCCAGGCTGGGCTTGTTCCAGTCCAGGCAGAACCATTCAAGACATGGATAACCTCTGTCAAGTGCCTTTGCAGCTAACGCTTGCAGCAGCGCTCGTCCCAGGCCCTGTCCGCGGGCACCCTCGCTCACTATCAGGTCTTCTAAAAAGAAGCCCGGGCCACCTGTCCATGTAGAAAAATTGACGAAGTAGAAGGCTATTCCCTGTGGTGTATCATCCAGTGAGCCTATGAGGCAGCCGGCTATTGGCTCGTCGAACAGCCATTTTGTCAGCGATTCTTCAGTTGCTACGACTTCATCTGCGGAATGCTCGTGTGCGGCCAGCTCCTTTATCATGTCCAAGATGAATGTTACATCTGTGCGCGTAGCTTCTCTCACGGAGATACTTTTTGTTTCCCTTGCTACACTGGTGGTTTTCATACGGTCCTCTTTGTTTTCCATTTCTTACTCCTATCCGAGTTGATCTTCGATATCCAATTCCATAGCGGCAACATTGTCATGCAATTTTTTAGCGGTCTGAGCCGAGATTAAACGGCACCCAAGGGCATCGCTGATGGCTACGCGCTCCAAATCCAAAGCTTCGGCCTCTACCTGCAAGCGGGCATCAAGCCGCGCCGAACCCGTCTTGCGATCAAAACGCCCTAGATTTTCCAGTCGTACCAGCTTTTGCTCAAACTCTTGAATGACGGCTTCGATTGCCTGCCGCTGTAAATCTACGTCTTTCCTTGTTGCGTCAGTGGCATCCGCGCCTGTGCCTGTGGCAGCATCACGCGTGTCCACATCCACACCGTCTGTATTATCCGCATCCGTACTCGTATCAGTGCCTGCTCTCTTATCCCCAAGTTTTTCGAGCACGTCTGCGCTCCGGAGTTTACTGATCACATGGCGAATATTTACTGTCTGGAGCTCACGGTACTCAAAGCGCGCGGTTATGCCAGCGTTTCTCGATTCATCAGACTTGTTAAGCTGTTTGAGTGTTCTAAACTGTCGGAACTGGTGCCGCAGCTGCTCCAAAACACCCCTGACTTCCCAGCCCACGGTGCTGTGATGCTCGGCTCGCGCCAGCTGATGGCTGAGTTGGTTGAGATAAACCATACCGGTGAATGCGCTGACACGCCCTTCGTCAATCAGTCGATTCGTGTTGTCGCGCTCCAACTCTATAGCGTAACGAAAGACCTGTGTCTCCCGCGGGTTTTCCAGTGAGTTGGAAGTCTTAAGCGTGTTGATGCGCTTGAAATATTGCTGGATTACCACATCTACAGCTGCCTTATCCCTGGATTTTGAGTTACCGGAAAGCTGGCGGACAACGGTCCGGTAGATGCCCAGGATTGCTTGCAGCTCGCTTTGAGGGCGCAGTGCTCTCTGTTTTTGCGGGGCAATCAAGGGCACCAGGATGTTTGCCATGAGTAAAGATAAGAGGATTACTCCCGACGCTAAAAACAGTATCAGGTCGCGCTCCGGAAAGGCGGTAGCTCCACCCAGGGTTAAAGGAATAGTAAGTACTACTGCTAATGTAATAGCTCCTTTGACACCTGTCAAACTCAAAAGGAGCGCGTCATGCAGATGCAGCGGCCAATAGTTCTTTGCGGCCCGCGCTCGACGCTTCTCTGCCTGGGCGGCCGCGCGCCTGGCCTGTCGGTGTTGTTGTGCCTGCGCATGGTGCTTCTCACGCTGGTCTTGGACGACCTGGGCAACGGTCACCTCACGCTCCTCGGCACTCATCGTGCCAAAGCCCGGTGCCAGCAGAGTAGTGTCGTCGATCTGTGGATCAGCAAGGTCATACAAAGTGTCGTCGATCTGTGGATCAGCAAGGTCATACAATGGTGCCGACGCACTCTCATCAAAAGCCAGTTCAACTCCACCTTGGCCCACATCGACATTCCGATGCATGACCAAGATGCATATAAAACGCAGAATGAGGATGACTGCAAGAATCAGAACAACAAACCAAATCAAATAGTTGGTATCGGCGGCCGTGCCGGTCCAGACGCGCTCGATAACGTAACGCAGTTGAGTACCCAGCATCAAGAACACAAGCCCGTTCAAAGTGAATGACAATACAGACCAAACACTGGTAGAGACAATATTTTGTCGGGCTGCAGCAGGGGTTGCGGTTCGAGGAGAGAAGGAATGGGCGATACCTGCCGCAACTACCGCGATGATGCCGCTCACGCCAATCAGTTCGGCGACCAGGAACACCAAAAATGGGGTAATGAGCTCGAATAATACGTAAAAGGATATGCTGTCGATGCCCCGAGAACGTAAAAAGCGGATAAAGGCGAAGCGCAGCAGCATCAAACCCAGGCCAACCCCCAGACCTCCTACGAAAGATATGAGGAATGAAGTGCCGGCATCCAGAAGCGAGAAGGTGCCCGTGATGGCGGCAGCTATGGCAAATTGGAACGAAACAATAGACGAAGCGTCGTTTAAAAGTGCCTCGCCACGCAACAACAGGCTTTGTTCATTTGAGATATTGGCACTCTTGCGCAAAGAGCCCACCGACACCGCATCGGTAGGAGCCAGGGCGGCTGCCAGGGCAAAGGCAGCGGCCAAAGGTATCGAAGGAGCAAAGATGTTGATGGAAAAGCCAAGCACCAATACCGTACAAAATACGAGACCCAACGCCAGCCACAGCACGGGGAACTTCAGACGCCAGAGCGAAGGTTTGTCGACCTTTTTAGCGTCTTCAAACAACAAAGGCGCGATGAACAATACCATAAACAGCTCTGGGTCAAAGGTAATCTCAAAGCTGATAGGCAACAGTGTCAATCCTACGCCAATAGCTATCTGTACCAAAGGGGTAAGAATCCGAGGAAATTGGACACTGATGAAGTTGGAGGCGAGAACCGCTCCCAGCATGATCAATATATACTCAAAAGAATGCATTGGCAGATTGTACTTGATGCGATAAAGATGCACGAGCCGCGAATATCACGAGAGTGTAAACGTTGCTCCTGCGCCTTTTAGGTGTACCGGGTCACTGGGCACTGTTTTGCTGACGCGCCTTATGAATACTGGCCACGAAGTCACCGATGACATCTTTGTCACGACTCCTTTTCCAGAGTGCAGCGATATGAAAGTCCAGATTGACATTCTCGATAGGCAAAAAATGGAACTTTGCGCCATAATAGCTGGATAGGTGGCGCATGGCCAGCGCCACTCCACCCGTCATGATCAATGATGGTATCATCATATTGACATCGTGTGCCTCATCAAGGCTGGAATTTAAAAGTCCGGTTCCTTGGAAGGCATGATGTACAAACGACGCGACTTCCTGCATCGTAACCGGACTGGGTAACAAGAGGCTCTCTTTGCGCAAGGCATCAATTGATACCGATGTTTCCTTGGCCAATCGGTGCTCTACAGGAACCACGGCATTGAGGGAGTCACGATATATGCGGTGGTAGTGGTAATTGCGGTTCTCGCCGGTAGGAAAGACAGCCGTGATGCCTATATCAACATAGTTTCGTCGCACTGCATCATTGATCTCGCCGATCTCCATTGCGTACAACTCCAAGGCGCAATCCGGGTGTTTATCTTTGAACAGAATGCAGGTTTGGGTGATAAAATCGCGGCAGGCACCGTGAAGATAACCCACTTTCAAGACACGATTGATTCCCTCTTTTGCCTTTTCCAGTTCATGTACTGCCGCGTCAAAGTCTTCCAGCACCTTGCGCATGCGTCGGGCAAATAGTTTGCCCAGGGGCGTCAGTCGTACTGAATGCTTGTCGCGGACAAACAGGCGAATATTCATCTCTCGTTCCAGGCTGGAGATGTGTTTGCTTAAGACAGATTGCGACACGAAGAAATGTCGCGCTGTCGCTGAGAAGTTGAGTTCGTCTGACAAGTAGACAAACTCACGTATTACACTGATCTGCATAGTTACCCCCCTTGACTATATGCGGCACCGGGTATGCGAAAAGTGCCGTAGGCATTATGGTACACACTACTCAAAGCGTCACCTCAGGCCACGTCATTGCCAGTCCGTCACGATGTGAACGGTCTTTGTGTCCATGGCTCAAGCGCCCCCTGCTCTGAGTAGTATTGTACCAGTTTCTGATAGGCGCAAACAATCTCGGGTCTACGTGGTTCTTTTCCAGGCATCTGCGGTCTGCCGGCAGACACTCATTATTCTTGCTTATTATTCACCACTCAGGAGTATACCAAGCAAGACATTGCGCATTCTTGGTCAGTGTGGTTTTGGTAGTTCGGGCTGCTGACAGCCCGAACTGTCGCATTCCGGGCTGTCAGTATTTTGGCTGTCGATATTTTAGGCTGTCGCATTCCAGATTATTTCATTTTTTGGCCGCGTTGCCAGCATCACCGGCTGCACCCTTAGCGTTCTTTTTGACAAGGTCATTTTTACAGAAGGCTAAGGTAATGACTCCGGCGAGCAGTGCGGCGGGAGCTACGAGGTACAGGCCGGCATTTTGCCAACCTATGGCTGCCACCACTGAGCCGAACACCACAGCACAACCGATGCCAATGTTTGTAACAAAGCCCATAGCCGCCAGCGCATAGTCGGTAAGACGTGGATCTTTGGCGTATTGAGGCACCGCCGCGCGGGTACCCATGGGGATGGTCGCCGAGAGCAGGCTCATGATGATGATAAAGATATAAACGCTCTCCATCTCCGGTCCTTCGATCCAGGCGCAAAAGGCCATAACTATCGCCAAGACGAAGTAGGGGATAACAACGAACCACTTGCGTGTTCCCACCTTGTCTGAAATGACACCGGCGATGATACCCAACGGCAGGGTAAACAGGCTGATTAACGAGGGCAAGAAGCCGGCATCATAGACCGAAAGACCTTTAGCCTCCACGAGGAACGTGGAATAGAAGCTATTGACGCAACCGCCAAAGCAAAAGCACCAGAAAATGAAGGACAGGGCCATGACGACGGCGCTACGAACGTCGGGTTTTACCGTGGCGCTATCTTGTTTTTGAGCCTGTTCCAATGCCAGTTCGTTCTCATTGGTCTTGGGCAGCTTAAAAAACGCCAGTGCAAGCACAAGGCAGACAGCATAGGCTACGGCAGACACCACCCAAAGCGAACGCCAGCCAAAGAATTCGTTAAGGTAAGGGGCCAAAAACAGCGAGAGGAACACGCCGGCCGGTGCCCACAGTGACCATATCGCCATGGCAATGCCCTGGCGGGCTTGCGGAAAGATACGGGTGCAGACATTGGGACCGATGATCATAATGAATCCCGCGCCTATGCCTTCAAGTACGCGCGAAAACAAGATAGCCTCAGGACCTCCTGTTGCCCAGATGCCCTGTGCGGCACCGAGCAAGGAAAGTAGACAGGCGATTATCGTGGTGCGCTTGATACCGAAGTTACGCATGATCCAAGCCCCAGGAAATGCCAGTATGATGCCAGCGGCGGTAAAAGCGGTTTGAATGATACCCACACCGGCCAGATCAAAGCCGAATTCCGCTCCAACAATCGTCAGTACCGGTCCAACTCGAATAAGACCAAAGATCGAGACGAACCCAAAGATGAACAGCACAGTAAACGACATCCAAGCCTCACGGCTCGTCAGCTGTCTGTCACAGACACCCCACATCCACCCCCGCGAACGTTGCTTTGTAGTCGCAGTCATCTTCCAACCCTTCCGTAATCAACAGAACATCAACAGGTCGATAACAAAGTATAGAGCCGTAACCTTGCATGTAGATATGCAAGATAGGACTTGCCTATTCGATAACGGAAATACCAGAGAAGAGGTGCCGGTGCGTAGAGGGCAGTGTTACCGTCGTGCTCAACCGCCTTGCGTGGCACCAGAAGCACCGGCGTACAAAATGAGATGAAAAAGGTTTCCGCGTGGAAAAACGGGCGAGAAGCGTGCGGTATGATGTCAGAGAGGATCGTAAGAAGGTGAGGAGAAAAGTCGGACGGAACTCGATCCCAAGCGCTAGGCGGCGGGCAGGCTGACTACGAAGCTGATCAGCGCTACGTCGCTTTTTTGGGGCAGACTCTGGGCTTGGATTGTGCCGCGATGCTCGGCGACGATGGCTCTGGCTAAACTCAGACCCAAGCCACTGCCTTCAACAGTGTCGCTGTGCGTTATATCGCCTCGGTAGAAGCGTTCAAACAGGCGCTGCAACTGCTTTGGGGGTATCTGCTCACTTTCGTTGGACACTTCCAGGATGGCCGCGGATTTGCTGCGGGTACTTCTTCTTAACGTTACAGTTACGGTGCCACCTTGAATGCTGTATTTGCTGGCATTGTCCAACAGAATTGTGACGAGGCGCGTAAGGTGCTCGGCGATGCCAACCACCGTGACGGCTGGCTCAAGGTGGCTTTTTAGCGGTATCTGGCGCTCAAAAAACACGGCATCGAATTGCAACAGGGCATGTTCGACCAGCGCGCTCAAATCCACGTGCGCGGGTACGTTCTGGGCGCGCGCACCCTCGTCGAGTTGGGCCAATAGCAACAAATCACGCAACATCATATCCATACGCGAGGCTTCTTCCTGGGTGCTTTCCAGCCATTGCGCCTGCTCGGATGTGGGCTTCTCCGGATGAGCCAGCATCAGGTTATTATTGGCCAGGATCACGGTAAGCGGAGTTTTAAGTTCATGCGAGGCGTTGGCAACGAAGCGCTGCTGTTGTGCCCAGGCTTGCTCGACAGGGCGCAGTGCCAGTTTGGATAGGTAGAGACTGATGGCGAACAGTACCAGCATGGCAACTGCCCAGATGAGCAGCGACACTATGGCCTGTTGAATTGTGGAGGTGACAAGCTGGGTGCAGTCGGCAAAGGCAATCAGGGTGAGCGTTACTCCGCCGTCGACCCTGCCGGCGCTGGCATAGCAAAGCCCCAGATCAAGGAACAGGCCGCTTGAGCCTACCGCAGAGCCGGTAGGGTCGCTCGTGCTGGCATGTGTACCCGTGTTGACGTTGCCCGCACTGCTGCTGCCGCTCCCTGTGTTACCCGCACTGCTGCTGCCGCTCCCTGTGTTGCCTGTGCTGCTGCCGCCACTGCGATAGGTGTTGCTACTCAGCACTCGTTCGACAGCCGTCTTAAGCACCTGCTCATCCATCTGGGCGGTGTTATTGGCATAGGTCATCGCTCCGGTTGCGCTCTCAATACTCACGACATAGACCGGTTGCATGTTATAGGCGCGCGTATCGTTGCTGGGAGCGCCATCGGTTGGACCACCCCGAAAGTCGCCGGGCCCGTCACCTATCCAAGGCCTGAGACTGCCATTCTCGTCCATTCCTAATGCAGCGCTCAGCGATTCTTGGATCTGAGCGTAGCGTGATTGATAGCTGCTTACTACGCTTACAGCCAGCATCACAGCCAAGACTACTCCAATTAAAACCATTGTGATAAGCACAAAGCGGCGGCGCAGCTTAACCAGCATCGCTTGTCTCTATTCGGTAGCCGAGTTGCCTGAGCGTGATTATCTGGAGGTTGGAGCCCAGGTGCGTCAGTTTCTTGCGCAAAAAGGAGATATAAGCCTCAACATTGTTCTCCTCAGCGTCGCTGTGTTCGCCCCAGACCCGCCGCAATATGTCCTGTTTGGCAAACGTGCGCCCCTTACCCAGCATCAAAAGCTTCATGACTTCAAATTCGCGATTAGAGAGATGAACGCCCTTCTCCCCCTGTTTTTGGTTTTTAGTGCCAGTGGTCACGCTGAGGGTGGCACTGGACAGATCAAGGCTGGTGTTGCCCAGCGCTATCGTCTCGAAAACAACCGTTCCCTGGCGGCGGGTCAAAGCCCGGATTCGCGCCAACAGTTCTGCCGGATTGAATGGTTTGGTGAGGTAGTCGTCAGCTCCCAAATCGAGGCCAGAGATTTTATCGCGTACAGAATCTTTGGCAGTAAGGAGGATGACCGGTGTGTCTTTGCCAGCCCGGCGTAGCTCGGTAACAACCTCAAGCCCACTCTTTGCAGGCAACATAACGTCTAGTATAATAGCATCGTAATTTACTAGTAAAGCATATTCCAGTCCACTTGAGCCGTCAAAGACCGTATCGACCTCATAACCGGCGTCCTCCATAATCGCGGCCAGGACATGGGCCAGACGTCTTTGGTCCTCTACTATCAAGATATACATCTGTCCCGCTCCAACCTTGACGTATCGATGTCGTGCCAACAACAGGTGCCATAATAGTGTATTGTAGCTTGAATGACTGAAAACAAGCTTAAAAGCACAGATGTGTGGGCACAAAGTGGTGAGGCGGAGCCGTCTGAACAGGCGACACCAGGCCCACAGCTGCCTTCATCAGAGCAGGCGACGCCAACGCCGCAATCTTCTTCGACTGAGCAAAAAGCGTTAAGCTCGCAGCCTCCTTCGTCCGAGGAAACAACACCAACGTCACGGCCTGCGCTGTGGACGCGGGACTTCATTTTGATTACGGGCTGCAATCTGTTGATATTCCTGTCTTTTCATTCGGTGCCGGCCGTGCTGCCTGTGTATCTGAGTGGGCTGGGTGTTGGTCCGGACCTGATCGGGTTGGCCGTAAGCCTCACCACGCTGACCGTGGTTATCTCGCGGCCGTTTGTTGGCGCGGGCATCGACCACATTGGCCGGCGTGTGTTTTTGCTCCTTGGTCTGGCGGGCCTGGGACTTACGCTCGGGCCGCTTGGTATGGTGCCGGCGATAGGCTTTGTGTTAGCCATGCGGTTTTTGCATGGTGTTGCCTGGGGATCGGCCAACACCGCGTCCACCACGATAGCCGCCGACGTCATCCCGCACAGTCGTTTTGGCGAGGGTATGGGCTATTTTTCGCTGTCTAGCGCTGTTGCCCTGGCGATTGCCCCGGCCGTGGCGCTGACCCTGCTCAATTACATCGAGTTTTGGCTCGTGGCATTGTTGGCTTGCATCTTGATAGGTGCCGCGGCGCTGGCCGCATTGTTCATCCACTATAAGCCGGTACAGCAAAAGGGACAGCCCTCTACGGCGCTTGCACGGGATACGGAGCAGGCTGGAGAGAAGCCCGTCGAGTCTGTGCAGGCCACCAGCAAAAAATCCGCCATCCCGGCGCATGCTGCCAGCATAAAGCCTGTCGAGTCTGTGCAGGCTGCCAGCAAAAAATCCGCCAAGCCCTCCTCGCCCAAGATGAGTCTGGCAGCGATGTTCGAGGTTAAGGCTGTACTGCCCGGTGTCATGGTGCTGTTCGTCAACATGGTTTACGGGGCGGTTAACACGTTCATGGCACTGACCGGCTACGATCGAGGCATCAGCGACATCGCGATGTTTTTTGTGTTCTACGCCGTTGCTGTGATGTTTTCCCGGCCGTTCTTTGGCAAACTTGTTGACCGGCGTGGCTATGCGTTACCCATTGTGCTGGGCCTGCTTTGCGACTCGACGGCAATGGCCTTGGTCAATATGTCAACATCACTTGAGTTGTTCTTGGTTGCTGCAGTGGTGTTTGGTGTGGGACAGGGTTGTGTGCTTTCAGCCTTGCAAACCATGGCGATTGCCAATGTACCTTTTGAGCGGCGCGGCGCGGCGACCTCCACGTTTTTTATCTTTTTTGATCTGGGCATTGGTCTGGGAGCAATTGCCTCGGGTCTGGTTGCTAACCAACTGGGCTTTAGTAGCCTGTACATCGTGTTTGCCGTCTTGCCCCTTGTGGCCCTGGGCATCTATCTCATCTTCGGCCGCCGTCGCGGCAGGGCAACTTAAGGTCGCTGACTTTTTTTGGCCCAGCAGGCCCGACAGGCCCGACCGCGTGGTCTGCACTGGGGTCAAGCATAGAAACAGAATAGAAGACGGGCACAAAGAGACAGGATGGGCGCACAGAAATAAGGCGAGAAACGGGCGCATCATAGAAACAGAGCCGGCGCAAAGGCACAAGCCGGGAGGGGGAGGGGAGGACGATTTTCAGCTAACTTTAAGACTAGTATGGATAATCACTCCTTGAAGGGAGCGACCATGTCTTGTGTTCAAGTCTTTAACCGCCGCGAAAAAAAATACCTGCTTACCCTAGCCGACTGTCAGGTGTTTTTGGACGCGCTGGGTCAGGCTCTTGTTTTGGACGTTGATGTAGATGGACATGACGGCTACACGGTGCGCAATCTCTATTTAGATACTCCGGATCATCTACTTATCGGCCGCTCTATTCAAAAGCCCTATTTCAAGGAGAAGCTGCGTGTGCGCAGTTATGGGAGCGACGCGAGTGTGGATGGCTGGTGTTTTTTGGAAATCAAACGGAAGCTGGGCGGCCAGGTCTATAAAAGACGTACCCCTCTGACAATAGCGCAGGCGCGGGATTTTGTGGATAGGTCGCTTGCTGGTGGTGCGTTGATTGATGGTTTGTCAGAGAAGCAAGCTCATCATTGCTACAGCTGTGACGAGCAGATCAGGCGTGAGCTTACCTGGACTCTTGGGCATTACCGGCGACTGGTGCCCGATATCAGTGTGAATTATCGGCGCTGTGCCTATCGGTATCACAATCTGCGCATAACGGTCGACCGTCTGCTCAGATACAAACGGGGCAGTTGGCAGGACTTTTTAATAAAGCCGGACTGCCCGGATTTTCTCCCCTTGCTTCCTGAGGGTGCTTGTGTTTTAGAGGTTAAGGGAGAAGGCAGCATGCCACTTAAAATTGCTAATTTATTAAACAGTTTTAAGATCTACCCCCAAAGTTACTCCAAGGTAGGAGCCGCCTATCAGGCGCTGGCAGTAGCCCAGACGACGAGTCCGGGCGGAGAACCTAAGCGCCAGGCTCAGACGACGAGTCCGGGCGGAGAACCTAAGCGCCAGGCTCAGACGACGAGTCCGGGCGGAGAGCCTAAGCGCCAGGCTCAGACGACGAGTCCGGGCAACGCAGACACATAATTATGATAAATCCAGACATTGAGCCTGAGTAAAAAGCCCAGGTAACGAGCCCAAACGGCACACATCACGGCATAGAAAGGTCACAATATGCAGAATTTCTTTGATACGATTCTCACAGGTGCTGTGGGCACCACCAGCATCGACGTGGTCGCGTTTTTGGCTTGTACGGCGGTTTCGTTGGTGTTGGGCTTGGTTGCCGGCTTGATTTACACATACAAGCATGATTACAACAAGAGTTTCGTCGTAACGTTGGCGATCCTTCCTGCCGTGGTACAGTTGGTCATTATGTTGGTCAACGGCAATTTGGGTGCAGGCCTGGCGGTCATGGGCGCTTTTGCCCTGGTGCGCTTTCGTTCGATACCGGGTAGTGCCAAAGACATTGCCGCAGTATTCTTTTCTATGGCTATCGGGCTGGCTACGGGCATGGGCTTTTTGGCCATAGCTGCGTTGTTCACGCTGATTATTGGCCTGGTTAATATCATCTACAGCAACGTTGGCACTGTCGCTTTAGGCGGCTTGCGTGCCGAAACCCGACAGCTGCGCATCATGATTCCCGAGGATCTGGACTATCCAGAGGTTTTTGATCCGCTATTTGCGGCTTTTACTGCAAGCCATGAACTCGTGCGACTCAAAACCACTAATCTGGGTAGCCTCTACACTCTGGACTACCGCGTTGTCCTCAAAGCCGACACCAGCCCCAAGCAGTTCCTTGACGAACTGCGTACACGTAACGGTAATCTGGAGGTGTCGCTGGGGCGCGACATCTTCAAAGCTACGACTTGGGAACTCTGATGTCGCGGGTGTGGCGTCCGACGGCCCTGTTTGTACTGTTGCTGTTGGCAATCGTCCTGGCCGGCTGTGCGGGCGGGTCGCGCAACACGGTGCCGTCGGGTCTGTCTTCGCAAAACCAGAGTGTGAGTACGGCGGCTGGCGAGAACAACTTTGACTTCAGTGTGTCTGAACGCGATAGTGACGACAGCTATGACACCGCTACAGCCACACAGATCAGCTTTGGTGAGGAGGGTGCCCGTGTGACGGGTAGCGGTGCTGTGGCCGACGCTACTCGCGTGACCATTACGACTGAGGGCAGCTATATCGTGAGCGGTTCATGTACGGATGGCTCATTGATCGTCGATCTTGCCGGTGAGGAAGCCAAGGCTCAGATTGTACTGGCTGGAGTCAACCTTGAATGTGGTAGCGCACCTGCGCTTTTAGTGGCACAGGCCGACAAGGTTTTTATCACCCTGGCCCCAAACAGCGAGAATATACTGGGCGATGGGGGTGGGCGAAGCGACTTGACAGATGAAGGAGACGCCGCCATCAGCACTACCGGCGGCACCTCGGCGGGCACCTCAACGGGCACCTCAACAACCGGAGACGCGGCAGACGAGGCCTCGGACAGTGGGAACGCGGCGGATACTGCCTCGACCAGCGAGGATGCCACGCTCTTCTCCCACGATGATCTGACGATCAACGGCACCGGCAGCCTTACGGTGTCCTCGACAGCTCACCATGCCATCGTTTCCAAGGATGACCTGGTCATCACGGGGGGTAGGCTCATGCTCAGCGCCGGTGGTGATGGTATCCAGGGTAAAGATTGCGTCAAGATTACCGGCGGCGAGATAACGTGCAGTACCGGCGATGATGGCATCGTCTCTACCGAGACCGACCTGCCCTATGAGCGCGGCTTTGTCTCTATCGAAGGCGGACGGCTGGACATTGCGGCGGCTGATGACGGCATCAAGGGCGAGAGTCTGGTGCGGCTGGCAGGCGGCACGGTTGTGGTCAGCCAGAGTACCGAGGGTCTGGAAGCGCCGCTGTTGTGGATTGAAGGTGGCAGTGCCAGCATCTCTGCCAGCGATGATGGCCTCAATGCCGCGGGGGAGGCTCGCAGCGACTACCATATGGACATCAGCGGCGGTGCGCTGTTTGTCGATGCTGAGGGCGACGGACTGGATTCCAACGGCAGTATCGCCCAAAGCGGCGGTGTGGTCGTAGTCGCGGGGCCTACGCGCCAGGGCAACGGTGCTCTGGACGCGCAGCAAGGAGCCAGCACCAGCGGTGGCACGCTTTTGGCTGTGGATAGCTCAGGCATGAGCATGAGCTATGGGCCCGACTCCATGCAGGCTACGCTGCTGTACTCGCTGCCAAGCGTGCAGGCGGTGGGCACGCGTATTTCGCTCGTGGACACGGCAGGCACGGTGCTGTTCAGTTATGTCTCGGCTAAACAGTTCTCGACGCTTGCTTATTCGGCGGCAGAGTTACAGCTCAGCGGTTCCTACAGTTTTGTGGTGGGTGGCGAGTTATTGGGAGCAACAGCTCTCGTTTCGGATGTTCCAACTGCCGAGACAGGCGAGGCCGGCTCAAATGGGGCGGCAAAAACTGCTCTTGAAATTAGCAATTTTAGCCGTGGGGGCACTCTCAGCGGGGGAGAAGTGCTCTGCAGTTTTACTCTGACGGAGCAGGCCGCCCAGATTGCCGCAAATGGCACCGTCAGCGCCTACAGTGGCCAGGAGATGATGGGCGGTTTTGGCGGTGGCGCTCCCGGTGGTCGCGGTGGTGGCCCCGGTACGCCAGAAAATCCGGGTGGCCAAGGCAGACAAGGCGGTCAAGGTGGCGTTCCCGGAGCACCGGGTGATCAGGGTGGCCAGGGCGAAGCCCCTGGAGGTACCTGGCCAACTAGGTAGAATCTCCGACTGCCTGGCTTACGCCTGTACCTGACTGTCTTGCGTTCGTAAGGCTCATGGCTTCGCACCCGCAGGGCTCTGACAACACTGCAACTGTACAATTCCAGGGCGACTGCCTGACTTACGAGGTCAGGCTCATGGCTTCGCACCCGCAGTGCCAAAGAGCCGCTGCAGCTGCGGAACTCGGGCAGCACCTACTTTGTACCAAAGTAGGTGCTGCCCTCAAATAGTCCTCGCTTACGCAGCGCCTCTCTGACACTGCTGCTCCGCAAAATCGCCTGACTTCGTAAGTCAGGCAGAAAGAGAGACTCCCGTCACTTTGAGCCCCCGAAAGAGGGCGTGGCAATCCAGGGGTAAGCGCCTATGTAAACCAACCTGGCCTGTTAATGTGTACACGTGCGAATCTGTGGTACCATTAGCCTTGCTATAAGCATCATACGTCTGTTGGAAGCACTACAACTAAGATTGGAGAGGGAAGAAATGAAGTCACACATTACGCCATGGGGGGGGGGGCATCACCGTCTAGCATTCGCGCTGGCCTGGACTCTCGCTTGAGCGCACGTGCTTGCGCTGGTTCTGTAGCCGCCCAACCTCACAATCACACCCCAAAGCACAACCACGCCGCCGCACGGGCTTCCGTCCGGGAGCCAGCGGCTTTTTTGCGCCCTGTACCGGGGGAGAAAAACGGGCCTTATATTGCGCAGGGCGTTCGTGAGCAGGCAGCGCGCACAAAGGGTGCCGGCTCAAACAGTTCCCGTCGCCTTTTGAGCACCCCTTTCGTTTCGTCATTACAAAATGCCCTTAACATTAATACGCACCCAAGCTACAAACAAGGCTCCTCGGTCTGCAAAGCTCGCCGGACACCCCTTGTGCGCGCTGCCACACCACATCGGGCGGGCTTTACGCTCGTTGAACTCATTGTTGTTATTGTCATACTTGGCATTCTTGCTGCTATTGCCATACCGGCGCTCACGGGCTATATCTCCAAAACCGAATATACGGAGATCGAACTGCGGACGCGTATGCAGGTGACCGCCTTTCAGACGATGTTGATCGATGAAATAACATCCGGGAGATTCGACTTTCCGGAAGACGACAGGGGTTTTGAGGCTCCGGGTGCCTATTTCTGGCAATCGGGAAAGATGTACGAGTCGTGGACCAGCCAGTGGAGCAGCGAGCCCATATACCACGTCTGGAATATCAGTCCTGAGGGTTTGGCAGAGTATAGGATGCTTACGGGAGATACATACTTTGACACAGGTGATAAGCCTTTTGAGATCTGGTTTGACTCATCCGGTAATATCATCCTCTACGAATTGGAAGACTACACGGTCAATCCATTTTTGCCGGTTATTTTCATCAGCGACCCATCGTTGGCAGACATAGAGGAGTTGCTTTTCGGTGTGCAAGACAGGAGCATCGGTACGAACATCTACGATTCATCCACTTTTCCATGGACGAAGCTAAATTAGTGTTCCGTTAAGTCGAAAATCTTGGGTAGACGTTGATTAAATCCGCAAGACAAGACAGGTAAACTACCCCTTTTGTCCCGGAGAGCGACCGGGCTGAGTGAGTTTGACGGAAAAGGAGGGGGAGGCTCCTCTCACCATGCCACCCTTGTCCGCCCCTCTACGTCTGCACACTCATATGCCCACACTACACGTCGAGCTGGCGGTAGGTGTCAAAGTCCTCCAGTACTTCAGGTGTCGGCGGCTTGGTGAGCAGGCTTACGGCTACGAGCACTGCAAGACCAACGATGAAGGCAGGCAAGAGTTCGTAGATGCCAAAGACCCCGCCCAGGGGCTTTATGAGATTGCGCCAGATGAACACCATGGCACCGCCGCTGATCATGCCAGCCATAGCACCGGCCAGATTGGTTCTGCGCCAAAACAGCGAGCAGAGCATAAGAGGCCCAAATGCCGCACCAAAACCGGCCCAGGCGTAGGCTACGACTTGGAAGATTGATGAGTTTTCGTCGGCGGCAACGAAAATGCCAAACAGCAAAATGGCCACCATAACCAAGCGAGCCACCATGAGGATTTGGCGATCCGTGGCATCTTTCTTGAACAGGCCGGCAAACAGATTTTTGGCAATGGCAGAAGATGCGATAAGCATATAGGAATCCGACGAACTCATCGTGGCCGCTAAGATGCCACTCATCATGATACCCGCCAAGAATGCCGGCATCAAAAGCGTGGACAGCGAGATGAAGATGGTCTCGGCCGAAGTGGAAGTGAGCAGGTCAGCTGGCAGGAGGGTGCGACCGACCAGACCGATTGCCACGGCCGAAAACAGCGAAACCACACACCAGGTGGTAGCGATGCGGCGGGAGCGGCCAATATCTTTGGTAGAACGGATTGCCATGAAGCGCAGCAGCACCTGTGGCATACCAAAATAGCCCAGGCCCCAGGCCATCGTGGAGATTATCGTGATGATTCCATATTCGGTAGGAGAGGCAAACTGCGGCGCGCCGGCTACGACCACCTGGGTCTCATTGGCATCCAGTATGGGGTTAGCCATCTGGGTCAGTGAGCCAAAGCCGGGAATCGACTGCACAAAGGCCACAACATTTTCCACACCCCCGGCCATTGCGACACCACCTATGAGAATTATCACGAGCGAGAGGATCATCACACAGCCTTGTAAGAGATCGCTGACGCTCTCGGCCAGAAAACCGCCCAGAAGCGTGTAGAGAAAGACGAAAACACCACCTATGACCATCATCGTGAAATACGGCCATCCAAACAGAGCATTAAAAAGTTTACCTGTGGTAACAAAACAGGAACCCACATAGATCGAAAAGAACACAAGGATCAACAGCGAGGCTACGGTCATCAGGATTTTTTTCTTATCATGGAAGCGATTGGAAAAGAAGTCGGGAATTGTGATAGCGCCGACTTTTTCAGAGTACTTGCGCAGCAGTTTGGCTACAAAACGCCAGTTGAGATAGGTACCCAGTGCCAGGCCAACGGCTGTCCAGACCGCGTCGCTGGCACCAAAAAAATAAGCCACACCAGGCAGACCCATCAAAAGCCAGCCGCTCATGTCGGAAGCCTCGGCACTCATGGCCGCTACCCAGGGGCCCAACTTGCGCCCGCCCAAAAAATACTCGTCAGGGGAACTGTTGGAGCGACGCGTGTAAAAAAAGCCAATTCCTAAGATGACCAATACATACAGCAGCATTGCCACCAATACAAAGACATCGTTGTTTTCCATCGCCCTCTCCTGATTCGTCGTGTGGGTTTGCCTGAGTCGTTCACGCGCCTGCTCTTGGCTCCAGAATGTTCCTGATTACCACCAGGCAGGCCGTCCGCGCTGCAAAAAAGCCAAAACTATGCGATTATATGCTAAAAGCGTTGCCCAGATGTTCTCTTTGTGTTGATTCGGGCTTTTCGTGTCCGGATAAGTGTATAAGCGGTTTTTGGCCCGGTTTTTGACTGGCAGTAAAAAAGCCGGGGAGAAAAGCGCAGACGTACGAGCAGGCGAAGCGGCGCGCTATGCAGAGATGTGTGAGTACGGGCGCAAAGAAACGTCATGCCCGGAAACGCAGGCACGCAGGAGCGCCGCGCCAGATACACTGCCGGTACACTGCCCCGGAAACGCAGGCACGCCAATGGATGTGAAGGCACGTCATATCAAGAAACGCAGGCACGCAGGAGCGCCGCATCGGCGCATCGCTCAGCAAGATGGCCAGGAAGGTAGACGGATGTCAAAATACCTCGCTATGACACAAACGCAGTTAACGCGTGAACTTGAGAGACTACGCGATTGCTACGAAGGCTTTAAGCAGCGCGGCCTTGCATTGAACATGGCACGCGGCAAGCCCTCGCCGGAGCAGTTGGAATTATCCATGCCTCTGCTGTCGATTTTCTCCCCAGCTTCCTCCTCGGCTTCTTCGCAGACGCTCTCCCAGACCGTCCCTCAGACGTTCTCCCCGGCTTCTTCTCTGTCTCCCAGTCCTTCAGATGAGCTTCTGGCCGGTCACCCCAATGACCTGCGCAATTACGGTACGCTGCTTGGCTTGCCTGAGGCCCGTGCGTTGATGGCCGACATCATGCAGGTGTCGGCTGCCAATGTGGTTGTTGGCGGCAACTCCTCTCTGTCGCTGATGTATGACCTTATCTCTCAATCTGTGACTCATGGGGTGCTGGGATCGCAGCCCTGGCTCAGCCTGAGCGAGCCGGCACGGTTTTTGTGTCCTGCCCCCGGCTATGACCGCCATTTTGCAATTACCGAACATTTTGGTATTGAGATGATAACCGTGCCGATGTGCGCCGACGGGCCGGACATGGATCTGGTAGAGCGTCTGGCGAACAGCGACCCACGGATTAAAGGTATTTGGTGTGTGCCCCGGTTCTCTAATCCTACCGGTGTGGTCTATTCCGAGGAGGTTGTGAACAGGATGGCAGCCCTCAGGCCAGCCGCGGCGGATTTTAGGGTGTATTGGGATAATGCCTATGCCGTGCACAGTTTTGAGCAGACCACCGTTGAGGGTGGTGTGAACACTCCGGCGCTTGCCAGCATCCAGACGATCGCTGAGCAGCACGGTAATCCCGACATCTGGTATCAGTTCTGCTCCACCTCCAAGATTACCTTTGCGGGGGCGGGCATCGCGGCGTTTGCGACATCGGAGAAAAACCTGAAGAGTATTATCACTCGGTTAGGCCTACAGAGTATCGGTCCGGACAAAATCAACCAAAAGCGCCATGTCTTGTTTCTGCCGGATATCTGTGCGGTACGTGAGCACATGGCCCGGCATGCCGCAATCCTGCGCCCCAAGTTCGACGCGGTCTTAGAGGAGCTGGACAGAGGCCTGGGGCCTATGGGCATTGGGGAGTGGACACGTCCGCAAGGCGGCTACTTTATCTCATTTAACGGGCCTGTCGGTACGGCCAGGCGTACCGTTGAGTTGGCGCAGGGCGCTGGCGTGGTGCTTACGCCGGCGGGAGCCACTTATCCCTATGGAAAAGACCCGCAGGATGCCAACATCCGCATAGCGCCGACCTATCCATCACTCGCAGAACTCAGGCAGGCCAGCCAGATATTCGTTGTGTGCATATGTATCGCCGCCGCCGAGACGCTTTTGTCCCACTGAGTTTTTGCAGAATTCTGCGGGAATTCTGCGGGAATTTTGCGGGATACACACAAAATGACACCAAACACTTGCTGCAAGCTGTTCTCCCCCGTTATAATCTGACCATGAAAAAGGATGTCCAGCTCACAAAGCGTATCCTTGGCAGGCAAACTGCGTCTCCGTCGCAGTTTCAGCGTGTCAAAAGTGCGGTGTCCAAAGAGCGGGTAAACGAGTTTTTCTCTAAGAAACACCGGCAGGGCTCAGCGCTCAATTATTATCATTTGTTCTGGATATTCGTTATCTCCTCGGTGCTGGGGCTTGTGCTGGAGACCGTATATCATTTTGTCGTTTTTGGTGGATACGAGGCGCGTTTTGGTTTGGTGTGGGGGCCGTTTTCGCCCATTTATGGTTGCGGCGCGGTGTTCTTTACCTTGGTCTCGCGCGGGAGACGCGTGGAACGTAAAAGCCGGTTCATCATCAATGTTTTTCTGTCGTGCGCCATTGGCGGGGCGGTGCTGGAGTTCGTTGCAAGTTGGCTGATGCAGACATTTTTTGGCGTGGTTTCCTGGGATTATTCTGGCACCTTCCTCAATTTTGACGGGCGCACCAACCTGTTTTTTGGTGTGATGTGGGGTCTTTTGGGCACTGCGTGGATCTGTTGGTGTCTGCCCACTATCATCCGATTCATCGATCGTATTCCCGAGAACAGGCATGTGCTGGCTACGGTGCTCCTGAGCCTGTTCATGGCGCTGAATATCCTTACCACCATTATGGCCGTAAATCGTGCCTACGAACGCAGCCAGGGCCTACCTGCCCAAAGTCAGCTTGAGCAGCTGCTCGACCGTGAGTATTCTGACGAGTTCATTTCTGAGCGTTTTGAAAACGCTACGATCCTGCCGGAAGAGTCATCCTGACTTCGCAAATTTGTGAATGCTACGATCCTGCAGGAAGAGTCGTTATAGGCTCGTGCCGCGTACAGGTGTGCCAAATGAGCGCCAAAGGTGTGCCAAAAAATCCGGGTTGGACAGAATCGACGAGAGCGGCTAGAATACCCATCGTTGCTTTTTGCTCTCTTAGTCTACAAGGCTGGACGCACGACCCGGTGCGAGTCCGCAAACCGGTGTGTGCTCATAAGACCGATGCGAGTTCATAGGATTGGCGCGAACTCACAAGGCCGATGCGAGTTCATCGAGGTAGAGCTCACGCAACATCCACCCAAACGCGGGGTGTTAGCTCAGTTTTGGTTAGAGCGCTGGCCTGTCAAGCCAGAGGTCGCGGGTTCAAGTCCCGTACATCCCGCCACTATTTCAGCAGGCAGTGCCTTTATTTTGCCACTTGCCCTGTTCGCTTTCAAAGTCATAAAATTCTGCTACTACCACAGAACTGCCACACATCATAGTAACTCCAGAGAAACGTCCACACCACTGTATTCCCAATGTGCTTGGTCTACAGAAAATATGAAAGGACGACAAAGTGACCGAAGTAAAACCTCAAGATGAGCACCAGATGACTCCCGTAGAGCTCATAGGGGTAGTCTAGATGAGACGTGCGATAGACCAGCGGTTCGTAAGCGATCTAAAGGGAGGGGTGCTCAAGGGGTTTCTTGATGGCGTAAAAGATGACGATGCGCTCTGTTTGGAGATCCGGAGCGGATATATCAACATCTACTATCGCGGCGGCAATCTTTTCAAAATCAGCCCCGCCCCGCGCAAGGGCGGCTACAAAGTGTTTTTCGATCCGAAGTATGCTGCGGGCGATAAGTCCTTGCAGGCGACGATTAAAGGGATTGAACCGCATAACCCCGAAGCCTGGATAGAGAACACCCCATTGTTAAAATCAGTCATGGACAGCTACTTC
The DNA here is from genome assembly GCA_031282405.1 of Coriobacteriales bacterium. Taxonomy (GTDB): domain Bacteria; phylum Actinomycetota; class Coriobacteriia; order Coriobacteriales; family UBA8131; genus JAITDU01. The sequence goes on along the minus strand of JAITDU010000001.1, from coordinate 2,786 downwards.
TCTAAGCACCCCAAGTCGGAGCGCGAGTTCCAACAGCTCATCGAGCGGGAGAATAACTACTCTGTAATCGCAAAATCGACCGACTATTACATCGGGGATATTGAATATGCCAACAGCGCCAACAGCAGCCGCTTCGACATGCTGGCCGTCAAGTGGATCAGACGGGACAGCAAGAACAGACAGAAGGCCACCTTGTCGTTTATAGAGGTCAAGTACGGCGACAATGCGCTCAAGGGTGACGCTGGCATCTGCAAGCATGTGGCTGACATCGTAGGCTTTCTCAAATCTGGTAACAACAAAGCCGAGATAATCGAAGAAGTCAATGGCCTGTACGAGCAAAAGAATGCTCTTGGCCTGATGAGCGGCGCGCCGGAAGATGTCAGCATACTTCCCAACTCTGCCTTGGAGTTTGTTTTGCTTGTCAGCAATCATACACCGGCTTCCTCGCTATTGGATGACGAGTTGGAAAAGGTGATGGCGTCTGTAGCGTACGCAGAGATGAAGGAGCTTGGTTGCCAGATGAAGATTGCGGTGGCGTCGCTTATGGGCTACGGCCTGTATGACGAGTGCATGATTCCGCTGGAAGACTACCTTGTACGTTGAGGTGCATCGTGGCGCCAACCAAATTGGCGGCAGCATCATCGAGGTCGGTACAGCGAAGACGCGCATCCTCTTTGATGCCGGAAGCGAGTTGGATTCGTTTGATGGCGCGCCGCTGCCGGAGGTTGATGGCCTGTTCGACCGCGCTGGCTTCGATGCGGTGTTCTTCTCTCACAACCACCTTGACCACGTGGGGTTGGCCCAGTCCATCCATCCGGGTATACCCCTCTACATGGGCGAGAGGGCAATCGCTGTCATGGAGGCAATGGCGCGGTATTTGGGCAAACCGCTGGGTTTTGGCGTCCGACCTTATCAGCGCCGAGAACAAGTCGTTGTTGGCGACATCAAGGTGACGCCTTTTATCATCGACCACTCGGCCTTTGACGCCTACATGCTGCTGGCCGAATCCGACGGGGAGTCTGTTCTTTACACGGGGGACTTCCGCTCCTCCGGCAGAAAGCCATTTGACAGGGAACTTGCCCGCCTTCCCGCGCACGTTGGCACGCTTATCTGCGAGGGCACCAACATGGGCGGCAAGAATAAGCCGTCTGTCTCTGAGAGCGAGCTTGAAGAGCAAGCGACCAGGTTGTTTCGGCAGCATAGCGGCCCTGTGTTCGTCCTTCAGGCGTCCACTAACATAGACCGTATCGTCACCATGTATCGCGCTGCCAAGCGTTCGGGGCGTGTCTTCATCCAAGACCTCTACATGGCTGAAATCGCCCGCGCCGCCGCCCCAACCATACCAAATCCGGATTTCGATGATGTGCGCGTCTATCTCGACCGCTATTACAGCGAAGACCACCATCGCTATCAGGCGTTTGACGAGTATGGAGCGCAGAAGATAGGACGCGCGAAAATCGCCAATCAGAAGTTCGTGCTGTGCGTCCGCGCATTGATGGCCAAGATGCTCATGAATCTGAGCGAGAGGACGGAGTTTTCTGACGGGTTATTGGTTTACTCGATGTGGAATGGCTATCGCGACAAGCCCGAAGTCGTGCGTTTCCTCCAACTCGCCCGAAGCCTTGGGCTGACCGAGGTCTACCTGCACAACAGCGGTCATGCCGATAAAGAAACAATTGACAGACTGATCGAACACGTAAATCCTGATAAGGTGATTGCCGTCCACACCGAGAACCCCAGCTGGGTCAACGCCTATCGCAAAGGGTGAGGGCGGCTCTACCTATCTTCCAGTGACAGGCACTTCAGTTCAAACTCGTACTTGGTCATGGCTTTCTCCTTCAGGTGCTTTACCTTTCCCTCAAACCTGCTCATTCTGAAGTTCTCCTGCTTGCGCTTGACTTCGACAGCCAGGGCCCGGTTCTTCTCCATCCGTAGGCCAACTATGTCTATCTGGTTCTCGTTGCCCTTAGATTCCCACCAAGAACCAATGTCTGAGAAGAAGTCCACCGCCTCTACCGTATGCACGCGGGCTTTGTTGAGCATTGCCCGAGGATGCGTCCATGTGGTTTTGACGTCAGTCATGTCAAGCGTGAGCACAAACTCGTCTTGAGCAGAACTACCACAGTGTGCCACGCAGTCTATCTCGACAAACCCCGCCTCGTCCTCTCACCACTCTGTGCCTCTTCGTACCTGTATCTGGCTTTTGAGCAGCGTTCCTGGCTTGGTGGTAGCCCTGCCTTTAAGCGCCATGGCCTTGCGGTCAAACCTGAGCAGGCGGTCCATCGTGGATGCGGACATGGCCAGCATGTCTGCCCTCATGGAGTCAAAAAGCGCAAGGTGCCCACAGCGCTCCAGCGAGCCTAACACATCAGCCATGCCAGCCTTGATGCGCACCGAACTCGAGAAGTCCAGCACGGCCCAGACCTTCTTTAAGACCACCTTGTGCTTTATGCCGTACTTCGGCTTGCGGCCGCGCTTGCTCGGCGGATGGGTACTGCCTTTCTTTTTGGGCTTGCACTTGGGGATCGGGACTCTGCCAGAAAGCACCGCTGCTGCGTGTTTGCGACACCAGCCGGTGACCTCGACCGTGTAGTCAAGGATGCCCCTTTTTGCTTCTTTGTTGCCTTCCTATACCTTTTGCAAAGCGTTTCTGAGACCTGTCTTCTCGCATCCATACCGATCGACATCTGCGCTCCTTCTCTTGGATTATCAAGAGAAGTTTCAACCAGATTTATTTTTGACGCTACGAATGGTGTTTCGACCAGATTTTATTTTGACGCGATACG
>JAITDU010000057.1 GCA_031282405.1 Coriobacteriales bacterium | reverse complement strand
ACGAGCGCCCCAAGTTGTGAACTGGCAAAACCGCGAAGCATGGACAGTGCAGCCCGCTAAGGCAGACTGCATGACACGATTCAGAGGGTGGTGACTGGATTAAATCGGTGGTTCCCTAGCACGCTCAGTACGTTTGGCACGTCAAACGCACCCGGCAGTCAAGCGCATTCGCGCTCTGTGCATCGCATCATTCTAATGCCACGCCGCGTGCGTCTCGTTCGTCCTGTCTGTCTGACTCCTCGTGTTCATCCAGGAATTCCTCTAGGGTGGCTGGCGTAAGGTCAACCTTGGTGACCGGTATACCAAAGCGATCAGCTATAGCGTCTCCCTGCCGATAGCGCAGATCTGCTCTGGCAAGTTGACCGTCCTCCTCTAAAAGGCTGGCCTCATAGTAAAGAGAGCGCACGACGTAGCCGGCCAATGCAGCATCAAAGTTGCCCAGTTCCAAGACTGAGACGAGCGATTCCGGCTCCAGTTTAAACATCAATCGAGGGTCAAGCCCTGCGGCTTCGGCCACCCTCCCCTCAATGTCGTCCAGTTCCGATTCCCTCGTGGGAAACTGACGGTTCAATGACTTACGCAGCGCGCGCGTGAGCTGAAGTATCATGCGCATGATGTAATCATTCTCAAACACTAGACCCCCTCAATTTGGATTTGTCCGGCATCAGCAGGGGGCGAAAACGGTAAGCCTCGGTGCTCAAAAGCCCGCTGGGTCGCCACACGGCCTTTGGGCGTACGTTTGATTAATCCTTGCTGCAACAGATACGGCTCATAGACATCTTCTAAGGTGTCGGCGTCTTCTCCCAGGGCGCTTGACAAGGTGTTCAATCCCACAGGGGCACCGGCAAAAGTCAAGGTGAGAATATCGAGTATCTTGTTGTCCATGCTGTCCAGGCCCAGGGAATCCACCTCAAAAAATACCAGCGCGTCTTTAGCCACCTTCAAATCGATGACGCCGTGCGCGCGTACCTCGGCAAAATCCCGCACGCGTTTGAGCAGGCGGTTGGCCAGGCGTGGAGTGCCACGGCTGCGCCGGGCTATTTCGGTGGCGGCGTATGAGTCGATGGCGATATCCAAAAGGCCGGCCGAGCGCACGACAATGTCGGTAAGCTCCGCCTCGGTATAGTAATCCAGTCTAAAGCTGATGCCAAACCTATCGCGCAAAGGGCCGGTGAGCAAACCGGTCCGCGTCGTTGCGCCGATGAGCGTAAAGGGCGCTATGTCCAAACGCAGGGTCCGTGCTGCCGGGCCTTTACCGATGACGATATCCAGACTAAAGTCTTCCATTGCCGGATACAACACTTCCTCAACCGCGCGGTTGAGGCGGTGGATCTCGTCGATGAACAGTACGTCGCCGCGTTCCAGGTTTGTGAGGATGGCTGCCAGGTCGCCCGCCCGTTCAATGGCCGGGCCGCTGCTGATCCTAAAAGCGACGTCCAGTTCGTTTGCCACGATACCGGCCAGCGTAGTCTTGCCCAGCCCTGGCGGGCCGCTGAGCAGTAGATGGTCCAGGGCTTCGCCCCGGGCCTTTGTGGCATCTATGAGAACAGCAAGATTATCCTTGACCCGGGATTGACCGAGGTAGTCTGCCAAATAGGTAGGGCGAAGCGAACGGTCAAGACGTATATCGCCGTCATCTGCCAGAGGGGCCATTGTGCGTTGGGCGCTTCTTGCGCCGCCGCCTTCGCGTACCTCATCTGCTTCCCATAGTGCCATATCGATACGGTATCCTATACTGTCCTAGGAAATTTCCAAGAAAGAGCTTCGATCTCAGGCCAGCCGTCGCAGAGCCGCTTTGACAGCGGCACCGGTGTCGTCAAGGTCTCCGTCATAGTCAGCCAGGGCTGAGGTGGCCTCGTCAGTCGAAAACCCTATGCTGGTCAAGGCGGCTATAGCCTCGCCATAACCATCTGTAGCCGCGCGGTTCTCGCCAAGGTCCTTGAGCAGGTCATCCAAATTGCCTTTCAGCTCGAGAATTATCCGCTGAGCGGTCTTTTTGCCGATGCCGCTTACCTGGGACAGGCCGGCGACGTCGCTTCCACCAATTATACGGGCAAGTACGCCCGGAGTATAGGCCGAGAGTATTGCCAGCGCGTATTTTGCTCCAACCCCAGACACCGAGGTCAGGCGCTCAAACACGGTTCGCTCCTGGCTGGAGGCAAAGCCAAACAGTGTGATGCTGTCTGCCCGTACCTGCATGTGCGTTTCAACCCTTACCGTTGTGCCAATCTCTCCGAGGCTTGCCAGCGAACCGGTGGACATCTGGAGCGCAAAGCCCACGCCTCCCACATCGATTACGGCGCGGTCTTCTGCGCGAGAGGCCAAAACTCCTGTCAGTGATGCTATCATGCTATGATATACTCCTTCTCATGGGATCGACTCTTGCGCAGGTGGGCATGGCAAACAGCCGCCGCTAACGCGTCTGCTGCATGGTCGGGCGAAGGTAGTTCATCTAAGCCCAGCACAGCCTTGACCATGAACTGGACTTGGGCCTTATCGGCCGACCCGTTGCCTACGACGGCTTTTTTGATGGCTGCCGGTGCGTATTCGGCGACGAGAAGCTGTCTGGTCTGCGCGGCAACCAGCGCCGCACCGCGCGCCTGGGCCGTAGCGATGGAACTTTTGGTGTTGCCCTTGTGGTAGACGGTTTCAATGCTCAACTCCAGCGGCCGGTATGTGCCAATTACCGCTACGAGGCCATCGTAGATGGCCGCCAGCCGTTCGGGCTCTGCGGTTTTGGCTGTGGTCGTAATGCAGCCATAGGCCAAAGCCCTGGGTTTTGTGCCGGTAAGTGCTACGATGCCCCATCCGCAGTTGGCCAGGCCAGGGTCAACGCCCAGGATGATAAGATCGTTGCTCATGCGCTTTCCTCAACTGAACAACTCATCACACAACCTCGACTCGACAGCTCATCATAGTATCTTGATTGAACGGCTCATTATGTAGCCTCGCTTGAATAGCCTATCACCTATCCTTGATTGAACGACTCAGCACGATGCCTCAAGAGCCGGGCATCTGTAAGAGATTATAGCGAACAATTGTTCGTTTGCAAGTCATTATAGGTACTTTACTTTTGTAATCTACGCATTATGTGACTGAGAGGTCTCAAGACTGAGAGGTCTCAAGAGGTGTGACGGGGAGTGACCGATAACGCAAGAGGTGCTTTGTCAACTCTTTGCCAACCATTCGCCAACGGCTCCTGACAACACTTGACGGTTGCCCACAGCTAAACTACTATATGAACTGGCATTTTGATCTCGTCGTTTTGACGTGTTTATATAAAAAACCAGATAGGTTTCAAGTCCACGGTTTGGCGTATTCACGGTTTGTCCGATACGATCATTATGCCGGATGTTTGCATCCGGCTTTTTTGTTGGATGCGCGCATCTCAAACGAACTCAAACAAAATTACTTTAAAGATGAGGTGTTACGCATGGGAATAGAAATCGTCATTGGCGTTGTTGTCGCCTTGGTTCTTGGCGCGGGGCTGGGCTTCGCACTGGCCCGCTTTGTGTTGAGCAGCTCGGCTAAGACCGCTGTAGATAATGCCGCCCGTATCAAGAGCGATGCGGAAAAACAGGCGGATATTATCAGGCGCGAGGCTAAGGCCGAGGCAAAGGATCTGGCCTATCAGCTCAAGCAGACGGCCGAAAGTGAGGTCACTGAGCGTCGTAAAGAGATTAAGACCCTGGAGGCTCGCCTGATGCAGCGCGAGGAAAACCTCGACAAACGGCTTGAAAGCCTGGACAGTCGCGAACACCAGCTCTCGTCGCTGGCCGGTCAGGTGGAAAAGAAGGACCGTGATCTTACCGACGCTTTGGAAGAGGCCACCATTCGACTCAAAGAAATTGCCAATATGGACGAGGAGCAGGCGCGCCAAGCATTGTTGGACAGTGTGCGCGACGACGTGACCCGCGAGGCCGCCGTGATTATCCGCGAGAGCGAACAGAAAAGCCGCGATGAGGCCGATAAGAAGTCACGCGAGATTCTGACGCTAGCTATTCAGCGCGTGGCGGCCGAGCACACGGCCGAAAATACAGTGTCCTCGGTAGCCATCCCCTCTGATGACATCAAAGGACGTATCATCGGCAAAGAGGGCCGCAACATTCGCACGTTTGAGCAGATTACCGGTATCAATCTGATTATTGATGACACGCCCGAGACTGTGGTTATCTCCAGTTTTGACCCGGTACGTCGCGAGATAGGTCGGATCACACTGGAGAATCTGATCGCCGATGGTCGCATCCATCCGGCGCGCATTGAGGAGATGTATACGAAGGCCACCGATCTGGTCGGCCGTCAGGTCAAAGAGGCCGGCGAGGCGGCTGTCTTTGATATCGGCATCATCGACTTGCACCCGGAGCTGGTCAAGACGCTGGGGCGCCTGCGTTTCCGCACTTCTTTTGGTCAAAACGTGCTCAAACACTCGCTTGAGGTGGCTTACCTGGCCGGGGTCATGGCATCAGAGTTGGGACTTGACCCGCTTCCTGCCAAACGGGCAGGGCTTCTGCATGATTTGGGCAAGGCAATCGATCATGATATCGAGGGCTCTCATGCTATTATCGGCGCCGATCTGGCTCGACGATTTGGCGAGAAGCCCGAGATCGTCCACGCCATAGAGGCCCATCATGCCGATGTTGAGCCTGCCACGGTCTTAGCGGTGCTCATCCAGGCGGCCGACGCCGTCTCCGCCGCCCGGCCCGGTGCTCGTCGCGAGTCGGTCGAAAGTTATGTTAAACGCCTGGAGCAGTTGGAGCAAATTGCCAACGCACACGAGGGTGTGGAAAAGACCTATGCCATGCAGGCCGGACGCGAGATCCGCGTGATGGTCGAACCTGACAAGATAGACGACAACAAAGCCACCGTGCTGGCCCATGACATTGCCAGGCAAATTGAGGACGAGATGCAGTACCCCGGCCAAGTCAGAGTCTTGGTGATAAGAGAAAGCCGGGCTGTGGGTGTGGCCAAATAGTTCACAGGGGCTCTGGGTATCGTCTGTGGAATTGACAGCGAAGCAAATGACGCGCAAACAAGGGCAAAAGCCGCAGTATGTCTGATAAGGACCTGATAGAGTTTGTGGAGGCTGTTTCCGGCCAGGCGCATCTACGAGTGGAGGAGAATCTGGGCGGTGGCTTTGTGCGCCTTTGCAGCGCCGAAGCCGAGCGACGTCAAGCCAAGCATGATATCCGCTTTGCGGAAGACATCGTCATCGAGATGTTGCGCAACGCCCGCGACGCAGGCTCCACTCAGGTATTTGTGGCAACGCAGCGCGAGGGCAATGTCCGCTCCCTTGTAGTCATCGATGATGGCACGGGCGTTCCTCCAGAGTTGCAAGCTCGGATATTCGAGCCCAGGGTCACGTCGAAGCTGGACACGATGGCCCTAGATAGCTGGGGTGTGCATGGCCGCGGCATGGCGCTGTACTCCATCAAAAGCAATGCCCTCAACGCCTGTGTTGTTGATTCTGCTCCCGGATTGGGCACAGCGCTGTCGGTGGTTGTCGATACCGAGAGCCTTCCCGAGCGGCGCGATCAATCCACGTGGCCAACGATGATCAGGGGAGAAGACGGCGGGCTTGCCATCGCTAAAGGTCCCCATAACATTCAGCGAGCGGTTGCGGAGTTTGCGCTCAGTGTCGGCCCTGGTCTTGATGTCTACCTGGGCACGCCGGCACAGATTGCGGCAACGTTGATGGATTTTGGCCTGCGCAGTCTCAAACGTGAGGAACTTCTGTTGTGCCAGGATGTCCAGGCGCTGCCACTGGCGCAAAGGCTCGCGACTACGGCCGATGCCGGCGAGCTGGAGCGCGCCTGTGCGCAGCTCGGGCTGGACATTTCTGAGCGTACCGCCCACAGGATACTGGCTGGACAGATTACCGCTGTGCGGTCGGTTCTCAGGCTCCTCTCCCAAGCTGGTGTTCCGGAAGCTCCTCGCCGCAGCGATCTCAGCCGTGACAGCCGCGGCTTGAAGTTGGCCCCCGACGATCTGGCATCTTTCTCCCGAGCTTTAGAACTGGCTTTTGATACGCTGGCCGAGCGCTATTACCTCAGTCTGGCCGGCACACTGCGCATAACCGTCAAAGGCAACAGCATCACGGTACGCTTTCCTATTGAGAAGGACTAGCACGCACAAGACCTTATGTTTCATAAGACTGCTTGTTCTGTGCAGGACAACAACAGATAATCGAATATGTGGTACACTAACACGTTGACATTGTTTTATCGTTTTGTAGCGAGAATAGACGACGCTTTAGCTTTTGACGATCACATTTTGCCTGCTGATTGCTAATCTTGAAAGGAAACACTATGGACGAGACCGGAGTTTTGGGCTTGATAGATGAGCTATCCGATATGATTGAGGATGGCAAACCGGCTCTGGGAAATAAAGACCGCCGTTCCATTGAAATCGGTCCAGCCTTAGACATCATTGATGAGATTCGTCAGGCTTTTCCCGCGGAGTTCGCCCAGGCCCGCCAGATAGTCCGTGAGCAGCAAAATATCCTGGAGGATGCCGAAGTTGAAGCCAACAGGATACTGGAAGATGCCCGCAATCAAGCCCTGATAGTGGCCAGCGAGCAAGAGATAGTCCGTATCGCTCAACAGCAGGCCGAGAATGTCCTGGCCGACGCTCGCGAGATGGAACGTGAAGTACGGGCCGGTGCCGAGGATTATGCTGATACGGTATTCTCGCATATTGAGAACACGGTCAATCAGATTAATGAGAATGTCCGCCGCTGTCGCGAGCGCCTGAACAATAAGTCTGCTCGTTAGGCTCCTTATTCGTGCCGCATGGGGTGATTTGGAAAACCATGCACCTAGAACCATTGCCCATAAAAGTGCTAAATAATTTAGCACATACTGGGGACAGCGAATCTTATACCGGTACGCTTGCGCTTACCGTTCTCGACGTGGGTAGTCGCCACTTTGAGGTACCCCAGGGCATCGACTATACCGTTACTTTGACCAATACGGGCGAAGCCATCCTGCTCAGCGGAAATGCTCAGGCACGTCTTCATAGTTCCTGCGACCGCTGCCTGGAGGATGCACAACTCACGTTGGAGGGCACCGTAGAGGGCTACTACCTGCTGAACAACCGCCCTGCTGCCACCGCCGAGATGGACGGTGATTGTGAAAAAGTCGACAACAGCGGTAGTATCGACATCGCTCCGCAACTGGTCGCGGCCATCGTTGTTGAATTGCCGGCCCGTGTGCTCTGCTCACCGCAGTGCCCCGGTATTGACTATCGCGCGTTTTAATCAGGCCGGTCAGGTCGATTTAAGCTGACTACAGCCGGTCAATCCCAGAGTGGTCCGCGCCCTCTTCAAGCCAACCTGAGTCTTAACTTGCCCTCAGCGCTGATTCTGGTACAATTAATCGGTTCGTCTAAACCAGGCCACAAGCCTGGATCACACATGCTTGAGGACTGTTTTCGCCGGTGGCCGCGTGCGGTTGCGATAAACAGGATGATTTGAGCAGAGGGGAAGCCTCTGGCTTCCAACAACAAATTAAGGAGAGAGAATGGCAACACGTGTTAACATCGCCGGACTGGTTGATGCCGGCGTCCACTTTGGGCACCAGACCCGCAAGTGGAATCCCAAGATGAAACCCTACATCTTTACTTCGCGCAGGGGTATTTACATCATCGATCTCAAAAGGACCCTGATAGAGCTGGACCGGGCTTATAGCTTTGCCAAGGAACTGGCATCCAAAGGTGGCAGTATCCTGTTTGTCGGTACAAAGAAGCAGGCCCAGGAGCCCATCGCTTCGGCTGCCGAGCGTTGTGGCATGCCCTATGTGAACCACCGGTGGCTCGGCGGCATGCTTACGAACTTCGTAACCATTCGTTCCCGTGTGACCTATATGGAACAACTGGAAGCCATGGAAGAGGACGGTCGCATGGCCAGTTTGCCTAAAAAAGAGCAGATATTGTTGCGCAAGGAGCTGGGCAAGCTCCAGGCCAGTCTCAACGGTGTGCGCAATATGACTTCGATTCCCCAGGCGGTGTTCGTTGTAGATACCAAGCGTGAACAAATAGCCATTCACGAGGCCAGACGTCTGGAAATACCCGTAATAGGCATCCTCGATACCAATGCTGATCCCGATGAGGTGAGCTATGGAATCCCCGGTAATGATGATGCAATCCGATCTGTGGCCCTGATTACCAACCTTATCGCCGACGCCATTGTGGCGGGAGCTACCGCCGAGGTATGGGACGAGGCCGAAATGATCATGGCCGAGGCTGCCGAGGACGCTTCCTTCTCTGTTGAGCCCGCTGACGAAGCCGCTTCCTACGAGCCCTTAGAAGGGGAGAAGCCTGCTGAGGAGGTCGAACAGACTACCGATGCGGTTACCCATGCCGCCCCTTCTGCCGCCCTTCTCGCTACCGCTGTTGATGCTGCACTCAACGCCACCGCCGATACTACCGACACTGACGCTTTCGCTACCGCTGCCCTTGCCGCCGACACCGCCGACACCGCCAAAACTGACGCTGTCGCCGACAGTGACAGTGCCACCCTCGCCGACACCGCTGCTGTCATAGATAGTGACGGTGCGGCTGGCATCGAATCTGATTCCACTGATACCGACGCTGCCGCACAGCCCATAGACGATTGATGACCATCTAGCACAAACCACCACCGACCGATTGATTTTTCCACCGAGGAGGAAAGTACATGCCAGAAATAACAGCCCAACTGGTTAAGGAACTGCGCGAGATAACCGGTGCCGGCATGATGGAATGCAAAAAAGCCCTGACTGAGGCCAAAGGCGAGGTCGAGGCAGCCATAGATGTTTTGCGCACTCGTGGCCTGGCCGCTGCTGCCAAGAAAGCCGGACGGGCCACAAACGAGGGCTTGATAGTTACAAAGCTCTCTTCGGATGTGCGCAGCGCCGCTATAGTCGAAGTCAACTGCGAGACCGATTTTGTCTCAAGAAACGATGTTTTTGCCGAGCTGGCTGCCAAGGTCGCCACAGCGGTGCTCGAAGCCGACCCAAAAGATACTGAGGCTCTGCTAGCGGTCGCTGTAGACGGCCAGAGCGTCCAGGAACTTCTCACCGAGGGCATCCATACCATCGGTGAGAATATCCAGGTCAGCCGCTTTATGCGCACACAAACCGAAAAAGGCGCATTTGCGACGTACATTCACGGTGGCGGGCGCTTGGGTATTCTCGTGCAATTTGATTTTGACAAGCCGGGTACGGCTGGCGATCAGCGCTTTTTAGAGGTTGCTAAGGACGTAGCCATGCAGGTTGCCGCAGCCAATCCACAGTCTGTCTCGCGCGAGAGCTTTGAACCCGAGGCCATCGAGCGCGAGATGAGCATCTATAAGGCACAGGCGGCTGAGTCCGGCAAGCCCGAGAGTATCCAGGAAAAGATCGCTCTGGGGCGCATGGAGAAGTTCTATAAGGAGAACACTTTGCTGGAGCAGGCCTTCATCAAAGACTCAGACATCACCGTACGCGCGTATCTCAAGAAGGCTGCCACCGAACTGAAGGACACAATCAGCGTCGTGGACTTTGTGCGCTACGCCCTGGGTGGTGAATAGCTGCCGATACAGTGCTGCTGACACAGAGCAGCCGGTATAAAGCTGCTGTAATGATGTGAGAATACAATCGTTAGGAGAACCGTGTCGGGATTCAAATACAAAAGGGTGCTCCTCAAACTGTCCGGTGAGCATCTGGCTGGCGATCAAGGATACGGGATTGACCCCAAGGTAATCACAGGTCTGGCTACCCAGATCAAAGACATCATGTCCACAAAGCAGGTCGAGTTGGCCATCACGGTGGGCGGCGGCAATATTTTCAGGGGCATGGCTGCCTCTACTGAAGGCATGGATCGCTCTCAGGCCGACTACATCGGCATGCTGGCCACTGTCATGAACGCTTTGGCTTTGCAAGAAGCCTTGGAGCGGGTAGGCGTGTTTACGCGGGTGCAAAGCGCTATTGCCATGCAGGCGGTGGCCGAAACCTACATCCGTCGTCGGGCTATCCGTCATCTGGAGAAGGGCCGCGTTGTCATATTTGCCGGCGGCACCGGCAATCCGTTCTTTACAACAGACACCACCGCCGCTTTGCGAGCCTGCGAGATTGATGCCAACGTATTCATGAAAGCTACAAAGGTCGACGGTATCTACGACAGCGATCCGATCGCAAACCCTCATGCCGCGCGCTTTGAGAGCATCAGCTATCTGGATATTCTCACCCGCGAATTGCAAATCATGGACTCGACGGCGATTTCGCTTTGTATGGACAACAAATTGCCCCTGATAGTGTTTAGCCTGGACACGCAAAATGCCATGGAGCGAGCGCTCAAAGGCGAAAACGTCGGCACAGTCGTTCATTATTAGTAGGAAGTGTTAGGATTGGTGAGAAAGGCATGGCAGTCCGCTAATTTGCTAAATTATATAGCATTTTTGAGACGACTCGAATCAGAAAGGTCGATATCATGTCAACGGTAGACGACATCATCGCCACCCATTCGGCGCAGATGGACAAGACGCTGGAAAACCTCGCCCACGAGTTTGGCGCTATCCGCACAGGCAGAGCATCGGCCGCGAGTATTGAGCGCATCAACGTCGATTATTATGGTGCCTCCACACCCATTACCCAATTAGCCAGCGTTAAATCGCCCGATGCGCACCTTTTGGTCATTGAGCCTTGGGACAAAAGCGCGCTCAAAGATATCGAAAAGGCCCTTATGGCAAGCGACCTGGGCATCACACCCTCCAACGACGGTACCACGATTCGATTGCCCTTCCCACCACTCACTGAGGAGCGGCGCCGGGAGCTGGTCAAGCAGTGTCGGGCCATTGCTGAAGATGCCAAGGTCTCTATTCGCAATATCCGCCGCGATGCCAACTCAAAGTTAGAGCGTCTTATCAAAGACGAGTCGCTTTCCAAAGACGAGGAGCATCGCGCCGAGGAGCAGACCCAAAAGCTCACGGATATCCACGTAAATCGGATAAGCGAGGCATTGAAGAAAAAAGAAGCCGAAGTCATGGAAGTCTGAGGTGCGGTGAGCGCCCCCAGAAAACCCATTGAGGAAGTATTTGCTGTCGCTCACGCCGGCCATGCTTCTGCGCACACTGCTGCTCGCGATACGGCTTTCGATACTGCTCTTGGTACAGGCTTTGATGTCCGGGCAGCGCTGGCAGCCTTGGACACGAAGCGCATTCCAGCCCATATTGCGGTAATCATGGATGGCAACGGACGCTGGGCTAAACAACGTGGCAAAAGCCGGGCCGCAGGCCACAAGGCCGGCATTGTTGGTGTGCGTGAACTGATTCGTACCGCAAGTGATATTGGTGTGGATTTTCTCACGATCTATTCCTTTAGCACCGAAAACTGGAGTCGACCGCGCCAGGAGGTCAGGACGCTGATGGAGTTGTTTGCCAAGACCATGTCCGCCGAACTTCAGGGTATGTTAGAAAATCAGGTGCGCATCAAGTTGATTGGCGATGTATCCGTCTTGCCTCCTAAGACTCGCGACACATTCCTGGATGCGGTACGTCAAAGCGCGGATAACACGGGCATGACCCTGGTTATCGCTGTCAATTACGGCTCGCGAGCCGAGATCGTCAACGCTGCCAAAACCATCGCCAACGCCTGTCTGTCCGGTCAGATAAGTGCGGCTCAGGTGCAGGAATTAGACATGCAGGGTTTTGCGGGATACCTGCAGACGGCTGGCATCCCCGACCCGGATCTGCTGGTGCGCACCAGCGGCGAGTATCGTTTGTCTAACTTCCTCCTCTATCAGATAGCCTATAGTGAGCTTTACATCACCGATGTACTCTGGCCGGATTTTGATCGCTTTGAGCTGCTGCGGGCCCTCGTGGAATTCCAGAGCCGTCGCCGCCGCTTTGGTGGTCTCGATCGCAGAGATCACCGGAGTAGTGGCACACATGACTTCGACCACAGGGGTGGTAATACAAACGGTGGTGAGGACGGAGTCGGTGGTGTCTAGGTCTCGGGTCATCACTGCTGCGGTATTCTCACTTACAACCGCTGCTTTGATCCTGGTCAGCCCCCTGACTACGATGCTGGCCGTGGCGGCCCTAAGCGGTCTGTGTGCCTTTGAATTTTATGCCATGCTGCGCTCCGACGCCAAGCTACCTAACGAGCTTATCGGTACCGCCGCAGCCGCGCTCTATCCGGTAAGCTACTATTTCTGGAGTTTTAATGGCATCTTGTCATTGACCACCGCGTTTGCGGTCGTCTTGCTCATCTGGTATGTCTACTATACCCCGGCGCGTATCACCGATGCCGCCATTACGCTGTTTGGTGCCCTCTACACCGGGTTGATGCTTACCTGTCTTGTGCAGATACGCCAGATACCGACGGTGGACGCGGGATTTGTGCTGCCGGATTTTTGGGGCGGACTACTGGTACTGATTATCGTCGTCAGCACCTGGGCAAACGATGCCGCCGCCTTCATCATAGGCAGTCGTGTAGGCAAGCACAAGATGGCGCCTCGCATCTCACCGTCTAAATCCTGGGAAGGTTTCCTTGCCGGTCTTGTTGCCTCGGTTGCGCTCTGGTGTCTGATCCCTTTGATTCCCGGCGTCAATTTGAGCTGGGGTTGGACTATCTGTGGCGGCATACTTTGTGGTTGGGTGGGCATCTTGGGCGACCTTGTGGAATCACGCATAAAACGCTCTACCGGCCATAAGGACTCCAGCAAGTTGCTGCCCGGACATGGTGGTTTTCTCGATCGTTGCGATTCTTTGATACTGGTGGCGGCCATGGCATCGCTGTTGATTCGTTTAGCCGGTTCTGTTTAGCTGACTTGTTGGGTCGTTGAGTTCTTTTTGGCCCTAGAACGTTTGGAGGATAGGTGCAAAAAACACTGCGGGTAATCATACTCGGTTCGACCGGCTCCGTTGGCCGGCAAGCCGTAGATGTTGCCAAGAATTATCCCGAGCGTATCCAGGTGCTGGCTCTTGCGGCGCACAGTAATCTTAGCCTACTCTGCGAACAGGCCAACGAACTCGGTGTGCGCGATGTAGCACTGGCTACGCGATGTTCGCCACAGCCGGATATACCCAAAGACCTGCGACTCGGCTTTGGCACCTCGTATATCGCCCAGTTAATTGAGCGCGACGATGTCGATGTCGTCTTGAATGCCATCGTAGGTGTAGCTGGTCTAAAGGCCAGCTTTGCGACCCTTAAAGCCGGCAAGCGCCTGGCTTTGGCCAATAAGGAATCTTTGGTTGTAGGGGGGGATATTCTGATGCCTTTGGCTGCTCCCGGGCAGATACTTCCTGTGGATTCCGAACATTCCGCGCTCTACCAATGCCTTGTTGGCGAGGATGTTCAGTCAGTTTGCCAACTATGGCTCACCGCCAGCGGTGGACCGTTCAGAGGCTGGGATCGTAAGCAACTGGCTGCTATTGATGCCACCCAGGCTCTGACACATCCAACCTGGCAGATGGGTCCTAAGATTACCATCGACTCAGCCACTCTCATGAACAAAGGACTGGAGATTATCGAGGCTCATCACCTATTTGCTATTCCATATAGCAATATATGCGTCGTCGTACATCCTCAAAGTATCATCCACTCGCTTGTCGCTTTCTCTGATGGCTCCTTTAAGGCCCAGCTGGGTTTGCCAGATATGAGACTGCCCATTCAATACGCCCTCAGTCATCCTCGGCGCTGGCCTACGCCTCACCAAAAGCCGCTGGATCTTACGACGTTAATGAGCCTGGATTTTCAGCCGCCCGACACCGAAACCTTCGGCTGCCTCAAGTTGGCTCGCGTTGCCGGCGAACAGGGCGGTACCTGTCCCACAGCCCTCAATGCTGCCAATGAATTCGCGGTTGCCGCATTTTTGGACGGTAAGATAGGTTTTTTGGACATTGAGCGTATCGTTGAGCGTTGTCTGGAGCAGCACGACCGTAAACCGGCCACGTCCATCGAACAACTGTTGGATGTCGATAACGTTACAAGGGAGCAGGCCCGTCGATTTATCCGTTACACTGTCTGAAGAGACGCACACGAACGTCCTGACGTCCTGATGTACTGCCAACCTGCTGTTCTAACGTCCGGACTCGCTCTGAACTGCCGCGTCATCATACTGCCGCCATCAACCAGCTTGCTCTGTGAGGAACTATGTTCGATGTTATTTTGACGATATTTTGGGGATTGGTGCTTCTTAGCATCATTGTCTTTGTGCATGAGTTGGGACACTTTTTGACAGCTCGAGCTTTTAAGTTGCGTGTCAAGGAGTTCATGATTGGCCTGCCCGGCCCCAATATCGGCTTCAAACGCAAGGATACCAAATATGGGATAACCGCTCTGCCGTTGGGCGGTTACTGTCTGATTGCCGGCATGGAAGGTGGCGAGGATAACCCTGACCTGTCTCGGGCTTTGGCGCTTATCGCCTATTTTGGCACGATTGACGAGGAACAGGCCGCGCGCCTGAGCGACCAGGCAGGCTTTGATATCGTTAAAGCCTTGGATACGTTAAGCGACTGGGGTACAGCCGTCCGTAGCCGCAAAGACGGACAATACCGCTATGAAATCGCCGCGGCCACTCTGGGCGATAATGACTATGCGCAAGGCGCGGCGCGTCCGCTGGACGATCCGGATGCTTTTATCCAAAGTGAGCACAGCCATACGTATGGCTCTTTGCCCTGGTGGCGCAGGATGTGTATACTCTTTGCCGGGTCGTTTTTTAACCTGCTGTTTGCCGTAGCCGTCTTTTGCGTTATTTTGATGGCGCAAGGACAACAGGTTACCACTACCACCGTACAAGACGTCGTTGCCGATTCTCCGGCTGCCGCGGCGCATATTGAGACGGGCGACGTCCTCGTATCCATAGACGGCCAGGAGCTGACGAAGTGGGAGGACTTGACGGCGGTCGTGGCGACACACGCCATAGGCGACAGTATCACGGTAGGTGTCAACCGCGACGGTACTTACATGGACCTGCCCATCAAACTCATCGACAACGGCAACGGCAAGCCGATAATAGGGATTACCTCCCAAGTCGTCAATCAGTCGCTGTCTTTTGGCGATGCTCTGTCTACTTCCGTTGGTTTGATAGGCGTAGTGTTTAATGCCATTGTGCAGCTCATCAATCCCGCTACCTTTGCCGATACGGTAAACCAGACATCCTCGGTTGTTGGCATTTCGATGGAGGCCAAAGCCGCCGCCGGTGCCGGACCACTGTCTTTCATCCTGTTGGCCGCGGCGCTTTCTATTTCTATTGGCCTTATGAATCTTTTACCTATTCCACCATTTGACGGTGGCAAGATCGTTATCGCGACAATTGAGCGTATCGCGCGTCGCAAGATTCCCGTCAGTGTGGTCAACGGTATCTCTATTGCCGGCATCGTTGCGGTTATCATGCTCGTTTTTATTGCCACCAACGCCGATATTCATCGCTATTTCCTCAACGGTTAACCATTCGTAGTCGACCGCCTGCGTCACCCCTAGCGCCACTCCTTGGACAGGTGTCCTAAGAGTGTGACTATTGGGCTGTTGTCCCAATGATGACAAGTCGCCCCATGCTATCATATGCCCGAACTGCCACATGGATCCATGGGTGGGGATCTTAGGAGAAAAGCTCAAGGGGAGTCGCGTATGGATTGCCCGCTGCGCATGGATTCATGGGCGAGGATTTTAGGAGAGTGAAACGCTATGAAATGTAATCAGTGCGGTGCCCTACTCAATGAAAGCGATGCTTTTTGCCCATCGTGCGGTACCCAAGTCGATCCAAGTCAAAATTCTGTAACCGATACGGCTGCTCTGCCGGATTCACAGCCAATTGCTGCGACTTCCACGCCAACAGAGTCACCAACACCTGTTGCGGCTTCTGCAACAGGTGTGTTGCCGCCACCAGCTGTGGATGCTTCACCCGTGGATATACCACCACCACCGGCTCCCACGGCCACCACGATTGCAGAGACACAACCGGTTCCTGTATCGACAGGTGTACAGTTGCCTACCGCAGATTCTGCAACAGAGCTACCACCACCCGCGGGCGCTCTGCCCGTGGATGCGCCTCCACCACCGGTGCCTGGTGTGATACCCGTTGCTGTAGCGTCACCACCGTCTGCGGATGTTCCGTCGGCAGGCGTGACCACGTCGCAAGCCGCACCGCAAGCCGCTCCGTCGGCCAAACCCAAATCTAAAAGACCGCTCGTTATCGCGCTGGCAGTGGTACTGGTCGTGGCGTTGGGCGTTGGTGGTTTCTTTGGTATTACCGAGTTGATGCGCTCCGGTACCTACGATGATGCCGTCAGGCTTATGTCCGATAAGGATTATTCGAGCGCCTTGGTTAAGTTCAACGAACTGGGCGACTATCGAGATGCGCAGCAAAAGGCCACTACGGCCCAGAATTACATTGATTACGAGGCGGCAAAAGCACGTTTTGACAGTGGAGATTTGGAGGGAGCACTGACCGAATTCACTCGCCTGTCAAGCGCAGGTTTTATAGATAGCTCTGATTGGGTCAAGCAGGTTAAATACGCTCTTGCCGAGAAGAAGTTGGCGGCCGGTGATAACTTTGGCGCCTACTATGATTTTGCTTCACTGGGTAGTTATTCCGATGCTGTGGCGCGAGCCGAGGCCAGCAAGATACCGTTTCCGGCGAGTGGCATCATCTGGCAGGATCCGGCTTTCTTCTCCGTCGATTGCGGCATTAAATTTGATTACCGCTTTTCAAGTGGCGGTTCTTTCTACAAAATCTATGCAGGCAGCCAGCTTATCGCTACTGTATTCATGAATGGTATCTCCGAGGTCATGGTGGAGGTTCCACCGGGCGACTATATCATCAAAGAGGGTACGGGCGATCTGTGGTGGGGCCCTGAGTTGGCCTTTGGTGAGAAGGGCTACTATTCGACGATGACCTTTGATGACTATGGTACAGATTATGTGAACCTGGCCTACAATGAGCTGGTCACGATCACGATAGGCTCTGCCGGAGCCGGTAACATCTCCGAGCGTGATGAGGATCTGTCCAGCTTCTAACTCGGGCAAAATGTTCGACAGGGAGGCAGAGTCCCATCAGTCTTGCGCAGGCTTGCAATGACGATGCGCCTGTCTACTCCGACTGACGTAAGCCTGTAAGGCGATTTTGTGGAGCAGCAGGGCTCTGACAGCACTGCATAAGCGAGGGCTGTTCGAGGTTAGCACTTACATTGGTACAGGCAAAGGGAACGGCCAATTTATTTTGTTTTATAACAAGACAGATGAATGCTTTTGTCTTGTGTGTACCAAAGTAAGTGCTGGTCGAGTTCCGCAGCTGCAGTACTGTCAGAGTCCTGCGGGTGCGAAGCCCTGAGCCTTACGGGCTTACGTCAGTTGGGCAGGGGCTTAAGGCAGTCGGGTACGGGCTTACGTCAGTCACAGTAGACTACCATCCCATCATTGTTCTGTCCCTCTGGGCGCACAAATCGCAACAGAAGTCTGGGCGTGCTCCATCCGTTTCTACTGCTGAACGGTTTGAGTTGAGGGTGTTTGCGTTTTGCTATTTACGGTTCTGTTACGTTATCTGTGTCGCGGGTGGATTTGCGGGCATACTGCTAACATAGCTGTTTTAGACCGTCCACCGAGCTTTCTTCTGGCACAACGTGCGGAACAGTACCGGGCAAACGGCACATACAGACAGAACATAGACAGAAAACAGGCAGAAAACAGGCAGTTATCAGACCATGCTATCCGAGCGTCGTTATAGCGTCTTACAATCGGTTATCCGGGAGTATGTCCAAAGCGTGCACCCGGTGGGCTCCCGTACTCTCGTGCGCTATTACATGCCCCGGCTTTCTGCAGCCACGGTACGCAATGAACTGATGTGGCTTGAGGACAAGGGCTATGTTATCTCGCCACACACCTCTGCCGGCCGTATTCCCACAAACGTGGGTTACCGAACCTTCGTTAACAGCCTGCTTTTACATCCTGAATTCATTAAACATAGGGTAAGACCTCTGGCAGATTTTGGCCCCCAACCCGCCCTTCCGCTTATCTCGGCCATCAAAGCCGCCGGCAATCTGCATGACAAGGCAAGGATGGTAGGGGAGTTACTGGCGTTCTTTGCCCAGTATACGAACAGCCTGCTGGTACTGTGGCTGCCGCAAATTTCGGCAACTGTGTACCACCGCGGCCTACCTCTGCTGTTAAGGCAGCCGGAATTCACGAATGTCGCGGCGGCGGTGCCCCTCATGCAACTGCTGGAAAATCAGGGCGATCTTTTAGACATCCTTAAGGATATTGCCACAAGCGGTGGCCTGCATGTGCGCATAGGGGCAGAGAATAACGACGCGCAACTCTATCAGTTCTCGCTGGTGGCAGCAAGCTTCGATGCCAGCAGTATGGCAGCTAACACGGTTTTCTCTCCGGCTCCCGGCGCAGTTCGGGGCGAGAACAACGGTGTGGTGGCCCTGTTTGGCCCTACTCGGATGGACTACCAAAAGGCAATCAGTGCGATTTGCACAATTGCCGACGACGCGGAAGGATAAGGATTGACTGCGGATTACTATGAAGTACTGGGCGTTACGCGCCAGGCTACCGACTCAGAAATCAAAAAGGCATTCTATAAGAAGGCTCGTACGTTGCATCCTGATGTCAACAAGGCACCTGATGCCGAGGAGCGTTTCAAGGAACTCAACGAAGCCTACGATGTCTTGAGTGACGCGAATAAACGGTCTCAGTACGACCGCTTTGGCAAGGTTGCGTCGGGGGGCGGCGGTGGTTATCAGTATGTGGATATCGGCGATTTGTTTGGCGGCGGCTTTGGCATGGGCGACCTGTTCAGCACGTTCTTTGGCGGGGCGGCTCAGGGGCGGGCGGCCGTGCGCAAAGAGGGCCGCGACATGGGTGTCGGCCTGCGTCTGACGCTCGAAGAGGTGGCTACGGGTACCAAAAAAGAGATAGTCTACGACCGCCTGGCTCCGTGCGAGACCTGTGGTGGTACGGGTTTGGGAGAGAATGGCAGCTTTGTTGACTGCTCCCATTGTAACGGCACGGGCAGGGTAGTCAGCGTTCAACACACGTTTTTGGGCGATATGCAGACCCAGTCGGTCTGTAACGTCTGTGGCGGCACGGGTAAAACCATTGAGAATCCCTGCCCGGAGTGTGATGGCCAGGGCCGTTTGCCGGATCGTCAACATATCTCTATCGACGTGCCTCATGGTATTCGCGATGGCCAGCAACTGCGTTTGAAAGGCTTTGGGGAGGCGGGTATCCATGGCGCCGACGCCGGCGACCTTATCGTCACGGTGCGTATTGATCAGCACAGTCGGCTGTTGCGCGAGGGTGACAACCTGCACACACGCGTCGAGATATCTATAACTCAGGCAGCTTTGGGCGCCACGGTCAGCGTGGACGGCATTATGCCTCGCGAGAAGGTCGAGGTCAGGATACCGGTCGGCTGCCAGAATGATCAAATGGTGCGTGTACGAGGCAAGGGCCTGCGAGTGTTTAAAAAAGAGAGCCGAGGCGACCTGTTCGTGCACGTGACGGTTGTGGTGCCGCGCTCGCTTACGAAACGCCAACAGGAGTTGCTGGAGGAATTGGCCGCGGAGTTTGGCGATGATGTCTCGGGCAAAAAGACCGTGTCACAACGCATCAAGGAAGTGTTGTCTTAGTGCGGCTCAGGTGGATGTGGAAGCTCTGTGACAAGAGACGTTTGCAAAAGGTGTTGTCCTTGTGCGACGCGTTGGTAGCCACCCGGATACCCGATCAAATCTTTGCGCCTCGCCTGGTCTACATAGAGGATATCTGTATCGGTAGGCACCCATGTCTATCCATCATTATATAAGTGATTTTCTGAGTTCAGGCCCGGCGGGCGATCTTATGCCAACGGACGACCTTAAGTGTTCATCTTTGGATGGCTGTCTGAACTCAAACCTGGCGAGTGATTCTGTTGTGGAGCTTACTCCCGGCCAACGTGTTATCAAGCATATGCGGGCGGCACGATTAACATCGAGTGAGCCTTTTTCGTTAGCAGACGGCTGTGGCAGGGGTTGTCTGTTCGAATTTGTTCGATGGCAGGGGCAAGATAGATTAATTGCTAAATTAATTAGCATATTAAAGCCCGAAGCACTGCCCCATCTGACTCTGTGTCAGGGTTTGACTCGTGCCGATCACCTGGATACGATAATCCGTCAGGCTACCGAACTCGGAATTTGGCGCATAGTCGTCTTTGTGAGCAGTCGCACCACCGCAAAACTGCATCCAGGCAAAGAGAACACCAAGTTGAGACGCTGGCAGCGTGTTGCTCGTGCCGCAGCCGAACAGTGCGGTCGTCTCACGGTCCCGTACATCGAACCGGTTCTGAGTTTAGATGCCGCGCTTGCTTTAACGAATGCCATGCGCCCGAGGCTCTGCGCTTGGGAAGAGGCCTGGGAGGAGGCCTGCGAAGGCGAGAACAGCAAGGCTTTGGACCTTGGCTCGGCACTGCGGCGTGGGATTGAGCGGTGCAATCCTGCCTCTGTTCCACCCAGTATGGGCCCGTCCGAGGTCACCTCGCTCAGCCCTGATTTGTCCGACGCCACCTCTTCCGATGCCACCTCCTTTGACTCCACCTCCTCTGATGCCTCCCTGTTCATTGGCCCGGAGGGCGGTTTCAGCCCTGTGGAAGTCGAACAGCTTCGTACGGCCGGATGCCAGATATTCAGCCTCGGTGCCCGTATTCTCAGGGTGGATACAGCAGCGGCGGTTGCCAGTGCTCTGGCGCTTTATGAAATGGGCGCTCTGGGCACACATCCGGACTTGGGCACACACGTGGACAGGCAGGCAAGCGACCATGGCCGCTAAGAGATTTACGGTCATCACCTTAGGCTGCAAGGTCAACAGAACGCAGTCCGACGCTCTTGCCGCTGCCCTTCGGGCGCAGGGCGCCGAACCTTCTCATCTGAGTACAGCCGAACTCGTCATAGTCAACACCTGCACGGTCACCGCCGAGGCCGATGCAAAATCGCGTAAGGCCATCCGACGAGCGGCTGGTTCTTCTCTCCAACCCTGGGTTATCGTGACCGGCTGCGGTGCGGCTTTGGACTGTGCGCAGTTCGCGGATAGTGGCGAGCGAGTGTTGCTGATTCCTAACAGAGACCTGGCGCGCGACAAGGCTCTTGAGCTTTTGGGGATTGCGGGCACACGAAACGAGCGGCCCAACCGCTTTGGACGGGGGTTTCGCACGAGAGTGACGCTTCTTGCGCAGGATGGCTGTGACAATGCCTGCTCCTATTGCGTTGTGCCGCTTGTTCGAGGCTGTGCCCAAAGCGTGCCGCCGTCTCGTGTTGTCAGCCAGCTCAAACAGGCTCGTCAAGCGGGCGCGCGCGAAATTGTGCTGGCTGGCATCGATCTGGGGGCTTATAGCGCCGAGGGGCTTTCGCTGGTCGGCCTGATTGCTCGTCTGCTTGCCGAGGGCGACGACTTTCGTATTCGTCTGTCATCTGTCGAACTGCGCAGCCTGGACGATGGGGTATTGGAGTTGATGGCCGGCTCCAACGGCCGATTGTGCGCCCATCTGCACATACCCCTGCAATCCGGCTCGGATCGAATACTGGCTGCGATGCGGCGCAACTATCGCGTTCAGGACTACCTGGAACGTATCGCGCAGGCTAAAAAATTGCTTAATAATTTAGCAATTACGAGTGACTGCATTGTTGGCTTTCCGGGCGAGACGGACGATGATTTTGATCAGACCCGTGCCGCTTGCATACAGGCGGGTTTCTCGCGTATTCATGTATTCCGTTATTCTAAGCGCCCACATACGGCGGCTGCCCGTTTGCCGGGGCACCTTGATGGTGCCACGTTGGTGGCGCGTTCGGCAAATCTGCGACAGTTGGCAGCCAGGTTAAAATCAGATGATGCCCTACAAAGGGTAGGTACTGTCGAACAGCTTTTAATAGAGCGTCCGGGCATAGGCCGCTCCGAAAGCTATCATCTTGTAGAAGTTGCGGATGCGCCTGCGGTGGGCGCGTTGTGCGCTGCTCAGCTCTTTGACTTCAAGAATGGTAAGCTGTTAGGCAGACGTATACCAACCTCTGCTACACCACGATGTGCTGTAGTCGAGGACTGTTTATTGAAGCCCGCGGGCGTTCGTTAACCATAAACAGGATGTAGCTGACAAGGCCTATGATTTGGAGTGTGGAGTGATAGTCAACCTGGATGACCGCAGCAGTGGTGAGTCGGCCCTGGAGGATCACGCCAACAGGCAAGGGCCGCACAAATCGCCGCAGGACAGGCTCGTTGCCCTGGCCTATTACGTCTTGGAACAGGAGCATGCGGGCGCGGCATCCGAACTGTCGCTGTCTTTTGTGGACGCAGACGAAATGGAAGCTCTGAACAGTACGTATCGCGGTGTCCAAGCGCCTACCGACGTGCTGTCTTTTGCCTGTGATGCTGAGCTTTTAGGCGATGTCGTAATGTGTCCGCAGGTGGCTGCCGAGCGTGCCCGTGGGCTTGCTGTGGATGTTTTTGAGGAGATGGAGTTGCTTGTGGTGCACGGCATCCTGCACCTTCTGGGCTATGATCATGCGAACGAGGCTGATGCCGTTCGGATGGAGGCCAGAGAAGACGAACTGTTGGCACAATGGGATACGATAGTCAAAGCATATGCGCCGCAGGGGGCAGCCAATATAAAGATAGACACAACAGCCGACACAGAAACAACGGCCAGCGAGGTGTGCCATGAATTCTGACGAGGTGCGCCATGAAGCCCCCCACGTTATAAACCCAAGGCAACCTTATGACCCCACGGCAACCTTATGAAACCTAAGACCACACTCACACAGGCTTTTGCCTGTGCCTTAAGAGGCATCGGCCAGACCATCGCGCATGAACGCAACATTAAAATTGAGTTGGGTATCGCTGCCGTTGCCCTCATCGCCGCCGCTGCGCTTCATGTGGAATTGTGGGGCTGGTTGGCAATCATTACGGCTATCGGGCTGGTCCTGGCCGCCGAGCTCTTTAACAGTGCGCTTGAGGCCCTTGTTGACCTGGCCAGCCCCGAGCCGAATCCGCTGGCAAAAAAGGCCAAAGACGCGGCGGCCGGAGCGGTATTGACACTCTCGATGCTGGCTGTGGTCATAGGCTGTATCGTCTACATCAGCGCCCTTGTCGAGATACTGGCCCAATCATGACCGGCCAAGATGCGTCGGTGGATTTTCAAAGCGGCTTCGTTACGCTCGCAGGGCGTCCCAATGTGGGAAAGTCAACCCTGCTCAACGCTGCCTTGGGCCATAAGGTGGCCATCACATCTAACGTTGCTCAGACCACGCGGCATCGCTTTCGCGCCATCCTGAACGGTCAGGGTTTCCAGATGGTATTCGTGGACACTCCCGGCTTGCATAAGCCCCATGATGCTTTAGGAGAAGAACTGAACCACTCGGCCATCCAAGGCATGACCGATGTGGATGTCGTGGCTTTTTGTTTGGACGCCACCCAGCAGTTTGGCAGGGGAGATGAATGGGTGCTCTCCCAGATAGAGCAGACCACGTCTGCGCGGCTGCTGGTCGTCACAAAATCGCTGCTGGCCGGCACTGAGCAAGTCGCCTCCCAGATGTCCGCCGCCCAAAAGTGCCTGGACTTCTCGGCAGCACTAGCCGTCAGTGCCTTGGAAGGCTATCAGGTCTCCTCCTTTGTCGAAATTTGCAAAAACCTGTTGCCCCCCGGCCCGGCTTGGTTTGACCCCGACAAGGATACCGACCAGCCCCTGGAAGTCATCATTGCAGAGTTTATCCGCGAGAAGGTGCTGCACGCCACCTTTGACGAGTTGCCCCATGCCATAGGTGTACAGGTTGAGGAGATGGAACGCGACGAGAAGGCCAAACTTTATCGTATCAGCGCTGCCATCTATGTTGAGCGTGAGTCACAGAAAGGGATGGTTGTGGGTAAGGGCGGTCGTATGATTAAAGAGATCGGTAGCTCAGCTCGTCAAGACCTTGAGCATCTGTTGGCGTGCCGGGTTTATCTCGATCTCAGAGTCAAACTGCGCAAACAGTGGCGACGCGATGCCAACCAAATTCGTCGATTTGGCTATGGTCAATGAGTGCTCGTGCCCTTAAAACCGCAAGGAGCGCAGGAGCAATCAAAGAGAGGTCAAAATGGAATTAAAGAGAGCCCGAAGAAAGGTCAATCAGGTTACGTTTTGCTGTCCGGGCAACGAATCGGGGTAAAATTACCCATGACAGGCTTTAGAGACAACACACCCTAGGGCAACTCCGAGCGGCCGTCCGAGCGCTACCGGCGTTGCCACAGACAGCGATAGCCTTTGTCACATTCACTGGCACTAACGACAACAACATATGCGGCGATTGTTTACAGCGCCGTCAACGTATTGAGGTGAACCTTTGCAAAACGTTCAGATCAGATTCGCGGTCCCTGACGATGCTCCAGATATCTTGGAGATTTACGCGCCCTATGTCCTCAAGACTGCGATAACTCTGACATCCCAGGTTCCAACAGTCCAGCAGATTGCTCAGACTATGCAGGATGTTCAACGACATTATCCGTATCTTGTCTGCTGCATTGCCGATAAGGTTGTGGGGTTTGCCTTTGCCGGCCGCTCACGTCCGCATGAGGCTTACAACTGGAATGCCGAGACATCAATCTACATCTCCCCTGACCATCAAGGCAGGGGCATCGCCACAGCGCTGTATACCGCGCTGTTGCAACTGCTTAGACTCCAGGGGTATTGTAATGTCTATGCCATCATCACCCTTCCAAACGACGCCAGCGTTGCTTTACATAAGCACTTTGGCTTCAACGAATTGACCCTCATGCGTCAAGGTGGGTTTAAACTCGGTCAGTGGCGCGATGTACTGTGGATGGAATACCGCATCCCCAACTGCTGCGACCCCAACAGCCATGGTCGGCCTATTCGACCTGATGAACTCAACCAAAACGACGTCGACACCAGCCTGGCTATGGCAACGGCCTTGTTGAGTGGGGCCCAATGAGCACTGCGCATAATGCCCGGCACGTGGGCTTTGGAGTCAATGACAAAAACTCTTGGCAGACTGTGCTGAATCTTAAAGCTGCTCCTGCGGCTGTTGTACCCCCCGGTTTCCTCATAGGCAGTGCCACCGACATCCAGGCCGCGACGGGCTGCACGGTTATCTTGGCCAAACAGGGCGCCGTCGCCTCGGTCGCCGTGTTAGGCGGTGCTCCGGCCACGCGCGAGACTGACCTGCTTGCTCCCACGAACATGGTAGAGCGCATCCATGCCGTTGTGCTCAGTGGTGGTAGCGCCTTTGGCTTGGACGCCGCAAGCGGTGTTGCCGAGTTTTTGGCCGACCAGGGCATCGGATTGGTTTTTGGGGGGGAGAATATCCCCATAGTTGTGGGTGCGTCTTTGTTCGATCTGGGTGTGGGAGACGCGCGCGTGCGCCCGGATGCCAAGATGGGCCGGGCCGCTGCTGTGGTCGCGCAGGCCGAGGGTACAGCGTGTGGCAACGTCGGTGCCGGCTGTGGGGCCAGTGTCGGTAAGTTCCTGGGACCTGCACAGGCCATGAAAGGCGGACTGGGCATGGCCAGTGTCGAGGTGCCTCTTGTTGGCGAGAGCCTGATTGTCACGGCTGTGGTCGCTGTAAACGCCCTGGGTGCTGTTTACGATCGAGAGTCGGGACGTTATGTCGCTGGCGCGCTTCTTCCCCCTGTCTCCAAAGCGCACATAGCCGATCCTTTAGTGGTATTGACGCGCCTGACACAGACCCCTTCCCAATCTACTTCTGCCGCCGATTCTATCGGCAATACGACTATCGGCGCGATTTTAACCAACGGAGCTTTAAGCAAGCCCCAGGCGGCTCGCACGGCCCTGATGGCCCATGATGGCCTGGCTCGCAGTATCTACCCTGTACATACCGCCAACGACGGTGATGCGTTGTTCTGTCTCTCATTGGGCGATGTGGCAACGTCTCCGGATCTTGTGGGCGCCCTGGCAGCCACAGTTGTGGAACAGGCGGTTTTGAATGCCGTTTACCGTGCTAATTCTGCCTTTGGACTAATGGCAGCCAGCGATCTACTCGCATGTGATGACTGAGACAAAAAAGCCTCGCTGTCTCGTGGCCATGAGTGGGGGAGTGGACAGCTCGGTCACCGCCGCTTTGCTCCAAGAAGCGGGCTATGACTGCACGGGCGTTACCATGAAGCTGATCGATGAGGTCGACTCGGAGCAACCCGGCTTTGGTGTGCGGCAGGCGGCTGGGCAGCGCAGCTGTTGTGGCCTAGACGATGTGGAGGATGCCAAGCGGGTCTGCACTACCTTAGGCATGCGCCATTACACTGTCAATTACGCGAACCTTTTTGAAGATACCGTCATCCGACGCTTCGTAGATACCTACAGCTCTGGCGCTACGCCCAACCCCTGCATTGATTGTAACCGCTACCTCAAATTTGACCGGCTGCTGAATTGGGCCAAACAGATGAACTTCGATTGCATGGCCACCGGCCACTACGCCCGTATCGTTTTTGATGAGATGAGCGGCCGGTGGCGTCTATTGCGGGCTACAGATATCCGCAAGGATCAAAGCTATGTGCTCTACAGTCTGACACAGGAGCAGCTGGCCTTCTTGCGTCTGCCCTTGGGTGATTACAGCAAACAACAGGTCCGAGAATATGCCGCTGGTCTTGGTCTGTCCACGGCCCAAAAACCCGAGAGTCAAGACATCTGTTTCGTGGCTGACGGCGATTACGCAGGCTTTATTCGTCGAGAGCTTGTGCGTCGTGATCTGCCCGCTCCGCGCCCCGGTGCCATCATCGGTCCTGACAGCCAGGTCGTCGGCCGCCATAAGGGTGTCATCAACTATACGATCGGTCAACGTCGAGGGCTTAACGTGGCAGGTGGCCAGCCGTTATACGTGCGCAGCATTGATGCTGCCACCTCTACAATATGTTTGGCCGATAAAGAGCATATGGCGTTTTACGGAGCCTTCATCACCGATGTTAACCTTATTGGTGGGACAATGCCGGATGGGGGAACGCTCGACGACGCAGACTCGTGCCTCTTCCAACACTCAGGGGATGTCCCTGAGACCTGCGCCGGTGACCGGCACGCCTCTCACGGTTATGACGTAGACGTTGCTTATCGCTACCAAGGCTCCCTGGTGCCTGCCCGCGCCTTTCAGCTTTCTGAAAAGTGCATTAAAATAGTGTTTGCGCGCCCCCAACCCAGTTTGAGTAAAGGACAGGCACTCGTGATGTATGATTCATGTTCAGTGTTGGGTGGCGGCACGATTGAAGAGACGTTTTAACCGATTACAAGACTTAGTACGATAGCCGCTTCAGCGCCTATCTTGGGCTGTGGGACGGTTGTTTGCTGCTAAACAGAAGCAGGGCTGTGAACGGATGATTGCGTGGATGTAATCAACACAATCCTGGGTATACCCCTGGGCTATATATTCTATTTTTGCTATGAGCTGATTCCGCATTATGGCTTGGCTATCTTGGTCTTTACCCTGGCGACCAAGCTCTTGTTGTTTCCGCTGTCGCTGATAGCGCAGAAAAACTCTATCGTTATGGTTCGTATCCAACCGGCACTGGATGAGATCAAACAGCGTTTTGCCGGCAACAGCACGTTGGTCCTTGCCGAACAGAAGGCTCTGTATAAACGCGAACATTACTCTATGGTCAAGGGCATGCTGCCCCTGCTTCTGCAGATACCGATTATACTCGGACTGATCTGCGTCATCTACAATCCCTTGCAGCACCTGCTGCACCTGGACGTTGACACAATACGCTCGCTCGTGGCTTTGACAGCGCAAAACCTTGGTGTTTCACCTGAAGAATTGGGCACAGGAGCACAACTTGCTGTTATGGAGTTGGCCCACAGCAATCCCGCAGTTTTTGCTGCGGATCCTGTTGCGGCACCGGCGCTCCCGCAGATGGCGGCCGTCGACCTGGATTTCCTGGGAGTGAGCATGGCCATGGTCCCCAACTTTGCTGCCACGCTAACACTGGCCTATCCGCTGCTTTCGGGGCTTTCGGCGCTTGCATTGTGCGTATTCCAGAATAAATACAATGTTTTGCAGCTCACCCAGGGCTTTTGGGGCAAATGGGGCACGGCGCTGTTTCTCACAGCATTTTCGTTGTACTTCGCCTTTGTGTTGCCCTGTGGTGTAGGACTCTACTGGATAGCCGGAAACCTGCTCTCGATGCTCACGCTGGCATTGTGCAATCTTATCTATGACCCCAAAAAGCATCTTGACTTCGCTACTTTGACTCAGACGGTGCGGCCCAGCAGGGTCGAGCGCGCAGCTTTGCGTGCCCAAAGGACCACGGCTAAAGCGCGCGAACGCCAAGACGTGCGACGTTTCTATAAAGAATCCGATAAACAACTGGTGTTTTACTCGGAGTCCAGCGGCTTTTTCAAGTATTTTTCGCGTATTATCACCTGGCTTTTGCAAAACAGCGATCTGACGATCCACTATGTTACCTCCGATACCGACGACCAGGTATTCTCCTGCGCCCTGAGTTCCAGACTGGGTCCTCGTTTTAAAACGTATTATGTTGGTCCACGAGGACTCATATCCTTCATGATGCGGCTGGATGCCGATATTGTGGTGATGACGATGCCTGATTTGGAGGTATTCCACATCAAGCGTTCGCTGGTGAGAAAAGACATCGAGTACATCTATCTCGACCATGGTATGACAAGTCTGCATCTGGCATTACGCGAGCACGCTCTGGATCACTTTGACACGCTCTTTGTCAATGGCCCTAATCATCGGGCCGAAGCCCGACGCGCCGAGGAACTCTACGAACTGCCCGCCAAGACCCTCGTCAATACCGGATATCCGCTGTTGGACGACCTGCTCGAGAGCGTCGCAAGGCTGCCATTTGAGTACAAGAACACACCGCCGATTGCGCTTATCGCTCCGTCCTGGCAAAAGGACAATATCCTGGAACTTTGTCCGAACGAGACCGTGCTTCCTTTGTTGGAGGCCGGTTTCAAAGTCATTGTGCGTCCTCATCCAGAATTTGCTAAAAGATTTAGCAATAAATTGGATGACCTGCAACAGGAGCTGGAAGAGAAGATCGCCGCCAGTCCCAAAATCGCCGCAGACCCCAAAACTGCTGTCAACTCCAAAACCGTCGCCAGCCCTGAACTTGTGTTTGAGCGTGACTTCTCTGACAACACCACGGTCTATCTCGCCGATATCGTAGTAACAGATTGGTCGACGGTTGCACAGGAATTCTCCTATGCGACAAAAAAACCGTCGCTGTTTGTAAATACGCCCATGAAGGTTATAAATCCCCGATGGCAGGACCTGGATCTGGAGCCTTTGGACATTTCGCTACGCGAGTCGATAGGTCGCTCTATCGACGTTGAGAACCTGGCAGATATAGGCACTGTGGCACGGGAGCTGTTGGCTCAGCGAGAGCACTATCGCGAGCAGATAAGCAACGTTATGAATACTAATCTCTACAACATCGGCCATGCCGCTGAGACAGCGGGAGGCTATATTGTTGAACGGGCGGCCGCAGCAGCGAACAGACGTGCCGATAGCCAGGCGCAACTGGAACGTGAGCTTGCCGCTATCAAGGGAGGCGTCGGTGCCTAGATCGGATTTTCGGCGTCTGAACCAGCGTAGAGTTTGCCTGGTACGGGGTATCGGACTTCAAGGCCGGCGCAGGATCCGCTCAATGCTCGGCCACAAAGAGCGGAGTCGGCATGCGGTCAAATTAACGCGCGGCCTCACACGCCAGGACCGGCGCAGAGTCTGGCTTTTGGCCTATACGATTTTTCTCGCCATCGTAGTGTTCTTTGGTTTTCCTGCTACGGCTTTCGCCTATATTGATCCGGCCACAACGAGCTATATCATTCAGATAGTCTCCGGACTGATTATCTCTTTGAGTGTAGCCTTTGGGGTGTTCTTCAGGCGTATCCAGATGGCCTTCGTTACCACAAAGGCCCGTCTTGGCGCCCTGTGGGTACGGCTCACATCCAAGCGTCACCGCCAGCTTTGGCGGCTAGAGCGTCGTCAGGCAAAACGCCAGCGCAAGGCCGCTCAAGCTGCCGCTGCGCGTGAGCCTCTGGTCAGCTTCCTGTTCAAAGACGACCGGAGCTTAAAACAGCGCCTCATCATAGCTGTTTTGCTGGCGGGTGCCTTCTCCTTTAGTTTTGTGTTGTTTTCCTGTATTGATCTGTTCGTCAACAACACAGACGGCATGCCGTTTCCACTCACGATGATCCTTGGACCGACTGTGCTCCTGTTTTTAGCGGTATTTGTTGTGCTGGCGCTGATGCTGGCTGTGCTCAGGGGTCGGGTTTTCGATTGCGCGACCTGCCTGGTATTTGGTGCTACGCTCGCGCTTTATATTCAGGGTAACTTCTTGAACAGTGGTTTGGGACAACTGACCGGCGATACACCCGACTGGGAATCAATGCTGCCGGACATGATAGGTAATGCTATCATCTGCGCGCTCATCGTGCTTCTTCCTCTTGTTATCTGGTTGTTTGCCAAAAAAGCCTATCAGGGTCTTGTGCGCTTTGTCCCTGCGCTGCTCATAGCCATGCAGCTTGTGGCCTTGGTTGTAGGACTTTCGACCTCTGGAGTGCTTGGCGACAGACTTGATGATGAGACATTTTTGTCTGATGCCGGTCTTTACGAAGTCTCGCCCGGGCACAACACGGTTGTTTTGCTGCTGGATAGATTGGACCAGCGCTATATTGAGGAGCTTTTGGCTCGTGAGCCGGACTTCTTTGCGGGACGCCTGGACGGCTTTACGCGCTATACGAACAATCTGGCTACGGCCGGGCGTACCTATCCGTCTGTCATTAACATGCTCACCGGAGCAAACTACCAGTTTGAGGTGCCGGCCGATGATTTTATGCGCAGCTCTTGGCAAGGCGGCAGTTTTCTGCCCACGCTCAGACAAAGCGGCTCCATTTGCAATATCTATACCGAATATAATTATGCCTATCTGGACGGCAATGACCTCAAGGGCAGCGCAGACAATGTTGATTCAGGCCCGGCTACCATCGATGCTATCAACTCACTGGGCACTATCATGACGGTTTCGGCCTATCGTTACCTGCCGCTGGCCTTTAAGCCGGCCTTTTGGTTGTCGACGGAGGATATCGCCACGCACGTGAGCTATCGCGGGAAGAAAGGCACACGTTACGAATCAGATGATCATGGCTTTTTTGCTCGACTCCGCACTCAGGGATTGGACGTCAGCACAACATCCGCCGATCGCTTCACATTCATCCATTGTAAGGGTACACACCCGCCTTTTGATGTGGATTATGATTTCAACAAGGTACCGCGCGACCAATCCAGCCTTTACTATCAAGCCCGCTTCGCCTTTTCTTTGGTGTTTGAGTACCTGGATAACTTGAGGCAACTGGGGCTTTATGATGATGCTACAATCATCATTACCGGCGATCACGGCTATACCGTCAATTTGGACTGGCATGGTGATTATTATCCGCTACAGGAACCAGAGCTTACCGGTCTATTCGTCAAGCTCTCGGGAGAGACAGGCACACCGCTGCGCTTCAGCTCTGCTCCGGTGAACAGTGATCAGCTGCGCGCCACTGTACTGGAGCAGGCTGGGCTGGACTATGCGGATTTTGGCCCGACCTATGCCCAAGTGCCTCCGGACTCCAGTAGGCTGCGACAGTTTACCTATCGGATTGGCTCTACAGGCTCCTCTGCCGAGCGTTATCTTCAGCTGTTTATAGTCAAGCCCGACGCCGCTGACTTTGCTAACTGGGAAGAAGTCGGCCGTGTGCCCATCCTCTACTGGCACGGCTGAGTTGGGGTTATAGAGCCCACTGGGCTGTCCAGCCCTCGCGGGTTCGAGCCCAATCGGGCTCGCAGTCAATCTATACATCTCGAAAAGTGAGTCTGGCTGAAATCTTGGGGTGGGCGAAGGGGCTCGCCGATTGCTGCGCCACTTCGCGGCTTGCAATCAAAGACCTCGCTCGCCATCCGGCTCGCTCGGCCCTGGACAGCCCACTGGGCTGTCCAGCCCTCGCGGGTTCGAGCCCAATCGGGCTCGCAGTCAATCTATACATCTCGAAAAGTGAGTCTGGCTGAAATCTTGGGGTGGGCGAAGGGGCTCG
>JAITDU010000056.1 GCA_031282405.1 Coriobacteriales bacterium | reverse complement strand
ACGAGCGCCCCAAGTTGTGAACTGGCAAAACCGCGAAGCATGGACAGTGCAGCCCGCTAAGGCAGACTGCATGACACGATTCAGAGGGTGGTGACTGGATTAAATCGGTGGTTCCCTAGTCGAAGTCGACCTTGACGCCGGTGCCATCATCTCCGGCCCTGAACTTGGCTTTTTTGGCTGCTTTGATTTGATAGAGGATGTCTTGTCTGGCCCCCTTGGCCTTGGAGTCCAGGATAGCAACCACCAGATAAAACACAAAGCAGGCGGCAATAGTAAAGATCAGCGGCGAGAGCTCCTCGCGCTGGAAGAGCGCCCAGATACCCAACTGAAGGATGGCCAGCGCCCCAACGATAAACTCAAGACGCTGCGTGAGCTTGAAACGTTTTGCAGTTTGTTCTAACACCTCGGCCCTGTCCTGTTTGAAGTCATCCAGAGCCTCGCGGGCTGCCTGGCGCGCCTCTTGCACATCTTGGATACCCTCTGTAGCCTGGGCAACATAGTCGCGCACATCCTCTTTACCCTTGTCGTAGCGGACCTGGTCGTGTTTCTCTGCCATAGTTTGGCCTTTTCTGTTTCTGCTATTGTTGCCTGCGGTTAGCGACGCAATGATACCACGCCACGGGTAAACCGAGGTCGATGGTCAAATTTTTATCGTTAGCAAACGCCTCAAAAAAACAAAACTTCCTCAAGCCTTCAAAGGGCAAGCGCCGCCCCCAGCCACAATCGTTCAAGCCAGGGGCAGCGCATTGAGTCTAGAACTTGTTCTTGTCTGTTGCTGTTAAGACAGATAGTAAGTTGGATCGACAATCTGCCAGGCAATCTGCAGGATAACACCAGCAGTCGCGATAGCAACGAGAACAAACCCGAGGGTCCGCTTGCTTGCGGTCTCATCAGTGATGTAGCCGCCACCGATAGCGCCGACGACGATGGGGAGGAACATCAAAATCACATACAGCATAATCGCTCCTTTCAGATTATAGTTCCCTAGAAGGCCGCATCCGGACGATAGACCTTTTCCTGTGTAGTATAAAGCCCCATGAGCACTGTCATCACCGCAAGGACGATGCCTGCGTAGAGCCAGGAGTTCGAGAACAACAGGAAGTCGGAGAAGGCCGCACCGGTAACTATCATGATAAGACCAGGGATCCACAGAGGACCAAAGGTCTGACCTACACCATTGAAAGCCATCAGGTAGGAAGTGGACAAGGCGACATGCTTGTTATCGTTGCTCTGCGCGATACGCAAGATGACGGCTCCGTTATACGTCTGGAAGCCAAGGCCAAAGATGACCGCTGCAACCAAAGCAAAGGGGAGGTTGCCCATAACACATACCGAGACATAGAGCAGCAGCAATCCAAGAGCACACATAGCGATACCTACGGTGTAGGCATGACGCTTAAAGATGCCAACCCAGACTGGCTTAAATATGAAGCCGGAGACGAGCATGGCAATAGTGAAAGCGTTCATGACGTTACCAATGTTGACAACAGGGGGCAGCCCCGATGCCGGATCGAACACCGTGAGGTTGCTTACCGAAGCCATAATCGCCGCGAATTCCGGGCTCGTGGGGTCAACACCGGCAATCAGTGGACCGCCGACTACCTGCGCGACATTTGACATCATGCAATTTCCGGCACCGATGATCAAAACGTTTGCCAAGATGAATACCCACGTATTGCTTTTGATCTTTGTGGCGATTCCCTCACCGGGGTCCTTGGTTCCGGCAATCTTGAACATCGTGATGATGAACAGTATTCCAAAGAGCAGGAACAACACAGCGATAGCCCAAGACATGGGATTGGCTATCGCGGCATCGGGAGTGGAAATCGGGGGGTTGTTCGTAACGGCGTTGTAGCCAAAATAGACAATGGCAAGGGCAACGCCAGCCATGAGCACCGCTACCGTGATGTAGATCAGCCCCGAATTAGCGGGTTTAACCGACGTAGCCTCTTCTGCAGACTCGTTTTCCTTGGAGTAGATAATGCCCTCGTTGGGGAGCTTGATTATCATGACGATAACGCAGATAAAAGCTATCAGGGGCAATACAAATGCTCCAGACGGGAAGGGGGTCACACCGTCGACTGCGGGATAATAGATGTCGGCGATGACCTTTGACGCGTTCATGAAAAAGAAGCCGGCGCAGGCACCGACTACTGAACGCATGCCGAGCATCCAACTCTCCTTGCCGCCTTTAAACAGATCCACTGCATAAGACGCGGCAAAGGGGAAGATGATACCAACGCCCAAACCGACGCAGGCGCGGGGAATCAGGGTGCCGAGATAGCCACTCTCGCCTGTGAAGAATGGCAAAAAGCCAAAGAAGCCCATGATAACAGCACCGGAGATGGCTACGGTCTTTTTAGAGAACTTCTTTAAGAGGAACGTTGTAGCAAGTCCGGAGACCAACGCCAAGGTATAGACAATAGCATCTGTTTGGTTATAGAGATAACCGAACTGCTCACCCAAACCCAGTGAATAAGCCTGGATGTTCGCGTTGATCTGTGTGGTCATAGTCATTGTGTACTGCACGATAATCAGCATCAACACTGCGACTTTGACACCAAAACCGTAACTCAGTTCTTTTGTGTCTGACATAAAATCCTCCTTTGCGAACTCAACTAATCTGCCAGGGCGTTGGGGCGACGGTTTTTCTCGCCTGTCATGTCCTGGACTTTGCCTTACGATTACCTAAGCGCTGTCTAACGATCGAACCCAGTCCAAACATCTACGCCTGTATATTCGTGAGCTTCCTCCTCTCCCGAAAGTACGCGGACAATGCCCGAAGCCAAACCTTGTAACTCGAATTCACCCGGATAGCTGAATATCGGCGCTATCCAGGAGAGTTTCTCCGTGAGATATTCTACCAGCTTGTGCGACTTTGCCATACCCCCCGTGAAAAGAATCGCGTCGACTTTGCCGTCAAGTACCACTGCCATGGCACCGACCTGTTTGGCAATCTGGTAGAACATCGATTCTACGACGATCTGAGCATACGTATCGCCATCGGCGATCATCTGCTCTGCCTTGCGCAAATCGTCGGTCCCGATATGATCGTACATACCGCCGGTCTTGACCGTGCGCAGTATCAGCTCTTCTTGTGTGTACGTGCCGCTGTAGGCCAGCCTTAACAGAGGCAGAACCGGCAACATGCCTGCACGCGTGGGCGACATGGGCCCTTCTCCCTCGATAATGTCGTTGGAATCGACCATCCGACCGCGTCTGTGGGCTGTAACGGAGATGCCACCGCCCATATGACAGACGATAAGGTTGATCTCCTTGTAGACAAGGTCGTGCTCGCGCGCATAGCGATGAGCCACTTCTTTTTGGTTGAGTGTATGGATGCGACTTTGACGCATGATATCATGCAGTCCGGTGAGGCGAGCCACGTCGTCGAATTCGTCCACACTGGGAGCATTGACGATATAAGCTGGCTTATCGTACGTTTGTGAATAACCATAGGCAATCTGCGTGCCGAGTTTGCCCGGATGGCTGTGGCCACCAAATTTGAACGTATCTTCGTACATACGCTCGTTGATCAGATAGGCACCGGATTGTATGAATACCTGAGCACCGCCTCGGGCGACAAAGACATCGAAATCAGCTAGTTTATAACCATGCTCGCTTAGGACACCTTCTATCAGTTGCTCAGCAAAGGCCCGATGTTCAACGAGGTCGGCAAATCTTTTGGGATAATCGCCCACGCCGTGATCGAAACTCTGGGTGAATTCGGCCTCTTCGCCTCGAAAAACGCCGATCTTCGTGGAGGTCGAGCCAAAGTTGATAACCAATATCAGCGGTTCTGCGTCCATATCCTGCCTTTCTTCTGCCTGTCTAATCCGATACTAATTGCTTAATCCGACACTAACACTGCCAGGGCAATCGAGCGCAGCTTGCCCTCAACCGGGCCGCCACGGCTTCCAAATACCACGGGTACTTCCAGACCGATGACGAGGTCGGCAGTTTGCATCTGGCCAAAGAAACCCATGCCCTTGATGAGCAGGTTACCGGCTACCATATCGGGGACTATCAGCACATCAGCGTCGCCGGCCACAGGGCTGGAATACTTTTTGATAGCCGCAGCATCTTTGTCGATGGCCAGATCAAAGGAAATCGGCCCCTCGACGATGCAGCCGGTGATCTCGCCTTTGAGGTATTTCTGCTTGATCGCGTCGGCATCTTGGGTGTCGGGCATCTTGGGGTTGACTTTTTCCACAGCACTGAGCAAAGCCACTTTGGGCTGTGTAACGCCGATGCGGTGCATCATCCACACGCAGTTGTTGAGAATCTTGACCTTTTTGTCCACGTCGGGATACAACGTGATGCCCACGTCTGCGAGCGCAAATATCTTGGGATAACGCGGAGATTGCAACAAGGCCACCGGGCAAACGATGGCACCCGGTTTAACGATGCCGGTCTCTTTATTCACGAGACCGCGCATCAACTCACCCGTTTCCAGTATGCCTTTAATGAGGAAGTCCACCTCGCCGACTTGAACCAACTCGATAGCCTCTTGCACGCACTGCTCGTGGTTCGCTGCGTCAATGATGCGGTAGTCGGTGGGTTGTTCGCCCGCATCGCGCAAATAGGTGGTAATGGCACCAGCTTCGCCGATAAGAACGAGGTCGATCAGACCTTGCCGGCGAGCTGCTATCGAGGATTCCAGGGCATGCGGCTCATGCGCAGCTACAAGGGCAGCACGCTTCTTTTGGCCGCTGGCTTGAGCCTGCTCTTTAGCCAGTTCCGCGAGTTTTGTTAGGTCGTCAATGCGCATTTCTGCCGTCTCCTCTATGTATCCATCCAGGCTATCCATCCAGGCCCGTGACTGAGCGCGCGGTAGTGCTTGAATGCCAAGATGTTGCTCATGAAATCCCTGGAATAGAGCCAAGGAGTTTTTGTGAGCGAGCAGATTGGCTTGAAAGTATCAGCGCGCGCGATAGGAGCGGGCTTAGGCCCGTGACTGAGCGCACGGTAGTGCTTGAATGCCATGCTGTTGCTCATGAAATCCCTGGAATAGAGCCAAGGAGTTTTTGTGAGCGGGCAGATTGGCTTGAAAGTATCAGCGCGCGCGATAGGAGCGGGCTTAGGCCCGTGACTGAGCGCGCGGTAGTGCTTGAATGCCAAGATGTTGCTCACAAAAACTCCTACAGTATCCAGCCGCCGCCATCGCCCATAGCAAACCGCCTAATGCGCGTAAAGGTCTTGGCTGTAGTCACGCCTTCGCCTGTATAGGTAGCAATAGTGGCCGAACCATTACCGGTACCACCAAGGCCGGTTGCGGCGACAGTTGCACCGTTTTGCACAAATATCGAGGTGTTGATGCGCTTGCCAAACTCAAGAGCATGATGCCAGTCGTTAGTCCAGATGGCGGCTGAGTGACGACATCCGCGCTCGGCAGCCACGGCACCGTCCACGGCCTCGGCAAACGTCTGACATTTGACCACCGGGATAATCGGCATCATCTGCTCAGCAATGACGAAGGGATGTTCGGCATCCACTTCGATCAGCGCCAGCATCAGATCGTCCTTGTTGGGGGTAACGCCGGCAGCTTCCAGGATAACGTTGGCATCTTTGCCCACATATTTCTTATTGGCCACCGGAATGCCGCTTTCTGTAGGAATAAGGGCAGTGGCGGTGACTTTCTCGGCCTCTTCAGCCGTGAGCACACGTGCGCCCTTTTCTACCATCGCGGCCACAAATTCATCGTAGACCTTCTCTAAAACAAAGAACTCCTTTTCGGTAACACAGAGCATGTTGTTCTCAAAGGGCACGGCAAAACTCAACCAGTGCGCAGCCTTAGCAACATCGGCAGTTTCGTCGATGATAGTCGGCGGATTGCCGGGGCCGGCAGCGATGACTTTTTTGGAGGACTTCATGATGATCTTGACCATCTCTTCGCTGCCCGTGCCAATAATCAGAGCGACTTTGGGTGATTCTAAAATGGCATCGAGGCTGGCTTTGGTGGGCTCAGCAGCCATCGTTGCGATATTTGCTGGACCACCAGCCTCGATAACCGATCTGTTCACAAGTTTGACGGCCTTGGCGCCAGCCAGCTTGGCGGCCGGATGGCAATTGAAAATGATGGAGTTTCCGGCTGCCAGCATCGTCATGGTGTTGCTTGCTACGGTTACCAGGCCGTTAGTAACGGGAGTCAAAGCACCACAAAGCCCGTAGGGAGCATAGAACTCTACCGTAACACCTTTGCCGGATGCCATGACCGTAGCATTGAGTGATTCGGTGGTCTCGGCCTCGGAGATAGTGCCAATATTCTTGACGATCTTCTGGTCGAGGCGACCATAGCCGGTTTCCTCAAACTCGGCGCGCGTCTCCTCTTCTACAATTTCGAGAAAAGCGCTCTGTATCGCCTTGATGAAACGGTCCCGATCTTCGGTCGTGTAGTCGCGAATCAGAATCTTTTGCGCCTCATAGGCAGCATCAATGGCATCCTCAACCTGCGCAAATACGCCCAGCTCATCACTCATAATCTCATGCTTCCTTTCCTGATACTTTGCTGTGGTACGTAACGGGTCCGTAACGGGTCTGGTTCTTGTCTTACCTGTACAGTGCTTACTTACACAGTGCTTCGCGTACAAATTGCCTCTTTGATATTGTAATAGCTTATTAGCTAGTTACGTATGTTCTGACTTCCTCAGTGCCCCTGGGGTTCCTCTGCCCCTGGGGCTCCTCTTCTGCTCCTTCAGTCCTCGTCATAGGTCGTAACGATCTCGGCTATCAATGCTTTAAAGTCATCGACAGCAAGCGGTACTACGGTGTTATGGAAAAAGACGTTGTGGGCGATGGCATCCTCGGCAAGAGCCTGGGCAGCCTCGACCGTAATGCCGTTCTCGCTGAACTTCTTGATGCCCACATAGCGCATCAACTCTGTGGCTTTTTGGGCAGCCTCTTCGGCGCTGGCAACACCAAAGGCCTCGGCAATCTTGGCCGCGCGCTCGGGATCATGCTTGCCCGTAAAGCGGATTACTGTAGGGATGGCGTAGGCAGAGGCCATGCCATGCGGCAAATTGAAAGCGCCGCCCAACTCATGACCAAAAGTATGACCGAAGTGCAGCCCGGTGTTGTTAAAGGCCATGCCGGCAAAGTTACTGGCAATAGCCATGTTGGAGCGCGCTTCTATGTCGCTGCCATCGTCGTAGACACGCTTAAGATTGGCCGCGACCAAACGGATGGCCTCATAAGCAACCAGAGATGACAGCGGGTCGGCACTGGCGGAGGTATAGGCCTCCAGAGCGTGTGCCAATACATCAAGACCGGCAAAGGCGGTCACATGCGGTGGCGCGGTTACGGTCAACTCCGGATCGAGAATGACCGAGTTGGCCGCAGTAAAGACGGCATCCTTAGCGTGAGTAACGGCGTGGGAGATTACGGCCACGATGGAAACCTCGCTGCCGGAGCCAGATGTCGTAGGAATCAGAATCAGTGGCGCGCTCGGTGCCGGACCAGCTTCCAAAGCACCCGGCGTGGTGAGAAAGTGATCCGCGACACGCCCCGGGGTCTTGAGTAAAAGTGCGACCATCTTGGCAGAATCCAGCACACTGCCACCACCAAGACCGATAACGACCTCGGAGCCTGCAGCCTGTGCCGCTTCGCCGATGGCCTCTACAGCAGCATCCGTCGGATCAGCCTTAACATCATCAAACGCGGCCACACTGATGCCCGCTTGTTCCAAAAGTCCTGTGATGCGCTCCGCCATTCCGGAGGCTTTGACACCAGCGTCATAGACCAAGAAGGCCTTTGATGCGCCAAACATCTTTACTTTGTTTGGTAATTCCTCCACGGCTCCCGCGCCATACAACACGGGGCACACCAACGCATATTCGCTATACTTACTTCCCATTGCCATGCGGCATCATCCCTTCCGTCAGTCTTCCGTCTCATGGTTATTACTACTTATTTTTGTTGCTGTTTTGTCAATAATAACGGGTCTGGCGGTCTGATAACAACCAACATCAAGGCTTAATAACTCCAAAAAACATTAGCCTTATCAGCCTACTGGTGTATTTTAGGCACAGTTTGCGCGTTGTTTGGCTATAGTTCGCACGATTTCTCCTTTTATTGGTCCATGTAAGGTACATACGTTGACAGCGCTTCTCTATAGCTGCGTGAGCAATTTGACCCGACCGCATCGTTTTGACAGGGCGTTTACCCAGCAATGATACCGGCATATAGTCCTCTTGTATTAGGAAAGCCCTGAATGCTGTCCGGCTTCACCCGTTGGGTGCTATGGGCATATCTGCTGCCAGCCGTTATCATTCTTATCGTAAAGATAAATCAAAGGATGGATCGACGAGAATTATGGGTGTAATTGAAGATGAGGCAGATCGAGAGGATAGAGAGGTGAACATGAAGATTTCCGATAAGACTGTGTTACAGAACCTGGGCTTTTGCGGCTTTGGCGGTGCGGCTAATGTTGCTGCCGTAGATGTGCTGGACGGACGCATTGCTCGCATCCGACCA
Organism: Coriobacteriales bacterium; assembly: GCA_031282405.1. GTDB lineage: Bacteria > Actinomycetota > Coriobacteriia > Coriobacteriales > UBA8131 > JAITDU01. The sequence goes on along the minus strand of JAITDU010000056.1, from coordinate 69,559 downwards.
TTGCACTACGACAACGAGTACAGTCCCGAGGACCTGAATGAATGGCGCTTTGAAGTGCGTGGCTCGACATTCAGGCCGGGCATGAAAACGCTGCTCCCTCCGTTTTCGTTGGCCTACAAAAAGCGAGCATATTCACCTAATCGTGTGCCCTGCCCGCTCAAACGTGTGGACTGGGAACCAGGCGGTGATCCTCAAAGGACTAATCCCCAAAACCGCGGCATCAGCGGTTATGAACGTATCAGCTGGGACGAAGCTACCGAGATTATCGCCGCCGAACTGGTGCGCATCCATGACACCTATGGCAACCGCGCTATACTCGTACAGGGCGAGGGCCATGGCGAGACGAAGATCATCTCCGGTCCTCATGGTTGTCAGAGCGTGATGCTGGACAATATCGGCCCTGAGCCGGGCGAATACACCATCCAGGCGCGTCAGCCAGACAGTTGGGAAGGCTGGTATTGGGGTGCCAAACACGTGTGGGGTTGCGAGAGCCACGGTCAGCAAAACCCTCAGGACCTCGTGGTCCTGGACGTTGCCAAACACTCTGACGCTCTGCTTTTTTGGGGTGCCGATCCAGAGACAACGCCGTGGGGTTGGGGTGGTTTGCAACCGAGCCGGCTCTGCTTCTGGTTTACCGAGATTGGTGTCAAACAGATCCACATCGCGCCTGATGTCAATTACACCAATGCTGTGCATGCCGACCGCTGGATTCCCATCCTGCCCAATACCGATGCCGCCTTCCAGTTGGCTATCGCTTATATCTGGCTTACAGAGGATCTTTACGACAAGGACTATGTTGCCACCCACGTCGAGGGCTTTGACTGGTTTGAGTATTACCTGCTCGGCAATGAAGACGGCATACCCAAGACACCTGAGTGGGCGGCCGAGAAGTGCGGTGTGCCTTCGTATCGCATCAAGGCTTTCGCCCGCTGGTGGGGCAAACATATTGTCTCCATCTCTCATTGTAATGGCGGCGGCTATGTACGTTCGTGCTTTTCTCACGAACCAGCACGCCTTGAAGCGTATCTACTGGGCATGCAGGGCCTGGGCAAGCCAGGTGTCAACCAACTCAAATTCATCGAATGGGGCATTCAGGGCATCTTCCCCGTACCGCCGTCCGAGATCCAACCGGTGCTCTATGCCAGCTACAAAGGCTGGATTATGTCGCCACCCAAGCATTTTATCCCCAAAACTATGACACCGGATGCCATTCTCAAACAGGACGAGAGTATCAGTTGGTATGGTCATGTCATCTGCTCCATGAACCGCGAGGACCAGTTCCTGGGCTTTGAGTACCCGGGCGATGGCCCACGTATCCACATGATTTGGAGTGATACACCCTGTTGGGAGACCTGCTGGAACGGTGGTAACTCCTATCAAGAGGCGGTGCGCCACGAGAGTATTGAATTTTATCTCGTACAGCACCAGTGGATGGAAAACGATACGCTTATGGCCGACATCGTCTTGCCCATCTCGACAGTTTTTGAGCTTGACGACATTTCTGCCGATTTAAACAACGGTCAGTGGACACAGGTTACCTACGAGGAACATGCCATTGACCCGGTCGTGGATTCCAAGGGCGATTATGCCGCAGTGGGCGAGGTAGCCAAGGCTCTGGAAAAGTACGGTGGCATCTACGAGGGGCTTTACGAGCGCTATACCAAAGGGCGCAGCTTTGATGAGGATGTCAAGATTGCCTATGAGAATGCCGAGATTCCCCTGGACAAGTGGCCGCTAGAGAAGTTCCTTGAGCAGAAATATCTCCTGTTTCCCACCGAAAAAGATTGGGAGAGCCGCCCGCCGGGCTTTTACAACTTCTATTCCGACCCTGAGTCATTTCCGCTCCGGACGCCGTCGGGCAAGCTGGAGTTTTATTCTCTTGGTTTGGCGGAGAACTTCCCCGATGACAAGATTCGTGGGCCTGTGGCACACTGGATAGAAGAGGGAGACGGGCATCAGGAGCGCATCGGCTCCGAGCGCGCCCAGCTCTATCCGTATTTGTTGGTCAGCAACCACCCACGCTGGCGCGTACACGCTCAACACGACGACATCCCCTGGACGCGCGAGATAAAGACCTGCAAGGTCAAAGGCCCCGACGGCTATCTGTATGAACCCATCTGGGTGCATCCTTCGGATGCCGTCAAGCACGGCCTTGCCGATGGCGATGTAGCAGAATTGTACAACGAGCGTGGACGCGTACTCGGAGGTGTCTACGTGACCGAACGTATCATGCCGGGTGTACTCTATCAAGACCACGGTGCCCGCACCGACATTTTGGAGTATGGTGTCGGCGGCCTGGATCGTGGCGGAGCCAATAACCTTATCTGCCCCACAAAGACGTCATCGAAAAACGCCGCCGGCGAAGTGACAAACGGGTTTTTGGTGAGCATCCGCAAGGTTGACGTCACCGAGCTTGCCGAGCGCTATCCGCAGGCCTTTGCCCGCGCGTATGACCCCGCCTGTGGGTTGGTGGCCTCGGCACGCATTGTTGAGTAAGGAGGAAGATGATGGCAAAAGCGTTTTTAATAGACCTGTCGCATTGCAACGGTTGTTATAACTGCCAGATCGTCTGCAAAGACGAGCATTGTGGTACCAGTTGGCTACCCTACGCCGCCGAACAGCCCGATACCGGCCAGTTCTGGATGCGCATCGACGAAAAAGTACGCGGTCAGGTGCCTTGGGTGCGTGTTTCTTACGTTCCTCATTTGTGCGGCCACTGCAAAGACGCGCCGTGTTTGGAGGCGGCAAAAGCCGCCGGCAAACCCGAGGCTGCCTTCAGGCGCGACGACGGCTTGATTATCTTTGACCCGTCCTACACCAACGACACAGCACTAGCCAAGGCACTGACAGAAAGCTGCCCTTTGGGTGCCGTTTACTTGAACGAAGATCTTGGTCTGGCTCAAAAGTGTACGGGCTGTGCGCATCTGTTGGATAACGGCTGGACGGTTCCGCGCTGCGCCGATGCCTGTGCCCATGATGCCATTCAGTTCAAAGAGGAGGAAGAGTTCGGCGCACTCCTCTCCAAAGCCGACCAGCTGCCGACGGCCAAAAATATTGGTGCCAAAGTCTACTACCTGCATCTGCCCAAACGGTTTGTTGCCGGTTCTGCCATAGACTTTGCTGCTGATGAGGTTGTCATCGGTGCCAGAGTGGAGCTTGTGGGTACCAGCGGTTTTACTGCAGCATTAGAGACCGACGAGCTGGGCGACTTCAAGTTCGACCAAGTTCCTGTCGACGACTATCGCGTGACCATTACTGCCGATGGCTACGAGCCCCTTGTCGTAGAGGCTGATCTGCGCGAACAGGACCTTAGTCTCGGCGATTTGGGCTTAACGAACAAGGCTTAAGGCTTGAAGCGACGTGCTTAAAAAGACGCCGAGTGTTATAGTTACTAAAGTCTATTCTAATAACAGGAGGATAACCATGGGTTCTACGTACAAGAAAGTTTTTGAGCCACTAACCATCAAGGGCGTCGAATTCAAGAACCGCATTGTCTGCACCCCGCATGTTTGGGGTTGGGGCAGCCGCGAGGGCATACTCACGCCGGAGCAGTCGGCCTCATATGAGCGCATCGCTGCCGGCGGCCCGGCACTTCTCACCTTGGGAAACTGCTCGGTAAACATGAAAGAGTGCTCGGACGAGATTCACCAGATAGATATGCATGACGACAAGGTCATCTTTGGACTTTCGAATCTGCGTCAGCGTGTGCAGCGCTATGGTACGGTGCTTTCTGCCCAGCTCAACTACTGTGGCCGCAATGCCCAGTGGCCCGGCTCGATACGGTACGCGCCCTCGCCTATTACCGCGCCGGGATCGCTGGAGCGTGCCGATATGATGGGCGTACACCCAGAACCGGTCTACGAGTTGAGTAAAGAGAAAATCTACGAAATCATCGGACTGTATGCCGATGCGGCCGAGCGTCTGAAGCTGGCCGGCTTCTCGACGCTGATGCTGCACTTTGCCCACAACAACCTACCCGGCCAGTTCTTTAGCCCGCTGTCTAACTTCCGCACTGACGAGTACGGTTATCACAGCCTGGAAACCCGTACGCGCTTTGCCCGCGAGATACTGCAGGCGGTACGCAAACGGGTAGGCAACGAGATGCTTATCGACCTGCGCTTCTCCGGCGAGGATGTCATGCCCGGCGGGCTCCAACAAGACGAGGCTGTCGAGATCGCCAAGATTATCGAGCCGTGGGTAGACATCTTTACGATTTCATGTGCGTTCCACAATCCGCCTTCCTACATTGGGGCTGCTATTACTCTATCATACTATTCTCCCCAGATTACTCTGAAGGAGTACACGAAGCCGTTTCGTAAAGCGCTCAAAAACTCCAAGATCGTCCTGACTACCTCGGTGGTCAATTTGGACAATGCCGAAGAGGTGCTGCAGGAGGACATCGCCGATTTCGTGGGTATGCTTCGGCCGTTTCTGGCCGATCCGGACATCGTCAAGAAGTACGCGCGCGACCAGGCTGAGGAGGTCAATCAGTGCATCCGTTGTGAGTACCATTGGAGCTTTGCGCCGGAATACAAGCCCGTGCCCTGTGCTGTCAATCCTATCTGCGGTCATGCGCTTGAGTTTCCCGGTGATAAGCTGCCGCCAGCCGATCCTGTCAAGAAAGTCCTGGTTGTAGGCTCGGGCCCCGCTGGTTTACAGGCGGCTTTAACCGCTGCCGAGCGTGGCCATAACGTAACCATTGTAGAGAAGGACGACCATCTGGGCGGCAATCTTATCAAGGCAGCGGATGTTAGCTTTAAGTCGGAGTTTAAGAAATTCATCAACTGGATCATCCCGCGTGTGGAACAAAACGCAACGGTCGTGCTGAACACCGAGGTGGACGCGGCTTACGTAGAAAACATGGCACCTGATGTGTTGATAATCGCCGCCGGTGCCGCCGACATAGTGCCGCCGATTCCCGGTGTGGACAAACCGCAGGTGCACTTTGCCTGGCAGGCCGATAACGGTTCAGTCGAAGCAGGAGACAAGATCATAATCATCGGCGCCGGGCTGGTAGGAACCGAAACCGCCATCCAGTTGGCCGAGGCCGGTAAACAGGTAACAATTATCGAGATGCTGCCCGAGGGGCCAACGATGATGGCCAAGGGCATGTTGGGAGCGCCGGCTCAAGCCAGAGCCGATAAGGCCGGTGTAAAGATATTCTACGAACATGCTGTTACCCAGATTGATGACGACAGCGTACGAGTCAAAGACCTGGTGAGTGGAACAGAGCAGGATTTTGCGGCCGATACGGTATTGTTGGCGGCCGGTGTTCGTCCGCGCCAGGAAGTTGTAGAGGCTTTGCGCCACAGCATCGCTGAAGATGATGTCTATATCGCTGGAGATCTGCTCAAGAGCCGCGGCACCATCGGCAACGCTACTACCTCGGCTTTTGATATAGCGGTAGCCATCTAAAGAAACCCCGAGAAGAGGCAGGTACCTTATGACCGCCAAGCTGTTCAGCGCAGGCCGCATTGGCCCGCTGGTTCTACCTAATCGAATCGTGATGACGGCCATGGGCATCGCCCAAAGTGCCCCTGATGGCAGGGTAACCGATGCCGAGGTGGCTTTCTATCGCGAGAGGGCTCGCGGTGGTGTGGGGTTGATTATCACAGAATGCATGGTCATCGACTGGGCGACCGGCCGCGGCAATCTGCATCAGACCGCCGCCTGCGATGATGCTCACATTGCCGGGCTCACACGACTCGCTACCAGCATACATGAGGCCGGCGGCAAGATAGTGGCTCAGATCTATCATCCCGGGCGCCAGGGATTCACACATGTCAACGGCACCGAGTCCCAGCCAGCTCCTTCTGATGTGCCCGATGCGATGACGCAGCAACCGGTTCATGCTATGAGCCTGGCAGAGATTGCAACGCTTGTTGATATGTTTGAAGAAGCGGCTCAGCGCCTGCAGGCGGCTGGTTTTGATGGCGTGGAAATCCACGCTGCGCATGGGTATCTGCTCAACAGTTTTCTCAGCCCCTATGCCAACTTCCGCAGTGACGAATACGGCGGTAGCACCGAGGGTCGCGCGCGTATCGTATGCGAGATTATCGAGCGTGTGCGCCAGACCTGCGGGGATGATTTTGCCATCATCGTACGTATCTCTGCTGACGAATATCTGGAGATGGCCGGCAAGCCAGGCGAGGGCATCACGATCGAGGAAGGCGTTGCCATTGCTAAACTGTTAGAGGCCGCCGGTAGCGATGCGCTCGACGTGAGCAGTGGCATTTACGAAACCATGAATACAGCCTGGGAACCTTTTGCCTACGAAGAGGGCTGGAAGAGCCATCTGGCAGAGCGCGTCAAAGCAGCGGTGTCGGTGCCGGTAATTGGTGTTTCGGTTTATCGCAATCCGGCCTTTGCCGAGCGACTGTTAGTCGAGGATAGGTTGGACTTCGTGGGTTCGGCGCGCGCTCACTTTGCCGACCCCTACTGGTCAATGCAGGCCCAAGCTGCGCTTGCAAGTGCCCGTACCGGAGAGAAAAGCGATAGCGCAGATAGCAGCGGCGTGAGCGACGGTGTTAGGGAGAAGGGCAGCGATGCGAGTGCTATGAGTTTGGCCGGTTTTGCAGCCCGGCGCTGCATTTCCTGCCTGGCCTGTATGGAGACCCTGATAGCAGCCGATGAAGGTGCCGGTCCGGCACGCTGTGCCATCAATCCACGTACCGCACGCGAGCTGGTGGAGTTGCCTAAGAATGGCGAAAGAAGATTGGTTGTGGTCGCCGGAGCCGGGCCGGCCGGGCTGGAAGCAGCCGTAACGGCAGCAGAACGCGGTTTTGCCGTCATACTTTTTGAGAAAGAAGCGCGCATAGGCGGTCAACTCAATTTGGCTTCGCAGCCGCCGGGCAAAAATAAGATCAACTGGATGCTGGAATATTATGACAATCGGATCAAGGCTCTGGGAATTGACCTGCGATTGTCCACCGCAGTTACACCAGAGGCACTCGCTGGCATTGTTACCGGCGAACAGCTGGAAGCCTACGAAAACGCAAGCGTGATTGTGGCGGTAGGCTCAGAGCCGATACTGCCCGGGGCAATACCGGGGTTGGACGGCGCTAATGTATACGTTCCGCCGGCAGTTTTGAACGGAAGCGTGAATCTGGCCGGTAAGGAGGTGGTGGTCATTGGCTCAGGCATGACCGGCATTGAGACCACAGAGTTTTTGGCCGAACAGGGTTGCAAGCTCTCGCTGTTCGAGATGCTGCCGGACATCGGCCCAGGTGTCTATTTTCAAAACATGATGGACATCATGCCCAAGCTCGCCTCCCATAACGTACAGTTCTACCCTGCACACAAGCTGCTGGGCATTATAGACGGCAAGGCGCTGTTCGAGAATATGGCCGCTACATCGAACAATATGGATGCTGAAAGGCAGAGCGGAGTCGTATCCGACCCAAAGAGCAATAAAGCGAGCGAGAGTTGCGAAACAAACAGCCGCCTGGAGGTTTCCGCTGAAGCCTTTGTCGTCTCTTTGGGTACCCGACCACTTACCGTTTTTGCCCAGGCAGTGCAGGCTTTGATACCATCGGCCGTAGTCATCGGCGACAGCAGCAAGCCTGGTCGGATCATGGATGCTACACTGAGCGGCTGGGAGGCAGCAAGGAGCCTCTAAATAAATTCTGGTTAGGAAATAGTATATTGATATGCTAACGAAGAGACAAAACTTCCTGGAAACTATTCGTGGCGGCAAGCCGGATCGTTTCGTCAATCAATACGAGCCTTTTGCCTTGACTTATGCGTTGGACCCTCTGTTGCAAATGGGTGGGCCGCCAACACCCGGGGTACCCTGGGTGGATGCCTGGGGTGTAACACAGCTTTTGCCTGTGGGCGGGCCGGGTGTAATGCCGGTGCATGACGACGAACATATTGTGCTCAAGGACATCACGCAGTGGCGCAATACCATCAAGGCACCAAATCTGGAGTTTCCGGAGCAGGCCTGGGAAGCCATGGGCACCTTTGCGGCTGGGGTGGACCGCACCGAACACTTCCTGACTATGGCCGTATTTCCTGGATTACTGGAACGCCTGCATCACCTGATGAGCATGGAAGGCGCGATGATAGCCTTGGCATGCGAGCCGGACGCGGTACGAGATTTCATCGAATTTTACGTGGACTGGGAGATAGCCTATGCTGATTTACAGATCAAGCGCATCTCTCCCGATGCTCTTTTCCACCATGATGACTGGGGTTCATCCCAAAGTACCTTGATCGCTCCGGCAATGTTCGCAGAGATTTTTCTGCCAGCCTATAAGCGGCTTTATGGTTGGTATAAGGATAACGGTATCGAGATCATCGTACACCACAGCGACTCATACGCTGCCACACTGGTTCCCTATATGATCGAGATGGGTATAGATGTTTGGCAGGGCGTAATGTCCACAAACAACACGCCCGAGTTGATTGCCCGATACGGCGGCCAGATTTCCTTCATGGGCGACATTGATAACCGAGTGGTCGACGTTGCCGATTGGACGGAAGAATTAGTACGCGAGGCCGTGGAGACGGCGTGCAGACGTTGTGGCAAGCTCTATTTTATCCCCAACACAATCCAGGGCGGGCCCGAAAGCACCTATCCGGGAGTCTACGAAGCCGTAAGCCGCGAGATCGACCGCATGAGCGCCCTTATGTTTGATTGAGACAACGGAGCGTGTCCCTTAAAGTACGCATACGCAGTATGTCCTCCTTATTTCAATTTTTCAAGCTATTTTGAAATAAGGAGGGCGACCGTCTCGGCGAGCTTCTTCGACACCGCCGAGAGTGTGGCAGGGGACGTTTCCCTTGGTGTGCCAGGGTGGTATGATAGGGGACGTTTCTCTTGTCACACTCAAGCGTCAGAACACGCTGGTCACATGGAAGACCTGGCACCCCGCGTCGGCGCCGTATTTGGCGTTGGGATTGCGGGAGAGGTTATACTGATCTTCCGTCGTGACATCTCCTTTGATGCCGTAAAGGCCGTAGGTGACTATCACGATGGGTTTATGCCCGCCCGGCACAGTGCCCTCGGGATAATAGATGTACTGCCATGCCGGGGCATTGTAAATGCTGTAGTCGTCAGATTTGGGAGCCGCGAAAGAAAACGACCAAGTGCCGGGAGCATACGGGGTCATAGGGTCGGTGTCGGTAGGATACGGCGCCCCCATCAGCTCCGATGCCTTTTCAAAATAGGCGAAAGAAGCCCCACTGATCCCATATATCGAAAAAAACTTCACGTTAGTAAGCTCGCTTCCCTTGACGAGCGCGTTGTACCTGGCCGTGGCGTTGGGGAACAGATCTTCCAGCGACCCGTTCACGTATGCCTCGTCGATGACTGAGCGCATAGCGATGGCGGTGTCCCGCGCCTTCATCTCCCACTCCTTGTCCTGCGCCTTGGCGATGTAGCCCGTGAGAGCGGGGATGGCAATAGCCGCAAGGATACCAAGGATTACAATAACGACGATGAGTTCGACAAGTGTGAAGCCTGCCCGGCCTTGTGTGGCAGCGTGCACAAGGGGTGTCCGGCGAGCTTTGCAGCCCAAGAAGCCTTGTCTGCGAGATGCAGGGTATGAAAAAACCGCTTGATTGTCTACGACAACAGCGGCAGCAACATAGTCGTGCGGTTGGTTGTGAGGCCAGAGCGCTACCAGGCTCGTGCGAGCGTGCAAGTTCAGGCCAGTGTTCAGGCCAACGTTCAGACCACTACGAGACGGTGATGCCCCCCCCCCCCGGCGTAATTTGTGACTTCATATCTTCCCTCTCCAATCTTAGTTTTATGTGCTTCTATCAGACTTTCAGTGTTTCTGGCAGAGCTTATAGTAGCACAAGGCTACGCAAAAGCAAGGCTACGCGTCGCCATACAACAAAAGTATTCAGCTAACACAAAATGCCCCGCAAAGCATAAATGACTGTCCCCTCATCTGTCTTGTTTACCTATGTATTAGGCTCGCTTGAGCATTGCGTCGGGTCTTGACCAAACGAGACAAGCAAAATGACTTGGTGCAGTCGATAGTAACAACAAAGGATCTGCTCAAAGACTAAACTACGGTCTTAGTTTCTTCACGTATCCTCTTTGCGTGCGGCATAAAGGGGACAGTCCCCTTTATGCCGCAAGGCAAGTTGTCCACCTGCGTTCAATAGTGTTGGACGAAGTGTATGAACCTTGATTTGAGGCCCCTTGGGCTTTAGTTGGTTTGTGCCTGTCGGTGGTAGATGAACCAGTAAACCAATCCAACCAGCACCGCGCCGCCGATAATGTTGCCGACGGTTACCACTGAAAGGTTGTAGATGATGCCACCTATATCCAACTGTGCCAATGTCTCGGGCGGTAGCGTAGCGGAGAAAGTGCCGGCCAGCTTAGTGAGGTAACCCATCGGCAAAAAGAACATGTTGGCCACGCTGTGTTCAAAGCCCATAGCAACAAAAGCCGTAATGGGCAAGATGATGGCGAACAATTTGTCGATCAATGTACGCCCGGCAAAGGTCAGCCAAACAGCCAAACAAACCAGGAAGTTGCACAGGATGGCCTTGAACAACAGGGGCACCGCGTCGATAGATACCTTGGTAGCAGCGATACGGACGAAACTGTCGGCAATGGCCAGATCCGGCGCTAGCGCTCCGTAGTTACTCAGGTAGATGAGGACAACAACGGCCAGGGAGCCCACAAGATTACCGACCCAGACGATCGCCCAGTTGCGCATGACCGCTCCCCAGCCGATGCGCTTGCCGGCTGCAGCTGCACTGAGAAGATTATTGCCCGTAAAGAGCTCGGCTCCTGCGATGACTACCAGATACAGCCCCAGGCAAAACGCCAGACCACCCAGTAGTCGCTGTGCCACAAAAGGCAGGCTGGCATCGCTGAGTACCAATGTGCAAAAGGCAGCACCCAGGCCGATGAATATTCCGGCTAATAGGGATAGGACAAATTGCTTGGCCCGTGGCAATTGCGTCTTAGCAACCCCAAAGTCCACGAGCTTCTCGGCCATTTGCGGCGGAGTCAGGGCATCGGGCCGCATGTATTTGTGAGTATGTTCCATGAGGCCATAGTAGCTGTCGCAGAGATATTTGACAAGGGCCCGGGATACATAAAAGGTGGTCGCTGTGTCCAGTCGGCCGTATCCGGTTGGCCGACCTACAAGGCTCATGGCTTAGCACCCGCAGCGCTCTGACAGCACGGCGACTGTAAATTCCAGAACGGCTGCCTGGCTTATGGAGTCAGGCTTATGGCTTTGCTCCTCTGAGTGACGCTTTTCTCCCCAAAAGAAGTTCTGGCGTTTGAAGCTGTGCCACCCTTTTGGCAAAGCGTTATAATCGCGCTATGTATAATTTTAGATACCATTTAGTAACCATCTGCTCGATATTTGTATCCTTGGCGATTGGGCTTTTGCTGGGAGCCGCCATTGCCGGGAGCGATCTGGCTCAAAATACGTCGTCCAACATGGTCGACAGCATGTTTGAGCGCTTTGAGACCCTAAGCACTCGTAATGCCCAATTGGAACAGGAGGCTCTGGACAATGCCAACCTCCTGGATCGTTTTGTTGATCCGTGGGCGGCGGGCCGCCTTGACGGTCGCACGATTGTGACCGTGCTGGGCACCACAGAAGATGACCTTGCCCTGGCCGACAGTCTGGCCACTGATATCAAGCGTGCAAACGGTGCCTTTGTTGGTGTCAGTGTAAACCTGACAGATTTTGGGCTTTCTGATAACAGAATAAAAGCCGCGCTCGTTGCGGTTGTCCCCGAGGTTGCCGGCGAGGATTATCGTTTGACCCTGGCAAAACGCCTGGCCTATGAGTGGACCTACCGTTACACTTATACCGCTAATGATATACCGGTTGCAGAGGATGCGCAGGTGCCCGAGGTACAATACCAGGCCAGCCAGCAAACTGAGGGGCAGATCGAGCAAGAAACGCAACAAACCGAAGGGTCGACCCCCACCAACAGTAATGCCGATATTGTCCCCCAGACCCCGTTCCAATTGACATTCTTCTCCAACTATACACTTACCAGAGCTTTGTTGTCGTTGGGCATCATTACTGTACAAACCGATTACGACCTGCTTCTGGAACACCAAGGCCCTGCGATACCCAGCGAGCAGGCTTCTGCGTTGGCTTTGGCCCGGTCCTGGCATCTGCCCTATGCGATTAACGGGATGGTCAATGGACTGGTAACAACAACGAACAATACTACCGAGATCGACCAGCTGGCGCTGTTGCTTACGCAACAGTTCAACGAGAGAGGCAGTGCGGGTAGCCTGCCATATCCCGATTGGCTACGCCCATATATACCTGCTTCGACTTCGGGTGACATCAGCATGCCTAACTACTATGCTGTTCTGGTACAGGCCAATCAACAGTCGGAACCTCTGACCGCTGCCGCTGCCGCAAACGGGCTGAGCTGTGTGACCTCACCAAAGACGGCTACCGGGAGGTACTCGCTTTTGGTACTGCTCAGCGGCGGTCAAGCGGGAATCTATGGAGAAAACAGACCGTTCGAGAATCGCTTTCCAGAATTGCCGCAGGATATATCCGGACGCTCGGTGTTTCGATAGCGGAATGATCAGACAAAAGGCCAGCTATATAAAGTCAGGGGGTTAATCCAAGATTTTTATAGCTGGTCTTTTGTCTATCCTTGTGTCTTACTGACATCTTACTGGCGCTCAAATATCAGGCGCAGGCCTTCCAGAGTCAGGCTTTCGTTGACAGCGGTAATAACGCGCGATAGGTCCAATACCCTAAATGACAGCCCGCCGGTGGCAATGACCGGGCATTGATATCCAAGTTCGGCAAACACGCGCTCCACCAGACCATCGATACGGTCGATCTCGCCATAGGTCAGACCCGACTGCACGGCTCCTTTGGTGTCGTAGCCAATGACGCTATCCGGTATCTCGATATCAATGCGGGGCAACCGAGCTGCGGCAAAGAACAACGCCTCGGCCGAGGTCGTAAGACCCGGCGCAATGATTCCACCTACAAACGATCCGTCCTTGTCGATAACCTCGATATTCGTAGCTGTGCCAAAGTCCACGACTATGACCGGCGCTCCGTATAACGCTATTGCAGCCACGGCATCGGCGATACGGTCGGCACCGATTTCGCTGGGATCGCGATATCGGTAGGTCAGTCCGGTATCTGTGCTGCTCGTAAGCACCAGCGGCTCGGCACCTGTAAGGGAGTGGCCCACTTTGTACCACTGCTCGGTAAGTGGCGGCACTACAGAGGCAATGGCTGTGGCAGTGATATTCTGCGTTTTCTGTCCGGGCTGAACATTAAGAGATAAAAGTCCTTTCAGGTCCAGATACAGCTCGTCGGCAGTGCTGGAGAGCCTGGTGGCCAGGCGCCAGCTTCTCATGAGTTGATCGCCGTCGTAGACTCCTAACACCGTTTGGGTGTTACCAATATCGACCGCAAGTAGCATCTGTCTCTCCTTTTGTCTTGCCAAAGCCTTATGGGTGGCGTGTTTTCGCGCATAGATCGCGATCTAAGTCAGCCTGCACATCCCAGCAGTCCAGGCCGGCTGATGCCTGGGTCGCAATCCGGATCGGCCGGCGCATTCTTGTGGCGTAGATCGCGACTCAAACCGGCTCGCACCTCTCGCCACTGTGGGCTACGCGCAAAAAATGACCTACTTTTGCTCCGTTATGCCAACAGCTTGGTTATTGAGTGTTTATTGTAGCGCAGAGCAGTGGTATCATTAAGCGATGACGAAAGGAGAGGCAATGAGTGACACTCCGGCAAAGATCCTGGTGGTTGACGACGAGCCTTCCATTACCGAGTTCGTAAGCTACAACCTGCGCAAAGAGGGTTATGAGGTCTTGGTGGCAGCTGATGGCGCCAGCGCCTTGGAACTGATAAATAACCAGCCTTTGGATCTGATTATCATGGACGTTATGCTGCCTAATATGGATGGCTACGAGGTCGTGCGCAGAATCAGGGCCAGTCATACGGTTCCGGTGCTGTTTTTGTCGGCACGCGACACCGAGTTGGATAAGGTTGTCGGGCTGGAAATCGGCGGCGACGACTACCTGGCCAAACCCTTTGGTGTACGCGAACTGATAGCGCGAGCCAAGGCATTGCTCAGACGTGCCGCGCAACAGGAGAAAAGCCAACTTGACGAAGACTTTGACGAGGTTATCGAGGTCAGCGGCATCAATTTGGACGAAGGTACGCACATCGCCTCCAACAAAGATGGCCCAATTGATTTAACGCCACGTGAGTTCGAGTTATTGGCAGCACTGATGCGTCATGCCGGCAAGGTGCTTTCGCGTGATCAACTCTTGCATGATGCGTGGGGTTGGGAATATCTGGTCGAGACCAAGACGGTAGATACCCATGTCAAACGCCTGCGCGACAAGCTGGAGGCGGCCGGCGTCGACCCCGGGCTTATAGAGACCGTTCGCGGCTACGGCTATCGCTTCAAAGTGCTTTAGGCCAACGCTTGGGCCAACGCTCAGCTCAACGCTCGCTCAGACCCCGGACCTTCAAAGCACTTAGAATCGTGCTCCTTGTGCCCAGAGGGGTTCAGCCTGCCTTGATTGTACATGGCGCGCGGTGGCTGTATTCCTCTTTCCCAGAGGGTCATTGGAGCTAGAGAACGGAAGGCCAATGCATTATCGTACGCTCCGCATACTACTCTCGTTCGTCTGCGCGACCTTTGCCATAGCCTTGGCGTTGGGTATTTCGCTTTTGGATTTCCTTGAGATAGGGTCGGATATGCGGCTGGCCTTGATAGTACCTTTGGGGCTGGTGGCTTTCCTTTGCGCTTATATTGCCACCGGTTATTACTTGGGACCTCTGAGCAAAATGATGCTCAAAATCAAACAGTTGGCTGAAGGTCAGCTTTCGGTGCGCTTTATGGATGAACAGACCATACGCGCACCTTTGGGCGTACAGGAGCTTGCCAACGAGTTGGACACAGTTGGTGCCCATGTCCGGGCGCAGGTGGCCGAAGTGGCGGCCGAGGGCAAGCGCCAAAGCCAGTTCATCAGCGATGTTTCTCACGAACTGCGTACCCCACTTACCGCTATTCGTGGAGCTGCCGAGACCATGATGGACGAGGACATCTCCTATAAGGATCGCAGACATTTTTGTGAGAATATCGTACAGGAGAGCGAACGCCTCACGCGCCTGGCCAATGATCTGCTCACCCTGCAGCGCATTGACGGAAGTGGTGAGATAGTTTTGGAGCGAGTCAACCTGCATGATATCATCCGTCATGCTGCTAATATGTTAGCTCCTTTACTGGAGGAGCGCAATATTAGGCTCAGTATTGATGGAGAAGCGCCGGATGTGCTCGGCGACGCCGACCGACTGCAACAGGTAGCCTTGAATCTGATAGAGAACGCCAGCCGTTTTACCGACCCGGAGCACGGTCGCATTTGGGTTGAACTCAGTGGTGTCAAGGGTCATAGCGTCTTGACAGTGCGCGATAATGGCAAAGGTTTTGGCGATGTTGATCCGGCCCGGTTGTTCGACCGATTCTACCGAGGCGACACCAGCCGCGCGCGTGCCACCGGCGGCACTGGTCTGGGATTGACGATAGTCAAGGCCATTGTTGCTTCCCACGACGGAACCGTGGAGGCTTTCAACTTGCCGAGCGGCGGCGCTTGTTTTATCGTAGCTATACCTTCTCTGCCGCCTCGAATAGCATAACCACGACCCAGTCAGAGCCAGACAAACGATTGGAGACAAACAATGCCAGCGCTATTGAGCCATCACATCTTTGGCCGCCAGATCCTGGCCAAACTGGAAGAAGTGTCTTACCCTGCCCGCGATGAGCGCGATGCGTTCTTGCTCGGCAATCAGGGTCCGGACCCACTGTTCTATGCTACCTTCTCGCCTCATTTTATCAGTGCCAAGAAGTTGGCTTCGCGCATGCATCGTGAGCACATAGCGGAGCTATTAGACTTTTGGCGACAACAGGTTCGCACATATCGTGGCTACGCCAGCGGAGTCCTGAGTGCCTATATCAACGGTTTTTTATGTCACTATGCTCTGGATAGAACGGCGCACCCACTGGTTTTGGCTTACACGGAGGCAATCTGCAATGCCGGCGTAGCGGGACTAACACCCCATCATGACTCTTATGTCCACAACCAGATTGAGGCCGACCTGGACGTATACCTGCTCTACAAGATTACGGGTCGTACCATCGACGAATATCGTATTCCCCAACAGGTGCTTTATGCCAGCCCCTCGGTGCTGTCTTTGATTGACCGTCTGTATGTCGCAGCCGCTCAGCAGCTCTACGGCGCACGAGTGGCGGCCAATCTTTATAGTCTCAGTGTGCGCGATATGCGCCGGACCATACGTTTCAACTATTCTCCCGGAGGTACCAAGCGCAGTTTGTTGGGTAGAATTGAGCGCATATTTCGTCCACACAGCCTGCTGCAGTCGATGACACACCGCCGCGATGCTTACGTAGACTGTTGGTATGCAAATGATGATAATGCCGCGTGGCTTCATCCACAAAACCGCACGGTACACCATGAGTCTTTTACGGCCTTGTTTGAGCAAGCCAAGTACGAGGCACTGCGAGACATAGACCTCTTTGAAAGCGGCGCGAAGACATCGGATATCACCCGCGGTCTGGATTTTAACGGTCATTACACTCCATCACTATCTTTTGGGGAGAATAACTGATGTCTGTTTCTGCCTCCGTTAATCGTATACTGGGGCCGGATGTGCCCGATGCCTATAGACAGCACTTCAAAGCGGAGCTTGTCAGCATAAACACCGGGCGTATGCTGCTTTTTTGCACAGCCTTTCTGTTGGTGTACATCGCTATGCTCGCCTTGAGTCTTAGTAGGAGCGAGGCCCATGCGGCACAGACCGCTCCACCGGACGTATCTTTTGCCTATACGGTGGTCTATATCGTTGGAGTGGCATTGGCGGCGGTTTTTATTGTGCTATTTTATTTAGCAAAAAAGAAGCGTTTTCGCAATCCTCGTAACAGCGAACAATTGATACAGGCAGGTATCCTGGTATTCATGGTCGCGCAACTGTTGCTTTGCTGTTTGGACGCGCTCACAGGTCAGGCGCAGACCCACTATTTGATATTCGTAATCATAGTCAGCTGTCTGCCGGTGCTGCCGCGCAGCCAAAGCCTTACGCTCGTGCTGGGTGCGGCAGTCTTTTTGTTGGCATTTTCCCTGGCAATCAAGGCTGTTGCCGCGACACCCGCTTGGTTTATGGACTACCTGACAACTCAGGCGGCCAGTGGCGCTCTTATCACTTTGCCCCTGGTCACTGCCTGCGGACTGTTCGTTTCATTATCTGTCTATGGCATGATAGTTACGCGTTTTGTATCTCGCGTGGAGGCCGAAGTTAAAGACGTTGAACTGGCCAGACTGACAAAGGAGCGGGTCTTAGATATTAAGTCACAAACTCGGCGAAGCGAGATGGCGTATCTTGCCAATACCCGCTTACTGACACGTTTAAGTCGTGAGCTGCGTACTCCCTTGAGCACAATAATCGGCATGACCTATATGGCCAAAAACCCTCAGCCTGAAACCCGGCACAACAGTGCCGTCAGCGCCATAGACACGATTGATGCCATTGATAGGGCATCGCAACAGATTACCGAGATACTCAATTCTTTGTTAGACAGCCCGGGCACATTCATGGATGTATCGAACAACGAGGATCAACCGGGGCGAATCAGCCCCGTATTTGAGGAAATGCGGCTCAGCACCGACACCGCAGCCGTGGACGTACCCGACCTCAGCGGCAAGAATATACTCCTGGTCGAGGACATCGAAGTCAATCGCATCGTCATGCGCGAGTTTCTTAAAAGCACGAAGGCCACGATTGATGAGGCAGAAAACGGAAAGGTTGCTCTGGAGATGTTCGCGAATTCTCCCGTCGGGCATTATATTTTCATCTTTATGGATTTGCTGATGCCAAAGATGAATGGCTACGATGCCACCAGGGCTATCAGGAAACTCGATAGGGAGGATGCCACCACGGTGCCGATAGTTGCCGTTTCCGCTAATGCCTTTCCGGAGGACATTGAAGAGTCACTGGCAGCCGGCATGGACGCGCATCTGGCCAAACCGGTTGATTTTGGCACAGTCATACGTACTATCAATCAGAAGCTGGGTTGATACCCATGCATAGCGCGCACTGCATGGACACTAAAAAGCAGTCAGTGATTAAGCACCGCGGATATGACTTGACAGGTCGTACCCCAATACCAGGAGGTAAGCAATGATTGAACGGTATGCACGTGATGAAATGACCAGGATATTCTCCCTTGAGAATAAATATGCTATCTGGCAGGAAATCGAAGTCTTGGCTTGCGAGGCCACAGCTCAACTGGGCGGCTTTGGTATAAGCGTTGAAGAGGCTGCCCAGATACGCAAATACGCCGCTTTTGATAGTAAAGAGATAGCCAGGCTTGAAGAAGTCACCAATCACGACGTCATCGCTTTTCTTACAAATTTGGCGCAGCATGTGGACGCCGGTGTTGCCGGTGCCAATGAGAGTGCCGGCGCTGATACTGCCGATGCTGGCGAGGCTGGTGGTAGTGCCGGCGCTGATACTGCCGATGCTGGCGGCACTCACGATAGCGCCGCTGCCAGTGTCGACGACCGCGGCAGCGCTGATACCGCCGATGAACGTCTGCCCAAACTGTCGCGTTGGTTGCACTACGGCATGACCTCCTCGGATTTGGGCGACACCGCGCTGAGCTATCAGATAACCCAGGCACTCGATCTCATACTGGCAGCGGTGCGCACGTTGGGCGCACGTTGTAAACGACGGGCCTTTGAGTACAAGGACACACTGTGCGTAGGGCGTACCCATGGTATCCACGCTGAGCCGATGGTTTTTGGCATGAAGTTTGGCGCGTGGGCCTGGGCGCTCAAACGCGCTGAGCAACGACTTGTCACAGCCCGGGAACTCTCGGCAGCGCGTGGGGCGATTTCTGGGGCCGTAGGCTCCTATTCCAGCATCGATCCTCGTGTGGAAGCCTTTGTCTGTGAACATCTGGGCCTGACCTGCGATCCGCTCTCTACTCAGATAATAGCTCGCGATAATCACGCCCATGTAGCAGTTGCGCTGGCCGGTTGCGCTGCTACCCTTGAGCAGATAGCGACCGAAGTACGCGCCCTGCAAAAGACCGACACCCTGGAAGCCGAGGAACCCTTTACTCAGGGCCAAAAGGGTTCCTCGGCCATGCCCCACAAGCGCAACCCCATCACCTGCGAACGCATCTGTGGCTTAGCGCGGGTCATCAAGGCCAATGCCCAGGTTGCCCTGGACAACGTAGCTCTGTGGCACGAGCGTGACATCTCGCACTCCAGTGCCGAGCGCGTGGCATTGACGGACTCGTTCATAGCACTGGACTATATCCTGGCCAAGACACAGTGGGTCGTAGACGGCCTGCAAGTCTATCCGCAAAACTGCCGGGCCAATCTCGAACGTACCCGCGGCCTGATATATTCCAGCAAGGTACTCTTGGCGCTGGTGACCAGCGGCCTGAGACGCGAACACGCCTACGAAATCGTTCAGCGCAATGCCATGATCGTTTGGCAAGACATCCAGGCAGCACGTTTGGGGCCGGACTTCAAAGAACTGTTGATGAGAGATAAAGACGTAGCGGCACTGCTTGGTGACAAAAACAAGACGCTGGACGCCGAAAGTCTGGGGGCTCTGTTTGATCCCTGGAACTTCCTTGGCAACATCTCGGTACTATTTGACAGGCTCCGGGAATTGGACTTCTCTAATAGCTATTAGCTATTATAATGGTATAACCTGCTTATGCTGGATCTTCCAGCAGCTCGCGCGCCCTCTTAAGCTCGTCGATGATATCGATCTGCTGTGTACAGACCTCCTCGCAACTGCCGCATTCGCTGCACTGAGAGGCTCGGCCCATCTTATGACCGTCGGTGTTCCAGCGGTACGTGAACCGTGCAGTACCGGCGTTATGATAACGCAAGTATTTGTTCAATGCTTCAAAGATGCCCGGTATATTGATGGTTTGCGGGCACTCCGGCAGACAGTAGTCGCAGGCTGTGCACGGCACAGTGGGTACCTTGTCGATCTCGGTACGTACCTGCTCGATAACTGCCATCTCGCTGGCATCGAGCGGTCGCAGATTGGCCATAAAATTGAGGTTATCGCGCATCTGCTCAAGGTTGGACATACCGGAGAGCACAACAGGAACACCTTTGAGCGAGGCCGTAAAGCGGATGGCCCACGAGGCCAACGACGCTTCCTGGTCGGCATGCGTAAACAATTCAACAGCCTTTGGCGGCAAGATGGTAAGATCGCCGCCCTTGACCGGCTCCATGGCGATTATTGGTATGTTATGTTCCCGAGCGACCTCATAGCACAACCGGGCCTCAACCCGGGGGTTTTCCCAGTCGGCATAGTTGAGTTGCAATTGCACGAACTCCATCTCGGGATGCTCGGCAAGAATTCTCTTCAACAAGGTGGCCTTGTCATGCATCGAAAATCCCAGATGCTTGATGAGCCCCTCTTCTTTGCGCTTGCTGAGAAAATCCCAGATACCGTATTCATCAAAATACGCGGTACGATGGGCGCCCAGGTTATGGAGCAGGTAGTAATCGAAGTAGCCCGCCTGTGTACGCTCCAACGAGGTGTAAAACATTTTCTCGGCATCTTTTTTGGAAGGCGCGTTCCAAGCCGGTAGTTTCGTGGCTAAGAGATAACTGCTGCGTGGATAGCGATCTACGAGCGCCCGTTTTATGGCATCCTCGGAGCCTTCATAGCCATACGCTGTATCAAAATAGACAAAACCCCGCTCTAGGAACAGGTCGACCATCTCTTTGACTTGCTCAATATCTATGTCGCCATCAATACGGGGCAGACGCATCAACCCAAATCCGAGTTTGGCTGTCTCGTTGTCAAGATAATTCATCATTGCGCTACCTCTCTCTTGGGTTCGGCACTCTTCATCAGTACCATCCATTTTGGCATGCAGTTCGTTTTATTCTGTGGAGTCCTCTGTTGTTTGAACGCTGGGATTCTTGCCGTTTTTGCTGTTAGTTTTACTGTTGGTTATCCGTGCGCACTTGCATTTCTTCGTCGAACAGCTAGAATTACTAGGTTGTGCCCCCGTATGGGCACGTCGGGATACCCGGAATTATAGGCAATGCCTGCGGGCTTGTCTATGTGCGTAAGCCGCAAAAACCGCAGGAACTGCGGGAGCATCGCGGAGTGTACACGCCCGGCATCCTTAATTCTGTCGGCAAAGAGAAAGGGCTGAAGTGAGCGGTTTAGACCATCCTCACAGTTGTTAGTCCCCTCGGGGAGTCGCGAAGCGGCCTGACTGCGCGCCCATACCTTGTGGTGTGCATACAGGCTCGTCGTCTTCTCTCCTGCCGCGTCTCCTTAAGGACAGTGGCCGTGGGACAAACACCGCCATAACCAGGGAGACTGATCATGCTTTACCTTACTCAGATGCTCGGTCGACCGGTCATTGATGCCAACGGCGTCGAGATCGGCACGATCAACGACATCGCCATCCAGACCGGCGAAGTCTTTCCACGGATAACGTCGCTTGCCTTCAAGGGCCCGGCAAAGACGCCGTTCATGGTGTCTTGGCGCAAATATGTCAAGGCTTTCGATGGAGAGAAAATCGAGCTTGACGCCGCCAGCCACGACATCCGCTTCTCGTATCTACAACCTGATGAACTTTTATTGGCACGCGACCTGTTGAACAAGCAGATAGTGGACACGCGCGGGCTTAAGGTGGTGCGTGTCAACGACCTTAAACTCTCGCAAAGCGGAAAACAACTACGGCTTTTGGGCGCGGAGGTAGGTATTTTAGGCATCCTGCGCTCTTTGGCGCCTTGGCTGGAGCGACTGATAGGTGGGCTGGCCAAGCTTGTAGGGCGTCCTTTAGAAGAAAACATCATTGCCTGGAATTACATGGATTTGGTAGACCGCGACCTCTCGGCACTCAAGCTATCGGTGACTCACAAGCGCCTGCGCGAGTTGCACCCTGCCGACGTGGCCGATATCTTAGAGCAGCTGGACCCCCAACAGCGGGCCAAGGTGTTTGAGCATCTTGATGCTCAACAGGCTGCCGAGACTCTAAGTGAGCTGGAAGATGAATACCAGACCGACTTGATCGACGACATGAGCGACTCTGATGCCTCGGAGCTTTTGGCATCCATGGATCCCGACGATGCCGCCGACGTCATTGGCGACCTGCCCTACGAAAAGGCCGAAAAACTGCTATGGCTCATGGGAGTTCAGGATTCCAGCCGTATCCGTTCGCTTTTGGGTTACAAGGAAAAAACCGCGGGTGGCATTATGACCCCGGAGTTTGTCGCGGTACAAGACGACGCTACGGTACTGGAGACTATTGAGAAACTCCGCTCGCTGAGCGAACAGATGGAGAGCGTGAGCTATGTATACACTATCAGCGAGGGCGGACAGCTCAGTGGTGCCCTGAGTCTGCGCACTCTGCTCTTGGCCAAGGGCGACACACGCGTTTATGACCTGAGTGAGCATGAATTAATAACCGTAAGCCCGGATGAGGACCAGGAGGA
Source organism: Coriobacteriales bacterium (assembly GCA_031282405.1). GTDB lineage: Bacteria > Actinomycetota > Coriobacteriia > Coriobacteriales > UBA8131 > JAITDU01. The sequence goes on along the minus strand of JAITDU010000056.1, from coordinate 47,055 downwards.
GGTAGCCGATACCATTTCCAAATATGATTTGCTGGCGCTCCCCGTAGTAGACGAGAATAAACGGTTGCTGGGCATAGTTACCGTTGATGATGCCTTCGATGTCTTAGAAGAAGAACACAGCGAAGATTTACAGATAGTCGGCGCTGCGGCCAATGCCAAAGATGCCGAGATAGCAGGCACTGGTCGTTTGCTCAAATGGGTGCTCAGGAAGATGCTCTGGTTCGTCGTCTGGGTGGTATCAGCTCTGTTGATTACCATGGCCGGAGGCCTGCCCACGTTTGCCGCAGCACTGGTTCTGGCACCTTTTGTACTGCTCTTGGCGGACAACTCTGTTACAGCCTCCATCAACGATTTGCTGGAATATGGCAGCAAAGACACAACAGCTGCTATCTCGCGGCTGTTTGTACGCAATTTGGTAGTGGCTGCGGTGGTTGTTATCTTGGGCTTACTCTTGAGTTTTGCCTTGCGCGGCGCACTGGACTTTAGCGCTCTCAATCTAAGTGGGTCGGTCTTAGACGGTATCCAGGCAAGCAGCATAGGCGTTGCCTGTCTGGCAGCCGTTGCCACCGCCTTTGTAGTGCTGGTCTCTTCTGTGTTGATCACTATCTATGGACGCCGACGCCTTGACAAGGACAGGGAAATTTCCAGCGTCGGCGTTACGCTGTTAGTGATGTTATTGAGCCTGGGTGTGCAACTGGGGTTCAGCTATCTTCTCCCACAGCTTGGTGTTGTGCTCTAGCGAGTTGTCGGTATTATGACAAACAGGTTCACACATACTGGTGCGAGCAGCCAGCCTCTTGGCAACGACCAGGATTCTGGCATCGTGAGCAGGTCTGCCCCGTCGGTGCCCCGTGGGCTTTCTGCAGCGGACAACAAGCTGTCAATTCAAAAGGGTCTGTCCGCGATGCAGGGCGACCAGCCTCTTCAGGCGGACAAAGGCAATCTACCCGCACAGCAGATAGACAAAGGCGACCCACCTGTACCGGTCAACAAAAAACCGCTGATACTGTTGATTTTAGCGTCGGCCGGGCCGGGGATAATCGCCGAGCTGGCCGGAAACGATGCCGGAGGCATCTCGACATTCTCGGTCGCCGGCGCTCAGTTTGGCCTGGGGATGTTGTGGGCTGTTCCGGTTGCCATGCTCTTCTTGATGGTCGTTCAGGAAAGCGCGGCACGCATGGGTGCTGTTACCGGCAAGGGCTTTGCGGCGCTCATCCGCGAAAACTTTAGCCTCAAGCTCACCACGCTGGCAATGCTGGCTTTGCTGGTGGCCAACAGTGGCACCACACTCAGTGAGTTCGCTGGCATCGCTGCCGGCATGGAACTGTTTGGGGTCAGCAAATACATCAGCGTGCCGGTGGCCGGACTCGCTATATGGGCGCTGCTGATGGGCGGCTCTTATCGCCGCACTGAGCGGATATTTTTGATAATCAGCCTGGTTTTTCTCACCTATGTTATTGCTGCTTTTATCAGCGGGCCAAACTGGAATGAGGTGGCAGCGCATACTGTCGTGCCTTCGGTGTCATTGGAGAGCGGTTTCATTGCCCTCATCATTGCGATTATAGGTACCACGGTAGCGCCTTGGATGATCTTTTTTGGCCAATCTAATGTTGTAGAGCGGGGCTCGACGGTCAAAGATCTGTTCTTCTTACGCATTGACGTGCTCAGCGGCGCCGTCGTTGCCTGTTTGGTGGTCTGGTTTATCATGATAACAACAGGAACGGTATTGTTTGGACAGGGGATCGAGGTCGCAGATGCTGCAGATGCTGCCAAAGCGCTGGAGCCTACCGTGGGTGCCGCTGCCCAGTACCTGTTCGGCGTGGGGCTTACGGGCGCGTCGTTTCTGGCGGCTTGCGTGCTACCTATAACCACGTCTTATGCGATTTGCGAGGCTTTTGGCTGGGAGCATGGCTCCGGGCGCAGTTGGAGCGAGGCGGCGGCCTATAAGGGCATTATTACCGCCATTATCGCCTTTGGCTGCGTTATCGTGCTTATACCCGACGTTGGCCTGATGGGTATCATGCTTACAGCCCAGATCGTTAATGGCGTCCTGTTGCCGGTACTTTTGGTGTTTTTGCTGTTTTTGATCAACAATCGCCGCGTCATGGGACGGTGGGCCAACGGTCGCGTTGCCAACATCCTGAGTGTTGTCGTGGTCGGGTCGATTATCCTGCTAAGTATAAGTCTGTTCGTCATGCAGATTCTGGGCTGGTAAAGCACCTGCTACCTGTGGCGTAAGTGCCTGGAGAGACTTACGGACAGTCCCCGCGTCTTTTCAATCCCAGAGCGACTGTCTGACCCACTGACGCAGGCTCATGACTCCGCACCCGCATTGTCAAAGAGTCGTTGCAACTGCGGAACTCGGGTAGCACTTACTTTGACACAAAGTAAGTGCTACCCTCAGACAGTCCTCGCTCCCGCAACGCCTCTTTGGCAATGCTGCTCCGCAAATATCGCCTGCGTCAGTGGGTCAGACAGTCGCAGCAGACCGATGGCGAAAACGTACTACCAGCAGACTCGCACCCACCACAAAGGCTGCGGCAGCCAAGGTCAGGAACAAGACAGAAGCATCTCCTGTCGCAGGCATCTCGGTATCCGGCTCAGACGGCACGCTATCAGCCTGGTACAGAGCGATTATGTCGATATCGGCCGTGATGTTGGTAAAGCTCTTGTCCCAGCCGGTAAAGCTGTAGCCCGCGCGCTGTGGATCGGCTGGAGGAGTAGCCGCTGCACCATATGCCACCTGCTCGGATCTTAAAACGGTAGTGCCGTCATAATCCAAAAAGCGCACGGTATAGGAGCGCGGCGACCAGTGGGCGTAAAGCACCTGAGCCGCCGTTATGGCTACCACCGTGTCGGCGGTTATCTCTGTGCCAGTATCGTCAGGCGCGGTAAACCAGCCGATAAACGTATAGCCGGCGCGCGCGACGGCGGCGAGGTCGCCATAAGGGCTGCCCGCAACAACCGCTTTTTCTCGGGGATCAGGCTCAGTGCCGCCATTGGCATCAAACGTTACCACGAGGAGGGGGTCGTTAGTGGTGTAGTTGATGTCGTTGTTGTTAAACACCAGGTTCTTAAAAGCCCAGCCCGGCTCTTCTTGCCACAAGGGCGTGATGGACACGACCGTACCAGTAAACTCCGCGCCATCGTATACCGGTGGCCTAGTATCGGGATAATAGCGCAAAGCGGATCTGTTCTGGGAAAACGTCACCGTCGCGCCGGTGGGAATGGAGAGTGTTACATAGTCATCAGTATAGATGCCGCCGCCGTCAGCCCCGGCCACATTGCCGAGCAGCGCAGCAGAGTCGTCGAGGATGATCAGAGAGGCGTCCTCAGCGTAAATGCCGCCGCCGTTGTCAGTGGCCGTGTTGTTTGACACGGTGGCGGAGTCGTTGAGCGCAAGAGAGTTAGACTCGCCAACAAAGATGCCGCCGCCGTCAACGGCTGTGTTGCCCGATACCGTGGCAGAACCGTTAAGCGTGATCGTAGAGTCTTCGTAGAACATGGTTCCAATGCCGCCACCCGTGCCCGCATCGCCCGTAGCTGTATTGCTCGATACCGTGGCGGAATCATTGAGAGTAACCGTAGATTCCATGGTAAAAATGCCCGCAGCGTTTGTGGCCGTGTTGTTTGACACTGTGGCGGACTCATTCATTTCCACGATCGATGAACCAGCAAAGATACCAGCGCCGCCGCTGTTCTTGTCTGTAATGGATGAATTGCCCGACACCGTAGCGGAGCCGTTGAGAGTAAGGGTGACGAGGGCGACAAAGATACCGCCGCCGACGCTTGCTGGGCCTGTAGCACTATTGCCCGACACCGTGGCAGAATCATTCAGAGTAACGGCGGAGAGATCAGGGGAGAGACCAAGGGCCGCGATGCCGCCGCCGCTATCAGCGGCTGTGTTGCCGGACACCATGGCGGAGTCGGCCAAGGTTACCGTGGAGGCTCTGGCATAAATACCGCCGCCAATCTTACCTGCCACGTTATCGGAAACCGTGGCATTGCCGTCCAGGATTATGGTGGAGTTCTCGGCATAGATACCGCCGCCGAGACCTTTCAGGGTGGAGCTATAGGCATCGTAGACTGCGTTACCACCGGTAACCGTGATACCGGCAAGTGTCAGGGTAGCGCCTGTAAGCGAGATAACCCTGTTGTCAGGAGCAGCCGTGAGTGTGTAGCCCGCCCCGTCGATAGCTATGTTCGTGTCGGTTGGGATTTGCAGGTCTGAGCTCACAAGCACAATGTCGCTGCCAAAAACAATGGTGCAGAGAGTGCCGTCTGTGGGCGCAGCTACTACGGCTGCACGTAACGTGGCATCATCCGTTACGGTTGTGGCAAGCGGACTTATCCCATATGTCGGCTCTCTATCGGTTGCGCCAAACGGGCTGAGTTCATCTACCATTGCTGTGTCCAAAACAACGAGATGCCCCCCCCCCTCCGCCGAATTATCGGCAAAAGCCAAACCGGGCACAATGGTCAACATCAACAATATAGTAACTACCAAAGCCGCGGTCTTTCGGGCCCGTGCCTTTATCCTCGTTGCCATGTGGCGCTCCTCTCCCAAATACTGCTCATAGCCACAAACGACCTCTGTCATGCCTTCCTTCGCACAAGATGATTATCCGGGCCTGCCTATCCTCGTTTGGCCCTGCTCGCATTCGTGAATATAATTGTAGCCGTAGTTGTCTCGCAAGGCAATGCACACACATACGGCTAAAGCCATTTCCTTGATGCCGCTCTCTGGCGTTATTTTGGCACAAGCCGCTCTTGTTTGCGTGCCCGTTTGTACTGATACATCTTCTCATCAGCCCTTGACAAAAGATAGCTGGCGGAAGATTCGTTATCCATACCGACTTCCACGATGCCAAAACTGATTGAATAGTAGTTCAGATTGGGGTTTTGTTTGCTATGCTCACTGTTTTGCTGCAGGGCGCTTCTCACCGCCTTTTTGCTGTTCTCAATTAGTCGCTCGCGCATGTCCTCTAAGCGTTGAACGGCATCCTCCTCTTTCCATCCCCTGCTCAACAACATGAACTCATCGCCGCCCAGCCGGGTAACCACAACATTGGCATCGAACTCCGACAGTAATTGCGCCACCGTAAGGATATAGTCGTCGCCGGCGGTATGACCAAAGACATCGTTTATGTATTTGAGATCGTCCAGATCCACAAAGCTGACTATAAAGGGGCTTTTTTCTTCGATCAGCTTGTTAAAAATCTCCATGCCCTTATAACGACTATATGCTCCGGTCAACTCGTCATAATAAGCCAAGTTTTTCAACTCGTCGATCTTGTGCGTGGATTCGGTGTCATCGGTAAAGATGAAGGCCATCGAGTTGTGATTGTGCCAATTGATAGGATACAACGAGACCGTAAAATGACAGTCAATGTCCACGTCTGCTGGGTCCAACTTAAAGCTATAGGAACTCAGTTTGTCCTTTTCTATCAGCTCCATGGCCTCGTGAGCACTGGTGCGCATCCACTGGATAAGCTCCTCTTCAGGACTGGTACAGTTCAGGGCGGTTATGGGCGAGTTGTTAAAATACAACCATTCGCCGGTGGATAGTTCCATAACTACTATCAGCTGTGGGCTATTGCTCATGATGCTCTCGAACAGGCTGTTGGATTGCAGCAACGATTCTTTAATAGCGTCGGTAGCATCAAGAGCCGCAGCGAGCTGAGTCTTAGTAGTCTTGAATTGGCTCATGATGTCGCTGATGTAACGTGTGATGCTACCAAATGCGATCAGGTTCTGCTTGTCGTTGCCGCTCGCAATCTGCTCCAGTTGCCAGGCCAGACGTTTAAGTATGGATTGCAGCGTTTTGCTCTCGCGGGCAAACGCATTGGATACCGATATAGGAGCAGAGTCCAGCTTGCCTTTTGTAAGATCGGAGCCGAGTCGGCGTGCCTCTTTGATGGCGTTGCCCAAAAACATGAGAGATTCGCCCAAATCAATGAGTTCTACCGGCAAAGAGTCCACATCTAAAGCCGCGCTTTCAAAATCATAGAACAGGTCCTCGATATATCCTGTAAGTTGGTGTGTGGCATAGGTCATACTGCCTTCAACAGCTGAGCCATTCTCAATAGTCGTGCTATTTTCAATAGTCATGCTGTTCCCGATCAGTAGACATGCTGTTCCCGGCAGCACAGTTTGCACCGTGCCCTGCGGTGTGTTCAGTGTTTATGGTAGTGCTCGTCTGTATGGCGTCCGTTGCCATAGACCTCCCCGTTATGGGTTTTTGTGTTGTGTAACAATGCTCCAAGGGATTGGCCCAGCTATTCGGGCACCTTGGGGCTATAATTCTAGCAGTTTCCGCAGTTGGTGCGGTCGCGAGACAACACCACCAACAACGTGGAAGGGCATAGGGGAGAAACACTACGAGTACTTTGTCCTGCATAGAGTCAACCTGAGACTGCTCCTCTGACTCAAACAGGCCTGCAGTGTTTGTCTCTCTTAGAGCTTGCAGTCGGCCTGAGACTGCTCGTCCGACTCAAATAGCCTGGTACGCCTCAGTGCGGCTAAAAGCGGTAGACCCAGGCCGTATACCACTATAGATTGCCCCAGGCCGATACAGACAACTCCAAACAGGTACATCAGCGGATAACTCTGCACAAGCGAGATATCTGTAAACGGAATAGTGTAGAAACCGGCCGCTGCCAGCATCAAGGGCAGATAAGCTGATACTACAAGGGCATTGGCCACTACCGGGCCCAGCAAAGCAATCCCCGTGTTTTGCCTGAATCGCCAGCACCACCAAGCGCCGATAAACGTGGCGGCCGAGCCAAACACCACATCCAAAAGACCCAGGGCACCGCTACCGTTCAGGGCTATGCCCAACAGATTGGCCAGCGCACAGCCAAGAGTCAGGCCGCCAATGGCATGCGGAGTAAGAAGCGCCAAAACACACATTGCCTCGGACAGTCTGAGTTGCACAGGCCCAAAGGCCGCACCGGTCAACAGCGTCATCGTGAGCAATGTTAAGGCGGCATAGAGCGCGGCAATGATGCCGGTGCGGGCTATCGCTCGTGTACGCGCGCTGATACGATCCATTATGTGCTGGCATCTTCCATTATGCGCTGATATCCTCCACAAAATACTCCGTTATGTAGTTAATCCTAAGAGCGTTGGAACCCCGGTTCTAACTAGGTCTTGGCTTTACTCCTGCCCGAAGATGCAACCTTTTCTTGGGATCCATGCGCGCTCGCACTCTTGCCTTTGTCTGTAACGTTAGTTCTATCTGCACCACGAGATGCCGCCTTGGGCTTGGATTTTGCCGTGCTCGTGCCCGAGGATGCGGCCCTTGGCTTGGCTTTGCCTACTGAGGCACCTTTACGCCTGACCTTATTCTGCTCTTGCTCCTCGCGCAGGGGACAAGCCGGGTTGGGACATATCTCCCAGCCTCCCCTGGAGGTCTGGACGATGACTTTGGGAGCACCGCAAGCCTCGCAAACACGATCGGTAGCCGTAAGCGCACCACGTTGCGGCAGTGGATACGAAGTGCCGCAAACATCATAGTTGCTGCAACGGATAAATCGCTTGAGGCTTTTGGGGGAGCGCTGGGCAATCAGCTCACCTGTGGTGCCCGCCGCCTGGCACGCTGGGCATTCTCCCACTTTTAGCTCGGGTTCATGGTTGGAGGCGCAGGTCGGGTCGACGCAGCGCACAACAGGCTTTTGCCTGAACTGAATGACCTTGATCTGCGGCTTGCCACATACCGGACAAAGTTCTTCTACAGCCTCGATCTTACCCTGTGGTAGTGGATACGTCACATCGCAGCCCTGTCCATCTGACTGCCAACCACTGCAACCGATGAAACTGCTCTTGGTTCTTGCCGAATGCTTGATGAGCAGATCTTTACCGCAATGGGGACAAGCACCAATTTTGGCATCGGCGACGACAGCTTCGGCCAGGGCCTCGCCAACCTGCTCTTTTTTAGGAATAAGCACATTGATCTCGCGTTCCAACAGTTGACGAGAGTGCATGACCACATTATCCAGGCTCTCCCGTCCGTTGGCGATGCTGTTCATCTCGTCTTCTAAGGCCGCCGTCATCTGCGGGGTCGTAATATGCGGCGCATAGGCGCCCAGAGCGTCAATGACTGCCACACCCAGCGCAGTTGGCTCCAGCGGGTCGTTTTGTATGTAGCGCACCTCTAAAAGCCGCTCAATGATGGCATGCCGCGTAGACTTGGTGCCCAGCCCCAACTTTTCCATTTCTTGAATCAAGCGGCCCTGAGAATAGCGCGACGGTGGCTCAGTCTGCTTTTTGGTCAGAGTAGTCTCTCGGATAAACACCTCGTGCCCCACTGTCAGTTGGGGCAACTGTTCGTCTTTCTTAAGGCCATAAGGATATATCGCCCGAAATCCCAATTCCACCAAAACATCGCCTTTTGCCTCAAAAGGCTGACCGTTCACATCGATTGCCAGTTTAGTCTGCTCGATGATCGCCGCATCCGACAACGTTGCCAAAAAACGTCGCGCAATGAGATTGTAGAGTTTCCATTCCTCGGGGCGCAGCTGTTCAGGCGAGGCCACCGCCGTGGGATAGATAGGTGGATGATCGGTATCGAAGGTCTTGCCGCGGGTTGCACTGAGAGAAGGGCGTTTGAGCAACGTTGTGACATAGGGAGAATACGCGGCTATTTTAGCTAGCATACTAGCTATTTCGCGCAGATCAAGACTGTCGGGATAGACCGTATTATCCACGCGGGGATAACTGATGTAGCCGGCCATATAGAGGGATTCGGCAATGCGCATCGTGCGCGCCGGCGAGATACCCTCTGCCGAGGCCGCAGCCATCAACGAAGTAGTGGAAAACGGCGCCGGTGGAGCAACACGACGGCGTTTCTTGTCCAAAGCCGTCACCGTACCTGTCTGCGCGCCTTCGATAGCATCCATGGCCAAAGTGGCGCTTGCCTCATCTAAAAAGCGTCCCTGAGCATGATTGGCCTCAAATTCGGATTCCGGCACGCCTTTCTCCCCCTGCATCTGTGCCTTTATGACCCAGTAATCCACGGGGATAAAAGCCTGGCGTTGCTTTTCGCGGGCCGCCACCAAAGCGAGCGTGGGCGTTTGTACGCGGCCCGAAGGACGGACGTTGCCATAGCCCGAGAACTTGGCGATCGTGAGATAACGTGTAAGTACCGCTCCCCAGATCAGATCTATCCACTGGCGCGACTGCCCGGCGTTGGCCAAATTGAAGTCCATGGCCACCAGCTTGTCGAAGGCCTGGGTTATCTCGGGCTTTGTAAACGAAGAATAGCGCGCGCGCGACACTTCGAGGTCAGGGTTGGCCTCCAGCGCCATATTCAGAGCATCAGAGCCAATGAGTTCACCTTCGCGATCAAAGTCAGTGGCGATACAGACAGCGGTGGCCTTAGCGGCCAGATTTTTGATAGAGCGGATGATGCCCTTTTCCTTGGGCAGTTTTTCCAGAGGCGCATAGACCATGTACGGCAGGGCTTCCAGTTTCCAGCCTTTGAGGTCCACTGCATCGACACTGAACGGCCGACGTTTCTTGAATGGCGGTTTTTGCAGAACGTCGGGTAAGTGAGCTGGGAGTTTCTCGCCGTCTTGAGTGATGCCAAACCAGCCGCGTCGCTTGTCGTAGCTGAGGCTCGGGACAAAGTCCACTTCGAGGATGTGGCCGCGCAACCCCACCGTGACCCACTCTGTGCCATCGCGTTCAAAACGGTAAACGGGCGTATCGAACACCTTGGTAGTTTTGGGTTTTCCCGGCGAGAGAATCTCGGCTATCTTCTGTGCGGCGTCATTCTTCTCGGTGATGACCAGTTGCAAATTTGCTCCTTAATCCTCAGCGGCTGGGCTGGACGACAATGGGTCGGGTATCGGCAGTGGCCTTATCCGCAGTTCGACTCGCTATCTGGACATCCAACCACTGCGTCCAATCGTTTATTCCCTCGCCGGTGGTCGCACTGAGCGGAAACACTGCGGCAGAGGGGTTAAGGCGTTCGATGTCGTATCGAAAGTTCTGTTCGTTAAAGTCAAAATGATCGATGACATCTATCTTGTTGAGGATGATGGCCTTGGCCGCCTGAAAGACACCGGGGTATTTGAGCGGTTTGTCGTGACCTTCGGGTACACTGAGTATCATCACCTTGGCATCCTCGCCCAGATAAAAGTCCGTCGGACAAACCAGATTACCGACATTTTCGATGATAATCAGGTCCAATTCGGGCAGATTCAGGACTTCCAGCGCCCGCAGTATCATCTGAGATTCCAGGTGACAGATACCACCGGTGTTTATCTGTACCGCAGAAATACCCTGTTCCTTGATTCGTTGCGCATCAACCTGGCTGGCAATATCACCCTCGATGACAGCGATGCGATAGGTATCACGCAGGGCGGCGATTGTGGCCAGTATCAATGAGGTCTTACCCGCGCCGGGAGAAGCCAGGATGTCGAGCAGGTAGATGCTGTTTTCGTCCATCTGCTTTCTGACGCGCGCCGCCAGCGTATCGTTGCGATCCAGTATCGGTTTGTTGATCTCTACCTTCATTCTCCGCCTTATCGTTGTGTTGCTTCGTGTGTTGCTTCGTTATGCTGCGCGTGTCGTGCTGCGCGTGTTGCTGGTCTTGTTATTACTCGTGGCCGCTACGCTCCACGGTTGTGTCGCTTTGTTGTTGCACACGGTCGTTGTGTGCATCGTCGTTTGCGACGGGGCCATCCTCAATCTCGATAGACTCAATATATAATTCCTTGCCGGCTAAAAGCTCAGTAGCCAGACTGTCGCAGTTTGGACACGACCAATGATAGCGGTCATGCTCAAACTCTGCGTCGCAGGCTGCACAGCGCGAGCGCGGTCGCACCGTAGTCATCGTGAGTTCGGCACCTTCACTGAGTGTACCGGGACTCAGTGCCTCAAAGGCAAACTCCATGGCCTCAGGAACTACCTCGGCCATCTCGCCAATTGTCAGCCTGATTACCAACACTTTGGCCGCGCCGTGAACACGGGCAGAATTCTCCACTGCATCCATGACAGCGCTCATCAACGAGAACTCATGCATCCTGAGCGCCCTTATCGCTTACTGCTTCCTCTGCGGCAAGAGTGTCCTTATCACGTGCTTCCTCCTCTGCGGCAAGTCGCTTGATCCGCTTGTTTAAAACGAGGCGCGAGAGTAAAAGCGAACCTTCGTAGAGCAGCGACATAGCCACAAACATGAGGAGCATCGTGACCGGAGAAGCATCAGGGGTAACCATAGCACAAAAGATGAGCAGGACTACGTAGACCACGCGCCAGCTTTTGCGCAGTTTCTTATAGGGCACGATGTTAAAGACGATGAGATAAAAAACGATGAGGGGGAGCTCAAATGCAAATCCGAATGCTATTTCAAAGAGCAGAATAAGGCTGATATAGTCCTGGGCGTTGGCTAAAACATTGGCAAATTCGCGCGTTTGTTCCAGCATCCAAGCAAAAGCCGGGTCCAGGATTATCAGATAGCAAAACACCGTGCCGATGATAAACAGCACAACTCCCACAAAAAACGTGGGAAGCACCCAGCGGCGTTCGTGAGGTTTGAGGGCCGGCAGAAAAAAGGCCATGAGTTGCCATATCCACAGAGGGCTGGTCACGATGGCGGCAAAGAACACCGAGACTTTGAACCTGAGCGTAAAGCCACCCAAAGGGTCCAATACATTCAGCACCTGGTTAAGCTGGTCTGTGCTGATTATCGGCATAGCGCTAAGCCACTCGGCCACCGGTTGGATGACGAAAAGTATCAAGATGGGCGCAAAGAAATAGAGTACACAGGTAGCCACCAGCAGACCGACGATGATTACGGTGAGGCGCCGACGCAGTTCTCCCAGATGTTCCCAGATGGTCATGTGAGCGCTGTCTTTGGCGGCTTGCTTGGTTTTGGGAGTTTTGTTGGCCTTGACTTCTGCGGCGGTCGGGTTGGTGGGCTTGTTGGCCGTTTTGTTCGGCTTTGGTTTTTTTTCCTTGGGAGCCATGGTTATTCCGCCGGGGATTCAGGGGCTTTTGTTTGGGGAGAAGTGCTTGGCACAATTTGCTCGATTGGGTCGTCGTGTTGTGGTGGCACGACAGCCATAGCCTCAAGATATTCGCGCTCTAACTGTGCCTTTCGCTGGGCAAAGGACTGTGCAGGCTGAGTGTTCTGTGTTGATTGAACGCTCTGTGCAGGCTGAGTGTTCTGCGTTGATTGAATGTTCTGTGTTGATTGAATGTCAGGGCTACTGGGCTTAGAGGGCTCGGAGGCGTTGGGTTCAGGCGCCTTTGTGGCGTTGGCCGGGACTGTCTGTTTACCTGTGGGTGTCTGTTCGCTTGTAGATACCTGCCCGCTCGTGGATGCCTGCTCGCTTGTGGGTTCCTGCGCGGATAGCGGCGGCCCCGTGACCTTGTCCCCAAGGTCCTTGGTAGCCTGGGCGATGCTTTGGGTAAGCGGAGAGACGGACTTCTCAACGTCTTTGAGCGGCTCATAAACCTCAGCTTTGATGACCTCGTTAGCTTGATCGCGCAGACCCTTGAGCTGGCCGATGACCTGACCAACCGTACGCACGATCCTGGGCAGTTTATCTGGGCCAAAGATCAAAAACGCAAATACTAATATGATAGCAAGCTCAAGGCCGCCGATACCAAACACAGGTGCTCCCTAGTGCTCGTAAAGCCCCAGATTTTGTGGACTTGTAGTAAGAATGGTGGTCGGGGACGGACTTGAACCGCCGGCACGCGGATTTTCAGTCCGCTGCTCTACCAACTGAGCTACCCGACCATAAATCATCTCTCTGTTCTGCTCCGCATACCGGGCCAAAACTGTCACCGGCCGCCACGGGGGGCGCAGCACCAGTCGCCTGAGGCAAAGCAGGAGCAGTCGTCTATTCTACCACTGCCGGCGATTTGGTCAAATGGGGCGCAGGATCTGACCGGCGGATGCACTAGAAGGCTACCTCGGGCATAGATCACTGCCAGGAAGATTGGAGGAAGAGCATAAACAGTAACGCTGGCGGGTGCGTGTTGCGGACTGTGCGATACCTAATGCTTCAAACAGCCAATCGGAATAACATAGATTCCATCACTGCGGCAGTACCCTATCGACCCTGTTGTAAGTATGGCAAGAAAGGTTGGCTCACCTCCATGACTGGAGCGAACCTCCTGTCGAATTTTGGTGAGCGTGGCGGCTGCTTCCTCTGCGCGCGATTGCATCAACTTAATCTCGATGGCACCCCACCTCCCATCAGCCAGTTCCACTATAGCGTCACATTCCAGGCCACGTGAGTCACGGTAAAACCCAACTGAGCCATCTATTGCTTCCGCATATATTGCGAGGTCTCTTACACAAAGCGTCTCAAACAGCAAGCCAAAAGTGTTAAAGTCGGCCAACAATTTATCAGGACTGAGACGCAGCAACGCGGCAGGAATAGAGGGGTCGCAATACCTTCTCACCGGGGATGTTCGGAGCGCGGTTTTTGAACGAACAGCCTGTGCCCAGGCCTCTGTCTCGTCTATGACATAGAGCTTGCGGAGCGCGTTGAGGTACGTAGCTATCGTGTTGGTCGAAAGCAGCCCTTCGTCTGTGCCGGCCATATCCCGACGAATAGTGGTCATGGTAGCTGGGGTAGACTCGTTACGCGCGAGTGATCGCATGAGTAGTCGCACACGTTTGGGATTCTTGTCAACGCCATCAACACGTGATATATCGGACTCAATGATTGACTCGACGTAATCTCTGACTCTTTGTGCCGCATAGTTGTCATTGAGAACTACAGAAGCCGGCCATCCGCCTCGAACCAAAGCATGCGCAACGTCCTCCAGCGCCAAATCAGTTTTGGCGCTGATGTCCTTTTGGTCAAAGAGGTCCCCGAGCGCAATGCTGCCATTGGACTCTCTGGATTCGTATAGACTCATAGGTCGCATTTTGATGCGCGAAAACCTGCCTGTTCCCGAATGCTTTACCTTGTCAGTCTCTTTAGGTACTGATGATCCCGTAAGGATATAGCTCCCCGTAGCTTCTTCCTTGTCCACCGCAAATCGGACGGCATCCCAAATACTGGGCGCGTCTTGCCATTCGTCAAGCAAGAGTGGCTTTTTTCCTCGCAATAGCACCGATGGTTTTTCCTGGGCTATCTGTAGGTACGATTCGCGCATGTCGGGATCTTGAAAATAAATGATTTCCTTGGCGACCTGCTCGGCCGTTGTGGTTTTGCCGCACCATTTTGGACCGACAATCTGGGTGGCCCCGGACGTACGCAAAGAGTCTGCAAGCAGGATGTCCGCCACACGGGGACAATACGCTGATTTTTTGCTACTCATGATTACCTCGGTTTTTCATTCTTTGTTCGCATTAAATGCTGGATAGTAGTGGCAGCCGACAGCAGCTCATGGCAGCTGGTACACCACACGTGTTATGGTGAGAATACCACAATTATGATAATTCAGCAAGTAACTTGGTGATATATCGGCAAGTTACTTGGCGAATTATTATAACGTTGTCAAGGCGTGTCGAAAAATCCGTACCGGGGGAACGGCTCTCTTGGCGCGCCCGTGCTTAGTCGCTCTTATGGTTGGACAAGATGATAGACCTCATAGCCGGCATTTGCATCATAGGCGATGTCACCACTCTCGAGGGCAGCAAGATAATCGTTTACCGTCGCCATTCCATCAAGACGGGTCAGCTTGTAGGAAACACCAATGAGTGGCTCACCAGCATCATAAATGCCTTCGAGGAAAAAGGCAAAGATAAACGCGTCGGCCGTGGCAGCCGTGGCGTCGGAACCTGCAGGGGCAAGATAGTGAATCTCCCAGAAGCCGGGATCGGTAACGTCAGTCGCTTCATACTCCTCGCCGATCAGACGGGCGGCTTCTCTATAGAGTTTTAAGGAATCGGAATAAGCAGAGTGAGACAATGCGAAGAGTTGAAAGTGCTTGTAGGGAGGAAGGTCATCCACTCCTTGCGCAAAAGCTAGAGCAGGATCACCACCGTAGTGTGCACCATTGTCGGCAAAATCACCCCGGGCCCACGCCTCGTCAATGACGGTTTTCACGGCTATGTTTATATCGCGGGCACGCATTTCCCACTGTTTGTCCTCGGCCTTGCTTATGTAGCCCGTGAGCGCCGGTATGGCTATAGCCGCAAGAATTCCGAGAATTACGATGACGACAATAAGCTCTACGAGCGTAAAGCCACTACGGTCGCTTTTCTCCCCAGAGCATAAAAAGACCGCTTGTTCAGAATGAACAGCGGCGGCGTGGTTAAACTCCGAATTGTGAGGATGGGGCGCTACAGAACTAGACGGTGATGCCCCCCCCCCACGGCGTAATTCTCGATGTCATATCTTCCCTCTCCAATCTTGTTTTTATGTGCTTCCAACAGACGTGTGGTGCTTATGGCAAGGCAAAGTATAGCAAAAATAACCTCACGGTGAGCACAGCAAAGTTGTAGAGGCAAGATAGGGTCCAAATACAAGACACGTGCCTGTCTTTTCCCGCCCCGTGTGTCCTCTTTGCCTTGCTGACCCACCTTGCCATGGCCTTGCTTTTGTGTTACACTGTTAGTACGACTAGAAAGGAAATGCTGTGAGTGTAACTATTACGTTACGGCTTGATGAGGCGGAAAAGGCTCTGATTGCTGAATATGCTAAGATGCGTGGCATCGGCATCTCCGAGACCTTGCGCAAAGCTATACTGGAAAAAATTGAAGATGAAATTGATCTGGCAGCAGCCGAGAAAGCCTACGCAGAGTACCAGAGAAACCCAATTGTCTATTCCCTTGAAGAAGTCAATGCGATGTGGGATGACTAGTGGGCTTTGATGTCGTAGTTTCCGAGAAGGCTGCCAAGCAGATAAAAAAGCTCGGCCACAGGCAAGGCGGGTTGATATTGGCCTGGCTGATGAAAAACATCCGTGGTATTGAAGACCCTAGGAGTCGTGGTAAAGCCTTGGCTGGAAATATGAGAGATCTTTGGCGTTATCGGGTGGGAGATTACCGGATTGTCTGTGATATACAAGACAATAAACTGGTGGTCTTGGTCTTGTCTGTAGGGCATCGCAGCGATATTTATAAGACCAGTGGTTAACGGGACGGAACGCGGCAGGGACGGAACGCGAACACTAGGGGGGACAAGGTATTTGTGCCACCAGTCAGATACGATAAGGAGCAGAAAGAGAGAGTCGCTGAGCGGCGAGGCTTAGCAGGATTCACAGCAACTGCATGTCTGGCAGCTTTGATGCCTGTTTGTCAAAGGTCTTTGTAAGCGAACAGCCTTTGGATTTGTTAATCACCGGTATCAGTGTGTCTATGATTGAGATTTTGCCGTCATAGTCTGCCAAAGCCTCTTGAATCTCCGCGCCGTGTTGAACCTCAAGGATGTTGGATGCGCAAAACGCAAGCAGACTATCTGCGATACGTGTGTCATGGTACTTATAGATCGAATGGAGTACCCAGACTACCTCGGCAATTACCAGCAGATTGATAGAGCCCTTATTCTCTGGCGTTAGTTCTTTTATGAGTTTGGATGCCTTCGTAAATTGCTGGGGATCATCTGCTAGCAGGTAGCGAACAATAACGTTGGTATCCAGGCCAATCATTGACCTTGCCATTTTTCTTTGAGCGATGATTCGATGGCTGCATCCATATCTTCAGTCGAAAGTGCCCGCCCGTCATATTTGAGTGAACCTGCAAGCGCATATACCGGATCTGTCTCAGGAACGCTCAAGATATAGGTGTCTTTATAGGGAATAAAAGATACGGGGGTGCCGGCCACCAGACCGAGTTTTTTCCTGATTTTGAGCGGTATAGTTACCTGTCCTTTAGTAGACATTATCGAGTTTGGCATATCAAACTCTCCTTTCACCTTGAATGCTCCTTACCATATGGTAAGTCAATCAGAGAAAAATGTCAGTACGTACACCAACGTACTGCTTTTTATGCTCTTGTTCGTTTTGTGCATAGGCAACTTGTTTTTTTGTGGCATTTTGTGCAAAAACAAGAAAAATTATGTTGTGCTTTGTGCAAATGCCTCTTTTGCGCAAATACTATTTTGTGCAAATGCCTCGTTTGTACAAGCACGGAGCAAACAGGGAGATGATCGTACCTACCAAGAAAGAGGGATCAGGCCAGCTCTAGATGGTGATGCCCCCCCCCCACGGCGTAATTCTCAACATTGTTTTTGCTCCCCCCGATCTTAGTTGTGATGCTTCCAACAGACGTATTGTGCTTTTGACAGGGATTATATTAACACAAACCAAAGGCCAGTCATGCTGCTTTGAAACATTAGTGCTCCTCTATTACTGTTCGTAATGTCCCCAGATGCTCAGTATCTTTATAGTATGCTCGGATTCCAACACTTGGTAGACCAGCCTATGTTGGATGTTGATCCGTCGCGAATATGCGCCCAAAAAATCACCCTGCAAACGCTCAAAGTTCGGTGGTTTTTTGTAAGGATCCTCTCTGATGACGGCTATGAGAGACTTGGCCTTGTTGAGATAGGGGCTTTGTTCTATGCGATTGCGGTCTTTAAGCGCGGCTTGTGTCCAAGCGATATTCCAGGGCACTGTTACCATTCATTATCAACGGTGCATTCGCTAAGCGGTGTTGCCATCCCATCAAGCACTTTTTTGCGCATGCCTGGTATCGACGTCAGATAAACTGTTTCCTGAAGCGCATTGTAATCGGCCTCGCCAATAACTACAGCATTGCCGTCTTTGGTAGAAACAAACAGCGGACTGGAATCCTTTATGGTCTCGGACAGCAACGAGAATATATTCTTTCTGAACGCGGTGGCGCTTACCATTGGCATAATATCCTCCTTAACTCTTGTCATGCACATTATAGCGTACGCGCGGACAAAAACAAGTGAGCAGCATCTGAACAGCGCCCATCTGTGTTGCTGCCTATCCCGTAGATGTATTGTGGCCTTGAGTGTGCGGCAAAGTCGTGGCCCTACTAACATGCTCACTAACTATTGTCTGGGCGGCCACAGCTAGAGTCCTGCCCTCCTGTTTTAAACCTTCGTATTTGGCCTTTTCGATGTACCCAGTAAGCGCACAGATATCATCTATGCGATGTTGAAAAACGGCTCGCATTACGAGCCTGCGGCAGCGAAGCGCTAAGTCTTTTTTTTGAAGCGGCGCTTCATGCCTTGTCCTTTGATTTTACCAAAGGACGGTATTGCTATACCCAAAAACAGATGAGAAAACCTCTCAAACACCTATGGATCCACGGGGTGATTCGAGGGTTGGTCATCGACAAAAATAAAATAGGTTGGCCGTCCTTCGTCTACTCATGTGTTAATGTAGACGTGAACCTGACCCCCGCCTACACTTAGCATCCGCCGCCCTTAACAGAGGATCAATCTACGAAAGGTGAGCGAACATGAATGCCACGGATCGTCTGCCCGTCGTTTAAGTCCTCCGTGTATACCTCCCGGCAGTTTGCCTGCACCGCTGCGGCAATGATCAACGCATCCCAAAATGATATTTGATTTTCAACAGATATATCTATCGCCTCCATGATGGTATGAGGCTCAACAGAAACGGTCTCAAACTGAGTGAATGCTTTGACAAGTTCCTTGGCCCTTACCGCGGTAATCCCCAATTTTCGCGTCGCCGTGTAATAGAACTCTTGAAGGACCTGTGTTGAAATGACAGGCACGTGCTCGTCGCGCAACCGCACAAGTAGCTTCCTGGCTGCGCTGCGTCGCGCGGGATCGTAGCTGTCGAGGCTATATACCAGCACATTCGTATCAATAAAGACCTTTGTGTCAGACACGATAGAGTTCCTCGCGGTTCCAAATCCAGCCGTTGGAGTCAGCGCCGGTCTCGTCCATCAGAACAAAAGCGTCATCAAGCCACGCTTCGCTGGGCGTGACCGTCTTTTTGACCAGATTGCGTACCAAAGCGTTGAAGGTGATGCCGTTTTTTTGGGCGTATCTGCGTCCCTGTGCGAGTAGCTGCTCATCAATAGATAAGGTAATATTGGTCATGCGTGCTCCTTTCTCCACATAATAAGTGTACACGTATTACGTGGAGAAAGCAAGTGAGGCGACAAGGCGCACGGAACAGTGATGCAGTTTCATAGCTATTCAGATATTCGGACTAAAGAGAACCGTACTCATTTTGCTTTTTGGTAGCTATGTGGGCAAGTTGGGCTAATCCCACTGCCCACCATAAGCGAAGTGGTAGACCTCATAGCCAGCGTTAGCGTCATAAGTGATGGTACCCTGGCCAAGAGCATCCCAAAAATTGTCCTGAAAGGATGGCCCGTCGTAACGGGTCAGTTTATAGGTGACGGTGATGTTCGGTTTGCCAGGAGTACTGCCCTCATAGTACAGTTCCCAGAGAAACCCGTCGGCTGTGGCCGCAGTGGCATCGGAGCCCTGGGCAGTACAAAGATAGAGATAATAGGGCCACCCTACATACTGCTCTCCAAGCAGAGCAGCAGCTCTTTCGTAGAGTTCAGCTACGTGGTACCAATCGTAGGCATTGGCTGACAGTGTCCCAGTATCAAAATACTTAAAAGCCTGATAAGCAGTAACGCCCTCATTGAAGTATTGAGTCGTGGCAAAATTACCCTGGGCCCAGGCCTCATCAATGACGGCATGCACGGCTATGTTTATATCGCGGGCACGCATCTCATATTGCTTATCCTCGGCTTTTGAGATATAGCCCGTAAGCGCCGGGATGGCAATGGCGGCAAGGATGCCAAGTATGACAATAACGACGATAAGCTCTACGAGCGTAAAGCCTGCCCGAGTTTGTGAAAGCGACGTCTTGGCCTTCACGTGTGCTGTGCCCTCACTCACGTATGTTATATACGCTCGTTTCGGACAAGCCTTTCTTTTAGGCCAATCTGCTCGCTTGCACAAACCCGGATACAAAAAGACCGCCTGTTCAAACGGAGCGGTGGTGGCGTGGTTGTGCTTTGGGGTATGAGGGTGGGAGGCTGAAAAGCCAGAGCGAGCGTTTAAGCGAGAGCTAAGGCCAGCGCACGTACTAAGCGGTGAGACCCCCCCCCCCGGCGTAATTTTTGATTTCATATCTCTTCCCTATCCAATCTTGTTTTATGTACTTCCAACAGACGTGTGATGCTTCTGACAGACGCAATAATAACAAAAATCACATCGCAGTGAGTGCGACAGCAAGGCGGCCAGGGGGGTCGTTAATACACAAGTAAGGTTGACTATAATATAAGGCATACGATATAGTAAGGGAGAAATAAAAGTAAGGCATTATTGAGTACAAGACGATAGCATTGAATACAAAACACAAAAAGGAGAGCATCATGGAACCCATTTTGGCAACTGTTACATCCAAAGGACAGATCACCATACCTGCCCGCGTGCGAAAGGACCTGGGCGTGAAGCCGGGCTCTCGTATCCTTTTTGCGCCACAGAAAGACGGGTACTGGATTACAGAAGAGTCTGATCCGCTTGATGAGTTGAAAGGTTGCATCCCTCACGGTGGCGCTGCTGTCACAATAGAAGAGATGGATGGCGCAATGAACAAAGAGCTCGAAAGAAGGTGGCCGCACTCATGACAGGTATAGACACAAACGTCCTCGTGCGCTACCTCACACAAGACGACAAGGAGCAAGCCTCGCTTGCCAATGAACTCTTTGCCAGTGCTAGCGCGTCAAAACGACTCTATATATCGACCTTTGTATTGCTTGAAACGATTTGGGTTTTACGAAGTGTTTACGAGACAGATTTTATAACGCTTGGAGAAAGCCTATGCAAGCTCTGTGCCAGTCCAAGAATTTGCGTGCAAGACTCAAAGGTGGTCGAAGCTGTCTTAAAAGATGGAATTGACAAGGACTATATGGATGCCTTCGTTGTCAAAGCTGCTGAACTAGCTGGCTGCGACTCTTTTTTTACCTTTGACACACGTCTTGCCACAAAACACCGGGCGGCTACGCTGCTGAAGCGCTGCTGAAAGCCTGGATCTTAAGTTAGTTATAAGCGGAACGGCTGTCCCTACAGGATTTTGTGGGACAGAAGCCCGGTTCCAACGCTGGTAGAGGCTTACGCTGTAGCGGTAATACTATAGACCTCATAGCCAGCGTTAGCGTCAGCTTAACTAGTTTCAGCGAAAAACTTAACTGAGCCTTAACTGAATCCTAACCGGGCACGTGCGCGGTCAAATATCGCCCGTTACGCCTCGGCTGGGGCCGAGGTGCTTGGATTGCGATGCCGCTTCGCTCCTCACGATGCCAGGCCTGTCAAGTTTTATCAAAGGTCATGTAGCGAACTTTGTACCCCACGGCGGGGTCAATTTTCATATTGCTGAGTGTGCGCGCGTTCTCATATGCCTTAAAAGACTCAAAATCGCCGAAGACTTCGAATCCATACGTAACCACGATGATCGGCTTTCCGTTTACTGCTCCCTCTGGGAAAAACTCATATTCCCACGCCGGGGCGCTCACAATAGTGTAATCAGATGGAGAAAGCGCATAGTAATAGATGCTCCAGTAGTTAGGCGCTCCAGACCAAGAAGGGATAGCGAGGCCCATTAGCTCATTCGCCATGTTGTAGTACGTCCTATTAACGGCGGCTTGCGCGCTTCCTGGCGCGGTGCTAAAGTTACGTGCCGCAAAAGTCGACGTGTTCCAGAATTTGGCTCCAGCGCTAGTCGAGTTGGCAGTGCCCTGTGTGAAATAGGCCTTGCTACCGCCCTCTTTGTTCTCGGCATTAAGGTTCTTGTCAAGCGTACCGTCGACGTGAGCTTCGACAAGCACGGACCGCAGAGCGACCGCTGCGTCACGCGCCTGCATCTCGTACTCTTTGTCCTCGGATTTACTTATATAGCCCGTGAGGGCCGGTATGGCAATAGCGGCAAGAATGCCGAGAATTACGATGACGACGATAAGCTCTACGAGCGTAAAGCCACTGCGGCGGGACACGCACAGCGTACCCCCGTCATCGCGAGCTTTCGCCAGGGACAAAAAAACCGCTGGCTCATGTGGTTTGTGAGCGGCAACGGCAACGTGATTGAACTCCGAATTGTAAGGATGGGGCGCTACAGAACTAAACGGTGATGCCCCCCCCCCACGGCGTAATTTTCGACTTCATTCTCAACATACTTCCCTCTCCAATCTTAGTTGCAGTGCTTTCGACAGACTCTCAATACTTCTAACAAAGCTAATGGTACCACAGATTCGCGTTTACACACGTCAACGTGCCAGGTTGATTAGTGCAGACATACACGGCTCGGCCAAAGGCCACAGTGTGTGGATTGCCACGGGTAGCACTAAACACTAAAACAAGTCTTACACAACTCGAAGTGTTTACGTTCTGACTTTTGAATATACTGGCTGGATTTTTATACCTGTGTTAGTGCTACCCCCAAAGTGACGGGGCAATTCTCCACTTCGGTTGGCTTAGACGCACCCCACGCCACAGAAAGGCGAGGTTACGCGCCCATCGCTTGAGCCAGGCTGTCGTTGTAGAGTCTGTGCAACTCGTCAAGCGGAATCTCAAGTTGCGCAGCGCTTGCCGTATCGCCTGCCGTGGCAATTGTCGTAGTGTTTGTCGCATCGCCCGTCACGCCTGTTTCCACCCGACCATCAGCATCGATGCTCAGCAAAGAGCCGCCCACCTCACCTAAGACCGCATAGGGAACCTCATATTTTGCTAAAATATCTAGCAATTTATCGACCTGCTCAGGGCTAGAGCTCACAACTATCCGGCTGGCGCTCTCGGCAAACAACGAAAATACGGCATCCAGGTTATCATCCAAGACAACACTGGCCCCCAAGTTGCCCGCAATGCAGCATTCGGCCAGCGTCACGAACAGGCCGCCTTCACTACAGTCATGCGCACTGGCCAGCAGACCATGTTGCCCGCCTTCGCGCACAGCCGCTTGAACCGCCGCCTCCACTTCCAGATCAAGGGCGGGCGGGCATCCGGCAACGACATCGTAGAACAGCTTCAGGTACTCGCTACCCCCCAACTCAGCGTTTGTCTCCCCAATCAACAGTACTACGTCGCCAGCCTGCTTGAATCCAAGGCCGACCGCCTGTGCCACATCTTCCAGCGTGCCTACAATACCAATGGCCGGGGTGGGATAAATAGCGTTGCCAAAGCTCTCGTTGTAAAAACTCACATTGCCGCTGATTACCGGAATGCCAAAAAACTCACAGGCATCGGCCAGACCGCTAACCGCGCGCTCAAATGTATAAAACACCTCGGGCTTCTCGGGATTTCCAAAGTTGAGACAGTCGGTTATAGCCGCCGGCTCGGCTCCTACACAGGCCAGATTGCGCGTGGCCTCAGCCAGAGCCAGTTGAGCGCCCCGATAAGGGTCGAGGTAGCAGTAGCGGCCGTTACAGTCGGTGCTCATGGCAATGCCGCGCCGGCTCATCTGACCACGCCCCGTGTCACCAATACGCAAAACCGCCGCGTCGGCACCAGGCAAAATCACGGTATTGTTCATAACCTGATGGTCGTACTGCTGCCAGATCCAAGCGCGTGAGCAAATATTCGGACTGGCAAGGAGCGCCCGGGCGCAAACGGCCAGACTGCTACTCGGAGAAGTTGGAGAGAAGGCCGCGCCAGTTTTCGCAATTTTGTCAGACTCCGCCGCCGCAGTAGACTCAGCGACCTTGCTGGGCTCGGCGCTTGCATTAAGTCCAGCATAACGGGCAAGCGTTGGAGGTATCCGGGGTGGCGTGCTCAGCAAAACACTCAGATCATAGTTTTGCAGCTCGTCCAAATAGGTTGGACGCCGGCTTATCGGGTCATATTCCGGCGCTGAGGCGGCAAGCATCTCGGCTGGCATGTCGGCCACAATATCTGCGCTCGCAGGCAACCGAGAGTCACGCACCACAAAACGGCCCGTGTCGGTAATAGTGCCAATAATCGTACAGGTTACGTCCCACCGCTCACACACAGCCTGCACATCCGGCCAATCCGCCGGCTCAACAACGGCCAACATCCGCTCTTGCGACTCGCTGACCATGATCTCAAACGCCTGCATACCATCTTCGCGCTGTGGAACCTGATGCACATCAATATCAATGCCTACACCGCCACGGCTTGCCATTTCTGAAGCCGAAGAGGTCAGCCCGGCCGCACCCAAGTCTCCCAACGCTACGAACTTGCCTTGTTTCAGCAGCTCCAAGCAGACTTCTATGAGCAACTTCTCCTCAAAAGGGTCGCCTACCTGCACGGCCGGACGCTTGTCTTCAGCTGCTTCATCAAACTCCTGTGATGCTAGTACACTAGCACCCCCGATGCCATCGCGTCCGGTGCTGGAGCCCAAAAGCACTACATGGTTGCCTGGTCCGGAACCCACGGCCCTGGTCAGTTCGCTTTCGCGCATTAAACCCACGGCCATAGCGTTTATCAGGCAATTGCCCTCATATGCCTGCTCAAAATAGACCTCGCCACCCACGGTGGGCACACCCAGACAGTTGCCATATGCACCAATACCAGCCACGGCACCATCAAACAGATAGCGCTGGCGAGGCTTATCCAGGGTGCCAAAACGCAACGAATCCAAGCAGGCGATAGGTCGGGCACCCATCGTAAAGATATCGCGGATGATACCGCCAACACCGGTGGCGGCACCCTCAAACGGCTCGATGGCACTGGGATGATTATGCGACTCCATTTTAAAAGCCACAGCCCAGCCATCTCCTACGCTGATGACCCCGGCATTCTCTCCCGGGCCTTGCAATACCCCGGTGCCACTGCTCGTAAACTTGCGTAGTTGTTTTTTAGAATGCTTATATGAGCAGTGCTCGCTCCACATCAAAGAGTAGATATATAGCTCGGTAAGGCTGGGAAGGCGGCCCTGCACCCGTACAACATTGTCGAACTCCTCGGGCTTCAGACCCAGTTGAACAGCCAGCTCTCGCGCCAGTTCAGGCTCCAGACTCTCGATGCCCTCGGCAACGGGCGCGGGTATGGCGCTTTGATCAATCAAATCGGGTGCGTCCTGACTCATGCTTTCTCCGTGGTTAGCTGGGGATACGTTCCGGGCGTCTTGATCGCTCATGCCATCACACCGCACAGAGTCTCTGGGCGATGGTTTCAAAGAACACGATGCCGTCGCTGTTGCCGCTTATACCATCGCACACCCGCTCAGGATGTGGCATTAACCCAAAGACATTGCCCTCACGGTTGCAGATACCGGCGATGTTGTCCAAAGCTCCATTGGGTGCGACTTCAGCCGTGCCTGCAGCTCCAGCCAGGCCGGCGGCATCAGACGCACTGCTGGGCATGCTGCCGGGCGCACCGCCAGCCACGCGCTCTGATACACGTTCCGACGCACGCTCGGGCACATATCCCGACGCACGCTCGGGCACATATCCCGGCGCACGCTCGGGCACATATCCCGGCGCACAATCGGGCGCACCATAACGTAAGACCACCTGACAATTGTCTACAAGGCTCTTCAGAGTAGCAGCATCGCACCGATAATTCCCCTCGTTATGATTGATAGGCAGACGCAGCGTCTGGGTGGTCGGCTTGAGCCATTGACAGACGCTCTGTTCAACGCGTAACGGAACTTCCCTGCAGAGGAACTTAAGGCCTTTATTGCGAATCAGTGCTCCAGGCAGGAGGTGAGCCTCGGTAAGTACCTGGAAACCGTTGCAGATGCCCATGATAGGGCCACCATCCTGGGCAAAACGCACGACCGCCTCCATAATGGGCGAGAAACGAGCAATCGCGCCACAGCGCAGATAGTCGCCATAGGAAAATCCACCCGGCAGTATCACTGCGTCACAACCAGCGAGCGAATGGTCCTGGTGCCAGACGTAGTCGGCGGTATATCCCAGATAATCAAGAGCATAAACGACATCCTGTTCGCAGTTAGAGCCGGGAAACACCACAACGCCAAACCTGAAGCTCACTGAACCTCCTCGACTCCAGGGCCCAAAAATGCCGCCGTGTCGAACCTGGAGCTCACTGAACTTCCTCGATTCTAAAGTCCTCGATAATGGGGTTGGCAAGCAGCTTTTTGCACATCGTTTCAACCATGTCGGTGTTGACCTCATCGGCGGTTTCGAGTTCGATGAGTTTTCCTATTTTGACGCTGTTTACTCCGGCAAAACCCAAATTGTCTAAGGCACTTTGGGCCGTAGCTCCGGCAGGATCAAAGATACCTTTCTTGGCAGTTATATAGAGGTTGTATTTTCTCACGTCTGCTCCCTGCTGGTGTCATCCGCCGCCTGTTCGTTGCTGTCATCGGTGCCGGTGCCAGTACCGCCGTCGGAACCACCGTAGGCATCATCGTAGGCACCTCCGGTTTCAATGCCGTTGCCGGTGCCGCTGTAATCATCGTCATCAATGATGCCTGCGTCAAACACTTCGCTTGACCCGCTGCCTGCACGAGGCTTGCGCAGCAGCGGTATCTTGGAATTAGCGCGTTTGAGTTCGCGTTGCAACTTACGCGACTCTTCCAGTTGCTTGGCGGCCAGGGCTTTTTGCTCGTCATGTTTGAGTTGCTTGGGAGACTTTTTGCCTTGGTCGTTGGCCTTAGTATGCTCTTTTTGCAGCTTGCGGATTTTGGCATAATCCAAGACGATAGCGCCGATAATGCAGACATAGGCTATGCCCATGAGGATTATCCAGCCCTGCCCTTCTATGAAGTCGATATAGAAGAATTGGGAGCTGAACGAACCAATGACCGCCACGATGCCTATTCCCATCAAAATCCAGTATATCCGTTTGAACTTGCGATACTCCGGCGTATCGGGCTTGCTGGGCCGTGGCTTGGACTCGGCGGAGCTGGCAGCAGGCTTGACTATGAACGCCTTGGCCTTGTCGACAACCGTGGGCTTCTTTGGTTCTTCGATCTCCTCGCCTGCGGCTATCTTGGCTGCTCGTTCGCGCTCCTGTGCCTTGCGCTTGCGCTCTTGTTCTTTGGCGGCCATCTGGGCAGCACGCCTTTTGCTTGCGGCTTTGCGCTCCTGTTTGTTTGTGGGTTTCTTTTCGATATGTACCGAGGAGGCAGCCTCGGTCTTTGGTTTAAGCTTGGCGGCCGACTTACGGGTCTTGCCCTGAGGTCCGTCGCCGGAATAGCGGTCGTTCATGGGGTTGCGTTGTGCCATCGTGGTTGCTCCTCGTCAAATGGTGTGTCAGTAGACACTATAACAAATCTGCGGCAGGCACGAAACGCTTACCGGTAAGCATTTTAAAAGCCGCCCGGTATTTTTCGGAGGTTTTTTCGATAACATCGTCGGGCAGGTGGGGCAGTGTTGAGCTCTTGCCGTTGACCTGCCAGTAGTCAGCAAGCCAGTCACGTACAAACTGTTTGTCAAAACTGGGTTGCGTGCGTCCGGGACGGTAGCCCTCGGCCGGCCAAAAACGCGAGGAATCAGGGGTCAGGACTTCGTCGGCCAGAATGACCTGGTCGCCTATGTGCCCAAACTCGAATTTCGTATCGGCAATAATAATGCCTCTGTCGGCCGCAAGGGCGGCGGCTTTGGTGTAAAGGGCGACGGACAGGTCGCGCAGCGCTGTGGCGTTTTTCTCTCCCAGCATCTCTATGGTCTGTTCAAAATTGATGTTCTCGTCATGGTCGCCGATTGCAGCCTTGGTGGAGGGCGTGTAGAGAGGCTCGTCCAGGCGGCTGGCCTCAGTTAGACCCTGGGGCAGTTGAATGCCACAGACCGTGCCGTTTTGGCGATAGTGCGCCAAACCGCTGCCCGTGAGGTAGCCGCGCACGATGCATTCAACAGGGAACATGGTTGCCTTGCGCACCAGCATGAAACGACCAGCCAGTTCCGAAGCGTAGGGCTTAAACGCAGTGGGTAGCTCAGCGGTATCAGTCGAGATCAGATGATTGTGAACAAGATCGCCCAGCTGTTCAAACCAAAAGAGCGAAAGCTGTGTGAGAACCTCGCCTTTATAGGGAATCGTGTCTGGCAGCACATAATCAAAGGCCGATATTCGATCGCTGGCCACAAACAGCAACCTGTCTTCCAGGTCATACAGGTCGCGGACCTTGCCCCGTGCGCTCGGACTTATGTCATCTGACAAACTCATGATGCTTCTCCTATAAATTGCTATTATATTACTCAATCAACTAGCTAGTAACCATTACGTGCCAACGCTTACAGATTTGCAGATACTATCGCTTGTCGGCATCGAACACTTGCGGATAATCATCAACGTGCCGCCACCGAACACTTGCGGATAATCATCAACGTGCCGGCATCGAACACTTGCGGATAATCATCAACGTGCCGGCATCGAAAATTCGCAGGCACTTATCGGCTTATCCGCATTAAAGGATTGCGGGCAACTAACGACTTGCCAACATTCAAAACTCGCAAGCGGCTAACGGCTCACCGGAAGACTGATGACAAAACTCGAGCCCAGCCCCGGCTCACTTTGTACCTCGATTGTACCACCATGCATGTCGACTATCTCGCGTACTACGGCCAAGCCTATGCCTAAACCTCCTTGGTCGCGATTGCGGTTGTTGTCGGCTCGCCAAAACTTGTTGAAGATATTCTCCTGATCCTGCCGAGAAATACCGCTGCCGGTGTCCTCGATTATGAGTCGGGCAATCTGACTACGTTGCTGTACTACAACCAGGATACTGCCACCAGGTGGAGTATAGCGTACGGCGTTAGAGATAAGGTTGGCGGCAGCCTGGCGGATGAGGTCGGGGTCAGCATAGATGAATGTGTCGGCACTCACCGAGGATTCCAACGTCAGATCCGAGCTCTCTACCAGCAGTTTATAGTTAGAGACAAGACGGGTTATCAGTTCTCCCAAGTCCAGAACGCGCGGGCTAAAGTCCACTTTACGGGCTTCAAGTTTTGATAGTTGGAGTTGTCCTTCTACGAGGCGGCCCAGACGCACGACTTCTGTATTAATCGTGACCAGGTGCTCGCTGTCTGCCGTCATGACCCCGTCTATCATAGCCTCCAGATTGGCTTGCATGGCCATAAGCGGGGTGCGCAACTCATGAGCTACGTCCACTGTTATCTGGCGCTCATATTCGGCGTTTCTTTGGATCGTGTCGGCCATCTCATCCAAGGTGCGACCCAGACGGCCGATTTCATCGTAGCCCGTCAGGTCGGTACGTGCCGCGTAATTCTCGCCTTTGATTTCAAAAGCCGTCTGAGTGATCTTGCTGATAGGTATCGTGATACCCCGGGCCGAATAGAGCCCTACAACCGTAGCCAGTATTACAGCCATGACAGCCGCGATGATCATGCCCACATAGGCCAGAGGCTCTAACTCAATGCCCGCCGAGACAGCAGTAGATATCTGCGCCAGAGCAAAGAACGTCGCCGAGGTAAAGGCAACCAGGGCAAAGGTGGCAATCAGGCGGGTAGCGGTTGAAAAGCGATGGATGCCATAGCTGTCAACTTCCTGGATGCCGATTGGGTTTTCGCGGATGCCTTTGGGTTTGACGGCTGGCTGTTGGCGCGGCTGGGGGCTCGATCGAAAGCGCGCTTGTTGGCTTGGTTGTTGGCCTGGTTGGGAACTCGCTTGAGAGCGCGTCTGTTCCGTCCGCTCAAAAGCACCAAACAAGCTGGGATTATCAACAGATACCCCCAAAGCTTCTCGGCTGTCTGAGTCGGCTTTCGTCTCAGGCGCTGGAGCCAGGCTCGTCATGGTGTTCTTTGCCCGATTCAAAACGATAGCCCACTCCATGAACTGTAAACAGCCAATGCGGATGTTTAGAGTCGTCGCCGAGTTTGGCACGCAGATTCTTAATATGGCTGTCGATGGTGCGTTCGTAGCCGTCAAAGTCGTAACCCAGAACTTTTTTGACGAGTTCCATGCGCGAAAAGACCCGGCCGGGATGACTTGCTAGGGTATAGAGCAATTTATACTCGCTGGAAGTTATGTCCAATTCCTTGCCGTTTTCAAAGACTTTTCTGCCAATGGTATCAATGACGATATCGCCCAGGTCAATGCGCCCGCGTTCTGCCTCGTCTCCTGTTACGACCCGCCGAAAAAGGGCACGAATCCTGGCGACCAGCTCCCTGGGCGAGAAAGGCTTGACCAGGTAGTCATCAGCACCCAGCTCCAGGCCGATGATACGATCCTCAATACCGCCTTTGGCAGTAAGCATGATGATGGGAACTTCGGAGGTCTCTCTGATGGCTTGGCAGACCTGCTCGCCTGAAAGTCGAGGTAACATGAGATCCAACACGACTAAATCAAATTCTTGGCTGTTGAACTTGTCAAGAGCAATGACACCGTCCTCCGCCTGGACAACATCGTAGTGCTCGTGTTCCAGATAGGCGGTTATGGCACCACGAATGCTGCTTTCGTCTTCGACCAGTAAAATAGTCTTGTTGTTCTCGGCCATAATAAACCTCGATGGGCCTCCCGCATGATAGCAGTAATCACACAATCGGCTTGGTAGCTAAATAATTGAATAGTCGGATAGCAGAACTTGTGTGCCGGCTTGCTATCTCTATTAGCTTAGTCATCTATGTGGGCTACCAAGGTGCTTAACACGATATTCTAGCAATTCTCGGGCTTTCTGTGCGCAGCGGCGGCTGAATGCCACACAGATGCCAAAAAACGCCCTGTCGCTGGCGTTAAATTTACTGACTGTTGGCTGTTTCGCACGGTTTATTGTGCGTCGTCAAGCAGCATTTCCATGAGTCGATATCCAGGGTCAACAATCAGACCGGTTGCGGCACCTTCAGCTTCGGTGAGCCGCCAACCGCTATTGGACTCAATTCCCGGCCCAGTCAGCACAAAGGGGACCAGATCACGTGTGTGCCGTTTGAACTGTGTGGGAGTGGGATGATCAGGCAGTATCAGGATGCGGAGCGGTGTCTTTTTGCCATAGTCGATCAAACGCGAGACTATCTCACGATCAATAGCCTCGATGGCGGCAATCTTGCCTGCGGCGTTGCCATCATGTCCCTCGGCATCTGGAGCCTCTACATGGATGATGGCCACGTCCTTCTCGCCAAGAATCTGTAAAGCGCCAACAGCCTGGGCAGCATAGTCGTTATCCGGACCGTCGGTCACTCCGTCAAAATGGTAGGGCTGGATATCGGCCAAAAGCGCAATGCCGTTGAGCAGATCCACACCACTGAGCATGCCGGCCTGCCTGTTGAACGTGGCGGCAAATGAAGCCATGTTAGTGGGACGTTGACCCGGCCAGAACACAAAGACATCCGTAGCGGACATCTTGCCTTCCCGGAGGCGCCGGGCATTGGTAGGACTTTGGCGAAGTACCCGTCGCGCTCTGTTTTGATAGCTGGTTATCAGCTGAGCCTCAGGACCCTTGGGCGGGTAATGGTCAACCTTTTCGTCTGTCATGTTGTGGGCGCCGAACATCTTGGTGTCGAGAAGCCCCGGATGATTCTTGACGACCAGGATGCCTCTGAAGCCCGTGCCGGCATATAGTTTGAACGTATCGTCATCCAAAACGGCAGCCAGCTCCGCAATGAGTGCGTGGCCGTCCTCGCTGGAGATGTTGTCCGTTGAATAACTGACCATTATTCCCTCGGGCGATACATGCGTGAGATTAAGACGCAGGGCGACCTCGCCCTCGACAAGCTCAATACCCAGCGCCGCCCCCTCCAGGGCACCACGACCAATAGGATACAGCGACGGATTGTAACCACAGATAGACGTGCAAGCTATATTTGACGACGGCTCCAGGTCATCCGGCACATTTTTGGCCAGCCCTACAAGCCCGCTGCGCGCCAGACTGTCAATATGAGGAGTGTGGGCGGCTTCCAGACTGGTTTTACCATCGTAGGCCTCCAGTGGATTACCGGAAGCACCATCGGTGATGACGACGGCGTATTTATATTGGTTTCTATGGTTGTTTTTCATCGGAATGCCTATTGTAGCGTTAAGCCGAGGCTTTGGGGAGGGGCACGGGCATGTCATCCCAATGCACAGCGTGGAATGCGGCATCCCAGCGCACATTACTCAGGCTACATGTGAGGGGATAAGGAACGACGGGTACCAAGACAGGCCACCGGAGAGCCAAAAAAGACAGAACGCGACGGGCTTAACGCCGCGAGGCGTGTGTCTTTTTGGTATTGCTTCGCTCAAGTACGACCGAGGCCACCGCCACCGCAGCATAGAGCACAAACAGGCTGGCAATCAAGATTGAAGAGTTGTTGACCACCAGTGAAGGAACTGCCAGCTTATCAACGAGCGACCAAGTTGACACCGTTACCAAACCAACTGCCATCGCGGCGGTACGCACAACAACAATCTTGAAGTCGGGCTGTTTGCGCCTGACCAAAGCTATCACCAGCACCACCATGGACAAAACGCAAATGATGGCGAGGCCCGTATTAACAAAGCTGCCCTGGCTGTACGGGGCGCCAAAAGAGCCGTTTACTACATCTGCCATGTTCTTGAGCGGCACCTGAGGATCGGGAATGTTGGCCTGTGAGTGGTTTGTTTGAGCCGATACCAGGTCTTGAGCATCATAGGTAGGGGGTGCAGTATCATCATCGGTGGTGCCCCGCCCTTCATCACCACTGGAATCCTGAGACAGTGCCGCTTTTGACGTGACGGTATCCGACGCAAACGCCGTGCGCAGCGTGCCAGCGGTCATCATTGCAAACGCAAGAATGGTAATAAGAACCAAGGCAGCGCAGACACGCACCAAAAAACCTGAGGTAAGACCCCACGGCGTTCTCTCGATGGTAACGTCTGCTCTGCTCATTGCTCTACTCACTCGTTGTGACACGGCCACTTTAATGGTGTGTCCTGTTATTTTTATAGGCTAAGAATAGACCTCGAACACAAATAAGAAGCCAAACTCCACAAATTCCACATAATTTTTGCCAGATATTGAGCTTTCGCACCGAACACCTGACTTTTTCAGCCGTTGGCAGGGTGAGAAAATTTGCTGTGCATCTAACAGCAGTTTTTGGTTTAACGAAACGTCAGAGTAGTGTCGCGTCATCCCGTCACTGCGGGGGCTCAGGATCCGTCGTTTTACCGGTGGATGAAATATGGCGCGTCATCCCGTCACTGCGGGGGCTCAGGAGGAAGGACTCTGGATCCGTGCTTTCCTAGAACAGCGGGTTCATGCCCAAGGATTCCTGTGGCCACCATTCCGGTTGAAGGCTGTCGCAAAAATTGCTCTGTTGAATGTGCTCCGGCACCATGATTGGGTAACTGCCCGAGAAACAGGCGGTACAGTAGCCAGGGGTTTCTCCCCTGACGCAATCCAGAAGACCTTGATGCGAGATAAAGGCCAGTGAGTCAGCGCCGATGTGCGCGGCAATCTGTGCCGGCGACATCTTTGAGGCAATCAGTTCATCTTGGACATCGGTATCGATGCCATAGAAACAGGGCCAGACGACCGGGGGAGAAACAACGCGCATATGCACCTCGCGGGCGCCGGCCTCGCGCAGCATGGTCACCAGTTGCTTGGAGGTATTGCCGCGTACGATGGAATCGTCCACGACGATGAGGCGTTTGTTGGCGATGGTGTCGGGCAAGGGGTTGAGTTTGAGGCGGATGCCGCGTTGGCGTAGCGTTTGGGTGGGCTGGATAAACGTGCGGCCCACGTAACGGTTTTTGACGATGCCTTCGACGTAGGGTATGCCGCTTTGTCCGGCGTAGCCGATGGCCGAGGGCACACCACTGTCCGGTACGCCAATGACGATATCGGCTGCCACCGGGGCCTCTTGGGCCAAAGCTCGGCCCATAGCGTCACGCGCCTTATAAACACTCAGCCCGTCAATAGTGCTATCTGGTCTAGCAAAATAGACGTATTCGAAGATGCACAGCGCCCTGCGGCGCTTGGGCACCGCCTGCTCGATAACGATGCCCTCATCGCCGGTGCCGCTGAGCCGGACGACCTCTCCGGGTTGGACCTCGCGATAATAATCCGCCCCCACGATGTCCAGGCCGCAGGTCTCAGATGACACGACCCAACCGCGATCATTGGGCAGCCTACCCAAACACAATGGCCTGATTCCGTGCGGGTCTCTAAAGGCATACAGGGCATCCTGGGTGATAAGCACCATAGCGTAGGCACCTTCGACATACTCCATCGTTTTGCGAATCCCCTCGCGCATATGATGGGTTTTTTGCGTAAAGTACCCTATCAATTTGGCGGCAACCTCGCTATCGGCACTGGAACGAAACGAGATGCCCAGCTCAACAAGGTGAGCACGCAGGGCCGCGGTATTAACCAGGGTACCGTTATGCGCCAGCGCGATAATCGAATCGCCAATGGTCGATAGATGGGGCTGCGCGGCATCCCATGACGCAAAGCCACCGGAGGTGGAGTAGCGCGTGTGACCGATGGCCACATCGCCGGTGAGCGTAGCCAGCGCGCTCTCGTCAAACACCTGACTCACGAGACCCATATCTTTGTTGGCCAACACCGAACTACCGTCGCCCACCGCAATGCCGGCACTCTCCTGGCCTCGGTGCTGCAAGGCATGCAAGCCAAAGTAGGTCAGGCGCGAGACATCCTCGCCCGGGGCATAGATACCAAAGACCGCGCAGGCTTCCTCAGGATGATCGGGGCGCTCGTCACCGGGATTTACTTGATTGGGGCGCTCGTTGTCTGAATACGTATCGTCCGAGTGCGTAGCGCCTAAGTACGCGCCAGCTGAGTACGCATTGTGGGGATTTAACGGCTCGGGATGCTCACGGGCGTTCATTCCTAACCCACCGTGCCCTTCTCCCCAGTGCCTGTCTCTCCTGTCGAGCTTGTGTCGCCAGGTACCGGTGCCTGTTGTTCCAGGCTGCGTACCACGACACAGCTCAGCACTATTCGGTAGTTGTTGTCATAGGTATTGCAGGTGACAAAGGAGTAGACACTTGGGGTTGTGGCCTTGGTCTCTTGGAAATCGGCCGCCGTGGTCACCGGATTTACGAACAATTTGTCCAGATACGCATGGAAATCGGCCGGGGACTCAAAGTCGAACAGCCGCACCGGGGCCGTGCCGACTATCTTTAACGTGGTTAGGGCGCGCAACTCGTAGTTTCGTG
Source organism: Coriobacteriales bacterium (assembly GCA_031282405.1). Taxonomy (GTDB): domain Bacteria; phylum Actinomycetota; class Coriobacteriia; order Coriobacteriales; family UBA8131; genus JAITDU01. Next base: position 12,163 of record JAITDU010000056.1, on the reverse strand, counting down.
CCGGCGTGCCCAAAAACACCACCGTGTGTTCATCGAAGAAGTCCTGGCTGGTGTACATAATCAGATCGGAGAACATTGAACTGTCCCACATATTGTGGCCGTAAATCATGTTGTTGGGGCCGTCCAACCCCCTGGGCCCTTTGTAATCGGCAAAAATGGCACCGGTGCCCGAGGATGACTCATCAAACAAATGGTAGAGATAATATGAGTTATCGAGTCCTTGAACAATAGGATAGTTGATGTGAGTTCCCGGCACGATGATCCAGCCCACAGTATCGGGGTTCAGTCCACGCAATGCATCCCAGTCAAAGTGCAGGTTTTCCAGAGTAAGTTCGCTGTCCACGACGTTTTCGGTTTCCACCTCCAGCCCTGCCACAGTCTCGATGTGCGCATAGCGGTTCTGGGCATCCAGATAGCCCCAGACCACATAGGCAGCAATGGCCAGAGCTGCGGCTATAAGCACACAGGCACCGATCAGCAGCGTCCGGGACAGGACGGTGTTCCTTCCTCTCTTACTCTTGTCAACATGCTCAGGCATTGTGCTCCAACAAACAGCCTCGGATTGGAACGGCACATCAAACCGCAAATTGAAACAACAAACCGCATCGCAAACCAAAATCACGGGTTGGAGTCGCAGACCAAGACGCAGGCCAATCGCGCCACCTACTTCTTGTTGATCTCCCTAAAAAACCCCACGGCCACCAAAATTACGGCAGCCAGCACGATAAGCCCCAGAACAATCCATAGGATGTAATCGGGAATCGGAACGCCTATCAGGCTTTCGATTATCGTTGGTTCATTCATTACGGCCTCGCTTTGATACTTTTTGACACTGTTGGTTATTGGTGGCAAGCCCGGGCTTGACGTCTCAAAAAACATCCAGAACCCGATGTCCTGATTTTAGCACATCTCCTTGCGTCGCTTTCCTGTGAACACAACCAGTGGCCTGGCGACTTATCCGCTTATCTGACAGCAGTCCACCGACAGCAGTCCAGTCCACCCGACACCGGCAGTTCGTTTGACTTGGTGTCGTCCCTCCCCTCTTCCCCTCTACTGGCAAAAACCTTCGACGGCGTTGGGTCAGCTTGGGGCCAGGGCCTGGCGCACTCTTTGATTCAGCGCAGGATCGCGCAGTGCCAGACGGATGTTGGTATCCAACCAATCGGCCACTGTGCCGCAGTCAAAGCCCTCATCCGGGCCAACTTCCAGGGCATAGACTTCCTCGCTTTGCATCAGCTCCACCAAGGCATCGGTAAGCTGGATCTCGCCGCCGGCACCCGGCGCAGTATGTGCCAGGATGGACATGACCGTCGGGGTGAGCAGGTAACGACCAAATGCCGCCAGATTACTGGGAGCGTCTTTTAGGGCGGGCTTTTCGACCAGAGTATTAAGCAACCAGACCGCCGGGTCATCTTGTGTGCCTTCCGAGCCATCGCGCTCGCTGAGGGGCACACCGCTTACCAATTCGCCATCTATGACACCAAAGCGCGATACCTCTTCATCCGGTACCGCCCAAACTGCTATTACACTAGCTCCATTGTATTTATCGGAGATGGACCGCATTCGCGCCAGCAAACGGTTGTCTGGCACTAACACATCGCCAAGCAGTACGTAGAAGCGTTCGTCGCGCACCAAGTCCGCCGCACAATGCACCGCGTGCCCCAGGCCTAAAGGTTCACCCTGACGCGTGAACGACACCGGCAACCCTCCCGCATGACGTACGGCAGCAGCCAAATTGTCCTTACCACGGTTATGCAAACTGCGTTCCAGGTCGGGAGAAGGGCTAAAATGCGCCACAAGCTCAGGCTTATCGTCGTTGCAGATTATGATGACCTCGCTGGCGGCGGCAGCCAGGGCCTCTTCAACCACATATTGGATGGCGGGACGCTCCAGCACCGGTAGCATCTCCTTGGGGATCGCCTTGCTGGCCGGTAAAAAGCGTGTGCCGAGACCAGCAGCGGGGATGATGGCCTTCACCAAGACCACGACCTATTCGTAGACGAAGGTCGCCGTATCCAAAAGCCACTTGTTGGCCTTGGTACGCAGTGCCGCCTCGGTAAGCAAATAGCTGCGACCAGAACCTTCGATGTCGGCTCGGGCCTTTTCCTCATTTCCGGGGGCCATACGCTTTAGAGTATCTTGGATATCGTCCTCATTCAGCGTAAGTTTGAGGTGACGGGCCAGCGCGTCTAATGCAAAGCCCTGTCGCAGGGTCTCGCGCACATTCAGCATGAAGTTCATGCTGAATTGTTGTTCTTCCATACCCATCGATTTGGCGTATTGCTCCATGGTCATGTTCTGCTGCTTGAGTGTCTCTTGCAGGTTCGCCATCATATCCGAGCGGGTAAAGTCGTAGATTTCGTCGGGGATAAACCCAACGAAGCGCTCGGCCAGCGTCGAAGCCACGGCAAAAAACTTGGAATTTTCCAATTCGCCCTGCTTGTATTCCATGCCCTCTTTGCGCAACAGCTCGCGCAGTCCTTGAACATCTTTTGCCTCGGGCATATTGGCCTTGACCCAAGCGTCGGTAATAGCCGGGATGACCTTTTTGTTGATCTGGATAAGGGTGATAGTACTCGTAACGGGCTTAGACGGCAGCAACTCGCCCGTGGGGCCCTCGGCACCCGGCAGATCAAAGTCAAAAGTCTTGGTCTCGCCTGCTTTCATGCCCAACAGATTATCATCAAATTCCTTGGGGAGAAAATCCTCGCCCAAGGTATACACACGCCGCTCAGCGGTCATGTGCGCAATTTTGCTGCCGGTTTCTTTTTCGTGGGTCTCGATGGCAAAAGTGACGTCGCTGCCCTCCCAGACGATCGCGCCCTCGTCGGCCACGGTCTGAGCGGAACGCTCGGCCAGACTGTAAATCTGGCGATCAATTTCCTGTTCGGTTATCTCCACCCTGGGCATCTTAACCGTTACCGGATCATAGGACTCCAGTTCGTAATGCGGCTTTTTAGTAACCACGGCTCTATACGTAAAGTCCTTGCCGGGTGTAATCTCGGCATCGCTGCTCAGCACAGGCTCCATAATTGGCTCAATGCCTTTTTCGGTGATGGCATACGGTGTCATGGCACTCATGGCATAGTGGTTAACAAAAGCGTTGTACTGGGCTTCTCCCACAGTCTCAATGACCACCTCGTCGAACTTATCGATCTCGACCTTCTCCAGATTAATTTTATTTTGCAGAGCGAGGATGAAGGCAGCGCCTTTGATCAGGTCGGCAGTAAGGTTGCCAGGGATCGTAATCGTAAACGAGACCTTGCCGTCATCCAACTCTTTTTGAATAATCTTGAGGTTGAATTTGAGGACAGGAGTGGAGCTGGGCTTGGAGTTGGCATTTGCCTTAGGGCTTGGTTTCGATTGCGAGGCGGCTTTGGCGTTCGTCTTAGACGCGGTGGCGGCCTTGGGCTTAGCGTTGGCCTTGGAGTTAGGCTTGAGATCGGCTTTAGGTTTGGCTTTTGATTGTGCGGTGCCCTTAGCACTCGCCTTTGGGGTAGCGGCGCTTGCTTTGGGCTTGGGGTTGGGCTTGGGGCTTGATGTGGACATTAATTCTCCTTCTTGTCAGGCCATATCTGTGCAAAACGCAATGATAGCACAGCGTGTGATTGAGTTTCGTTGGTATCGTTCACATTGGTGTTACCCAGCATCAATCTGATACCGTTATGGATGACTCCTCGCTACTCCTCTCCTATCCACGCCCTCCGTGTGGAGGGCGACCAACTGAAACGCAGGATAGTCGAGCTTCGTAGAATTTCAAACCACGCATATCATGGCAGCGGCTATCTGCTAGTATAGGGGCATGAATAATGCGCCTATCATCATAGATGCTCACACAATTGCAGAGAAGGTTGCCGCTGCCGTTTCCCAACTGGCCAGCAAAATGCGCCCGGATTTTCTCGCAGGACTAGAAGCCGCCCAGACCACCGAGCAAACCGAGCGCGGCCGCGAAGTCCTGGCACAACTGGTAAAAAATGCCCGCATGGCCAGCACAGAAAGCCTGCCGCTGTGTCAGGATACCGGGTATGTATGGGTTTTTTTGGAGTTTGCCGGACCGGTGGCCGTGCGCGGAGACATATTCAGCGAGGTTGACGCTGCCGTGGCCGAGGTTTACCAGCAGCGTGGCCTGCGGATGAGCATGGTGAGAGATGCTCTGTGCGACCGCTCAAACAGTGGTGATAACACGCCGGCTTTCTGTGAATTATATGTAACGTCGGCGAGCGAGCAGCCCGCGAAGTGGCCAGGCGAGAAGCCTGGTGACGAGCGGCCCACGAACGCACAGCCTGCGGAACAACCTGACGAGGGCGAGGCAACAAGCGACACGACTGGCGCAAGAGCCCAGGCCCGCCTCCATGTCATGCTTAAAGGTGGTGGCTCAGATAATGCCTCGGCCCTGGCTATGCTGCCACCGAGTGCCGGACGCCAGGGTGTAGTTGATTTTGTGTTGGCCGCCGTACGGGATAAAGGCGCGAGCGCCTGTCCACCGCTGTTGGTGGGCGTGGGTGTAGGGACCACCTTTGATAAAGTGGGCGCTTTAGCCAAACGGGCCTTGCTACGAAAGGTGGGCAGCATCAATGCAAACCCCGAGGCAGCCGCTCTGGAAGCCGAGCTTTTGATCGCGCTCAATGACACGGGCATCGGCCCGGGCGGGCTGGGCGGCACTACCACAGCCTTGGCCGTGCACGTCAATACCGCCCCGTGCCATATCGCCGCGTTGCCGGTAGCCGTGAATTTGGGGTGTTGCGCTCTACGGTCTATAAGTATTGACATGCTGTAGGCAGGTTCGTTTTTATCCCTGAAGTCTGAGCAAAAAGACAGTTGTCCCGTCATTGCAAAGAAACTCGCCTTGTGGCAGGTGCTGGCCGACGTGCCTGTCTAGGCAAACAATTGCCCGGTTAAGATGAAGTATGCCAGCACAGCTACTCCCAGTACGATACGATACCAGCCAAAAGCCTCAAAACTGTGGTTTTTGATAAAGCCCATGAGGAACCTTATCGCGACAATCGATACCACGAAGGCTACGAGAATACCAGCGACGAGTACGCCGATCTCCGTGCTTGAAAGTGCTAAACTATCTAGCACAAAAGCCTTCAATACCTTCAGGAGGCTCCAGCCAAACATCACCGGAATGGCCAAAAAGAACGAAAACTCCGCCGCCGCGCTGCGCGATACGCCCAAGATACGACCGCCCAATATCGTCGAGCCACTACGCGAGGTACCCGGTATTATCGCCAAGCATTGAAAGGCGCCGATACCAAGGGCGCGGCCGAACGAAATGCCGTCAACACGGGCGACATCCCCGGCCAAATCTGTCTCGGGTGAACGCGCATCAAGGGGTTCTGACGCGCGCGAGCCGGTCTCAGGCCGAGACTGGCGAGTCTTGTAAGAGTCAACATCGAGTGGGCTTCTCACCAATGAATCTTGAGCAGGAACGGACGCTCCCGGCGAGTGTGCGCCGATGGGTTGTCTGCCCTCTTTGATTCGTTCTACTACAATAAAGGCGATGCCATAGACCACAAGCGCAATCGTTACGGTAAGGGCGTTGAAGAAGTGTTCCTCGACCCAGTCGTCAAACAGGATGCCGATGACCGCCGCGGGCAGACACCCGACGATGACTTTGGCCCATAGCCGTAGCGTGCTGCGTCGTTGCGCCGGCGTTTTTTTGGGCGAGAGGGGATTGAGGCGGCCAAAATACAGGACAATGACTGCCATGATGGCCCCAAGTTGGATGACTACCAAGAACAGTTCCCAGAATTGCGGCGAGACGTCCAGCTTGATAAACTCGTCGGCAAGTATCATATGGCCGGTTGACGAGATGGGCAGCCACTCGGTTATCCCTTCGATCACCCCGATGACGATCGCCTTGATAAGTTCTATGATGTCCACACTGGCTCCATTTGGATTGATAGGTTCTGTCCCATAAACCAGACGAACTGCAGACAGGCCTACGGACTACGGGCAAGCCTGAACCCCTTTGGTACAGGGGCTTTTTGGCATGGAACAAAGCCTACACATCATATCACATTGGAGGCTCTCGGAAGTCGCCGCCACTCACACCCTCGGCCGCCATGTTAAGCTCCCTTATCGCCCTGCTCTGTGTTTACCTATCTGTGTTGACCTATGGCCTCTGTGTGCTTTTCTTACGCGTTTTCTTATGTATGGTCTTGCGATTTCTTGCGGTTCTCGTAGCGCACCTGTATGAGCTCGGCAACGATGCAAAGTGCCAGTTCCGCCGGAGTTTTGGCGCCGAACTTCAGGCCGATGGGGGTATGTGTGGCCTCCAGTTGAGCGCGGTCGATGCCTTTGGCCTGTGCCAGGCTGAATACCCTCTCGTTCTTTTCCAGACAACCCATCATGCCCACATACTGGGCACCTGTCTTGATGCCATATATCAGAGCTTCCGGATCGTGCATATGCCCCCTCGTGAGGACAAGTATGTAGTCTGAGCGGTCGATGTCCAGATCGGGGATGGTGGCAAACGATTCCAGCAACACCCGGCGCGACAGCGGCAAACGCTCGGCATTAAGGTAGGCCGCGTCGTCATCAATGACGATAGTTTCAAAATCGCAATCGGCGGCCATTCGTTCGATAAAATGCGACACTTCTCCCGCGCCAAACATAAAGACCCTCCCCTCGCTCATCAGCGGCATAGACAGCCAGGCTAAGCCAATGTATTGTTCGTTGTGCATATGGGGCCCACGGGTAATGTCGAGCATCTGGAAGCGGTCGCGCTCGGAATAAGGGCGAGAGAAGATGATCTGCTTGTCCTCGGTGGCCACGAAAACACCGGGGACAGCATCGGCACTACCTGCGCCTTTTCCTTGGATACCGACGACTTCGGTGTCGACGCTATCCAGCGCCAGAGCGGCGTTGGTGACGACCTTAAAGCCCAGCCAGGCCGGCTCACGCGTGTTGAGCTTGTCGAGCGCGGCCTCAAAGGTAGGTATATCCTCTGGACCCAGAGAGTCTAAGATAACCTCCAGGTATTCGGGCGAGATATCTGGGTTGCCCGTCAGTGCATTTTGGCTGAAGCAGAGTAACTCCGCGGGTGTAGCTTGAGGCCGCCGCCCTTGAGCCAGGTCGTCTTTTATCGCGCTGAGTGTCTGTTTGAGAGTGCGTGTCATTGTCTATCCTTTCGATTATCGTCTACGGTCTGCTGCGTATATATCCTTCTTATTTAATGTCTGAGGTAACGCCGGCATCGTCTCTGACAAATCGTTCATACGACGATGGAGCATTTGTGCACATCGTCCCTAAAGAATCATTCGTGTAGCGATGGGTCGTGCACATGACGATGAACCGTTTGTACGGCTGTGGTTACAAAACTATCTTACCAGTGTTGCTGCAGATATGGCTGGTGGCGGCTCCCTTACGAGAGCCGCCACCGTAATGAAAGTGCTGGCCGTGGTTGCCGGTAGGTCAGACTTGACGGAACGCTGCCTGCATGATTGCCCGGTAATGCGAGCGCTATGTGCGTGGCACCAAAGGATCTGTCTTTTCAAAGCTACTACGGCTTGCGACAATCAAAATCAGCCGAGCAGGAGTCACAATGTCGCACATAATCAAACAGTCTTGTCTGTATACTCGTCCTCTGCCTGTTATTACACTACCTCGACCAGTTTGAACTGTTGGTTCTGGCCTCCGTGATAGGGGTAGGTGGTTATAGGAGAGCCTTCGGTAGTCGAGGCACCCCAGACGTCCCAAGCCATATTACTTTGCTTGGAGAGAATACTTACAACCGGATCTGCGTCCTCTGAACTGGAACCGACTGCCTGTCTCAGCACCCATTGTTGGTTGCTCTGACCATGATGACCCCACTGAACCACCGACGCGCCGCTGTAGGCAATGCCGCCGTAAACATCCAGGGCAAGGCCAGACAGCTTGGAGTGGATAGTGTAGTAGCCATCCGCATCTTTGACTAAGTAAAACAGCTGGTTATCGTTACCATGCGAATTCCACTGCACTAAAGTCGAGCCGGGAGCCGAGGTGCCACCATATATATCAAGAGCGCTATCGGGAGCATGGACTGGCACTATCCGATAGTAAGTGGTGCCGGCGTCGGCTTCTACGCTGGTCTGGCTTTCTACCTTGGTATTGATCGGGTCTCCTTCGGGGCCAAAGAGCGCTGCAGCGTCCTCAACCGGGATGAACTCAAAGCTCTGGTTGATGCCTCCATGGGCGGTATAAGTCTTGAGGGGAGCAGCGTTGGTGTCCGCGCCACCCCAAATATCTATGGCCAAATCGCCAGCGCCTGGGGTAAGATACGCAAGCGCAGAGTGGATAACATAGCTACCATCGCCGTTTTGGGTGAGATACCACTTCTGGTTAAAGCTGCCCGAATATCGATACTGAACAACATCCGTGCCAAGAGCAGTAGAGGCACCTGAGATATCCAGAACCTGATTGGTATTAGCAAACTCGATAACATAGTAACCGTCGTCATCTTGTGTAACGTAGAACTGTTGGTTTTCATCACCATGGTAAGCATACTGCGTGATGTTGCCACCATTTTGTACCGCACCACCATAAACATCCAGAACCCTGAACAACGATCCCGTGGACTTGAGTACATAGCTGCCCTCGGCAATAGGAGTGCCGCTATTGGGAGCAAGTGCGTAGCGCAGTATCGTAAAGTCAGAGCTGGTCGTGCCATAGAAGTTGCCAATACCGCTAACCGTAACCTGAGCCGTACCGGCCCTAATGTTGTTGGCGTAGCTGAGAGTGTAGTCCGTATCTTTAATCAGTGGCGTACCTTTGTACGTTACCGCCGGCTCCGGGGTTAAGGCGCTACCGGTATACACCTGCTGATCAATGGCGGCAACATCTATGTTTGTAACATCGGCTACATCAACGCGGTGCGTTACGATAAGCTCATCCGGCCCAGTAACAAAACGGTTGCCCGGAGCGGTTTTACTAAGATAATCAGCTTCAGAAAGACCCATCAAGAAGCGGTAGCCGCTGTCTGATTCAATGGCATCCACAAAAGACGACAAGTCGGCACCCGCAGTACTGGAAAAAGGATCTGTTTTGTATTGCAGGGCCAACACCGCACTAACGTCTATTGCGCCCGTTGTATCAAGCGTGTCTTGGGTGGTGGCAGGATAGAAATACGTGCTGTTTTGAATGGCATCATAGGTAAGTGTAGTACCAAATCCGTCAAACGATGCCTGCGGACGCACTGAGTCATTGGCAGCAAAACTAACGTTGGCCGCGCTGAGCAGGTTGCTCAACGGCACGTACTTGTCTGTAACGCTCAGCGACCACACATTGGGCGTGCTCTTGCCTCCATAGTGCAAAAATCCGCGAGGATTTGTTTGTGCCAGATTATCCAACTCCTCAGCATTAAAGGCCTTGACTACCTTGGGCGCATCGTTGCCGGTGCGCTCGCTGATAGTAAAGGCCGCCGGCTCTACCAGTGTTATGGAATTAACGTATTGGGCAAAACGATTAGTAGCAATGCCATTACCAGAAGTGTAAGCCTCGGCCGTGGTACCATAGAGCAGACGCACATTGCCAGAAGCGTAGGAGCTTTCGATGCCGGCGGTAAGGGCATTAGCGGCAGCAGTGGCAATGTCGGGTGAAGCCCACTTGATTGCCAGCACAGGCGGAACTATCTCCCCGTCATCGTCGGCCTCAATATCGCCCTGATTGGTAGCTGTGGGATAATAATATAATGGCCCATTGACCACTTCGGCACTGAGATTGCTGGTCCAGCCGTCAGGAGCGCTAATAATGATTTTGTGGTCATCTTCTATGGCCTCAAAGTCAAACGCATCGCTCAGGATAGTGGGGAGCGTTACATATTGGGTGGTGGCATAAACACGCATCCTGGCGCTGGCACCATGACCACTGCCGGCCAAAAAGCCCAGGGGATCCGTATCGGCCATATCGACGAACTCATAGGCATTGTATTCTTTTATCAGGGTTTTATTGTCTACGTCAGTACCGGTTTGCTTGTAGACCTTAAAGCTCGAAGTGTAGACACGTTCGGACCCAGGGATGAGCAGACCAAAAATCGCGACCGTATATTCTCCCTCATCGGTATCCTCAAGCGAGTTGATTGTATAGGTGGCATTCGTGGCACCGCTGATAGCCACACCATCCTTGTACCACTGGTAGCTGCCATCCTCAAACGTTGAGGGTTTGGCTGACAAGACAACCTCTGTACCGGGGGTGATACCGCCGGTATTCTTGTCGGCTGCCGCTGTCTTGTCTATGCCGTATCCTACGACAGTCCCATAGGTCTCTTGGTTGTACGGGAACAAGCCGGTCTTGTTGCCCGAGGTAATCTCGCCTTGCCAGTTCTCGGGGTGGGCACTGGCGTAGACAAGACCGGGGATTTTTACCGACTCATAGTTGCTTAAGCTGCCATTGGGCAATCTAAAAGCATTTAGGGCGGAGCCGTCTTCTATGCCAGAGACACTAGTACCGCCTATCTGACTGGGGTCGTCGGGCAAAAGGATCAGCTTGATATTGGATGCTTCGTTAAAAGCATTATTGGTTACTTTAGTAATACCTGTTAGATTTATAGCCTTAAGCGCTGTATTGCCGCGCAACACAAGGTTCTTAAGAAAATTTACATTGGACAGGTCCAGGGATGTGAGCGTGGTTATCCTGGCAAAAAACGCTTGGTTGATATCGTACGTATCACCTTGTTTAGGCATTATAAGTGTGGTTAGCTTCTTGGGAACCAGAGAAGCCCAATTAGCAGTGTCTGTGCCAAAAAAGCGGTCATTATCATTCATATTGGCCAATGTGCCCAACATACGGTTTTCGGCAACATAAGCCGTTTGACCCAGGTCCAACACCTCAATGTTGCTCAGGTAGTCCTTGTAATAGGTCGCATTGATGCCTGCGGAAGCCGCGGGTGAGTTCAACAGAGACCTCTTGTGGGTCAAAAACGCCATATCGGCATCGTTAAGTTCGCCGGCAACCACCAGTTTTTTAATCGCGTTGTAGCCGTCAACCCTGGTGGCCTCGTCGCTGGTATCGATGACCTGGGCGGCCAGGGCGCTGTCAATAGCGGCCTGCAAACCACCGGCTATGACATCTTCAACCTCGATGGTACCGTCATTTGCCAGAGTGGGCAAAACCTTGGTAATAAGGTTTGGATTAGCGCGGCCGTAGCCCACACGATCGGCCCACGTTAAGGCAGCCGGCTCAGAAGCAGCGCTGGCATTCACTATAGCATCATTACTGAGCGTAAGGTTATTGGCCGGCTGTGAGGCAGTTTTGCCCAGTGCCGCCATGGCAGCAGTGCCTATTTTAAGCGTGCTGTTTGCTTCGGCTGTAACAGTGGTTTTTGTGTAGTCTGCAACAACTGAGATAGTTCGCAAGCCAGCAAAAAGAACGTTGTCGCTTAAATCAAGTGTGCCGCCAGCTTTTACGCTAAAGGCCAGGGTAATAGTATTAGGCAAAGGTTCTTCAAAGGCAGCTTGCCAGCCCGCCAGACTGATGCTCCCATTTGCTCCTACCCCAACCGAGACATTAGTAAGGGTTGTTTGAGCAGTTTCGGGGAAGAAGTCCTTGACACTACTGTATGAATCATCGTTAACCTCCTCACTTGGAGTATTTTGCGCCCAAAGGACTGCCGCAGCAAATTGTAGAGCGTCGGCATCGGCCTCAACGATATCTACCTTCTTGATATCTGTAGCTTTGATGCTGGAGTTGTCTACAAGCAATTGTGCGAACAGGGCTATTATTCCTGCGCTGTCTTCGCCCGCTCCAGACGAATCTATCGTAGAGCCATCCAGGGTCAGGGTCTGAGTATCGCTAGCATAGCTAAACCCGTCGCCATCAGCGATATCTGCCCAAGCCATAGCCGGTGTCAAACCTAACACCAGCATAATAGCCAATATAGCAGACATGATAGCGTGTCGTAGCTTTTTGGTGCTTCTCATGCGTTCTCCCTTCATACCTTCATATTTAAGTCTAATCAGATAATAGACTATTTTCAATTAACTATAATAAACTACCTTTCATGATATTACAAGTAACGTTTTTCCATTGGGACAATCATCGCTCACGTCGTTAGGCCTTCTCTTCTTACCCCTACTCTACCTCCACAAGTCTAAACTGCTGATTAGTTCCTCCATGATACGGATAGGTAGTTATAGAAGCGCCCTGTGTATCAGAAGCACCCCAGACATCAAAGGAGTAGTTT
>JAITDU010000003.1 GCA_031282405.1 Coriobacteriales bacterium | reverse complement strand
TTGTGCAGGCGGACAGATTGGCTTGAAAGAGCTGTTTACTCGAAACGAGCGTATAGGCCATACGTGAGTGAGAGCAAACGGCGCTTGAAAGTCAAGATGCCGCCTGCACGAAGCAGGGCACAAAAAAACCGCTGGCTCGTATGGTTCGCGAGCGGCGGCGGCGCGGTCGTGCTTTAAGGTGTTGGGGTGGGAGGCTGAAAAGCCAGAGCGAGCGTTTAGGCTTAAGCCAGCGTAAGCGTTTAAGCGAGAGCTTAAGCCAGCGTTAGTACGAAACGGTGATGCCCCCCCCCCACGGCGTAATTTTCGATGTCATGTGTTCCCTCTCCAATCTTGTTTTGCGTAGTTCCTGCAGACTCTCAGTACTTCTGACAGAACTCATGATACCACAAAGCCATGCTTGGATATGTAGTATTTTCTTACGAGGGCTTTGCCGATAGCGCTCTATTTTTCCACCAAATTTTTGGTTGTTATCTAAATTTTCTATTTTAACAGCCATATTTATGTTTGATACTTGACAAGTTCGCCGTAATGCTTATTATTGAGTCATGGCTTCAATCAGCGAAATAGAATCAAGACTCGGAGCCGCCATCAGGCAGATACGGATACGCGAAGGCCTGCCCTTGGAGGAGCTTGCGGCCAAGGCGAACCTCTCTCCCACCACACTGCGCTCCCTGGAGCTTGGGCGAGGCTCGACGCTGAGCACTCTCGTCAAGACATTGCGCGCGTTCGACAGGCTTGATGTCCTGGAAAGCCTGATCGCAGCCGGAGAGGCTTTCAGCCCCATCGAAGTGCTGCGACAGGAGCGCGGTCTTGCCAAAAAGCCCCAGCGCGCGCCGCGACAGTCCCGACCAAAAGCAACTGGCACCCCCAAAGTAAGCCAAGGCCCAAGCAGCAATCGCAAAACAAACAAAGCCAAAGCGGGCGAGCGGCCATGAGCTTCAAGCATATAAAGGCAATCGAGCTTGTCTTTGAGGGCGAACCTGTAGGGGTCTTGGCAGAAAGTCCGCAATCTCGAAACATATATGCCTTTGAATATTTCTCATCATGGATAAAAAACGGCTTCGCGGTCAACCCGTTGCACCTTCCGCTTGTGTCGGGTACAAAGGCCTTTAGTGGTCTTTCACGTGACACATGGCATGGGCTTCCCCCTGCTATAGCAGACTCACTTCCAGACAAGTTCGGCAACGCCTTAATAGACGCGGAGATGGCTCGGATGGGCGTGAGCGCCCGTCAGATTACTGCGCTCGACCGGCTCTCATACGTCGCCGACAGGGCAATGGGCGCGCTGGAATTCCGCCCGGCGCGAACGCTTGAAGGACCTGAGCCGACTATGCTCGACATAGCGGAAATAGTAAGCGCCGCCAGGGATGCCTTTAGCGGAAATATATTTGATTTAAATGAAACCCAACACGCAGTGCGGCAACTACTCTCGGTCGGCACAAGCGCGGGCGGTGCCAGGGCAAAGGCGGTAGTGAATGTAGATCCAGGGACGCAGGTTCTGACATCCGGGCAACGGCCGCAGGCGGGACGGGAGTCGTGGCTTTTGAAGTTCGACGGCATCAAACAAGAGGGAGGGCTTGGTGAGTCCGGCCTGTTCGGGCGCATCGAATACGCATACTCGCTGATGGCAAAAGATGCCGGGATAGACATCGCTGAGACTCGCCTGCTTGAAGAGGGCGGGCGGGCGCACTTCATGGCAAGACGCTTTGACAGGATAGACACAAAGCCTGGGGGCATCCCTCAAAAAATCCACATGCAAAGCCTCTGCGCGATGGACAACATCGACTTCAACCTCCTCCACACAAACGACTATGCTTCTCTGTTCTCGGTCATCAGACATCTGGAGATGGGAGAAACGACGGCCACAGAGGCTTTTCGACGCATGGCGTTCAACATCCTCGCCATGAACTGTGACGATCACTCCAAGAACTTCTCGTTTATTATGAACGAACCCGACAAGTGGCGGCTTGCCCCGGCATATGACCTGACCTTCGCCTACGACCCGCAAAGCCTTTGGCTAAAAGAGCACCTCATGGGCGTTGACGGAAAGTTCATGGACGTGACCGAAGGCGACCTTCTTGCCTTTGCCGACAAGTACGCCGTCCAATACGCCAAACGCGTGCTCACCGACATCAAAGCAGCTTTGACAAAATGGCCGTGCTATGCCCAAAGAGCCAAGCTCCCAAAAGAAGCTGCGGACAAAATCGCAAAGACCTTCACAGAGTAGTGAAGTGATAGACCTCATAGCCTGCACTTGCGTCGTAGTGAGCGCTGCCGTAAGTCTCGGAATCAAAATCAATGTCGCCGGTATCGCCAAGAATAGCGGTCTCAAATTCATCGAATGACGACGCGTCTACTCTTGAGAGCCGGTATGTTACGCATATCGCAGGGTTGCCACTGGCTTGGCCCTGCGGACAGACTCCATACAAGAAGCCATCGGCGCTGGCTGCTGTAGCGCCCGACCCCTTTTGGGCAAAGGGATAATACACCCAAAATCTTTCGTTTTCTATATCGTCATCGTCAGAAGTATAAAACTCGCCCGTCAGCGCAGCCGCCCGTCTAAACAGGTAGGTCACATCAGCAGTGGGCTCCGTTTGACGCAAGGCAACGATCACAGAAAGCATGGGGGCATGAAACCATTCTGCATTGTCGCTGCCTTGCATCCCCCTGGTAAAGAAATCCATGGTGCTTAGATGGACACTGTCAGAATAAGGCACAGCGTTTATTTCGCCCTTGGCCCAAGCCTCGTCAAGCACGGTGCGCATGGCTATAGAGGCATCGCGAGCCTCCATCTCATACTGCTTGTCTTCGGCCTTAGCTATGTAGCCCGTGAGCGCGGGTATGGCAATAGCAGCAAGGATGCCAAGTATGACAATGACGACGATGAGTTCAACGAGGGTGAACCCTCCGTCATTGCGCTCTGTGCCCAGGGACTGCGCGTGTGCCCGAGGCGCCTTGTGGAGCAGCAGTGCTTCTTTAGTCTCGCGTAAGCGAGGACTGTTTGAGGGTAGCACTAAACCTGAAGGTGAGGTTTGTGCTATAGGGGAGGTTATTTTAGGTTTAGTGCTACCCGAGTTCCGCAGCTGCGAGGCTAAAGAAGCACTGTGGGTGCTAAGCTCTAAGCCTCGGGCACACGCGCAGTCCCTGCCACCATTGTGACTCTCTTTAACCAGACTGGATTGCCGCGCCGCCTTGCGGCGGCTCGCAATGACGGAGCGGCCTGCCGCTGCGCTCCTCGCGCTTTTCTCCCCTGAGCGCAAAAAAACCGCTGGCTCCTGGATGGAAGCCCGTGCGGCGGCGTGGTCATATTGTGGGTTTTGAGGGTAAGAGGCTACAACAGTATTAGACGGTGATGCCCCCCCCCCCCGGCGTAATTTGTAACATTATTTTTCTCCTCCCAATCTTAAGTGTAGTGCTTCCAACAGACTCTTAGTACTTCTAACAAAGCTAATGATACCACAAAGCCATAGGCGAGAAAACGTTTTTTATTTGCAGTATATATGGGTCATCTTGGATCAAGTTTGACGAAAAATCCGCTTTGTGCCCGTGCCACGTATGCTCGTGTTGTTATGTAGCGTGTGCGAGGGCCCCGGCGAGGTCAGCCCGCAAATCTGCCGCGTGCTCAATGCCAACGCTCAGGCGCAACAGCTGGTCGCTGATACCCATTTGGGCTCGAAGCGGAGCCGGCACGGAGGCATGGGTCATTGTGGCCGGATGGCACAGCAGCGACTCTACAGCACCCAGGCTCTCGGCCAGGGCGATCACGCGCAGCGAGGTAGCCACCATCCGGGCGTCCACGCCGGCCGTAAGCTCAAAGGAAACCAGCGCGCCACCGTTGCGAGCCTGAGTAATCTGAATATCGTGCCCAGGGTGATGGGCCAGACCGGGATAGAATACGCGCGCTACCTGCGGCTGCTCCTCCAACCACGCAGCCAGCGCCTGAGCCGAGGTACAGGCCCGCTCCAGGCGTACGCCCAAGGTTTTGATGCCGCGGGTAAGCAGATAAGAGTCAAACGGCGAGAGAATGCCACCCGTAGCGTATTGGATGAAATGCAGGCGTTTGGCTAAGGCTTTATCGCCAACCGCAACAAGCCCGGCGATGACATCGCTGTGTCCACCCAGATATTTCGTAGCGCTGTGCAGCACGACATCGGCACCCAGCTCCAGCGGTCGCTGCAAATACGGGGTCATGAATGTATTGTCAACAACGGCCAGCGCACCGTATTCGTGTGCCAGTTCAGAAAGCGCCGCGATGTCCACAACTGTAAGCAGCGGATTGGTGGGGCTCTCGAACAGCAGCGCTTTTATCGCTCCCCGGCTTTGGCGCAAAGCACGGGCGACCGCCTCAATATCAGCAAAATCCACTATCTGGTAGTCCAGTCCAAAACCCTTGAAGTAGCGTTCAAGTACCCGGTAGGTGCCCCCGTAGACGTTGTTGGGGACAAGGACACCGTCGCCGGGCGAAAACAGACTCAACGTTGCGGTGATGGCGGCCATGCCCGAGCCAAAGGCGTAACCATGACTGCCACCCTCCAACACGGCTATCTGGTCTTCAAGAACCTGTCGCGTGGGATTGCCACCGCGGGAGTAGTCGTAGCGGATGGGCTGACCACAGGCCGGCTGCTCATAGGTGGTCGTGAGATGGATGGGCACAACCACGTCGCCAAAGGCCGGGTCGCCATCGCCGGGCGCGTGTATCAATTGTGAATCCAAGTGTAGTGACTGCCTGTTCTGTTCCTTCTGTTTGCGCTGTTCTTTCTGTTTGTTCTGTTCTCTCACCTTATCCTCCTTGGGCGCTGTAGGGCGCTGTATTGAAAATCCTCGAACGGCACGTCCGGCGCGCCCGAGTGGCCCGTCCGAATGGCCTGGCAAAAAATAACCTTGCAAATATATATGAATAGTATACAATATACCTTTGAACCTAAGCTGCGTGTTTCGCTATGTGTTTTTGCAGCAAATGCCACCAAGAAATACCACCAAGAACCACGCTGGAGTTGGAAGGACAGGAGCAGGGAGTTGTTGGGCCAGATAATAATAAGCGCGCATAAACTGGGCGGCGCCCGCGTGCGGTGTCGTAACCACGGAATGATGCCTTGGCTACATAATGGCCGCGCATCTATTGGTGCGGGCTTGCCTGCTGTGCCGGTAAGGCCAGAAAGGCTGAGAAGCCCCCACTAGAGAGCTTGTTTTATCATAACCGAGAACGCGGCCACGGAAACCATCCGTGGCTTTTTTATTAGGGAGCAATACGTGTCTAAACAACTTAAACAAATCGCCATCTACGGTAAAGGTGGTATTGGTAAGTCCACGACCACCTCGAACATCAGTGCCGCGCTGTCCGACATGGGTTATCGAGTCATGCAGTTTGGCTGCGACCCCAAGGCCGATAGCACAAACACCCTGCGCGACGGCACCTATATCCCCACGGTTTTAGACCTGTTGCGAGAGAAGAAGAAGGTTGATGCCAGCGAGGCTATCTTTACGGGCTACAACAACATCTACTGTGTAGAGGCCGGAGGCCCAGCACCCGGCGTGGGCTGTGCGGGGCGCGGAATCATCACAGCCGTCCAATTGCTTAAACAACAAAAGGTATTTGAAGAACTGGAGCTGGATTACGTTATCTACGACGTCTTGGGCGACGTGGTCTGTGGCGGCTTTGCCGTACCTATCCGCGAGGGCATAGCTCAGCACGTCTTTACGGTGACCAGCGCCGATTTTATGGCTATTTACGCAGCCAACAACCTGTTCAAGGGTATCCAGAAATACAGCAATGCCGGCGGCGCGCTCTTAGGTGGTGTGATTGCCAACAGCATGGTGCACCCCTACCAGCATGAGATTGTCGATGATTTTGTTGCGCGCACGCAGACCCAGGTCATGCAGTACGTGCCACGCTCGATAACCGTGACCCAAAGCGAGCTGGGTGGCAAGACCACCATAGAAGCCGCACCCAAAAGCACCCAAGCCGAGATATATCGTGAGCTGGCGCGGCGCATCGACGAGCACGATACCTCGCAGGTACCCTGTCCGTTGGAGCCGGGCGAACTCAAGGACTGGGCAGCCCGTTGGGCCGACGCGCTCGTAGCCATTGAGAGCGGCGAGGTGCGCGACCCCGTCGGCGCGGCCATCTAATGGCTATCCGGCAGATGCGACCCCGTCGGCGCGGCCATCTCATGGCTATCCGGCAGATGCGACCCCGTCGGCGCGGCCCTCTCGTGGCCACTTAACGAGCATCAAGCAGGCCGCCTGATGACCATCCAACAACCGTCCAACAAACACCGAGCCGAGCGACACCCAGGCACCCGGCGAACACCACATAGAACGACTGCTCAGCAACCACCCAGGAAGGAACAGAATGCCACACGTTAACCTACAAGTACCGGCCGTAGCCGTACGCGAGATCCGCCTGAACACAATAACCGGCTTTGCCGGCAATGCAACCGAGTTGGTGTCGCAGTCGCGCTGCGGCGGCCTCGTCGACCAATCGCGCAGCTTTACCCAGTGCCTGGGCTGCTCCACGAGCAATGCCGCTTGCATGGTCACCCTTGTACAAGACGGCGTGGTTATCAGCCACGGGCCTGTGGGCTGTAGTTCCTGCTTGCACGAGTTTGCCTTTACCTATCGCGTCAACGCGCCACTGCGCGGCGTGCAAAACCCTACTCAGCGCCATATTTACAGTACCAACCTCAGCGAGGACGACACCGTCTTTGGAGGCAACCAGAAGTTGGCCGACACCATCCGCGAGGTCGCCCGGCGCGACACACCCCAGGTCATATTCGTTATCACGACCTGTGCCAGCGGCATCATCGGCGACGACGTCGAGGGTATTGCTACCGAGGCCGAGGAGGAGTTGGGCATCCCGGTGGTAGCGATATTCTGCGAGGGGTTCCGCTCCAAAGTCTGGACCAGTGGCTTTGATGCCGGCTATCATGGCATCGCCCGCAAGCTCGTGCGCCCACCCCGTCACAAGCGTCCGATTATCAACGTCATCAACTTTTGGGGCAGCGACATCTTCAGCCGTTGGTTTGAGCAGTTCGATGCCAGCCCCAACTTCATCACACCGTATGCCACTACCGAGTCTTTGGCCTACTCCAGCGAGGCCTTGGCCAGCGTGCAGGCCTGCACTACCCTGGGCTCTTACCTTAGTGGTGCCTTGGAACAGGAGTACGGCGTGCCGGCCCTGCGTGCGGCTCCCCCTTACGGTGTGGCCGCCACGGATCGCTGGTTGCGCGAATTGGGTACGCTTTTAGACAAGCCCGAGGCAGCCGAGAAGATCATCGCGCGCGACCGCGCCGAGTTTTTGCCACGTGTCGAGGAGCTACGTTCTCAGCTTAAAGGTAAGAGCGCTTATGTAACCGCCGGTGCCGGACATGGCCATTCACTCCTGGCTGTACTGGCCGAGTTGGGGATAAAAGCCCAGGGCGCGGCGCTGTTTCATCACGACCCCACGAACGACATCGACTCCGAGGACGCCGATTCGCTCGTGGCTGCCGTGCGAGATTACGGCGATGTGCCCAATTTCAATATCTGTAACAAGCAGGAATTCGAGCTCGTCAATGTGCTTAACCGCATTCGCCCGGACATCCTTTTGGCCCGCCACGGCGGTATGACCCTCTGGGGTGCCAAATTGGGCATTCCCAGCCTGCTTATCGGCGACGAGCATTACGGCATGGGCTACGAGGGGCTGGTCAATTACGGCGAGGCCATCTTGGAAATCGTCGAAAACGACGAGTTCGTCAAGAATCTGGCCAAACACTCCATCAATCCCTACAGCAAGTGGTGGCTCGAACAACCCCCCTATACTTTTTTGGGTGACGACGAATGAACGGCTGTTCTCCCCACAATAGAAGCGGATTCGCGCTGCGAAAGGCACCCGGCTGTTCTCCCGAAATACTATTATATAATTATATTATGGAGTTAACAAATGACTAAGACCGATACTGTCCAGGCTCTGCTGGAACAATCCCCCGTTGACCTTATCGAACAGGAACGCTACACCTGCGCTATCGGCGCGCTGCAAAGTGTTGTGGCTATACCGCGCGCGGTGCCCATTTTGCATTCCGGGCCGGGCTGCGGCACGATGATTCAGGGATTTTTTGAGCGTTCTACCGGGTATGCGGGCGGTTCTACCTCGCCCTGCACGAATTTTAGCGAAACAGAAGTGGTGTTTGGCGGCGAACAGCGGCTCCGCGGCATCATCGACGGTACCTATAAGGTGCTGGACAGCGATCTGCAGGTGGTGCTCACAGGCTGTACGGCCGACATCGTCGGCGATGACGTGGCCAGTGTAGTCGCGGACTACCGGATGGAGGGACGACCCATTGTCCAGGTGGAGACCGCCGGCTTCAAGCACAACAATTTTGTGGCGCATTCCGATGTTGTAAACGCCATCATCGACCAGTATGTGGACCGCTACGACAGCGATTGGTCAGCACGCAGCGACAAGGCGCTCGTCAACGTATTTGCGTCTGTTCCCTATCAGGATCCGTTCTGGAAGGGTAACCTGTACGAATACAAGCGGCTCCTGGAGGCGTTGGGGCTCAAAGTCAACATCTTGTTCGGGCCGCAAAGCGGCGGCGTGGCCGAGTGGCAGTCCATCCCCACGGCCAATTTTAATGTACTGGTGTCGCCGTGGTACGGCTTGCCGATAGTCCAGAATCTGGCCGAGAAGTACGGGCAGCCCTTCGTGCGGTTTGGGCACGTGCCCATAGGTGCCAATGAGACCAGCCGGTTTTTAGAGACCGTGGCTGCCTTTGCGCTGGAGGCAGGCGCGCCGATAAAACGCCACGACATCGAGACGTTTATCGCTCGCGAAGAACAAGCCTACTATGAAGAAATTGATAACCTGGCTACGTTTTTGTTGGAGTTTCGCTACGGACTGCCCAACCACGTCCACATCCTCCACGATGCCGGCTATGTCGTGGGACTGGCGCGTTTTTTGCTGCATGAAGTGGGCATCGTGCCCAAAGAGCAGTTCGTGGTCGACAATACACCCGAGGAGTTCCAGGCCCAGGTTCGCGCCGATATGGCTGCGGCCTCGGACAAGCGCCCGATACCGCTGTACTTCTCGCCCGATGCCGGGGCTGCCCAGCGGGCCATTCGCGCGCTCACACATAAGGGACGCGGCCTCATAATCGGCAGTGGGTGGGATAAGGAACTGGCTCGCGAGAAGGACTACGACTTCCTCAGTGCCTCTGCGCCCTCGCCTTACCGTCTGGTATTGACCACAAATTATGTGGGCTACAGCGGCGGGCTCAGGGTCATTGAAGACATCTATGGCGTAGTGCTGGCTACGTATGCCTGAGGGCGACAGCTGTGGACAAGAAACTTATAGCAGTAACAACCCGCGACGGCAAAGTAGTGCAAGAGCACTTTGGTCACGCCCGTTACTTTCATATCGTGGAAGTAGACGACGCGGGATATCGCTACAAAGAGACGCGCGAGATAGAACCACTTTGTCAGGGCGGTTTTCCCGGTGAGACTTCGCACGGTGCCGCGCGTTTTAGCCCGGTCCTGGAGCTTTTGGACGACTGCGAAGCTGTGGTGACCGCCCAGATTGGTCCGGGTGCCGCTGCCCAGATAATCGGTGGCGGACTGCGCATCTTTGAAGGCCGCGGTTTTGTAGAGGACATCTTGAACGAAATTATCGACAAGAGATTATTGGAGCAGGAATGACGGTGAAGGAAGTACGAATTGTCTCTGATCTGAGTGCTGAGCCAGCACACGAGACGGTGAGAGAAGTGTGTATCGACACGCCTCTGGGTGTAGGTGCAGCACACGAGACGGCGGGAGAAGCACGCGCCAACACGGGCCTGAGCGCAAACTCGGCACACAGGGACGTGGTAGACAGTTCTGAGCGATTGGAAGCAGGGTGCACTGGGCCATGCTTGGCAGACAAGCAGGCCGCGATAACCACTGCGGCAATCAGCGCGATAGCCAACAGGCATCCCTGCTTTGCTCAGGGCAAGCCCAATGGGAAGGGGCGCATCCATCTGCCGGTATCGCCGGGCTGCAACATCGGCTGTCGCTTTTGCGAGCGCTCTATCAACCGCCATGAACAGCGCCCGGGCGTTACAGCCCAACACCTCAAACCCGCCGAAGCCGCAGAGTTGATAGCAGATGCCCTGGCGCTGGCTCCCGAGTTGAGCGTCGTGGGTATTGCCGGCCCTGGCGACACGCTGGCCTCGCCTTACGCCCTGCGCACATTTTGCTTAATAAAAGAGCAATTTCCGCATCTGCTCCGCTGCCTGTCCACCAATGGGCTTTTGCTCAAAGACCGATTGCCAGAACTGCTAGAAGCCGGCATTGACACCCTTACGGTCACCGTCAACGACATCGACCACGTGCGTCTGGCGCAGATAGTCGAGTACGTCATCTACGAGGGGCGGCGCTACACCGGCACAGAGGCAACCAAGCTTTTGGTAGCCAAGCAACTGGCGGGAATCAAAGCCGCGGCAGCGGCGGGGCTGCTCATCAAGGTCAACACTGTGCTTATCCCCAGCATTAACGGCGAGCACATTGGCTCGATAGCTCAGGCGGTCAAACAGGCCGGTGCTGGGCTGTATAACATCATCCCGCTTTTGCCCAGTGCCAAAATGGCGCATCTGGCCGCGCCCACCTGCCGCCAGATTGACGCTGCCCGCCAGGCCGCTGAGGAGCACATCAGCGTATTCAGACACTGCCGGCACTGCCGCGCCGATGCCATCGGCATTCCCGGTGGCAAAGACATAGGCGAGCAGTTGTACCTACGGCGCAATCTGTCGGGTGTGCGGGCGGCAACGGTCCAGGCCAATACCTTCAGCCATGGCTAGCATTAACACAGGCACTATGCCCCCCCGTTTTGATGTGGTTAAGCTTTGGTTAAGATTCGTTAAGTACTGGTTAAGATTCATTTGGCATTGGTTAAGGGTTCATTAAGCCACCGTTAAGAAATCTGAAAGTTTTCCTTGAGACAATACTATACGTGCAGGGTTCTGGGCACGCTTCTTGATTCCTCTATAGAGAGGAGATAAGGAGG
>JAITDU010000053.1 GCA_031282405.1 Coriobacteriales bacterium | reverse complement strand
TCACTCTACCAAGCACCATTCCCAGTAAAAACCACGCCAATGGTTTTTAAAATAATCTTGATGTCCGAAAAATACGATTGCTCCTCGATATACTCCAGGTCAAACTGTATCATCTCCTCAAAGCTTGTATCGCTTCGGCCGCGTATTTGCCAATACCCGGTAATCCCTGGCTTTACCGAAAGACGTAGCATGTCTCGCTTGCTGTAGTACTCGACTTCTCGCAAGAAGGCAGGTCGGGGCCCGCAGGTAGACATTTGGCCTAACCAGCAATTGAGAAACTGTGGCATCTCATCAATGGAATGCCGCCTGATAAAGCGCCCAATCCTGGTTACCCGAGGATCATCTTTGATCTTAAAGAGCGGACCATCGGCTTCATTAAGATCTTTAAGCTCCTCCAAACGGCTCTCTGCATCTTTGTACATGCTGCGAAATTTGAGCATGGGAAAGGTTCGAATTTTACCCTCCTTGCCCATACGCGCAACACGGTGTTGCACAAAAATAGGGTTTCCGGGTGATTCAATACGAATGGCGACGCAAAGGATAAGGGCTGGAACAAGCAAAACAATGAGAACACCTGTTGAGAATACGATATCAAATAACCGCTTAACAATACGATAGCCGTAATGATTTTTGACGCCCCACTGCTCAGCCTCATCCTTAGCACAGGGAACCTCTTCCGCCCCCATAGCCAAGTCTGTTTCAATTACAGCCTCTTCTGCTATCATATTCAGCAACTGCCCTTCCCAACAGGACACTCTTGCAATACCCCTGCACATAGTTTTTAAAAAACCTTAAAAGTACTATTTGTCATAGTATAAAACCAGCAAAATGAGGATTCTACATTATGACGAAAGTGAAGCTAACCCTATTATCGTTTTCTAACAATCTCCACACCTACCTTGACGGTCATGGTGCGACCGAACATCCCTATGTCTAAGTAAGCAATACGCTTGTGTCTGTCGATTTTGCGTATTAGGCCGCTATGACTCGTGAGTGGACCCTTGAGGATAATGACTTTGTCGCCTTCGATTATGCCCTCAGACATCTCTATAATACGACTTTCCCGTCTCGTAAAAGCAGATATCCAAGCAATCTCGTCTGCGTTAAGGGGAATGAATTGACCGCCATTGCTCAACAGCTTGGTAAAAGCTGGTACATTGTGCAACTCCTGCGCCAGCCGATTTGTATGATTGGTTACAAGAAAGAGATAGCCAGGGAACAGTATCTCGGTGCACTTGCGCCATTGGCCCTTAAGTTTCTTCATGGCCTCATACTGGGGAATAAAGCACTCCTCATAGGCTGTACTGTCAACTATCTTCTTGATGAGGGACAAGACCCGTCTTTCCTTGCCCCCAACAACCTGTATGACGTACCACACAACAGCACCACCCTGCGTAAATCAAGCGCCACCACCAAATAACGTAACGCTGTAATAGGGTCTATTCATCCTCCCGTTTGCAACAAAACGCGCACTCAGCGACGATTTTGCGTAACACGGGATATACCTTCGTTATAAGCTGATAGTAGCCCTGCTTAAGCCTCGGTCTGCCCCTCGCTTATTACGACTCCTAAAGTCCTTCAATGAAATCCTACTTGACCCCTCTAACTCTGTCAATCGATAAATGCTCAATAGGCGTAATCAATAAAAGCGTGAGGTCAGAAGTTGGCATAAAGCAGCAAATTGATGATAAGATAGTGCAGTTAAATACCTGCATACCATAGCGACCTACTCAATACAAGACATTTAGTAGACGGGGCATGTGTCAATGACTAACTTACCTGCAAATAGCAGTAAGGATGTCTCTCCTACGTGCGGTAGCACGCAGGAGATAAGTGCGCCCTCAGTAGCCTCAGATACTGCTCAATTGAGTAGCGAACACCTCTCCTCGGACCAAAAGACAGACAGCAGCCTTTCTAACAGCAAAGAGACTTTGGTTCGTAAGCGCAAGCGCAAAAAGCGCAAGCGCAAGGGATTGCGTAACGCCGCCATTATTTTGTTCACGCTTGTCTTTATAGGCGGCTTGGTCACTTGGATGGCTCTGAGGGCTGTGCAGTCTGGCGAGACGGCCATCAAAGGAGACATCAAAGACGTCCATGTTGTTACTGAGGAGGACGCCAACACCGACGACGAGGGCAAAACAGTCTCTTACAATGGTCACACCTACGCCCTCAATGAGGATATGGTTTCTTTGGTGTTCATTGGTTTTGATCGGTTTTCTTCAGCTGAGGAGGAGGAGCCGGCGGGGCAGGCCGACTCCGTTATGGTTATAGCCTTTGACACAAAGACCGGTGGGATAACTGCTATTGGCGTGCCACGCGACAGTATGGTTGATACGAGCGAATTTGTTGGCGATCCCTTCCCCAATCAAGACGCCATACAACTTTGTCTTCTCTTTAGTTATGGAGATGGCGGCACTACGAGCTGTGAGAATACCGTCACCGCAGTCTCTCGCATCCTTTATGACATACCAATCACGTACTACTTTGCGCTCAACGAGAGTGGCATCACAGTCTTAAACGATGCCATCGGCGGCGTTTCTCTCACGCCATTACAGACTGTTCCCGGCACCAACATCATTGAGGGAGAGAGCACCGTGCTCTTTGGCAATCACGCCTATCGCTACGTACAGTGGAGGGACACTTCCGTACTCAACTCTTCACTCGATCGCCAGGCCCGCCAAATACAATACGTTAAGGCATTCTCTTCTCAAGCCTTGCAGATCTCTGAGGGAAGCGTTGGCACGCTGATTGACCTCTTTAACATAACGGCCGATTACTCCATAACCAACCTGGGAGTCAACGAGTTTAGCTACCTCGCTTCTGCGGCGCTTGCCAATAACGTCACGAGCCTCGAGATGATCACCTTAGAGGGCGAGTTGGTGCAGGGCGAAATCTATGCTGAATACTATCTCGACAAAAAGGCTGTCTACGAGACGTTGCTGAACGTATATTATCGCCAGATTGACTGAGAGAATAGCAGACAAAATCCGCTATCATGGCATACGGAGAATTTAGAGGGAGATGACTGATGACATTATTAGACCTGCTTCAACTGCTCAAGCACAAGTGGTTTCTGGTTGTCTTGTTCCCACTTTTGTTCGCAGGATTAACTGCTGGCTATTGTTGGGGCTTCTTGAGCAATGATTATACCTCGAGTGTATCGCTTTACGTCTTGAGCAAAGCGGAGTCTGAGAACTCCCCTACCGTTACCAGTGGCGACATGAGCGCAAGCCAGCAACTTGCCAACGACATTGCCGTGCTCGCAAAGTCAAACCGCGTTATCAATGCCACCATCGAGACTTTGGGAATGACCACCTTCCGCGGTTATAAGATTGAGGTAACGTCGGCAACTACAAACCGGGTTATTACTCTAAGCGTCACAGGGAAAAAGCCGGAGGCGGTTGCTCAGATTGTCGATGAGCTCGCCATTCAAACGGCCAATACCGCTGTTGGGATCATGGACCTTAAAGCGGTTAATATCGTAGACTCCGCCCAGATTCCCACCGAACCATCGGGCCCCAACCGCGTCCTTTATACCGGTGTCGCCCTCTTGGCTGGTATCTTCGCCGCTATTGCCCTGATAGTATTCCTCGACTTGCTAAATACCAGAGTCAAAAACCCTGAGGAAGCAGAAGAACTTTTAGGCCTGCCGATACTGGGACGCATGCCGGCTCTGAAGGGGAAGGGGAACTGATTATGGCCAGGAGAAGAAAGAAGCAGCTCAATAGCTTTGAGCATCCGCAGTTGTTTAACGCCTCAAAAACCCTTTTGGCAAATATTCGTTTTTCCTCAATCGACAAGCCCATAAAAACCATTGTGGTTACTTCTTCGGCCGCCAATGAAGGCAAGACTATTGTCGCCACCAACCTTGCCTATGCCATTGCCACCTCGGGAAAACGAGTGCTCATTGTTGAGGCTGATATGCACTATCGCTCATTGAACCGGTTGCTGGATCTGCACCCAACCCATGGCATCTATGCAGCTCTTTCGGAAACGGTACCCCTGGATCAGGTTATCCTCTCCACACGCATTCCCAATCTCTACTTCATGGATGCAGAGCCCAACATCCCCAGCCCCTCCGACATCTTGGGTACAAAGCGCTGCACAGAGCTGATTGCACAGCTGCACGAGATGTTCGACTATGTGATTTTTGATACTCCGCCACTTTTCCTGTTTGTTGATGCGGCTGTCCTCAGCAATATAGCGGATGGCACCTTGTTCGTAGTGAGGCAAAACCAGACAAAGCGCACTCTGGCGACCAAGTGCATGCAGCAGCTGCAAGTTGCCAACGCTCACGTTCTGGGGCTTGTTACAACGTTTTGCGAGGGCGACGACATCCAATATTACTACGCCTATTACACACAGGACGGCAAACGCGTTGACAAGAAAGCTCTTAAGCGCACTGGGTTGGCAACCGAGGTGGCGGACGGGGCCTCAGCTGAAGTCTCGGCTGAAGCATCAGCCGAACAACCTGCGGTTGAGTCCGTTCAGCCGACGGAGCCAACACCTCCCAAACCCAACAAGTCTCCTAAACGCACAAAAACGATTAAGGTTGCAGTAGAGCCGGCGCCGAAGGTTGAAGCTGCGTTGGAATCCAAGTTGGAGCCGGAGGCAGAACTTGAGGCTGAGGCGAAAGCCAAACCAAAAGCTAAACCGAAGGCCAAATCGAAGGCTCAGCCAAAAGCTAAGCCGAAGGCGCAACGTGCAGCTGAACCGGAGGCAGAAACCGAGACAAAACCTGAGGCGAAAACTCGGACAAAGACCGGAACGAAGGCTAAGACGAAGGCCGAGGCAAAACCGGAAGCAGTAGCTGAGGCGGAGCCTGAGGCAAAACCGGAGACGAAGCCTGAGGTGAAGTCGACTACGCCTGAGCCATCAACAGAGAAAAAAAGAGCTAAAGGTAGCGCCATATACCTGCCAAAACTGTTTCGAAAGAACCCGCCAAAACATCGAAAAGACTGAAGGTTCTCTTTCTGATGTTTGACATTCACTCCCACATTCTATTTGGCGTTGACGATGGTGCCGGTAGCTTTGTTGAGTCACAAGCCATGCTGCGCGCAGCGCGCAATGCCGGAATCGATCACATCGTGTGCACCCCTCATTATCGGGGGAACAGTGTCAATCGCCAGCGTATCGCAGAAAACTATCAGACCCTCAGCGCGTTCGCCCGTAAGCAAGGCTTTGAGATGGCTTTGGGATTTGAGGTGTACTGGGAGAATCTTGCCGAGATTGGCATAAAGAACGCTAACGATCTTTGCATTGAGGGTACAGACTTGCTTCTCCTGGAATTCTCGCCGGGAAGCCTGCCTCCCCATTGGCAACGCATCATCTTTGACCTGCAGGGATGTGGGATTCAGCCGATTATCGCTCATCCCGAACGATATCGCCCCATACAAAACAACATCGATATCGCCGTGGAAATGAAGGATATGGGTTGCCTCCTGCAGTTATCCGGCAACTTTGCGGCTGGCGGTCTTTTTAGCGGCAGCAAGAAAACTGCCCTCAAACTGCTCGAATCCGACTTGGTTGATTACATCGCCTCGGACGCACACTCAGTAGCGGATTATGCCGACTACAAGAAAGCCTTGGCGCTGGCACAGAACTACTAAGGCTTTAACTCCTTGCTTTTATCTGCTTTACCTGTTCGCACCTGCTCCTTACCACAGGCTTGGAGTCCTGAGGCCTAAAGCTTGTGCTACAGGTTGATTGCCCAGAAAAATATTATCCCCTCGTTCACACAACGAGGGGATAATCAAATACAAAAACTAGTACGGGGTTGTTTATTGCCGTTGCCAGGCCTACCTCGAAGAGGAGACGCCCTTACGCACCGACAGCATAACAAACGCAAGGACAATCTGAACCAAAAGGAAGGCAGCCATCAGCGGTGACCATGTATCGGAAACACCCATGGGAAGCGTCAGCTTCTCCGTAAGCAGGAACACAATAGGGCTTGCAAGACCGACAACAACGGCCAAGATTCCCCAAAGATTGCTCTTGCTAGCACCGCTGTTGCTTTCCTTGCTTTTGGTGAAGATGCCAGCGGCAAGTACGACAGAAAAGACAAGAGACACGATAGCCAGGATAAGGTTGAGCAAAGCCCACTGGGCAGAAGAAGCTTCCGGCGTAGTCGGATCATTAATCTGGCTGGGCGGCGAAACAGGTGACGGCGTCTCTGCGACGGGGCCTGGCGTTGCCTCAACAACTTCTGTTTCTGTTGGCGCAGCCTCATCAGTTGTTTGCGGTGCGGCCTCATCCTCGGTCTCCGTCGGTGTGGGCGCCACAAACGTAATGCCTGAGGAGCCCGAGGGAGCAGCAGGCTCAGGATTGCTTGGACTTGGCGCAGCAAAAGCCAGCATTGGCAAGGACAACACCAAAGCAATTACACATACAATAGCTATGACTGTCTTTTTCATTTTAATCATCATGCCTTCCCACTAAGCCTTCGCATATGCACACAAAAACTTATAAACCCTATACACATACTCACCATTATTTAGATATGTACTTAAATAATAGTCGCTTTATGGGGTTTGTCAATAGGAGAAATGTCCGTTTATCAGGGCGGACGGGCCGAGATGTAACACGTCACATCCCTCTTGTCATTCTGCTGTTCTCACGCAAAGCGCAAAAATCTATGCCGTCAAGCGGTATAGCGCTCCTTTAACAAGGTCGGTCTCACCAAAAACCCGGCGTGTCCATGGCCGGCGCTCTTACTGTCGCCAACATCGGCATTTACGATTTTGCTTGTCCGGGCTGTTGATTGTATTCCTATCCCGTCATTGCCGAACCCCTGGAACAAATCCGAGGCCAGGCTTGTTCCAGCAATCCAGATGACCGGGGAACGATTGCTAAGGCAGCCGCCTCCCCCTTTTAAGAGCATGCGTAGCATGCGACGCACTTTTGCCACGGTACGTTGGCTGCTTGTGCAGCCAAAGATTCCCGAGCAGGCTTGGGAATGACAAAACGCTGGCAGAAGGAGGACGGGGCAACAGTCCCCGGTGAGGTTGTTGTTGCGTCGAGAGCATGCTGTCGTGTGGGGCAGTTGCCCCGTCCCCCTTCTGCCAGCGGATCGCTCGCTTGCGCTCGCGGTGGATTCT
>JAITDU010000051.1 GCA_031282405.1 Coriobacteriales bacterium | reverse complement strand
CACCGACAAAGATACAGCGCAAGGTATTCGATGCTTTTGATATACCTTACAGTGAGCGGTGAGTGCTGGCTGTGGGGCGTTTAAACTTGGCCTCACTACAATTGGGTACAGAATTTCGGTTACTTGTGGCGTTGAGTATCTGGCTCGGCCTTGCGTATTCTATCGACGCTATAACGCCGTTTATCGTCTGGATTGTCGCGGTGTTCGTCTACCTCGTCGTTTCCTTTGCACTGTATCTGCCCAAGCACTTTGCGATGAGGTGCATCAAGGTCGAGCGTGGTTGGGACGCAGCACCCGCCGGCAAACCCGAAGTCATTCTGACCGATACTGTCCCGCCTGCTCGCGATGTAGTCTCGCCGCTGTGGTTGCTTTTATTTCCGCTGGTCATAGTGCTTACGCTGGGCGCTGTTTGGCTTGTTTGGCCCCAGGTTCCAGACCCTGTGCCCATCCACTTCAACTTGAAGGGTGTCGCCGACACCTTTGTTGACAAAGGGCCTTTGGCAGTGGCACCTCTCATCATCACTCAGCTCATACTGGCAGTCGTCTTTGTATTTGTGTACTTCATCGTGCGCCACGCCAAGCGTCAAATAGACGCCACCAACCCTGTAGATTCTCGCTTGCGCGACATGCGTTTTCGCCGGCTGCTTACGGGCTCGTTGATTGGCCTGGGTGCTGCTCTGGATCTGATGATGGGCATCGCGCAGGTAGGGTCTCTGGTGGCTGTTTGGCAGTGGGAATGGGCGCTGCTCTCCTCGCTTATCCTGCTCGCAGTCGTGGCTGTCGGCATGGGTGTTTTTGCCTTTAGGGTGGGGCAGGGTGGCAGTCGTCTACACGAACCAAGGCGCCACGCCGCTCCTGCCGCCAACACCAATATTGACGACGACCGTTTTTGGAAGCTCGGGCAGTTTTATTTCAACCCGTCGGATCCTGCGGTTATTGTCGAGAAACGCTTTGGCCTCGGCTACACCTGCAACTTTGCTCGCCCTGCCGCCTGGTTACTCATAGGGGGCTTTCTCGTGTTTATTATTGCTTGTCTGATACTCGTCTTTTTGTTCGCCAAGAATTCGTGAGAGGTGCCCTGAACTCAAGGGCTTACGCGAAGTGATGTGTATGCCAAAAGGGATGCTTTCTCTGTTCTGTTAAACAAGGCAGCCAAACCACCCCTTTTGCCCTCTCTCCACACCTGTGCACTTCTCCGCGATTTTGAGGCCGACAGCATGGCTACTCTGCCTCTCTCTACACTCGTGTACTTCTCCACTTTTTCCTCCCGCCTCCTTATCCATAGATGTGCTACAATAGTTAGTGCAGTCTAACTAACTGCATTTTTTAGGTATGATAGTTAGATATAGCTAACTAATTTAAACAGGGAGTACGTGCAGGTATGGATAACGAAGCCGGGTCGCGCAACAAAAGCGCTGCGCACAACAAAATTGGGGGGCAAAGCGCGGCTGACACGCAAAATAAAGTCGTAGAGCAAAGCGCGGCTGACACGCAAAATAAAGTCGTGCCGCCAATTGCAGCTACATCGCAAGACGCAAGCAAATTGCAGGGTCAGTCCGTGCAGTCTACCATGTTGCTCGCCCTTTACGGGCGCGCTAAGGCAAGCCGTCTGTTTTCGGATATTTTGTGCGACGATGAGGCGATTCGGATCGTTGATGGCATGGACTACGATTTCGCGCAGATCGACAAATCCTATGCCACGGAGTACGCGAGCCTTTGCTGTCTGCTTCGTGCCAAACGTTTCGACGAACGTTGCCGTACATATATGCGTGAACATCCGGACGGTGCGATCATCAACCTCGGCTCAGGGCTCGACACGACGTTCAACCGCGTGGACAACGGTTCTGTGCGCTGGTATAACCTCGACCTGCCGGACGCAATGACGTTTCGACATCAACTGATCCCTGCATCCGCACGTTGCATCGACATTGCCAAATCGATGTTTGATTACACATGGCCAGGCGAGGTTAAGACCGCCGATAACAGCGTGCTTATCATCGCAGGTGGGCTGTTTTACTATTTTAAAGAAACACAGCTGCGAGAGCTTTTTAATCGTATTACGACGCATTTTCCAACCGGCGAGCTATTTTTTGACGCGCAGTCAAAGACGGCCACATCGATTTCTAATCGTATGGTTCGCAAATCGGGCAACTCAGGTTCCACGATGTACTTTTATGTAAACGATACACAAAGGCTCAAAAGTTGGTCGCCAAAAATCCGCAAAGTCGAGACCATTCCCTTCTTCGAGGGTTTATGGCGAGAAAAACGCTTCAAATTGTCCTCACGAATACAGATGTGGGGGTTGGATAAGCTAAAAATGGGGTTTTTGGTCAGCCTTCTGTGGGAGAATACCGCAAAATGACACTAGCGTTCGATCCTCGCGCAAAATTGCTGGTCCTTGTACTTATTAACGTCATGATATTTGTGTCGCCCGATGTGTATACAGAACTGCTGTGCATGAGCGCAATTGCACTCGTACTTGCGCTGATGGGCTGCTGGCGGCAGTTGTGGCACGGACTGCTTGTTTATGTCGGTCTGATAGGCGCTTTTTACCTCTGTACCCTGACGGACAACCTCTTTACAACGTTTATCGGCATGACCATCGCCTGTATTCGAAAAATCATGCCCACGGTATTTTTTACCTCAGGAATGATGGCTACGACAACAGTGGGCGACTTAGTTTCCGCCTTACAAAAGCTGCACATTCCCAAAGTTGTGGTCATTCCCTTTACGGTGATGCTGCGCTTCTTTCCCACTGCCAAAGAGGAATTTGCCGCCATTCGAGATGCCGCCAAGCTGCGTGGTCTGCGCTTTGGCATGGAGCGGACACTCGTTCCTATGATGCTGCGCAGCGCGAATATCGCCGAGGAACTGTCCGCCGCATCGGTAACACGCGGGATCGAGTGCACAAACACAAGAACATCAATACGCGAGCTGCGGCTGGGAGCGCCGGACTGCGTGCTGGTCGCCGTCTTTTTCGTACTGAACGTCCTGTCCACAATGGGTGGCGCGTCGCTTCTTTTCAGCCCGAACGAAATAGGCACGCAAGTCCTCTATCTGATAGGAGGTGCCCAGATCCTGTATGGCTAAAAACACAATGGTTGCAATGAAAGATGTCGTCTTTAATTATGGGGAGGCACATGCGTCATGCTTACGCGGTGTCTCCTTGCATGTTAAAGCAGGTGAATGTGTCTTGCTCTGTGGCGAGAGCGGCTGCGGAAAGACCACCATCACGCGCCTGGTCAACGGTTTGATTCCTCATTTTTATGAAGGGGAATTCAGCGGCACTGTCTTCGTGGCCCAGCGTGACATGACACAGGAAACGCCGGATGCGCTGGCCGCCACGGTTGGTTCGGTATTTCAAAATCCGCGCAGCCAGTTTTTCAATCTCGACACTACAGGCGAGATCGCTTTTGGCTGTGAGAATCTTGGATTGCCACCCGCAGAAATTAAAAGGCGGGTATGCGAGACAGCCGCCACGTTAGGCATTGAGCATCTGCTTGAGCGCGACATCTTTGCCCTTTCAGGCGGCGAGAAACAACTCATCGCCGTTGCTTCGGCGCATGCGCTCTCGCCAGATATATTCGTGTTTGACGAACCATCCGCCAATTTGGATTGGAATGCCTGCAAGGAACTGGCCCAACTGCTACTGCGGTTAAAACAGGCCGGCAAAACCCTGCTTATAGCCGAGCACCGGCTCTATTGGCTGACACAACTTATCGACCGCGTCATTTATATGAAAGCTGGCAAGATAGAGGGCAACTGGCAGGCGGCACAATTCCTTGCCCTTCCAGAAAATAAACGTACAGAATTGGGCTTACGGACGCTCAATCCAGACGCGCTTGTCCCAACGGCACATGTGCACAAGTCGACAAGAGCGGAACAGGCAAGCCCCTTACTGCGGGTCTCGGGATTGTCCGCCCACTACAGGCGCGGCGAGTCCGTCTTGCAAGACATTTCCTTTGAGGCACTCCCCGGTGAGGCTATCGCCATCCTTGGCAGCAACGGCGCGGGTAAGACCACACTGGCGCGAACGCTCTGCGGCCTGCACAGGCACGCCTGCGGCGAAGTCACGTTGAATGGGGGCAGACTATCCAGCAGGGCGAGGGCCGGCCCCTTCTATCTTGTCATGCAGGAGTCGGGCTACCAGCTTTTTGCCGACAGTGTAGAAAATGAACTGCTCTTGTCCAAGAACAGGCGTAGCCGTCCCTCGTCTGAAAAAATGACAACGATTCTGAACAGCCTGTCGCTCGCGGACTTCCGAAAGCGTCACCCCATGAGTCTGTCGGGTGGGCAAAAGCAGCGAACGGCCATTGGTACAGCGATGGCGCATGAGGCCGAGGTTCTGATCTTCGACGAGCCGACCAGCGGGCTGGACCTGGGCAATATGCGCAGGGTCGTCGCGGTTATCGAGCAGCTTCGCGCTGAGGGCAAAACTGTGTTCATCATCACACACGACTATGAGTTGGTTCTGGCTGCCTGCACACGAGTCTTGATTTTGCGAAACGGCAGCATATGGGCAGATTTTCCCTTGGCAGAATATAACACCAACCGAGTAAAGGAGCTTTTTCTATGAAATCAAATCAACTCAACGCCAAAGACCTTATCACCCTTGCGATCTTCAGTGTCGTGTTTATCGTGGTCTATATGGTCTGTGCGCTGCCCACGGGCCTGCTTGTACCGCTCTATCCTTTTTGCGTAGGGATAGCGATGATTCCCTGTGGCATCGTCTGGGTGTACCTCCGCGTAAAGGTACCTAAGCCGCTTGCGATACTCATTCAGGGCGCGCTGTTTGCGATCCTTGCGTTCGTCATGGGTTCCGGCTGGTTTGTCGCGGCGGGCATTCTGATTGGGGCGGTGGGTGCGGAGTTGTTTGCGCGTCTGGGCGGATACAGGAACTTCACGTGGAACGTGGTCGGTTACGCCGTGTTTGCCCTATGTCTCAACTTGGGGATATTCGCAATCATTTTACTTGCGCGTGATTATTACTACAACTTTTGTATCGAAAGCGGCATGACGGCGGAGTACATGACTGAACTGCTGGCCTTTGTCAGCGGTCCGCTACTCGTGCTGACGTGCGCGCTATCGGTCGTTGGCGCGGTAATCGGAATGCTGCTCGGGCGTGTGTTTCTCAAAAAACATTTTATTAAAGCCGGTATTGTGTAAAGAATTGCCTGAGAAATCGTCTGAGTAATTGTGCAAAGATTCGTCAAAAAAATTGCCGAGAAATCGTCTGAGGAGTATAGAGGAGTATGAGTGTGAGCATAATCATCCATTTTACCCATGTTACCCGGGAATACGATGCCGGAACCCACGTCCTTAAAGCTGTGGACGACGCAACTTTTTCTATCAAAGACGGAGAGTTTGTCGTCATTTTGGGCCCCTCCGGGGCTGGTAAGTCAACTCTACTTAATCTCTTGGGGGGCATGGACAGTGCCACATCCGGCAGTATCATGGTGGACGGCAAGAACATCGTGGGTTTAAGCGACGACACGTTGACCGAATACCGGGCAGCGTATGTGGGCTTTGTGTTCCAGTTCTACAACCTGATTCCCACATTGACCGCGCTGGAAAACATCGCACTAACAAAGCAAATCGTCAAAGACCCCATAGACGCTCGTAAGGCGCTGGGTCTGGTGGGCCTGGCCGACCATGCAAATCAGTTTCCGGCGCGGCTTTCGGGCGGCGAGCAGCAACGAGTGTCCATTGCCCGTGCCGTTGCCAAAAACCCTGTCATGCTGCTTTGCGATGAACCCACCGGTGCCCTGGACTCCCAAACCGGCATCATGGTCTTGGAGCTTTTGCAAACCATGAATCGAAAGCACGGTAAGACCTTGGTCATTGTAACCCACAACACGGCTTTGGCCGAGGCCGCCGACAAGGTGATCCACATGAAGAACGGCAAAATCTGCGACGTTACACAAAACCCGACACCAAAGGCGCTCAGCGAGGTAAATTGGTAATGCTCAGAAAGATGCTCCGCGACATGGCGCGTCACAAGACGCAGTTCGTCTCCATCTTCCTGATGGCATTTCTCGCCATTTTTATTTACACGGGGGTTGGTGGGGAGTGGCGCGGCCTGCAAAAGAGCGTGGATGATTTTTATGCCGAGACTAATCTTGCGGATGCATTTCTGTATGGCAACGGCTTTAGCGACGGACAGGTACAGGCGGTCAAAGACACGCCTGGTGTGTCTGTCGTGGAACGTCGGCTGGAACTGTCGGCCGTGGGCGACTTGGAAAACAAGCCCATACTCACACTCTATTTTGTAGAGAATGGTGAGATCTCAAAGCCTTTTTTGGCAGAGGGTGTGGCCTTTGATAAAAACAACACAGATGGTATATGGTTGGACAAGCGTTTTGCCAACGCGCAAGGTCTAAAGCCTGGTGATACAGTTGGTTTTGTCGCAAACGATACCAGGCTCGAAAAAACCGTGCGTGGGCTGATCTATTCCGCCGAGCAGGTCTTTGAATCCGGCAGCGACACGCTCACCCCAAACTTTGCCGATTATGGCTACGCCTTTCTCTCCGCCGGAGCTTTTCCTGTGCCGGAGATGCTAACGTACACTACGTTGCTGATAAAAGCTGACGATAGGATGGATACAGGGCGTTGGGCAAGCTCTGAGAGCGGGGCCGATTTAGAGAGCAGGATCAACTCAGAGAGTAGGGACGATTTAGAGAGCAGGCTAGACGCGGCGCTAAACGGCACATACAACGTCTATTTGGAGCGAGAAAACCTGCCCAGCGTATCCATGTTCAACAACGAAATCCAGCAGCACAAGATGATGGGCGATATTTTCCCCGTGGTCTTTTTGCTGATTGCTCTGCTCACCCTAGTAACGACCATGACTCGCATTGTCACCAACCAGCGAATTCAAATCGGAACACTCAAGGCGCTGGGTTTCAAAAAGTGGGTGATTGCGCGACACTATGTTGCCTATGGTTTTTTTCTTGCCGCTTTAGGGGCTGTGCTAGGGTTGATAATTGGTCCCATCACCCTGCCTTACCTCTTTTATCCGTCCATGTCTGGCTTTTATACTTTGCCAGAATGGAAACCGGCCTATGACGTGTCGTTTGTGCTGATGGCCATTGTGTTGATAGTACTTTGCGCCGCAGTAAATTGGCTGGCTTGCGCAAACCTGTTGCGCGAAACGCCTGCGGATACACTGCGCCCTAAAGCCCCAAAGTCTTTCAGGCACGGGCTGCTGGAGCGTACAAGCATATGGGATAAACTGGGTTTTAACGTGCAGTGGAACCTGCGGGATTCCTCCAAAAACCGCATCCGCGCGCTGATGGCAATTATAGGAGTATTTGGCTGCACGGCCCTGGTGGTCTGTGCCCTTTCCATGAACGACGCCATGGGCGATTTGAAAGTCTGGCAATACGAGACTATAAATCACTATGAATCCAAGCTTGCTTTGGGCGAGGCTACCACCCAGGAGCAAATCGACGACATAGTAACGCAGGTCGATGGTGAGACAATCATGGAGGGCACAGTCGAGATTCGGGCGGGGAGTAACAAGAAAAGCGCGTCATTATTAGTCTTGGATAACACCACGCTTATTCGTCCCACAGATGTTAATCTGCAGCCGTTTGACCTCCCTCAAGACGGCGTATTCATAACGCAAAAAATGGCCACGGCGCTGGATGTAAAGCAGAGCGACGAAATCGAATGGCATATTTACGGCGTAGAGGGTTGGACAAAAGGCCAGATTGCCGCTATTTATCGTGACCCGGTAAATCAGGGGATTACCATGAACCGGGCTCAATTTGAGGCCTATGGCATGGAGTTTTATCCTACGGCAATTCTCACCGCAAAAAATGTTACGGAGAGTAAAGCCGGTGTGGATTCCATCACTTTAACAGCCGACAGCATGGCAGGTTGGGACGACTTGACCGAGGCGATGTACATTATGGTGTATCTGCTGATTGCTGCTGCGGCTGTATTGTCCGTTGTGGTCCTGTACAATCTCGGCCTGCTTGCTTTTACCGAGATGGAGCGCGAAATGGCGACGCTCAAAGTCATGGGTTTGAAGTCCGGTAAACTGAGGGGGCTGCTACTCACTCAAAATCTGTGGTTTTCTACGCTGGGCTTTGCCTTTGGAGTTCCGGGTGGGATTTGGCTCACGAATATTATCGTGTCGCTTTCTGGCGACGAATTTGATTTTCCAATTTGGCTGCACCCGCTAACGCTGCTTGCCGCCTTTGTTTTTACGTTTGGGCTATCGGTACTGGTCAACCTGCTGTTCTCACGAAAAATTCGCCGGCTGGACATGGTAGAATCACTAAAAGTGATGGAGTAAGATAACATCTTTGTGCTACTATGAGCCCTGTTATGAAGACTGCGCGTCTGTTGGAAGCACGTAAAACAAGATTGGAGAGGGAAGATATGAAGTCGAAAATTAACGGGGGGGGGGCATCACCGTTTCGTACGAGCGCTGGCTTTGGCTCTCGCTTAAATGCTTGTGCCGACCTTAGCTTCGTAGCGCCTCATTCTCACACCTCAAAGCACGACTACGTTGCCACCGCTGCTCACGAATCGTACGAGCCAGCGGCTTTTTTATGTCCGAATAATGTTTGTGTATGGAGCGGACGTAAAGGCTTTACGCTTGTCGAACTTATTGTTGTCATCGTTATTTTAGGCATACTTGCCGCTATTGCTATTCCGGCGCTCACGGGCTACATAAGTAAGGCCGAGGATGAGCAGTACAAGATGCGTGCTCGTGATGTGTCTATAGCTATGAAAGCTGTGATTGAAGAGGCCTGGCTCAATGGGGATTTTGCCGATAGGAGCCCTGTTGATGATTGGCTAAATCCCGCTTATTTTTTCCAGGGGGTTGAATCAGAAAACACCGATCTGAAGTATTTTGATGTATCTCGTATGGAAGATGCTGCTTCTTATTACAGCGACTATTTTACTTCGCTAGAAGAAAAGGCATCCTACTTACTTGGCGAAGAGCATGGTTCATCATATGTTTTCTATTTTGGTTGTTTTGCCGCCAAAGGATCTGATGCCACTGCCGTTACTGCCGATGGCTTTTATGTTATTATCTATCCTCCCGATTACAACGGCAGTTGCGTCCTCGTTACTTATAAACTTGCTCGTGTAGAATTCTCGGATCACGACGAAGATGATGCTATCAAAGATGCAATGAGAGGTTTTCTTCCGTCTGGTGTTGGACCAATTGTATATGATCCTAATGTCACCTATGAGGTCTATCACCTCAGGGCTCTTTGAGTTGTAGCCGCCTAAGCAGCCGCACAAAACAAAGGCAGCAGAAAGACACAAAGCCCTGAGGGGTCGCCATTCGGTCGTAGCGCCGTAAAGTCCTGGTTGTCAGACTTAGTGTGTGCGAAGTTGCAACAAATCGAGGCCGAGAAACAAGACCCTGACCTGGTTGTCAGACTTAGTGTGTGCGAAGTTGCAACCGGATGCCCGCCCGCGCGTAGAGTTCTTCTTAGGTCGTGACAACTGTGGTGAGTTCCCATTACTTCAATCTTAGCACATCAATGACGCTTGTGTGTCTCATTACCACAACCGACAGCGGCTTTCCTTTGCATGTGCCGCTCAAAGCTCAGCTCTGGTTTTTGAATAGCGTAAGGGTAAGCCACCGTTCTTGATGACAGTCACGTAACAAAATCTAATATGGATGCACTTAGATTATATTATGGTTCTTGCAGAAATACTGCGGGCATTTTAGCCTGTGTAAGCCACATAAAACAACGGCGCCACCCGCCAGGTGGCACGGCAACGAAAGGAACGCAAAATGGCAAAGATTTTAGGCATCGACCTGGGTACGACCAACTCGGCTATGGCCTTCATGGAGGGCGGTGAACCCACAATCATCGTCAATGCCGAAGGCGATCGTACCACCCCCAGTGTTGTGGGATTCAGAAAGGACGGTGAGCGCGTCGTAGGTAAGGCGGCCAAGAACCAGGCGGTCACGAACCCCGAGAACACAGTCTCGTCTATCAAGCGCTTCATCGGTCGCAGCTTTGACGAGACCAAAAGCGAGCGCGCTACCGTCTCTTACAAGGTAAAGGGCGGTAAGGACGGCCGCGTACAGGTAGAAATAGACGGCAAAGACTTTACGCCGGAGGAAATCAGCGCGATGGTACTCCAAAAGCTCAAGGCCGATGCCGAGAAGTTCTCTGGTCAGACGATAACCCAGGCGGTTATCACCGTACCGGCCTATTTTAACGATTCGCAACGTCAAGCTACGAAGGATGCCGGGCGTATCGCCGGCCTGGAGGTCTTGCGCATCGTGAATGAGCCCACGGCCGCGGCTTTGGCCTATGGTCTGGACAAGGCCGGCAAAGACGAGAAGATATTGATATTCGATCTGGGCGGCGGCACGTTTGATGTTTCCATTCTGGAGCTTTCGGACGGAGTGTTTGAGGTGCTTTCGACCAATGGCGACAATCACCTGGGCGGAGACGACTGGGATCAGCGGGTCATCGACTGGCTGGCAGACAAGTTCAAAGCCGACAATGGCATTGACCTGCGCAGCGACAAGATGGCGTTGCAACGCCTGAAGGAAGCGGCCGAGAAGGCCAAGATGGAGCTTTCCTCTACACAACAGACCAACATCAACCTGCCCTTTATCACGGCTGATGAGAACGGCCCCAAGCATCTGGACTATTCTTTGACCCGTGCTGAGTTTGAGAAGATTACAGGTGATCTCCTGCAGCGCTGCAAGAAGCCTGTGGAGAGCGCCATGAAAGACGCTGGCATCGCCATGGGCGACATTGCCGAGGTCATCTTGGTGGGTGGCTCTACGCGTATGCCCGCAGTACAGGAACTGGTCAAGCGGCTTACGGGCAAAGATCCCAACATGTCGGTTAATCCGGACGAGGTCGTGGCTCTGGGTGCTGCTGTTCAAGGCGGTGTCTTGGCTGGCGACGTTGAAGGCATACTGCTTTTGGATGTAACACCGCTGTCGTTGGGTGTGGAGACCATGGGTGGCGTGTTTACGAAGATGATTGAGCGCAACACGACGATCCCCACCAAAAAGACCGAGATCTACTCTACAGCGGCCGACGGCCAGACATCGGTCGAAATCCACGTCTTACAGGGCGAGCGCGAGATGGCTGCAGGCAACAAGACACTGGGCAAATTCCAGCTCACCGACATCCCACCGGCACCGCGCGGCATTCCTCAGATAGAGGTCACCTTCGATATCGACGCAAACGGCATTGTCAATGTGTCCGCCAAAGACAAGGGCACCGGTAAGGAACAAAAGATCACGATCTCTGGTTCCACGGCTTTGAGCGACGACGAGGTTGACCGTATGATCAAAGACGCCGAGGCGCATGCCGACGAGGACGCTGCCCGCAAATCCGAGATCGAGATTCGCAATAACGCTGACTCTCTGGTCTATTCCACAGAAAAGACATTGGACGATCTGGGCGAGAAAGTACCTGAGGACACAAAGACCACGGTAACCGCCGCCGTTGAGGAGTTGAAAAAGGCTCTGGAGGGCAGCGATGTGGATGAAATCAAGTCCAAGAGCGAGGCATTGCAGCAGGCCGGCTACAAACTGGCCGAGATCGTCTACGCCGATGCCCAGGCGGCTGCTGGCGCAGCAGATGCCAGTGGCGAGGCCAAGGCCGAAGGGTCAGACGATGTAGTTGAGGCCAGCTACGAAGTAGTCGACGAGGACGATAAGGACGACAAGGGCGATGAGCAGTAAATCTCCAGCATCTTCAACGTCAGACATCGCGCCGGAGCCCGACGCACAAGCTGCGGGGCCGACCAGCGAACTGGAAGAGCAGATCAGCGAGGATCTGGGCGAGTTGGATGAGTTGGCCGAGGCCAAGGCTGAAGCTGATGTGATCCGAGAACGTTACCTGCGTCTTAAAGCTGAGTGGGATAACTACCGCAAACGCACCGAGGCTGAACGCGCTGAGGAACGCAGTCGGGCAACTCAGCATCTGGTGGAGCGGCTTTTGCCCCTTATCGACGACCTGGAACGGGCGGTGGAGCATAGTGCCACAGCCAGCGCCGAATCACTGAAAGAAGGCATAGTTTTGCTCTCCAATAAGCTCGGCGAGGTGCTTGAGCACGAAGGGCTTAAGGCCATTGACCCTAAAGGTGAGCGCTTTGATGCTCATCTGCACAGCGCCATCAGCAAACAGGAGGACGCCTCGGTTAACGAGGACACCGTCCTGGAGGTCTTTCAGAAGGGCTATGAGCTGGGCAGCCGGGTGTTACGTCCGGCTATGGTCGTTGTATCCAGCGGAGGACCGTCGTTTGATCATAAAATTGATAAATAATTTAGCACATTAAGGGGGTGGCAGCATGGTGCAGACAACTGAGAAAACCTACTACGAGGTCTTGGGTGTCAGTGACAAGGCAACCACCGATGAGATAAAAAAAGCATTCAAGAAACTGGCTCGCAAGCATCATCCCGATACGGGTGGCGACGAGGCGCGCTTTAAGGAGGTCAGCGAGGCCTATGAGGTACTCTCCAATGCCAAAAAGCGCGAGGAATATGACACGATGTTGCGCTACGGTGCCTTTACAGCGGCCGGCGGTGGTGCGGCAGCAGGCCCCTATGCCTGGGGCAATGCCGGAGCTGGCGATGG
Organism: Coriobacteriales bacterium; assembly: GCA_031282405.1. GTDB lineage: Bacteria > Actinomycetota > Coriobacteriia > Coriobacteriales > UBA8131 > JAITDU01. The sequence continues at coordinate 21,506 of JAITDU010000051.1, read as the reverse complement.
CTTTGGTGATTTTGTCGATTTTGGCAATGGCAAGGTCTCTTGGACAGTTACGGACTTTGGCCAGGGCACAACGCCCGGTTCCGGCAATCGCGAGGGTGGCCGAGCGAACACCGGAGGCTTTGGCTCTATTGGCGACATCTTCTCTCGTATGGCCGCTGGCGAGGGCGCTTTTGGTACCGACTGGGATTTTGGGCAACGCCAGACCAGAGGTAAGGATATTCAGGTAACCCTGGAGGTCAGCTTTGAAGAAGCCTTCAGTGGCACCACCAAGCGTGTGACCATCAAAAGTAGCGATGGTACAAGCCAACAGATTGATGTGCAGGTGCCCGAAGGTGCCGTCGATGGCGGCAAGTTGCGCTATGCAGGCAAGGGAGCTCAGGGCAGTGGAGGTGGTGAGGCGGGCGATTTACTGATCGTTACGGCCCTTAAACCGCATCCACGTTATCGTCGCAAAGGCGCTGACGTCTGGATGGACCTGCCGTTGAGCATCGATGAGGCTGCCTTGGGTACCAGGATAGTCGTTCCTACTCCCGATGGAGGCAAATTGCGTCTGAGCGTGGATGCCGGTACCCAAGACGGTAAAGTATTTGTCATCAAGGGCAAGGGCACTAAAAAAATCAAGGGCACCGGTAAAGGCGACCTCAAAGTCAAGGCTCACGTACGCGTGCCGCGTACGCTCAACGATGCCCAAAAGACGGCGCTGGAGGCCTTTGCTGAGGCCAGTGCTACTGAGGGCGGCTCAGATTTGCGCAGGGACTGGCCATCATGAGCGTCTCGGGCTTATCCCCAAAGGAAGGGGGAGTACGATGAATGACAAGAAACGGCCGTTGTATATGATCAGCGTGGCCGCAGAACTCGTGGGCATGCACCCTCAGACCTTGCGCGTCTATGATAGCAGGGGGCTGGTCTCGCCCAAGCGCTCTGGTGGCAACACCCGTTTGTACTCGCAGGCGGACTTGGAGCAGTTAGAGCTCATCGGCCAGCTTACCGACGAAGGCATCAACCTGGCCGGTGTTACGCGCATCCTTGATCTTGAAGCCCGCTTGGCAGTTACCGAAGATCACCTGGAGCAGCAACAACGGCGCGTCAGGAGGCTACAGGAACGCCTGCACGAGCTGGGTCGTCACCAGCAGGTTACGGCCTTGGTACGCCTCAAGCCGCGGGAGATAAGCCCGTGGGCAGCCAATCGCCTTCAGGATAAAAGCAGAGTGAGGAGCAACAATGAGACCAGATAAATGGGCGGTATCTACCCAAGAGATATTTCAAGAAGCCATGGGCGTAGCGGCCGATGCCGACAGCGCCACGATAGAACCTGAACACCTGCTCAAGGCAATGCTCAATGCCCATGAGGGCAATCTGGATGCCATCATTGAGCGGGTCGGTGCCTCATCTGCGGCCATCGACGCCACGGTCACGAAAGAGATAGAGTCGGCCCCCAAGGTGAGTAATCAGGCCATGACGATGCCATCGCAGGCTCTCCTGGGACTGATGACCACAGCCGAGAAGATCGCCGCTAAAATGGGCGACAGTTTCGTTACAACCGAACATCTGCTCATAGCCTTAGCAGAGGACAAGGGAAAGGCGGGCAAGGTGTTGGCTGTAGCCGGCGTAACGGCTGAGCGACTGGAACAGGCCTATTCGGACCTGCGCGGCTCCACGCGCATCACCGATCCCAGTTCCAAGCCCACACTGGACGCTCTGGAGCAGTTCGGCCGCAATCTTACCGAGGATGCTCGCGCTGGCAAACTGGATCCGGTCATTGGCCGAGCTGAGGAGATTCGTCGCACTATCCAGGTACTGAGCCGGCGTACGAAAAATAACCCTGTATTGATAGGAGAGCCCGGTACGGGCAAGACGGCCATTGTCGAGGGCCTGGCCCAGCGCATAGTGGCCGGCGATGTGCCTGCCAGCTTGAAGGATCGCGACCTTGTTACTTTAGATATTGCCGCCATGCTGGCCGGCTCCAAGTATCGCGGCGAGTTTGAGGACCGTTTTAAGGCTGTATTGCGCGAGGTAGCTCAGGCTGAGGGGCGCATTATTTTGTTCATCGACGAATTGCATACGGTTGTGGGTGCCGGCGCGGGTGGCGAAGGCTCACTGGATGCCGGCAACATGCTCAAACCGGCACTGTCGCGCGGAGAACTGCATGCAATCGGTGCTACGACGCTGGATGAATACCGTAAATACATCGAAAAAGACGCGGCACTTGAACGGCGTTTTCAGCCTGTGTATGTAAGTGAGCCAAGTGTAGAAGATACCATCTCCATCCTGCGTGGCCTGAAGGAGAAGTACGAAATTCACCATGGTGTGCGCATAACCGATGCGGCTATCGTAGCTGCCGCCGAGCTGTCCAATCGCTATATCTCCGAGCGTTTTTTGCCGGATAAGGCCATCGACCTGATGGATGAGGCTGCCAGTCGTCTGCGCATCGAGATAGACTCGATGCCCGAGGATATTGATCTTATCGACCGCGACCTGATCCAGATGCAGATAGAGGAACAGGCCCTGCTCAAAGAAAACGACAAGGCCTCAAAAGAGCGCCTGGAAGCCCTGCGTCAGGAAATGGCCGCTGTGCAACAGCAACTGGACGGGCTCAAAGCCGCCTGGGCCAATGAGAAGGATGCCATTACGCGTGTCCAGCAGCTCAAAACCGATCTCGACCAGGCGCAAAGCGACTATGAACGCGCCACCCGCGAGGGCGACCTTTCGGCTGCAAGCGAGTTGCGCTACGGGCTTATCCCCAAGTTACAGGGCGAACTGGACGAAGCCACCAAGCAGCTTGAGCAGCGCGAGAGCGAAGATAGTCTGCTTAAAGAAGAAGTCACGGCCGAGGAGATTGCTATCGTCGTAAGTTCCTGGACGGGGATCCCCGTAACGAAGATGATGCAGGGCGAGTTGGAAAAGCTTGTCAATCTGGAACAGGAACTGCACAAGCGAATTGTGGGTCAAGATGAGGCCGTGGCGGCTGTGGCCGGTGCCATCAGGCGCAGCCGCGCTGGATTGGCCGATCCCAACCGGCCTATCGGTACCTTTCTGTTTTTGGGGCCTACCGGTGTGGGCAAGACCGAGCTTGCCAAGAGTCTGGCACAGTTTTTGTTTGACGACGAGCGGGCCTTGGTACGCATTGACATGAGCGAATATATGGAGAAGTTCAGCGTTCAGCGACTGATTGGCGCTCCGCCCGGCTACGTGGGCTATGACGAGGGCGGTCAGCTTACAGAGGCGGTGCGACGCCGGCCGTACTGTGTCATCCTTTTGGACGAGATAGAAAAGGCGCACCCCGACGTCTACAACATCCTCTTGCAGGTATTTGACGACGGACGCCTCACCGACGGGCAGGGGCGGCTCGTGAGCTTCAAAAATGCCATCATCATCATGACCTCCAATGTGGGTTCGCAGTTTATCCGCGAATTCTATCTACACGGCTCCGGTACGGGCCTTGGCGGTGCTTTGAGCAGTCTGAGCCCTGTGGTTTCTGCCGATAAGGGTGATCTGGCGGCCTCGGTCAGTGCCAGCGGTGGCATCAAGGGCGTTGTGGACGAGATGATGGACGAACTCAACAACAAGCTGGGTCAAGAGGATGGCCACCCTAGTAAAAGCAAGAAGAGACAAGCAGCCGAGACGGGCGCACAGGACTCTGAACAGGGCGAATTGGATGACAAACGCAAGCTGGAGCGAGCTATTGACGAGGCTTTGCGCGCCACGTTCAGGCCGGAGTTTATCAACCGTGTGGACGACGTGATCATCTTCCAAACTCTGGATATTGCGAACATAGATGCTATCGTTGCCTTGCAGCTTGCCAGTGTCAAGGAGCGTCTGGCGCAAAGGCACATAAAGGTGGATATATCGCCGGCTGCGGCCGAGCGCCTTTCCATCGATGGCTTTGATCCGGTGTATGGTGCCAGGCCACTTAAGCGCCTCGTACAGCGCAATATCATCGATGCTCTGGCTAACGCCATTGTAGCCGCCGAGGTCAGCGAGGGCAATGAGGTCTCGGTCGATTTGGATGAGCGTGGCGAATACAAGGTGATAGCGAAGTGACCAACAGCGAACGTGACAAAGCCGAGATTGCTGCACGTGAGCTTACGAAGAGCGAGGCGACCGAACGTACTGTGACTGTCCGTGAGGCGACTGATTGGGTGGCTTCTCGTAATGCGATGAACAGAGATACGGCCTATGAACTCTTGCTCACCTACAATAAAGAACCGTTTCATATCCAACATGCGTTGACGGTAGAGTGCGTGATGCGCTGGTTTGCCAACGAATTAGGCTATGGCGCAGAAGCCGATTTTTGGGCGCTCGTAGGCCTGCTCCACGACCTGGATTTTGAATGCTACCCACAAGAGCATTGCGTAAGACAGCAAAAGCTCATGCGCGAGGCGGGTTTGGACGAGCGCTTGATACGGGCCTGTGCCTCTCACGGTTATCTGTTGGGCGTGGACATCGCTCCAGAACATACAATGGAAAAGGTGCTGTATGCTACCGACGAACTTACCGGCCTGATCGGCGCGGTGGCTTTAATGCGACCCTCCAAAAGTGTCATGGATCTGGAGGTCAAATCAGTCAAGAAAAAGTATAAGCAGGCTAACTTTGCTGCTGGTTGCTCTCGGGAGGTCATTGCGCGCGGTGCCGAGATGCTGGGCTGGGAGTTGGACGAATTGATAGCCCGTACTATCCAGGCGATGCGTGCCTGCGAAGGCAGGGTCGATGTCTGAGCGTACGCAAGCGCCGCTGTACAAAGGGCCAAAACAGTCAGGACTGGAGCAAAGAAACGCACAGCAGCAACGACCAATGCAGGAGCAGGAACCGACACGTGAGTCGGCGTTGCAGCCAGAGCAAACACGATGTTTATCCAAGGAGCTAGAACAAAAATATGCGGAGCTGCGGCGCTATCTGGCCAGCCTTGGCAGTGTGGTCGTGGCCTTCTCGGCCGGAGTTGATTCCACACTGCTGCTGTGGGTAGCACACGACGTCTTGGCGCAGCACAAGACGTTGGCTGTAACCGCTCGCTCCTGTTCGTTTCCTGCGCGCGAGCTCAATGCAGCTGTGGCGTTTTGTGCGGAACAGGGCATCGAGCACGTCATCATCGAAAGCGAAGAGTTGGACATCCCGGGCTTTGCCCAAAACCCACCGGATCGCTGTTATCTCTGCAAGAGCGGCCTGTTCTCGCGTATCTGGCCCATTGCCCACGAGCGAGGACTTGCCCATGTCATTGAGGGCTCCAATGCCGATGATACAGGAGACTACCGACCCGGTCTCAAAGCCGTGCGCGAACAAGGAGTTGAAAGCCCGTTGCTGCACGCTGGCTTAACCAAGGATGAAGTACGCAGCCTCGCTTCTCACCTGGGTCTTAAAGTCCATGATAAGCCATCATTTGCCTGCCTGGCATCGCGATTTCCCTATGGGGAGAAGATCACGGCCACCGCTCTTGAAATGGTTGCAGCAGCGGAACAGTATTTGTTGGATCAGGGATTTTCGCAGGTGCGCGTGCGCAACCATCGCGGCCTGGCACGCATCGAGACCGACGCGTCTGGTTTTGCGCTCCTTGAGGGCGCAGAAGTGCGCCGGCAGGTGTATGCGTATTTCAAAAGACTCGGCTTTGACTATGTAGCACTGGATGTTTTGGGTTATCGCAGTGGCAGCATGAACGAAACGTTGGATAGCCTGGAGGTGTCTGCGCCTGTGGTGGACGGCTCGGCATGACAACTATAAGTCTGGAAGAGCTTTTGCTGGACGGTCCACAGTGACGGTCGTAGCTCTGCTGACGCCTGTGGCGGACGGCCCACAGCGATGTCGAAAACTCCGGTGGTGTCAATGACGGGCAGCTCAAGGTGACGGCCGCTGCCGACGCATGGCCGTGGCGCTTGTCTCTGGCGCCTATGGCCGGTGTTAATGACCCAGCGTTCAGACTTATGTGCAGGCGCCTGGGTGCCGAGTTGAGTTACACAGAGATGATCAGCTCTAAGGGGCTGGCCTACCACAACAAGCAGACTCAGGACATGCTCGCTGCCTTTGATGGTGATACGCCCTTTGCGGTGCAGCTGTTTGGCAACGAACCGGATGTCATGGCCACGCAGGCTCGGTTGCTGGAGCAGCGATTGGGCAGTGACCTTGCGTTGATTGATCTCAACATGGGTTGTCCGGCCAGGAAAGTCGTCGCCGGCGGCAATGGGGCTGCCCTGATGAGGAATCCGGAGTTGGCCTATAAAATCATAGTCGCTGTTGTTAAGAGCGTGCATGTACCTGTAACGGTCAAGATACGCAAAAGCTCCGATTCGGGTGCTCACCGTACGCTTGATTTTGCCCGCATGGCAGAAGATGCCGGTGTGGCCGCCCTCTGCGTACACGGACGCAGCGCCGAGCAGCACTATCAAGAGCAAGCGGACAAGCAGCTGGTATGCGAACTTGCCCAGGCCCTTGTTGTGCCGGTTATCGCCACGGGCGATGTCATGGATGCCTATGATGTGCGCGATTATCTCAGATGCGGTGTGTCAGGAGTAATGATTGCCCGGGGCGCTTTAGGTAATCCCTGGATATTCAGGCAGGCCCAAGCCCTGCTTGCCGGCGATGAACAGGCAGCAACTGTCACACCGAGTGTAGCGGAGATAGTCCGGCTTGCCAGCGATCATATTCGGATGCTGTATGCCCACGACCCTAAGAAGTTGGTGTGGATGCGCCGACATCTGGCCTGGTATCTCAAGGGTATGCCCCACGCTGCAACACTGCGTCGGCGGCTGCAGAGCTGTGTGAGCCTGGATGACTATCTATCTTTGTTGGCCGGCTTGGATAAAGGAGAACTCTAGTATGTCTGGCGGTAGCGCACCCAGCGGCGATCAGACGCGCCTGACCCTCAAGCCTCCACAGGCCCTTTACTTTCACATCCCGTTTTGTGCTCAGCGCTGCCGCTACTGCGATTTTCTCACCGAGGTCGTATCCTTAGACGATCCGCGTCTGGATAACTATCTCTACTCGCTCATAGGTACCATCCGCAATGCCAGCTCCCTTGGTTCACTCAGCTCTATTGAGACTATCTATGTGGGCGGCGGCACGCCCAGTTACTTTGGTCACGGGCGACTCGTGGAGCTGGCCTATACGCTTTCGCTGTTTATGGATTTTTCGAAACTCAGGGAGTTTACGGTCGAGGCCAATCCGGACTCGTTCAGCCTGACGCTGGCCCGCGACCTTTATGCCCTGGGTGTAAACCGCATCTCGTTGGGGGTGCAGAGTTTTAACGACGCGGAACTGTCTGCGCTGGGCAGGGTGCACGATGTCGCCACGGCCGTCCGTGCCATTGAAGCGGCCCAGTCGCGCTTTGAGAATGTCAGTCTCGACCTGATCTGCGGCATACCCGGTCAAACCCCGGCATCTTGGTTGGACAGTGTGAGCAAAGCTATAGATTTGGGAGTCAAGCACATCAGTGTCTACGCGCTGCAATTGGAGCCGAACACTGTCCTGACCGCAGACGTGGTGGCCGGTAGGGTAGAGCTGGCCGATGAGGATACACAGGCTACGATGCTCAGTCTGGCGGCCGAACACCTGGAACAGGCCGGTTTTGAGCGCTACGAGACAGCATCGTATGCTCAGGCCGGCTTTGAATGTCGTCATAATATTGCCTATTGGACGGGTGTGCCGTACCTTGGTTTGGGGAGAGGAGCAGCTAGTATGCTATCATTTTACGATGGGAGGAGACTGCGCTCTACGGACCTTGACCAGACCGATAGCATTTTAGCTGTCATACAGAGTGTGGTCCTGGGCAAACCTTTGGATGAAGTGCTGTGCCGCAAAACGCAAAGCGGTGAACTTCTCACGAAGGAACAGGCCCTGGTTGAGGATCTGATGCTGGGCATGCGCTTGTCACGCGGTCTGTCCAAAGATTGCCTGGCTACGGCAACCAAAATGGTGCCCGGCGTTGCGGCGACATTCGCTGAACTGGTCGATTTAGACCTTGTGCGAGACAAGGGAACAAGCCTCGTCCCCACACAAAAGGGCTGGCTTTTAGGAAACGAGTTATTCTCGCGCATTTGGGCCTTGGCTAAGCCGCTGTCGTGACTCTACCTCCAGAAAGCACGTCTGAATCAAATACTCTGCCTTAGCGTTTTCAGTGTCCGAGATTTTTGCAGACCGGTTTCATCCGCGCTTTTTATAGGTATTTGCTCGCCTCTCTGATACTGAGCGAAGCCATCTCGCTGCGATGTCGTTCAATAAAGCTTCGAACGAAGTCGGGGTCTGTTTTGCCGTATTCTCGTAAAGCCCAGCCGATAGCCTTGTTTACAAAAAATTCCTTTTGGCCGAGGTTGTTCACGAGGATTTTCTCAAGCAGCGCGGTGTCGGTTTTTTCGTGGTACTGCAATTGAAAATTGATAGCGATTCGTCGAAGCCAAAAGCTCTCGTCGGTACTCCAAGCAAGCATACTGTCGTTGACCTCCGGAGATCTCAGGGCGATAAAGCCTATCAAACTGTCAATCAGATCCACGGTATCCCACCATGACTTTTGGAGGGCAAGTGCCTTCAGTCTTGGAACATCATCGGCACAAAGCAGCTTTTCTACCGTTTTTAGATAATCCAAGGCAAGATATTGGAACTCCCGCTCCAAATCCCAGCACTTGTTGATAAAAGCCCAGTCAATAGTGGTTGCCTTTTTGTGCGACTTTAAGAAATTCTTGGAAAGAGCTGCTCGTTTGGGTTTTGGAATGCCGAGGAACGGGCAGATGTTTTTCATGTAGGCCGCCATGGGCTCGGCTTGTGCTGGGTCAGCGTTGGCATAGAAGCTGTCGAATATTTCAGACTCCATACGGTTCATATGCTTTTGCCACCTTGAGATACTGCTTCGTCATGTGTGAAGTACGGGACATACTTAATAGCGTCTTCATCGGGGAAGAGAAAGGCATGCAGGTCAACAAAATAGTCGTCAGTCATGCTGGCGATGTAGTCCACGACGATCTGGTCGTGATTTTCTTCACGATAAGGCTTTAAGTCAAGATATGTCGGCCGTTTGAACTCGACGAAGTCGATGTGATGCTTGAAAATATAGGAGGTCTTGTCATCCGCTTGCAAATCGTTGCGTAGTCGCTCGTACAGGCGGCCGAACATCGGCTCAAGCAGATCGGTATTTTTGCGATTGACGTGCTCGTTATCATAGATAAGTCGATAGTTCTCATCTTTCATCCTGCTAAGCGTTTCAAATGCTTCTTCACTGAATTGCAGATAGTTCTTGCCATAGCTGTTTTCGACAAGATCCACGGTGAAGTTGTTGATGCTCTTGGAATTGTATGTACTCGCTTTCGACATATCAAAGGATGGTGCCTGTTCACCCTGTGTCACACGTTCGGCATCCTGGCGATCTTTGCCAACATAAGCAATCATATCGCTGATACGCACAACGCAACCCTCGAGTGTTGAGGGCACCAACTCTTTTGTCTGAACACTATGAGTGTAACAACGCTCAACCAGCGCATCAAACTCTGCAAAATCCTTAAGCGAGCCAGGACGATACTCCCGTTGCTCAAACTCTCCATTATGGCACAGGATGCCGCTGAGGGTTTGGATGCTGAGGTTGTGCCTAAAAATGCCATCGAGCACTCGTACGCTGTGGACGTTATGGTCGAAAAAGCGCGTGCATCCGGTATACGTGTGATACAGTGTGTTCAAAAAGCGCTCCCCTGCATGACCAAAGGGTGGGTGACCAATGTCATGTCCGAGCGCAATAGCCTCAATGAGATCAGTGTTGAGGCCGAGTGCCGTGCCAATAGTACGCGCAATACGCGATACAAGCTGCACATGCAGCGAACGACGCGTAAGGTCGTCGTTCCTAAATAGAGAAAACACCTGCGTTTTGTCCGAAAGTCGGTTGTAATACGGTGAGTGCAGTATCTTGTCCGCATCTCGTACGAAAGCAGGACGCAGGAGTGTCGCTTTATCTCGATCCACCCTTCTCCGAACAGATGCGCTATCATTTGTACGGCACTCGTTGTGCCAAGTGGAATCGGCGCGATCGTTTTCGATACGCTGAGTAATATCATTCGTAAGGCTCAAATACTTCATAATAAGAACCATATCACAACGCTCATAATGCGCAAGATTCAATTTACCGTTTAATCAGTGTTCTGTTCGCATTTGTTGTGAGTTCTCGACAAAGGCGGCTTGCGTTTGTGCCGCTCATCTCAGGTATATTAATTTTAGGTATAATATTCGCTGTGTTTGATACCGTAGGCGGCAACACGTGTAAAAGGCGCCGCTCTTTAACTGATTGCTCGTTTGGTTGATGAGCGCCGACTTGACTAGAATCTGGGAGGCTGCAATGTCCAGCGAGTCATTATTAATGGGTATCAGCGCGACCTACGGCAGGGTACTGCCCTCGGTAACGGTAGCGATGTTCCTGGACAATTTTTCCGATTATCAGATACTGTCAAAACCGCCAACACTCGAGCGAAGATTCAGCTGGTTTGCGACCTTGTCCAAAAACGACATCATCGCTTCGATTTTGCCCATCAGCGACACTATTTTTATCTCGCATCCTAAGGCTGCGCGCCCTCTACTCGAAGAGCAGCCCGCTGCTTTTGTCGTCATTCTTTGCGCCGAGGATGCGACTCCTCAATGGCTGGAATCCTACAGTAATCGCATTGTCGTCATGCGCCAACAAGAAACCCTCTCTTACTTCACCGTGATGGTACAGCAGTTTTTTATCCAGCAGTTGATCTGGGAAAGCCAAATGGACCGTGTCGTCTACAAAAAGGGCGGACTGGACGATATCCTTAATGTCGGCGGTTCGCTGCTTGATAATTTCATTACCATTACCGACAAGGATATGAATCTGCTTTCCTATTCGCACCGTCGACAGCCACCCGATGCCTTCTTGCAGCGTATGATCGAGATAGGTTGTGCTCCCCACGAAATCGCCGCTATCCAAAAGCGCCTTGTGGATCGCAAGGGAATCACCCTCATAGAGGAGGTCCCCGGCACGCCTTACAAAAAACTCTATGCGCCCATCTTCGTACGCGACTCATATTTTGGTTCGGTGCTGATGACCTGCGATGTCAGACCGTTTTCTCAAGGTTTAAAGGACCAATTCGGTATATTCCTCAAACGCCTTATTTTAATTTGCGAGAACTTTTGGGAGAAACAGATGCAGGTCGATTCTCCCCATTATTTCTTTTTCACCAAACTGTTAAAGTCGGGAGGGGGAGGGGTAGCCGCAAGCTATGTTTACAATCAGATGCGCCTTACCGATATCCCGGACAATCCGCAGCTCAAGCTCCTGTTGTTGGAGCTGGGTGACGTGGACTGGCTTGAGCGACTGCCACAGATTGCCAAGTCGATTGCGCGCATCAATCATGGAGAATGTTATTACTTTCCTTATAAGCGCGACATCCTGGTGCTGTGCTACGCAGAGCCGGGAGACAGCCAGCTGTCACATCGTAAGTCGGAAAACGATCTGCAACGGTTGATCTATGAGCCCTTTGGCATTAACTGTGGTGTCTCACAGATCTTTGAAGACATTACCGACATCGACATGGCCTATATGCAGACCAAGGTTACGCTGGGCCTCAAGAATACCATCCAAAGCGAATGGCTTATTGCAGGAGAAGAACATGATAAGGGGATCTTCTTATTTGAAGATGCCCTGGCCTATTATCTGGTCAGCGAGACGGAATTGAACCGCCGTTTCCTGCAGTTTTCCTTCTCGCACACACTTTTGCAGAAGATTTATCGAGAAGACCAGGAAATCGGCACCAACAACGTGGCGCTCTTCTGGTTCTATCTTCGCTACGAGCGCAATGCTACCCTGGTAGCTCAGCGCCTGTACGTTCATCGCAATACAGTCTTGTATCACATCAACAAACTGCAGGACCGTTTTGACTTTGACCTCTCGTTGCAAAGCGCTCGCGAGAAGATGTTGCTGGATTTCAAATTCTTCTTTTTGACATCCGGGCATGAGTCGGTAAAGCAGATATTTGCTGAGGCGACCAAGGCACCCGAGGAATGAAACAGCAGATAACCGATCTTTGATTCCTTTGTCATTTCTGACAAAAAAATACGTGAATTTTTGGACTTTCCTCCATTTTAGAGAGCTAGTTTGGTGCGGTATAGTTGAGCCATCGATCGATCGTGGACTATTCGTTTTTGGAGCCGGGGGAGGAGGAGTGATTAACGGCTTAGCCCGAACCCGTATAGAGTGCTCAGAGAAAAGAGGAAATCGATGGTCGCAAAAATAAAGCAAGCCGACTGGTCTTCTTTTGTGTTCGTATTTTTGGCCGGTGTGTTCCTGGGTGTTAGCTTCTTTAAAGTCCCCCCGACAATTCCCATGCTCATGGAGTATTTTCAGACCGATGTCGGTACCGCTGGATGGATGATGTCTGTCTGTTCAATAGCCGGTACCATCGTTGCTATTCCAGCTGGTGCTATCCAATCCAAATTAGGCCCCAAAAATACTTTGCTGGTGGCTTTGGGTTGGACGATACTCTCGATAATCATCGGGGTTTTCTCGCCCAATATCGAGGTATTCATGCTCTCTCAGTTTATTGGCGGTCTGGGTAATGGCTTTATTGCGGTTGCCGCCCCTACGCTTATTACCGTGATGTTCAAAGACCCTGCCAGACGCGGTCTGCCCAATTCCATCTGGGCCTGTTGGACTGCGGCCGGCTCGCTGATCATGTTCAACGGTGCCAGTCTCATCGCCACAAGCTTTGGTACCTGGCAGTCGGTATGGTGGGCATCGCTTATTGCCGTGGTTATTATCACGGTTTTGGCTGCTGTGGGTATCCGTGTAGACAAGGCCGAGGCCCAGACGGTCGCGGCTGGCAGTGCCCAAATCAAGCTGTCCAAGGGCTTTACTTCTCCTTACGGCATCATTTTAATGGTGCTGTTCTTTTGTTTTGCTTTTGGCTATGCGGTCTGGGCTGCCCTGGCACCAACGTTCATGCAGATGGTTGCGGGTATGGATATGCCCACGGCCAACGCGTTGGCTTCCATTACCACAATAACAGGCATCATCGGTTCGCTGACTATGGGCGTAATTCTCAATAAGGTGAGAAACCAACCGTTGGTGCTGGTGGTATGCTTCATTCTGGCCGGCATCACCATGTGCCTGGAGTTGGTCTTTGACACCGTTCCGCTGATGATCATGATGGCCATCCTCTGCGGTCTCCTATTAAACATCTGTCCTCCGGCCCTATTCTCCAACGTCCCCCACGCCTCACCGGATCCCTCAGTCATGGGGGCTATCTTTGGCCTGTTGGCTGTGGGCGCCAATCTCGGAGGTATTCCCGCAGCCAACACCGTGGGTGCCATTGTCGATGCCACGCAGGGAAACTGGGCCATGGGAACCATACCTTTAGCCATTATTGCAGTTTTAGGCATCATCTTATCCATTGTCTTTTATAAAGGCACGGTCAAAAAGGCCCTGTCAGTTAAGTCCGATGGCCAAAATGAGGCCACAAGCGACTAGCGGCTTTCAATGGGTAGAAAGGAGAGCTCAATGAAAGAAGAGCAGCTTTATCCAAGAAGATGGGCAGTGCTGATTGCCCTGACAATCATTCTCGTTGCTCTACAGTTCTCGTTTATCGTACCGGGTGGTGCTGCCATGCTGGTTATGCAGAACTACCTTATAAACCCGATGGAATTCTCGATGGTTATGTCCATCCCGTATCTTTCGGGCATCCTGTTTGGTATCCTCTCCGGTGTACTTGCCGACCGTTTTGGATTCAACAAGGTTATTGTCACAGGGTTCCTATTTGCTCTGATCGGAGCTTCCTGGCGAGCCTTATCGGGCACTGATTTTGTCCAACTGTTTGTATCAAGTTTTGTGATGGGCATCGCTACGGCGGCGCTCAATGCCAACTCAGCCAAAATTATCAGGACTTGGTTTCCGGGGAAGTCCAACTCTGTGGCTATGGGTGTTTACGTAGCCGGCCTGAGCGGTGGGGCCGCGCTGGCACTTGCCTATGGCAGCCGTGTGGCCGTTTTGACGGATGCCTGGTGGCTGAGCGTCGGCTTGATCGCCGTTGGTATTGTCATCTGGCTTGTGCTCTACCGGCGCCACCCTGAGGGCGATACTCAGATCCAGGAAAATATCAGCACCTACCTGGGCATTGTGCTCAAGAACAAAGATGTCTGGGGAATCAGCATCTTTGCCATGCTCTTTTTTGGCATGACCAATGTCAATGGTCAGTATATGGTGGCTGCCATCACCGCTTTGGCGGGAGGCGACCCAGCGGTTGTGCCCGAGGCCGGCAATCTCTCGACCCTCAACACCGTTATCGGCTGTATCTGCTCTATTGCCCTGCCCGCAGTCATAGCCAGGTTTGCTCGCCTGCGCGGGCCGGTCGCATTCTGTCTTATCGTAACCGGCGTATTGTTCGCCCTGCCTTATTTTGTGCCCTATGGACCGGCGACGTGGGCCATCTATCTTATTCTCCCCGTATTCTTTGGGCCGCTCATGGCCATAACTAAGATGCTGCCCGCGCTCTTGCCCAGCGTCAAACAAGAACATTTGGGCGCGGTAGGAGGCGTCCAGTCAACATTCCAGAATATCGGTTTTTTTGCTCTTGCCGCCTATGTGCTCTCGCCGATAGCCCTGAGCGTTGATTCGGGTGGTGGACTAGCATATTATCAAGTCATCTTTGTGGGTGTTCTGGTGTTGTGCCTGCTCACCGCAGCCTCGCTGCTCTTGTTCCCCAATGTACGCACGAGTGTTGCTGCCAAACTGGCCGATGATCGCACCGCCGCTCAAGAAGGTGCCAAGGCGGAATAAGGCGCCGGTTGTCCAGATTGGCACGAATTGTCCGGCCTGTCAAGAAACCAAGCAGGAGGTCGACCAAGTTGTTGATCAAAGCGTTAACCAAGCCGACAAGAAAACAAGCAGACAACTGTCCCAGAAGGCTAAAAAACAATTAAGAAGGAGGAAGTATGGAATATAACAACGAATACAATTTGGAACTGTATCCCAAAAAGCTCCATTGGCAAGAGGGCGAACTTACCGCCACTCGTACCACGATGTGGAGCGGTCCCGGTTGCCATGAGGGCTGCCAGATTATCTTTTATACCGATAGGGACGACAAACTCGTTAAGATAGAGGGCGACCCAAACAGTCCGTTTACCCAGGGTCGTTTGTGCATGCGTTGCTTGGAGCTTACCGAACTGGTCAACCATCCCGATCGTCTCAGATATCCGCTTAAGCGCGTAGGCAAGCGTGGCGAGGATAAATGGGAGCGCATCACCTGGGACGAGGCCTATGATATTATTGAGAAGAATGTGCGTACATTCCAGCAAGAGAGCGGGCCGGAGTCCATCATCTCAATGATAGGAACCGGACGTAATGTTTCGCAGGTCATCGCGCACAACCAGTATGCCAACTTTGGCGGGCCGGACTTAACACTTTGTTTTCTCTCGGGCGATTCATGCATGTTGCCGCGCACCGCGCTCTGTTTTGTGGTTATGGGCAACCAATGGGTGGCCGACATGTCGCAGTTTCGTTCCACGCGCTATGAAGAGGATCCGGATTGGCGGCCACCGGAGTGCATCGTCATCTGGGGCACCAATCCGGTCATCAACAACGCCGATGCCTTCTTAGGGCACTGGATCGTCGAGTGCATGAAGCGTGGCAGCGAACTGATAACCATCGACCCAATGCTTACCTGGATTGGTGCCAAATCCAAATACTGGCTGCGTCTGCGTCCGGGCACCGATGCGGCCTTGGCACTGGGTATGCTCAATGTGCTCATCAACGAGGATCTCGTGGATCACACATTCATTGATGAATGGACCTGGGGCTATGATGAACTTAAGGAGCGTGTACAGGAGTATCCACCGGAGAAGGTGGCCGAGATAACCTGGGTCGATAAGGACCTGATCATTGAGGCCGCCCGCTTTTATGCCAAAGCTCACCCCTCCACGATTCAATGGGGATTGGCGGTGGATATGTCCAAGATCGGTACGGTCACCGCGCACGCCATTGCCTGTTTGGCCGGCGTGACCGGCAATATTGATAACCCCGGAGGAAATGTCCTTATCGACCAGGCATCCGGTCTGGAGTTTGGCTATAACTCCGGCATTGAATATCTGGCACCGGGTATGGTGGAAAAACGCTTGGGCAATAGCAAATATCCGCTCAAAAAATACGGCTTTACCGCCTCATCGCAATCCGATACCATCCTGGAGGCCATCGAGACCGGTGTGGACGAGAATGGCCGGCCGCGTCCGGTGCGGATGTTGTGGATCCAGTCCTCCAATCCCATCACGAATATGGGACAAGACGCGCCACGCATCTACCGTGCTATGGATAATGTGGATTTCATCGTCGATATCGACCTCTTTAAGACACCGTTCGCCGTTGCCTGCTCTGATCTGCTCTTGCCTTGCGCCATGAGCAACGAACGCGACTGCATAAGGGTCTGGTTCGACCCCATGCGCTCGCTCACCAAGTGTTCCAGCTACTATGAGGCCAAAGAAGACGAACAGATCATGATCGATCTGGGGCATCGCCTTTCTCCCCAGTTTTGGCCAGAGTGGGTGCAAACCCCGCGCGATTACATGAACTGGCGTATGGAAGTGGGAAAGGTTGGCTTTACGATGGAGGACCTGGAACAAAAATACGCCGGCATGCACTACGGCGACTTTCGCTACTTTAAGTACGAAAAGGGTCTTTTGCGTCCTGATGGTGAACCGGGATTCTTTACTCCCACCGGTAAATACGAGTTTTTCATAACGCTGTATGACTCCTGGGGAGATGACCCACTGCCGTTTTACGAGGAACCACCGACCTCGCCTTATTCTACGCCGGAGATGTTTAAGAAGTACCCCCTGGTACTCACTACCGGTAAACGCTCATTTGAGTTCTTCCATAGCGAATGGCGCCAGGCCGAGACGACCAGCAGGGAACTTCATCCCTTCCCACGTTTTGAGATCCACCCCGAGACTGCACGCACGTATGGTGTGGCTGAAGGCGAATGGGCCTGGATCGAGAATCATCTGGGTCGTTTCAGGCAGATCGCGCATTTTAACGAGACTCTGGATCCGCGTGTGATTTCGACTGAGCATGGGTGGTGGTTCCCGGAAAAAGAGGCCGCTGAGCCCTCGCTCTTTGGGGTATTTGACTGCAATCCCAACAATGCCATCCCCATGAACGAGAACGGTGCCAGCGGATATGGCGCGCCTATCAAATGTGGTATTGCCAAGGTCTATCCGGTAACGCCAGAAAACAGTACAGCAGAAATGCAGCCCACGTACCAGGTTACTCGCGAAGGAGGTTATACCCATGGCTGACAAGGGAGAATACGGTCTGTTCATTGATTATGAATACTGTTCTGGCTGCCATGCCTGTGAGGTGGCCTGCAAACATGAACATGATATGCCGAAGGGTGATTTTGGTATCCGCATCCTTCAGGATGGTCCCCGGAAGAACAGCAACGGCCGTTGGGAGTATGAGCATGTACCACTGCCCACCAGCCTGTGCGACCTTTGTGCTGAGCGGGTATCGGTAGGGAAGCTGCCAACCTGTGTCCATCACTGTCAGGCGGGCGTTATGGTCTACGGTACGCTTGAGGAGTTGGCGGCCAAGGCCAAAAAGACCGGAAAACAAAAGATCGCTATCTTTGTGCGCTGAGGTATGGGTCGCACGTGCGCCATCTTCGTAGGTCAAGATATCTGCTGGGTGTGCGACCCATGTTGAGACATCTGTTGGACGTGTGATATGTCCTGCCCCTACTGCATTAACTGTGGTCGGTGCCGTGGTGTTTTGCCGCGATCCATCCTGGTGGGTACGTGCCTGAACTGTGGTCTTCAAAATGGGCCGGGTAGTGAATACTGCTCGGCCTGTGGCGCCTCGCTACGCCTGACTTTGGGCCTGAACAATCTAAACAAAACTACCAACAACCAACGCCGAGCTGACTGAAGAATCATACTACAAGCAATCAACCGTCCACGGTAGCTATACGACCGTTCACAAGTTAAATAGATTGACTTCTATTCTGCGGCAGAGCGGCTATACGGCATGAACCATAGTATATAAACGCTATAGCTATAGCTTGATTTCAACAAATTGTTGTAGATTGGAGTTGCTATGCGCAAGTTGATTCGACTACTGACAAACCGAACAACGCGATCCAAGCTCACCCCGGTCCTATCAATTGCCATGGCCTTAACTCTGTGTTTTTTATTCGCTCCGACAGCGGTGCTTGCTACTTCTTCTACTGCACAAACCCCTGATGCTACAAGCTATGGTGATGCAACCCAAGATAACACTGAGCCAGAAGAATCCCAGGCAACAGATTCGTCTACTCTTCAACTGTTCCCAGAATTTACTGAAGGCAGTGAACTTGACCAAGATGAGACAGCCTACAGCGACGCTATAAAAGACGAGACTTTGTATGCAGATACTCTTTCCAAAATAGAAAACAGCAGGGTACGAGATTTCCTTGAATCTTCTTTGGCTTCGTTGAATAGAGACCTTACGCTTAGGGAAGCAAAAGCTATCAAGGCTATAGACGAAGCAATCAGTATACAAAAGAAAGCCATGCTTGAGGGGCGTAGTATGGTAGACGGTCTGACTACTGAAGAGGAAGATGCCCTGCGACTTGTTTACGAACTGGTATTTGGTGACACGGAAACACGAGACAATCACTCGAATACGGCACCTGCCAAGGAGCCTGAGCTTGATTACAGCCACTCTGTCACAAGCAATAATGAAGCCACCGTAAACACATTGTCGCTGCAAGGTACAGTACAATCCGGGTCTGCCAAAGGCGATGCTATTGGCGTCTATCCAGTAAACAAAGGTACGATACTTGTAACAGACGACCCTTACCTTGGCAGCCTGCCTGTTGGACACGCAGCGATTATTTATACCGGCGAAAAAGCTGTAACCTCGTTGCCGCAGGGTGTTGATTTTGAAGATAACGATTGGTACAATCGGCACGATACTATCTTTGGACTAGATGTCAAAGCCACAACTACCGTTCAGGAAGAGGCAGTTGCAGACTGGTGTTTCGGCCAGATTGGCAAGCCATACAACTTCAACCTTCTTGATGTTAATACGAGGAGCAGCTTCTACTGTTCACAGTTGGTCTATGCCGGATTTCTTGACTGCTACGGTGTTGACTTGAACACTCCTGAGTATACGCTGCTTGGTGCCAATGCAATACACCCAATGGAGTTTGTTGATGGAGATAAGACATCATTGGTGTACCGGTGCGGTCAGTCTCGTGCGGACAGGTGGGTTAATGTCAATGGCAGCTGGTATTATGTTGATGCCAATGGCGCCCCTCTTACCTACTGGCAACAACTCAGCAGTGGACAGTACTACTTCGGACCAGATGGTGTCATGCGCACCTACTGGCACTATCTGGGTAATGATTGGTATTACTTCTATCCTGGTAGTGATGGCAGAATGGCCACCAACCATGTTCAGGCGGACTCTGGCGGCAACTGTTATCTCAAATCTGATGGGCGCGCTGCTCGCTCGGAGTGGATCTACATAGCTCCCTGGGGGCAATATCGCAATGTCGATGCTTACTACCACATCATCTAGGACGTGATTATGTTTAGAATCGGTATAGTCAAACTTGGTACTTTATTATGTGGAGTAATGGCTGTAGTTTGTGCTCTATTACTCAGTGGCTGTGGTGCTCAACAGTCGCAAAGTGAGATAGCCACCGCTTGGGAGACGGGTTATGCCATAGGAATGGTTGAGACACGTATGAACGAAAGGATCAGCTTTATCAAGTTTTATGACGAAGACTTGAACTTGGTGGAGTCTGCTACTTTGCCTTATGCGGATCTGGAGAACGAGTGGTACAAACCGGTGAGATTTGGCGATAGTCTCTATATTATCCCGCAGGGTTATCGACAGGTTAAAAACGACAGGATGGCCTTGGAACTTAACCTTAGAACAGGTGAGCGCATAGAGTATCATATAGATCGGCCGTCTATACAAAGTATAGCCGCTACAAACGACTACATATTCACCATGGATAACATCAATGCTACAACCCACATTACCCGCAGTGACAGGCTTACACACGAAACCATCGACATAGAACAAGAGAAGAGCCTCTATAATGCGCTTTATGCCCAAGGTGATATACTCTATGCTTTTCTTCAGGTTTTCCCCGAAAACTATACAGACCTTATAGTTTATGACTTAGATCTCAACGAGTTGGCCCGCTACCCTCTCGGTGCCTTTGGGGAGATTGGCATGCTATCGGACATGATTGACGGGCAACTCTACTTTAGCACATCGCGGCTTAAAGACGTACAAACGAATAGCTATCCTGGACTTTCAGATTACGATCATTATATTGTCAGGTTTACGCCGGAGACCGGTTTAATGGAAGAGGTCGTCACAAGCGATTACTCCTTAGAAGATGTTCATATGTATGGGGACTATATAATAGTTATGCAGCGAGATGTTAACTTCCCCGAATACAATCAAGCGCTGTTTTTAGATAAAGAGACACTTGAAATTGTTGCACAACAGCCTCTGGACTATCACCCAAGACACAGTCTGATTGTTGGAGACAGATTGTACGTAGTCGTTGGTTCGTATCCGACATACCTGCGTGCTTATAAGATAGAGGGCACTGTTCTTGAGCTTGTGGCAGAAGTGACTACAGACGAGTTCGTTTCAGGTCTTTTTTTGCATTGAAATTGTGCGTTAAGTCGATTTCTGATTCAGAGAAAATCCTGTCAGGAGTGAATACCTATCACTTCTGCTGTGCAAAAATACACAAAACAGATGCATTAACACACAAGCGAAGGTGTGCTAAATAGACGGAAAGAGCCTTTACTCCAGACGGAGTGCAGCTAGTGTGTATAGTTGCTAGTTTGCGAGAGGCCAACAAGAGATCATAATTAGATGAGGGCAACCGATTTATAAACACCGGTTTATAGTAGGGTTACAGAGCTTTGCGGTACTCTGCATTGTCTAAGTGTGCCACGAAGTACCTTATCAGTCTTTCGGACGCAAAGTAGGTGAATCACGTTATGAAACACAGAGGTGGTGATGTCTTGCATAGTACGCATGCTCACAATAATACTTATGACGAAGTTGGCAATCTCATACACGAAACCGATCCTTTGGGAAACACCACCTCATATTCTTATGACGCGCTCTCGCGCCTCACACAAACCACCAGCCCCAAAGGCAGCGTAAATACCTTTACCCATGACGCTCACTCAAACACCATAAGCGAAACAGATGCCTTGGGCAACACCACCTACAACACGTATGCGCCCTCAGGTCGCCTTATGCAGACTACCCTTCCCAACGGTCTTGTCAAAGACTATAGCTATGACGCTTTAGGTCGCCTCACTAAGGCATATGATCAAGCGGGGCTTTCGATGGAATTTTTATATGACGCAGCCGGAAACGTTATAAGTCAAACCGACCAAGACGGTGGATTGGCAACCCCTAATTGGACAAAATCATCAAGCCTTTCTCTTTAAACTCCACCGGAGTCAAATAACCCAGTGTGGAATGTATCCTGACGTTGTTAAACCAATGGACATAATCA
>JAITDU010000045.1 GCA_031282405.1 Coriobacteriales bacterium | reverse complement strand
CGTCTTTGGCTTTTTCAACGTGAGCGAATCTTTTGCACCGCTTGTGCATGAGGGCGATCTGAGCTTTATGCTAGCAGATACTATGCTTCTTTCTGTGGTAAACGGCTTTTTGGCTATCGCGGTAAGCCTGATTGCTTTGGCGGCGGGGATTTGCCGAGAGTCGGTGCCCGTAACGATTGTTACGGCGGTAATAATTTGCAGTGTTTTTTCAAGTGTTTTCACCCAGGCGGTCATGAATTCTCTGACGAATATCGGATTTATGGCAGTAGTTGTAGCCATTATTGCGGTAGTAGCGACAAGCGTGTTTGGCTTGGCAACAAGAAAAGTCAACGCCTTAGAGGTTTGATTGTGAACAGGAAAAGGATGGATACTGATGGATCAGCCGGAGAAGGGCTTCGTATGACGCATATTCACAATTGGGCATTGGATGACGCCGCTAACCTTGCGGCGGTATTGAACAACAAGAAAATCCACGACAATCTGCGGGATGCTTTGCCATTTCCCTACACGGTAGACGACGCTCGCAGCTATATCCAATTCGTCCTTGACATACCGAAAGACAGCGCTTATTACTGGGCAATTGTTTGTGGCAACAAGGTCATTGGCAGCATTGGTTTGTTGCGCAAGGATAACGTCCACCGCCTGACGGCGGAGCTTGGCTACTACATCGCGGAACCCCACTGGGGCAAAGGGATTGCGACGGGCGCGGTCAGGGAAGCTTGCGCGTGGGCTTTCGCTAACACCGACATCGCGCGAATTTTTGCCGAGCCGTTCGCCCAAAACGTAGCATCGTGCAGGGTGCTTGAAAAGGCGGGATTCTCATTTGAGGACGTTATGAGAAACAATGCAATTAAGAACGGTGCAGTGATCGACATGAGGCTATATGCGCTGCTCAGGGAGAATGGCAAAGGTGGAAAAGGAAGTGCAAAGTGCAATGGCGGCGATTGAAGTAAAAAACGTGCATAAGGCTTTCGGAAGCGTAAAGGCCATAGATGGGCTTGATCTGTCCATTGACGAGGGGCAGGTCTGCGCCGACTACACCGCCGCGCTCAGGGCCGTCGCGGTCAAAGATGAGCCGCACCCGGCACAATGCAAGTGGCATTGCTGATTGGAATCAACTGTCCGACGATTTCAGCCGCCGATGTACGCAGCAGATTATCTGCACTGGGAAAAGACGGCTGCTCGGCGGCAAGAAACCGTGGAGGGGATGACAGTTTGTTCGATCTTCAAATTTGGCAGGGGGTGATAAATGCCAAACGATTCTGCCTAATGCCAAACGATTTGATTTCAGGGGGTGTGCATTGTATCATTTGATGGTAGGTTAGACATATTAAGACACCGAGATTGATACAATCTCTGCCCTCGCGAAAGCGGGGGCTTTGGTGTTTTATGGGGCAAAAAGGCTTGATTGTAGCGGGTTTGTGGCTTTTGGAGCGCTTTCGATTTCTTGAAGAAGGGTGTAAGGTTTTGGTCTCTGCAACACGCGTCAGCCCAAAAATTCAGCAATCAGCTTCCCGCATTGTTTGGGGGAATCTAACCATGGCAAATGACCGCCGTCAGAGATTGTGTGGAACATCGGATTTGGCAAGGCTGCCACGATTTCTTCTCCGTTCTTCACGCTTCCGAATGGATCGTTCGTCCCCCATATCATTGACACGTTCTGGCGCACTTTGCCTAATTCGCTTTCTGTAATACGGATATCCGCCTTTGAGCCGAACAGCGTATTGGTAGTCTCCATCAAACTCAAACTTGATGTTTCGTAATGGGGTAATTTTTGAAAATGGAAATAACAATCAGCCATAGCGCTGGGCAGACGGACAATTGTCTCATTTGAATGCCCCATCAATCTCAAGCCGCGTAAGGCAGTTGAAGCAGTTTTTGGCGATATGCGCGAAAACAGGAGACGATTGAGTCCCGGAACGGAGGCGAGCCGCAATGCAAAAGGCGGTTTACAGTTCATTACATTACCGGGAACGCCCAAAAGCGTCAGGCTTTCCACCCGCTGTGGCCGCGCTATCGCATACCACAGACTCCAATGGCCTCCCATTGAATGGGCGATGATCGGTACCGAACCTAATCTGAAATACTCCAAGATCGTATCAATCGTATTGATCGCCATGGTTTTGAAACCTGTTGCGTGATGGTTAAATCCTTCGCTCAGCCCCCCACCCGGCCTGTTCAGGGCCAACACCTTTCGCCCGGTGAGTTGAGCGATCAAGGGCATGAACACAAAACTATCCCCGGTATTTCCCGGAACGATAAGGACAGGTTCTCCTGTTCCGTATTCGCAAACCCTGATGTGGATGCCAAACGTCTTGAGAAAGAGGTAGTGGTCTTTTCCCGCAACTTGGTAAGCTTGGCGCAGTCCATTCTCCGCTTTACGGGCATTAAGCACCCGAAAGTCGTTCTGGTCGAGCAATAGCGCATTATTCATTCCTCTTGGCTCCCTCATATATTCATAAAACTATCAAGCGCCTGTATTAAGCCATTCTACATCTTGCGACTTTGCTCCGTTACCAGTATCATGTGAATCGTGGAAACAGCCCTTTATATAATTATTTTTGTTTTGATATTTGCTGTAGGGGCGGTATTTGCCAGCTTTTTGAATGTGGTCATCTACCGGCTGCCGCGCAGGCAAGGCTTTGTCGTGGGTAGTTCATATTGTCCTAAATGCGAACACAAGCTGCGCAGCCTTGATCTAGTGCCAATCCTCAGCTATCTGTTCTTGCGCGGCAAGTGCCGCTATTGCCATGAGTCAATCTCGCCCCGTTATCTGATCATTGAGTTCATCGGTGGTGTAGCTGCTGTGTTTTCTTATGCGGCCTTTTTGCCACCGCTGGCCCTGTTGGCACCGCAGGTACCAGAGCTCTTGTACGAAGGCGGCAGCGCGGTGGCAACAGGACTCGTGGCCATCTGGCTACCACTGGATATTCCGGTCGCTGTGGCGGCGGCCAGCAGCACCGTACTGCTATTCGCACTCTTTTGCGTGCTGATTCTTGTGGCATTTATCGACGGCGACACGATGGAGATACCCGACTCGCTGAACATCTGGTTGGCTGCCATCGGATTTATCGGCCTTGTTATTGGCCCCTTTGCCAGCGTTGATTGGATGTCGCACCTTATTGGTATCTTTTGCGTCAGTCTGCCAATGCTCATATTGACCCTCATCATCAAGGGCGCTTTTGGTCTGGGAGACGTCAAACTGATAGCGGCCGCCGGCTTGCTTTTAGGCTGGCAACTTACGCTTGTAGCTGCATTCATCGGCATTCTCATTGGCGGCTTCTACGGCATATATCTTTTGATAAGTAAGCGCAAGGGGAGAAAAGACCACTTTGCCTTTGGCCCGGCATTGTGCGTAGGTATCGCAGCCAGTTGCATCTGGGGTAACGCAATCATCGGTTGGTACGCCGGTTTCTTTTAGGGCTAACCCGCAGCTTTTCAGCATGAGCCCTATTTTTCAAGATTCGGCATCGGTCTTCTGATTGCTTTGGCTTCAGCTTGCGACTTTACCACAATACTATGAGTCGATCCTATTATCGGGTATACTGACTGTAGTGCGACCTGTAATACTAATAAGATATTATATTCATACATGCGCTAACTCTGTATGTCTGATCTGACACATACAGGGCTAACGTAAAACATAACAATGAAGGGAAGGTATCTATGAATAAGAAGGATCTGGATTTTTTACGCAGGCTTACCGAGGCGCCCTCACCGTCGGGCTTTGAGGTGCCGGCAGCGAACATCATGCGTCAACGCCTTGAGGGCACGGCGACCACTATTGAGACTAATGTTTTGGGCAGTGTGCACGCTACACTGAAGGGAACGTCTCAGGGAATCAGTGTGATGATTGCCGGGCATCTGGACGAGGTCGGCATGATGGTGACCTACATTTCCGACGATGGTTTTGTGAGTTTTGAGGCTATCGGCGGGGTTGACGCTGCTATTCTCCCCGGAATGCGTGTGAACGTTTATCCCACAGGGGAACAGGCTGAGCCCGGCCAGGTACTGCGCGGTGTCATGGGACGCAAGCCCATTCACCTCATTGAACCGGACGAACGTAAGGCTGTTACCAAGATGGAGAACTTGTTCATTGACGTGGGTATTGATGGCAAGGAATTGAAGAAGCTCGTGAGGATAGGCGATTCTATCACCTATGGCGTAGGCTTTGAAGAATTTGGTAACGGTTTTGCCGTGGCTCGTGCCTTTGATGACAAGATAGGCATCTGGATTGCCGCGCGTGTGCTGGAAGAGGTCAAACGAGCCGGCGGCGCTGCCGGTGACGTTATCGCGGCCGGTACAGTTCAAGAGGAAATAGGACTACGCGGCGGCGTGACCTCGGCCTATGGTGTCAATCCGGTTATCGGTATCAGCGCAGAAGTCGGACATGCCACCGATTATCCAGATATCAACAAGCGCAAGTACGGTGAGGCCGCCTGTGGCAAAGGCCCGTTGATCGCCAGAGGTCCCAACATCAACCCAATCCTGTTTGAACGGCTGGTATCGGCCGCCAAAAAAGCTAAGACAGACTATCAGATCGGACCGGAAGCCCGGGCCACCGGTACCGATGCGAATGCCATCCAGCTTTCTCGCGGTGGTAAGGTCGCTGGGCTAATCTCTATACCACTGCGCTATATGCACACCCCAACTGAGGTATTGAAGCTGGGCGACCTTGAAGCCGCTGTCAAAATCCTTACGCGCTTCATTCTCGATTTGGATGATAACGTCGATTTTGTGCCACGGTAGTACCAGAGGATAAGAAATGGGTAAAAGCGGCAACAAGCTGCGTGACCTGGCCAGGAACCGTCGGGCATTTTTTGACTACGAGATACAGGAGGTGTTTGAAGCCGGCATCGTGCTCACAGGCACCGAGGTGCGCTCCTTGCGTGAGGGAGGAGGTCAGCTTACCGATACCTTTGCTCTGATTCGCAGGGGCGAGGCCTGGTTACACGGATTGCACATTCGGCCCTATAGCCATGGCAACCGCTCCAACCCAGACCCGGACCGTGTGCGCAAACTGTTGTTGCACAAACGTCAGATACGCTATCTAGGCGATAAACTGGCCCAGGCCGGCCTGACTCTTGTGCCCATTAAGCTCTATTTGGCAGCTAGTGGTCTGGTCAAAGTCGAATTAGGCCTGGCACAGGGCAAGAAACGCTATGATAAACGCGTGGCTTTGGCCAAACGCGAATCCCTACGCGAGATAGAACGTGCTCTTAAGGCCAGAGGTTGAGACAAGGCCGCTAAAAACAGAAGTCATAATGAGGCCACTCTGGTTCATCGCACAAACCGAGCAAGCAGCTTTACCGAGCAGGCTCTTCCACCGAGTTCCTGTGTGACGATTTCTATGGTAGTGGTGTGGTATAGTTTCCGCATGCTGTTTGCCGATAAGCGCTCACATCTACATTGACGTTGCGCGCGATGACCCAGAAGTATGCTGCCAAGGTACTGCTGGGTGTTCTTTCTCGGCACAGGGCATATCGACAGGTCGGGTTGTGGCGCAGTTTGGTAGCGCACTTGACTGGGGGTCAAGGGGTCGCAGGTTCAAATCCTGTCAACCCGACCATTATCCTCTAACCTCAGTGTTATTTTGCGGGATGACTAAGCAGCGAGAGATGTGAAGATAGAGACGCTCTGTTACGATTCTACCGAGGCGACCAGTTTGGCTATACCCGACTTGCGGTTGGCGGCCTGGTTTTTGTGAATGATGCCCTTAGAGGCGGCCTTGTCCAACATCTTACAGGCCAGATCAGCATGCTCGTGAGCTTTCTCTGCGTCGCCGCCATCAACGGCTGCCTGAACCTGGCGGGTCAAAGTCTTAAGTTCGCTTCTTGTTGAGCGGTTTTTAAGGCGGGCCTTTTCGTTGGTTTTGTTGCGCTTCTTTTGACTTTTGATGTTTGCCACGGTGCTGTGTGCCTTTCTGTCGTGTTGTGGTGCCAGTCACAGGTCAAGGTAGTATTAAATCGGAGGAGAATGCTACCATATCGCCGCGAAGATTACAAATAATCCCCATGTGCCGAGCTTTGTTATAATCAGATTTTGGCCACGACCCTTGACCCTTGTCCTTGGTCGCCACTATCATAAACGCTAGGAGAGACATGACGACTAACCCGGAACATCAACAGATAACCATAGGGGGAGACGTGCACGTCACCGACGACGTGCTCACCGACCTGGTGGGCTATGCCGCCATGGAAAGCTATGGTGTGGTAGGCATGGCAGCTCCGTCGCTCCAGGACGGTATTGCAAAGTTGTTGCCCGCCCGTGCCCTTAGCCGAGGCGTGACTATCAGTAAAGATCCCGACGGCATCAACGCTAATCTCTATGTGGTCATCGAGCACGGTATGAACCTATCTACCGTGTCAAAAAATCTGGCTGATAGGGTGCGCTTCGTTTTGGAATCATTTGCCAACCTCAAAGTCAAGGATGTCTCGGTGCATGTACAGGGAGTTCATATGACGGCTCGTACCTGCGCCAAGACTCCGATCAAAGAGACGTCAG
Organism: Coriobacteriales bacterium; assembly: GCA_031282405.1. Taxonomy (GTDB): domain Bacteria; phylum Actinomycetota; class Coriobacteriia; order Coriobacteriales; family UBA8131; genus JAITDU01. Next base: position 124,806 of record JAITDU010000045.1, on the reverse strand, counting down.
TCAAAGGTGATCAGGCCGCTTCATCCGACGTTTCCAAGCGCTGAGGAGGAACCAGACGATGTCTCAGATGCCGCCGCTTGCCCTTGCCGCTTGTTCCTATGTTTCTCAAGCCGCTCGTGCTTTGCACGAGCGCGTGGAGGAGATAAACAGGCTGAATGTCTTTCCCGTGCCCGATGGCGATACCGGTACAAACATGTCTTTGACCCTGCAGTCTGTGGTCAAGGAACTCGAGGCACTACCGGCCGAGGCCAGCTTAGAGGAGGTGCGCAAGGCTATCACACACGGTTCGCTGATGGGAGCCCGGGGCAATTCCGGTGTGATAACCTCACAGATCTTCCGAGGGGCCTGCGAGGGTTTGGCCGATGCCGAAGAATTTGATTCGACCACTGTCGCCCTGGCGGCGATGCGGGCTGTTGAGGTGGCCTTTAATGCTGTAAGAAAGCCTGTTGAAGGTACGATTCTTACCGTACTCAAGGACTGTGCCAATGCTGCCGCTGAGGCCGCTGAGGAAGGTCTTGACCTTGTCGAAAGTCTGCAGCGAATCTCGACCGAAGCTATGGCCTCGGTGCGACGTACCCCTGAGCTTTTGCCGGTGCTCAAAGACAATGGCGTTGTTGATGCCGGCGGCTATGGCCTGGCCCTATTGCTGGAGGGCTTTACGGCGGCAGTGAGCGGTAACGAGCTTACACCGATGCAGACTTCTTTGCCCGTTATTGACACGGCACCTAAGGTAGCCATTGAGCAAATAAATGATTGGGAGGACAGTGACTATTTGTATTGTACGGAATTTCTGTTCAATGCTACAGATCTAAGCGAGGCAGACGCGCGAGACTTTCTTGGTTCGTTAGGCGACTGTGAGCTTCTCGTGGGTGCTTCTCCCCACTATAAGGTGCATGTGCACACCAATGAGCCCGGCAGCGTATTGAGTTATATGACCGAGCGTGGTCAGGTGGCCGAGGTACACATTCATAATATGCAAGAGCAGAGTGTCCAGCGTCTGGAGGGTTTGCAGGCAAGCCCAAGCGGGGCATTTGGCGCTCCTGTCTTGAGCACATCAACACAAGATAGTGCTGATGTTGACCTTGGTAAGACCGGTACTATCTTGTCTTGGGACGCTGCTGTCACAGAAGCTGGCTCGCCTCTTTCATCTGCCGCGGGTGCTGCTCCCAAGCCATTTGGCTATGTGGCCGTGTGTTCCGGTGCAGGCACAGCTAAGCTGTTACGCTCTCAGGGTGTGGACGTTATCGTTTCCGGTGGCCAGACAATGAATCCTGCCACGAAAGACTTTGTTGATGCCATCAATGCTGTCAATGCCGAGGCGGTCATTATTTTCCCTAATAACAAGAATGTCATTCTGGCAGCCAATGCGGCTGTATCCAGTGCTGATAAACCCGCAGCTGTCGTGCCCACAACCAGTGTGCTTCAGTCTTTTTCAGCCTTGCTTGCGGCCGATGACAAGGCCGAACTCGAGGAAAACATAGAACTTATGACCGAGGCTATTTCCCAGGTGCGCAGCGGTGAGATAACGACGGCCATCAAAGATGCGAAAACAGCCAACGGCACAGCCATAAAGGCTGGTGATGTTATCGGTCTTGCGGACGGTTCCCTTGAGGTTGTGGGCCAAGATGTCATTACGGTGTCGTTGGAACTGATCGCATTGATTTCCACCGATGCCGATGTATTGACACTTTTGGCTGGCCAGGACCTTGACCAGACGCAGTTCGAGGTCCTGCTTGCGCAGATAGAGCAGAGATTCGACGATCTGGAAGTCGATCCCCACCGTGGCGAACAGCCACTCTATCCGCTGATCATGTCAGCGGAATGAGTGCGGTGGGGTAGGGCGGCTTGAATATAGCGTGGTCGAGATGAAGTCGCGATTGGCCCAGACAGCTGCTTTAGATACGCCGGTCGAATCTGTGCGTTATGTCTTTGGAAAGCGCCTCTCGAGCCTTCGCAAGCTGGGCATTGAGGACATCCGCGGTCTGCTCAATTATTATCCGTTTCGCTATAACGACTTTTCTGATATCACGAGTATTGCTCATGCACATATCGCCCAAAAAGTGGTTGTTTTGGGCCGTATTGATGCCGTCAAAAAGCGCAGGACTGCCAAGGGTGCAACGGTTGTAGAAATCTCCGTCTTTGATGACAGCGGCCTGTTAAAGGCTGCCTGGTTCAACCAACCATGGCTAGCCGAGCGCTTCCAAGTGGGACAGACCGTGCTGTTGCTCGGTAAACTGGATCATTTTAACGGTTATAAATCACTCTCAAGTCCGCTGTATACCATTGTCGCCGCTGCCACGCCGACTAACGGAGAGAAAACCGCGCCTGGCAATCGCTTGAGAGAAAACCGTCCGGGAGAAAGCGACATACCTACCACGGGTATCTCGCCGGTCTACCGCTCAAGCGGCGATCTCAGTTCTAACTGGATCAGGCGTTTGGTGATAGAGGCTCTGAAGCTGGTGAGTGATCCGTTGGACCCATTGCCCGTTACGTTGCGCCTGCGCAGAGGGTTGATAAGCCGGCAAACTGCCTTGAGACAGGTGCATTTCCCGGATAGTCAACAGTCGCTTGCGGCCGCGCTACGGCGGCTGACCTATGAAGAGGTTTTTTGGGTACAATTGGGCCTGGCTCGCGACGATAGCGTTGCTCATCGTAAGGACGACTGTTTTTCGCACATCATTGACGGTGGCGCTGTGGTTGCGCTTAATGACATCCTGCCTTTCACGCTGACGGCGAGCCAGCAACGTGCCATAGATGAGATACTGGCTGACATGGCAGCACCCAAACGGATGAAGCGGATGTTGCTGGGCGATGTTGGCTCCGGAAAGACCATTGTGGCGGCTTTTGCTTTGACCGCGGCGGCACAGAGCGGTTGGCAGGCGGCCATGATGGCACCCACCGAGGTACTGGCCAACCAGTTTAGCGCCAGTCTGGGCGGGCTGCTTGACCAACTGAGCATCTCATGGGCATCTTTGACCTCCGCAACCTCTGCCCCAGAACGCATGCGAATACGCACTGGTCTGAGCACCGGTGACATCCAGGTCGTATTCGGTACTCACGCACTGTTGGAGGATAATGTATGCTTCAAACGCCTGTCACTGGTCGTCATCGACGAGCAGCAGCGTTTTGGCGTTGACCAGCGCAGACGATTGGTGGCAAAAAGCGCGGGCTGTGATACGTTGAGCATGACGGCTACCCCTATCCCACGATCGTTGGCGCTGGTAGCTTATGGCGATGTCCAGACCAGCTATTTGGACTCCCGGCCGCTGTCGACCACGATTACCACCCGAATTATCCACGGATCTGAGCGAGCTGTCGCCTATGAGGCAATGCGTCACGCTGTGACGAATGCTCAGCAATGCTATATTGTCTGTCCACTCATAGGTGAACGGAAGGTTGCGGGTGAGCCGGCAGGGGAGGCAACCGGCTCATCGTCCACATCTACTGCACAGGTCGCAAAACGACGGGGTGTTTTCTCGGGCCAGAATACCCGTATAGATTTTGAAAGCGGTGCCACCTCTTCTGATGGTGACGATACGGAGCATTTTATCGACAGTCTTTTTGACTTTGATGATGAGCATCATGTGGCAGCAGCCGCCGAGCAAGTAGAATACCTGAGCCGGCGAGTATTTCCTCACTATCGACTTGAACTACTCACCTCAAAACTGCCTCCAGAGCAGAAAAGAGAGGTTATGGAGGAGTTTCGCCAAGGCCGTATCGATATCCTGGTTTCGACGACCGTGATTGAAGTCGGTGTGGATGTGCCCAACGCGACTGTGATGCTCATTGAGGATGCCGACAGGTTTGGGCTGGCGCAACTACATCAACTGCGCGGACGGGTCGGCAGGGGTAAAGCCCCCGGCGAGGTCTTCCTCAGTACTTATTCACGCACTGAGACGGCCCTGGAACGTTTGAAACTGCTGGAGCAGACCACAGATGGGCTCAAGTTGGCCGAGTTGGACCTGAAGCTCAGGCGTGAGGGCGATATCACCGGAGTTCGCCAACATGGAAAAGGACGGTTGAGCCTGGTCAATGTAATCAGAGACAGCGAACTGATAAGCCAGGCCCATGACGACGTGGTAGCGCTGCTGGAGACAGACGCGTCGCTGGAACAGTACGATCATCAACACCTGCGCTATGAGCTAGAGACAATCTATCCCAGTGCCAAAGTCGAAAATAACGACGAAACGGTGCCGTCGACGAAGCAGGAAAACACATGAGGATAATTGCCGGTACCTTCAAAGGTCGCGTACTGGAAACAGTACCGGGCAACAAGACCAGACCGACGACAGACAGGGTCAAAGAAGCCTGGGCATCCAGCCTTTGGAGCCTTTGTGCCAGTGGTCTCACGGGCACAAAGGTGCTCGATGCCTTTGCCGGTAGTGGCGCATTAGGGCTGGAACTGCTGTCGCGTGGCGCTGCCCAGTGCGTGTTTTGCGAAAGAGATGCTCAGGTTCAAGCCGTGCTCTCTCATAATATCTCCGCGCTTGGCATGGATGAGCCACAGGCCCAGGTTCTTCGTGTAGACAGCCTTTCTCCCCAGCTGCTGAGTGGCTTGAAAGGTATCGTACCTTTTGATATCGTGGTTTTGGATCCACCCTACGATCTGGGATTAGAGCGTATCAAAGGCCTGATGGCAACGCTGGGACGCTCTGGTTTTGTGCGCAGTCAGACCCTCGTGAGCCTGGAGCACCGTGCCCGGCAAACCGAGGATATGGACGGTTTTGTCCTGGCCAGGGCCTGCACGCCGCTGGCATTGCGCTTGGTTTTACGCAAAACATACGGTACGATCGGTATCGACTATTATCAGTGCCGATAAAAATGGTGCTTTTCGTGGTAACGACCAGCAAGGGAGAATGATATGTCTGTAGCTCTTGTCCCCGGTACCTATGATCCCATCACCCTGGGACACATTGATGTCATTGAGCGCTCTGCTCAGATATTCACGCACATCATCGTTGGGGTCGCCGCTTCTGCCCAGAAGGGCTCAGGGCCCTTGTTTACGGTGGCAGAACGCGTGGCCTTTGTAGCAGACGGTGTAGCGCATTTACCCAATGTGGAAGTTGTGCCGTTTAGCAAACTGCTCGTAGATTTTGCCAGCGAGGTCAAAGCCAATGCTATTGTCAAAGGACTGAGGGCAGTTACGGATTTTGAATCCGAGTTCCAGCAGGCTTCGCTCAACTATCATCTTAACCCTGAGTTGGAGACCGTGTTCATCATGGCCACGCCTCAATATATGTATTTGTCTTCTTCCATGGTCAAAGAAATTGCTATTTTAAATGGCAATATATCGGATTGGGTAACACCTCGTGTACAGCGCGCCCTGGAGACCAAGCTGACTGCGCTTTAATGTGACAATAGTCTTACGAACCGCTTCGTCCTCGTCAGTACGCCCGGCTTGTTGTACAATCTACGAAGGGCTCTTGTCATAAGCCCCTTGCAAGCCGGTCAACCACGAAAAAAGCCCGGCCAGAGCAGACCCGACAACAGAGAGCAGACGATGGCAGGTTTCCTTTCAAAGATACTCCGCTCCGGCGAGGACAAACAACTCAAGCAGTTCACGGCCATCGTTGAGCGTATTAACGCCCTTGAGAGCGAAACCCAAACACTTGACGACGCGCAGCTGGCCGAACGAACGGTGCGCTTTAGAGAACGCCATGCTAACGGCGCTGTGTTCGACGATATTCTCCCCGAAGCCTTTGCCACCGTACGCGAAGCCTCAATCCGTACGCTGGGAATGCGCCATTTTGACGTGCAGCTGATTGGTGGCATGGCTCTCCATGCTGGACAGATCGCCGAGATGAAGACCGGCGAGGGCAAGACGCTGGTGTCCACACTGGCGGGCTATCTCAATGCCATTGCCGGTACCGGCGTGCATATAGTGACCGTTAACGACTATCTGGCCAAGCGCGACAGCGAATGGATGGGCCGTATCTATCGTTTCTTAGGCATGGAAGTGGGGCTTTTGCAAAATGGTATGAAACCCACCGCCAAGCACCCGGCGTATGCGGCCGACATTACCTATGGCACCAACTCCGAATTTGGCTTTGACTATCTGAGAGATAACATGGTCATGCGTGCTGAAGATCGCGTACAAAACGGGCACGCTTTTGCGATTGTTGACGAGGTTGACTCTATCCTTATTGACGAGGCGCGCACCCCGCTGATCATCAGCGGTATCGGCACAAGGGCAGCAGACACCTATAATAAATTTGCTCGGGCTATTGCCAACTTACGCCCTGCGGTTGATTTTGAGATGGACGAGGCCAAGCGCACGATATTCGCGACCGAGGCCGGCCTGCACAAGATGGAGACCCTACTGGCCATTCCTGATTTGTACGCTGACCCCTCGGGTATGCTGGTTAACCATCTGCAGCAGGCACTCAAGGCACAATTTCTGTTCAAGAAAGATGTTGACTATGTGGTTATTGACGGCGAGGTTAAGATCGTCGACGAGTTCACAGGCCGCATCATGGAGGGCAGGCGCTACAGCGAAGGACTGCACCAGGCGCTGGAGGCCAAAGAAAGGGTGCTGGTCAAAGAAGAGAATCAGACCTTGGCCACAATCACGCTGCAGAACTACTTCAGGCTCTATGAGAAGCTCAGCGGCATGACCGGTACGGCGATGACCGAGGACGCCGAGTTCAGACAGATCTACAAGCTGGCCGTCATGGCCATACCTCCCAATAAGACCGTCATCCGCGACGATCGCATCGATTTGGTCTATCGCAATCTCAAAGCAAAATACAAGGCTGTTGCCGATGACATTGCCGCGCGTCACCACGCCGGTCAACCTACGCTGGTCGGCACTGTGTCTATCGAGAACTCCGAGCTGCTGTCGCGCCTGTTAGACATGCGAGGCATTCCTCACGAGGTACTCAACGCCAAACACCATGAGCGCGAGGCGCATATCGTCGCCCAGGCGGGTCGTGTCGGAGCGGTGACTATCGCCACAAATATGGCCGGGCGTGGTACCGACATCCTCCTGGGTGGCAGCCCTGATTTTCTTGCCACAGAGCTCCTGGTGAATGAGGGCATTGACCCTGCAGAGGCCACCGAACAAGAACGCAAAAAAGCTGGAGAGAAGGCCCGGGCTGTCACCGCCGAAGAACACCAACTTGTATTGAACGCCGGGGGCTTGGCGGTCATCGGCACCGAACGACACGAGTCCCGACGTATCGACAACCAGCTCAGAGGGCGCTCGGGCCGCCAGGGCGATCCGGGCGTCTCGCAGTTCTATCTCTCTTTGGAAGATGATCTGATGCGTCTGTTCGGTGGTGATCGGATGGACAGGATCGCTTCGGTCATGGAGCGTACCGGTTTTGATGAGGACATGCCTTTAGAGAGTGGCATGATAGCCAAGGGCATTGAGAGCGCACAGCGCCAGGTCGAGGCCATGCACTACGATTCGCGTAAACACGTGCTGGAATATGACGATGTTCTTAATCTACAGCGTGCGACGATTTACAAGGAGCGCAACGCTATATTGGATGGTAAGGACATCCATGAGCAGGTGTTAAGCATTATGAACGACACGCTGGATAAGAATTTGGCACTCTACTGCGATGGCGTCATGGATGACTGGGACTGGGATGGACTGAACAAGTGGCTGGAAGAGCTTACAGGTGTGGCTGACCTTGACGCGCGTGCGCGTTTTGGTTCCGACGGTGACGAGTCAGCCTTTGCCGAACAAATGTTCGATTATCTCCTGGAACTTTTCAAGCAAAAAGAGGCGAGTATCGGTGTTGAGCAGATGCGCAAACTTGAAGCTCAGGTGATGCTGCGTATCATGGATACTCGCTGGATGAACCACATGCAGGAGATGGATTACCTCAAAACCGGTATCGGCCTGAGGGCATTTGGCCAGCGTGATCCCCTCACCGAGTATAAAAATGAGGCCTTTGCCGCCTTCAGCGAGTTGCGCGACGTAATGTATGAGGATTATCTCCGCACGATTCTGCGTATCAGTATCGTAGTACCCGAAGAACAGGATACGCCGGCTTTGCGCAGTGCTAACTACTCGGGCCCTTCAGAGGATGTTCCCTCCATCACCTCTGAGGCACGGGCGGCGGCGGCTCAACAGCGACAACAGGCAGCCCGCGCCGGTGCGGGTGGCGCTGCCGCGCCTCGGGTTCAAGAAGCGCCACGCAAGGCGGCCACCGTAACTAAGGATAAGAGCGATCCGTTTGCCAACGTTGGACGCAATGATGATTGCCCCTGTGGTTCTGGCAAGAAGTATAAAAAATGTTGCGGAGCGCGCGTTTAGATGGCCACTGAGGATACCAAAGAACAACTCTTGACACTGCAAGAGCGTCTGGAGCAGGCTCGGACGTATCTGCATCTTGATCAGAAGCGCTCAAAGCTGAAAGACTTGGAAGCCGAGTTCAGTAAGCCTGATTTTTGGGACGACCGGGCTGCGGCTCAACACATAAGTCGTCAGGTGTCGGCTCTACGCGATGAGATCGCTGCTTTTGAGCGCAGCTCTGCATTGTTGGCCGATGCCCAGGCTGCTTATGATCTCAGCCGTGATGGTGATGAAACGCAAAGTAGTGATGGAACCATCGTAGACGCGGCCTTAGACCGCGAAGCGCAAAGGCTGATTGAGGAGATTACAGCGGCCCTGGACGAGATTGAATTGGCTACCTGGTTCAATGGCGAGTATGATCACGGCGATGCTATTGTCTCTATCAATCCCGGCCAAGGTGGTCTGGAGGCTCAGGACTGGGCAGAGATGCTGTTCAAGATGTATCTTCGCTATGCCGCTCGTCGAGGTTGGGATGTCGAAGTGCTCGATGCTCCTACCGGCGAGGTTATCGGCATCGACAGCGCCACGTTTATCGTCTCTGGATACAATGCCTACGGTATGCTTAAAGCTGAACAGGGCACTCATCGCCTTGTGCGTATTTCCCCCACAGATGATAAAAAGCGCAGGCAGACGACTTTTGCCGGCGTTGAGGTTCTCCCGGTATTGCCCGATGACATCGCAGTCGACATCAAAGATGAGGATATTCGCGTGGATGTCTTTCGTTCCAGTGGACCCGGCGGCCAGAGTGTAAACACTACAGATTCTGCGGTGCGCATCACACATCTGCCCACGGGTACCGTAGTGAGCTGTCAGAATGAAAAATCGCAGATACAAAACCGTGAATCGGCGATGCGTATCTTGCGCTCGCGACTGTACGAACTGGAAAAAGCCAAACGTGAGGAGGAATTAGCCAAACTGCGCGGCAGCAAGGCCGAAGCCTCCTGGGGAAACCAAATACGCAACTATGTGCTGTATCCGTATCGTCAGATTAAAGATGTGCGCAGTAATGTCGAGACCGGCAATGTAGATGCCGTATTAGAAGAGGGCGACCTGGACCGCTTCGTCATCGCGTACCATCGTTGGAAAGTGGGCGCAGGACAACCCCAGGGTTTACCTCAGGCACAATCCAAGGGGTCACGTCAGGCACAGGCTCCGGAGTCGGACATGGCGAATTGAGTTTAACCACATGAAAGAAGCCCTGAACATCGACAGCATTGACATAGCGACAAGAGCGGCCCGACTGCGCCGCTCAATCCTGCGCATGACCACCGCGGCGGGCAGTGGACATCCGGGTGGCTCGCTTTCTGCTGTCGATATCATGGCCACGCTATTTTTTGGTGGACACTTGCACTACGACCCCATGGATCCGCTCTGGCCCGGACGTGACCGCTTCATTCTCAGCAAAGGGCATGCGGCACCTGTACTCTATGCCACCTTTGCCGAGATCGGTTATATCCCTCCGACAGAGCTCGTGACATTGCGCCAGCTGGGTTCTCGCTTGCAAGGGCATCCGGATATGCGCAAGTTGCCCGGTGTAGAAGTATCGACGGGTTCTTTGGGACAAGGACTGTCCATTGCGGTGGGTTTGGCCCTGGGACTTGATATGTCGGGTGCCGGCAGTGCCGGGAGTGCAGGTAACGCTTCGGATATGGATCGCGCCGTAGATGATGACAGTGCTGTAGGTACGAGCAATGCCGCGTGTATGGATGGCACAGTAAGTGCGGATACTGCCACATCTGAACAGCCGATTGGATCGTCCGTACGTGTATTTGTCCTACTGGGTGACGGCGAACTCCAGGAGGGCCAAATCTGGGAGGCTGCTATGTATGCCGCCCACAGACGCTTGAGTCGGCTTGTCGCCATCGTCGATAACAACGAATTACAGATAGACGGCGCTATCCGCGACATCTGCAACCCACATTCGATAATGGCCAAATTCGCGGCTTTTGGGTGGCATGCGGTGAGCTGTGACGGTCACGATCCCCATGATATCAGTCGAGCTCTCGCCGAGGCCATCTCCTTTGAACAGGGCCCGAGCGTCGTTGTGGCAAAAACGGTCAAAGGTAAGGGTGTGAGTTTTATGGAGAATAGCTGCGCCTGGCATGGTAGGGCTGCCGATCGACAGCAATGTGCGGTCGCGCTGGCAGAGTTGGGAGCCACCGAAATACAGCCAACGGGGTCAAAGGGTGACAATGTCTGAGAAGCGGGCTACACGAGCTGCCTATGGACCTACACTCGTAGAGCTGGTGCAAGAAGGTCTGGATGTTGTTGCTGTTGACGCTGATCTGTCTGGTTCTACCACCACTGCTGTGTTAGGCAAAAGCTATCCGGAGCGTCTGTTCAACGTGGGCGTTGCCGAGCAGAATATGATAGGGGTTGCCGCTGGATTGGCCCTGAGTGGCAAGATAGCCTTCAGTGGTTCGTTCGCGGTGTTTGGTACAGGGCGGGCTTATGATCAGATACGTAATACCGTCTGCTATGCGCAGCTTGATGTGAAGGTAGCGCCCTCGCATGCCGGTATCAGCGTTGGCGCCGATGGTGGCTCGCATCAAATGCTCGAAGACATTGCCCTGATGCGCGTGTTGCCTAATATGCGCGTGCTCGTGCCGGCCGACTACGTGGCGGCATCTGCGGCGCTGCATATTGCGGCGCATACCTCGGGCCCCTTCTATGTGCGTCTGGGCAGGGCGGCCACAGGGCCGGTTTACAGCGACCGCAGTTCTGTGCGTCTCGGTAGGGCAAACGTCTTGCGTTCAGGCAATGACGTTAGCCTAATAGCCTGCGGTGCAGAAGTGGAACAGGCATTGGCTGCTGCAGAAATGTTGGAAGGTGCAGGCGTTTCTGCCGAAGTTATAGACGCGTTTTCTCTTAAGCCGTTAGATGACGAGACGATTTTGGACAGTGTCTCAAAGACCGGTTGGGCAGTGAGTTGCGAGGAACACTCGATTATCGGCGGTCTGGGTGCGGCTGTTGCCGAATTGCTGGCCGCCCACCCGGGTATAGCCCGTCGCGGACAACGCTTTATCGGTGTTGCGGATTGCTTTGGAACCTCAGGACAAATTGACGAACTGTTTGCAAAATTCCGGCTGGACGCCCGATCTATCTATGATGTTGTGGTAAACTAGTCGCAATGAATTTGCTCAGATGAGCTTTTTGCTTAGATTCGAGCGATTCGTGCAATAACTCCAGCCCTAATTGCGACATAAACGAACGGAGTAGAAGTGGATGAGACAAAAGTGCCAGATGGCTCTGTGCCTGTGCCTGCACAGACCACTCTTGGCTTGGGATATCCTCCAACATCTCCTGATACAGAGAAGACCCCGATAGACCCACAGCTTACACAGTCCTACGATTCGACTACCGACCCTGCTCATGCTCGCGTGCAAAGTGTTGGAGCTGCGCCACAGTTCGGAGCTTTGCCGGTCGTCGGCAATTCGATAGGGCAGACAGGTTCGATCCCACAGGTCTCTCCGCAGAACACAGGCTCGATCCCACAGGTCTCCCCGCAGAACACAGGTTCGATTCCGCAGGTTTCTCCCGCTCCTTACAGCACAGGCTCGATCCCACAGGTGGCACCTGTTCCAAACCAGGTGACTGCCCAACAGACTGCACATACTCAAACCGCCCGTCCCCAGGGACTGGTCGCTAATGCCCGGCCGGTGATTTTGTTCGATCGAGTGAGCAAGGTCTACGCGGCCCAGCCGGATAAGCCGGCGCTGAACAATATATCGATGACTATCTCCTCAGGTGAATTCGTATTTTTAGTCGGGCATTCCGGTTCGGGTAAATCCACCTTCATTCGCCTGATCAATCATGAATTCGTGACGTCCTCCGGGCGATTGGTCGTTGCTGGCGAGGACTTATCGACCATCCGTCGCTGGCGGGTACCTTATCTCAGACGCAACATCGGCTGCGTATTTCAGGATTTTAAGCTTCTGCCCAATAAAACAGCCTTTCAAAATGTAGCCTTTGCCTTGGAGGTTATCGGTAAGTCCAAACATATCATTCGTACGCAGGTACCCGAAGTGTTACGACTTGTGGGCCTGGAGGATAAAACGACTAAATATCCCGACCAGCTCTCGGGTGGTGAACAGCAACGGGTTTCTATTGCTCGAGCTATTGTCAACCGACCGCCCATGCTGATATGCGACGAACCTACGGGCAATCTTGACCCTCAAACATCGCTGGGCATCATGCGCCTGCTTGACCGCATTAATCGCACAGGTACAACAATAGTGGTGGCCACCCACGATCGCGAGATGGTCGATTCGATGCGCAAGCGGGTCGTTGCGTTGGAGAACGGTTATTTGGTCCGCGATGAAGACAAGGGGGTGTACGGTATCGATGCGTAGTCTCCTTTATTTCATCAGAGAGGCACTATCTAATTCCCGAAAAAACTTTGGTACCACCTTTGGTGCTGTGGTCACAATATTCCTATCACTTTTGGTGATCGGAGTATTTATGGTTACGAGTCTGATTATCGACCGCATCGTTCAAGGTGTTGAGAGCCAGGTCACAATTTCTATATACCTGTCCGACGATGCTGTTAATTCCGAGATAGGCGCACTTGAATCGTTCGTAGAATCGCGTTCAGAAGTAGCAAGCGTTACCTACATTGATAAAGACATGGCGATGGAGCGCTTTAAGGAGATGGTAAGCCCGGATATCGCCGAACAGCTTGATGGCAATCCTTTGCCGGCTTCATTAGAAGTTGAGTTAAGTGAACCGGAGAAGGTGCAAGATGTCGTAGATGCGATGATGGCACTGGATGTATTCAACCAGGTTATCGAAAACCCTGACAATCCCGATGATTCTGTGCGCTACGGCCAAAAGATCGTCAAACAGATGTTCGCCGTTACCGATATTATCCGCCTGGTCTGTTTGATACTGGTGGCAATGCTGATATTCGTGGCCCTCGTGTTCATCAATAACACGATACGACTGGCCATCCTGGCCCGACGCAAGGAAATCGCCATCATGCGCCTCGTAGGCGCTTCCAACGGCTTTATCCGTGGACCTTTCTTGATGGAAGGTGCCCTACAATCCTTGGTCGGCGCGGGCCTGGCGATTCTTTGCATCTCGCTGCTTTGTGCTACGTTTCTGCCGCAGCTCAATGCTCTTCTCACCTGGCTACCCATCGACTATGCCAATATGCAGCTTTGGGCGGTCTACCTGATATTAGTTGGTGTGGGCTTGATCATTGGACTGTTTGGCTCGGCTTGGGCCATGCGGCGCTATCTTAAGGTCTAACGATCCGACGAACTAGAGTCACACCTAGAATCTCTGTAACGGCTTGAGGATATAGCGCCACCTCGTTTTTGCCAATCAAAATACGTTGTTGGGATAAACGTTAGTCTAACACGTCGTCGACACTCGCTATTCACTAGTGCACCTCATTTGTGTTCTGTCTTGATTTTCTTTACCAAGGCACATTTTGCTTGCGTTTTTACTGCACACTGTGTTCTACTATTCATGTACTGAGGCCATGCAACCTAAGAGGTGCGCGAACGGTATGGAGAACACAGCGCTCACAAAAGACCAATTTTATGCGTGAGAAGCTCAAGGAACACTATCTTTGCCCGTTGAAAATAAGTAGATGAGACTTGCAAATGACACTTTATGAAACAATATTTGTCCGGCGGAGCGTGCGTCAATACGACGAAACACCACTTACAACTACAGAGCTTTCTGAGATTCAAGGGTATCTCGATGGTTTAAAACAGTTACCGGGACAATCAGCGCGCTTTGAAATCGTAGGTAAAGATAAACTCAAAGGCGGCTTTGCGCCGTATGCGATTCTGGCGTATTCCAATGAAGATGAAAAATCATGGGTTAATATTGGCTACATGCTTCAAGGTGTTGATCTGTGGTTACAGAGCCAGGGCTTTGGAAGTGTGTGGTGCGGCATGGCAACGCCGCTGGAAAAGAACCCCGAGTATCGCATTCTTCTTGGTTTCGGTCAGACGAACGTGCCGCTTCGCACGGGTGAAGATGACTTCAAGCGCAAAGAAATCACAGAGATGAGCAACGAGGATAATCCTATCGCTCATGCGGCGAGACTCGCGCCTTCAGCGGTAAACTTTCAGCCGTGGTTCCTGACTTTCTCTGAGGGTCAGGTTGAGGTAAAGGTAAAGGTGCGCGGTGTTGGTAGGGTACTTCCGGGTAAACTATGGCTGTTCGATACCGGTATTGTCCTCAAGCATATCGAGCTGGCACTTATGCACGAAGACAAAACTTTGAATGAGATTTCGCTTAAGGGTTCAGGCAAGCGCTTGTCAGCTATCGTAAACTACTGAGACTGGCGGATGTGGACAAGCTGCCGAGCGTGCAGAGCCGTAGATAGACAGACTCACAGGTGCCTATCTAGCCTCAACTAAACTTGTCATAAGCCACCATCCCAAGGCAACCATGCTAAGTGAGAGGCTTGTGTTAAGGAAAATGTTGCCAAGCGCGAGCAGATATTGATGCTCCTGAAGCATCGAGAAGGTCTCGGCACTGAATGCCGAGTAAGTACTCATCCCACCGATTATGCCAACGACGACGAACAGGCGTGTTCGTTCAGACAACGAGTCTGTCTGTGCAGTCAGACCCATCAGCATCCCCATAGCCAATCCTGCTGCGGCATTAACGAAGAGAGTGCCCCAGGGGAATCCCGGCATCAGTTCACATGATATCTTAGTAGTGAGATAGCGGATTATGCAACCTAATGCGCCGCCCGCCCCGACTGATAATACTTCAAACATAGAGCCTCCCTGTGCCAATAGTTGACATCTGCGCCTGCTTCTGTTGTATAGAAGTCATCAGCACGGCTGCGGTTTGGCCCAAAGGACACAGGGAGAACTTCATTCCCGGTAACGTATGCTTTCTGATTCTATCACAGCATCATGCGCAAATCTGATGTCAGGAATCGGCCGTTCGCCGACCATCATCAAAGAGAGCTGTCGAACGGAAAGTGAGCGGCTGAATGCAACACACCCTTGAGAACATAGTGGTTCTCAAGGGTGTGTTGGTGGAAGAACATGCTATAAGTACTGGCTGGGGCTACATTTGAGGACACGTTTGACAGGAAGACAGTTTTCTTTCAAGCTCTTCTTCGGACGAGTCGAGCGACCATTGGCAGATGCTTTGCAGCACTGGCAGGACAGACCTGCCTTTGTCCGTCAATGAGTATTCCACTCTCGGTGGCACCGCTTCGAACTGCTTGCGGCTCACCAGGCCATCGGCAATCAGTTCCTTTAGCATGGCCGTCAGCACCGAATCAGTGATGTAGCGTAGTTCATCCCTTATAGCTCCGAAGCGCAAGGCATCGTGAATTGACAGGGCGCAGATAATCCTGGCCTTCCACCTCCCGCCGAATTTCTCCAGACCGAACTCAAGCGGGCACATCATGTCTTTTTCCAGCCTCGGCTTCTCACTCATGGTTCATATCTTCATGTGATTGCTATGGTAAATCGT
The DNA here is from genome assembly GCA_031282405.1 of Coriobacteriales bacterium. Taxonomy (GTDB): domain Bacteria; phylum Actinomycetota; class Coriobacteriia; order Coriobacteriales; family UBA8131; genus JAITDU01. Next base: position 109,046 of record JAITDU010000045.1, on the reverse strand, counting down.
AGTTACTTGGAAAAAACTCACTTATCCGCCTTTGGTATTAACTTTGTTAGACTTCCAACATAGAAAGTGCGTTTACTCATTTTACAGGACTGGAGGATATGAAATGAAGCAGACTGTCCGGGCATCGACAAAAAAAGTTCCAGGCGGGCTCAAGGTGGATACGAAGGCCCGCTCGTTCACACTCATTTGCGATGAGCCGACGGACTCAGGGGGTACGGATGAGGGAATGACCCCGGTTGAAGCGCTCCTCGGCAGCCTCGGAAGCTGTATGACCATAGCCGCCTTTATCCTCGCCGGTCAAAAGAGTATCATCCTCAAAGACTTTTCAGTAGACATTGAGGGCGATCTTGACCCTGATGGCTTCCTTGGTATCAATGAAGATGTACGCAAAGGATTTAGCGAGATAAGATTAAGCATCCAACTGGTGGCTGACGGAGACCCGTCCGAGGTAGAGGCTTTCGCCCGTTTTGTTGAGAGTCGCTGCCCAGTTGGCGACACCCTATCAGGTGGCGTGCCCATCACCTGCCAAAGTATCACCGTGAGACAATAAAAATATATTCTTAAGATATATAAGCAGAGCAGAGACCCAAGTATAACGACTGATTCTGTCATGTGTCAGCAACACAGATCTGGAGGACACCACTATGGCTACAATGCCCCTGGAAGTGCAGGAGATGATCAACAACACCTACGCTGCCGCTTTCGCGACATGCTCAGATAATAGGGTGAATGTCGTTCCAGTCAGCATGAAGCAGGTCGTTGACAGCGAGACGGTCATGGTGTCCGACCAGTACATGAGAAAGACCCTCCTCAACATCAGGTCGAACCCCTTTGTGGCTCTCACTGTTTGGGATGAGCAAGGCGGCTATCAGGTTAAGGGTGTAGCTACCTACGAAAACGAGGGGCCGCGCTATGAGGCTGTAGCAGCTCAGGTGAAGAGCATTCTCACCTCGATGGGTTACGACTACACAAGTAAGGGAGTCTGTTTTATTCATGTTGAGGAGATATACTCTGTCACGCCAGGAGAAACTGCTGGCAAAGCGCTGTTTGAGCTAGAATAGTGCGCGTACGGCTATGTCATCGAAGTAGCCCTGCCCGTCAGATAAATCCTGAAGGCGGTTTCCGATTGCTCTTCTCGGCAACTGTGGTTTGGTGGAGCCTAGGGGGATCGAACCCCTGACCTCATGGCTGCCAGCCATGCGCTCTCCCAGCTGAGCTAAGGCCCCACAGAAGCAGTTAGCAAAGTATAGCAAAACAAATTCTGAGCGCAAGCGTAGGTTTTTCTAACCAGGGGCTCAAAGTGACGAAAATGCGACACGGCGATACTTCTCCGAGACGCAACGATGCCCTCTAAGAACCCCACAGGTGATCCTACACTTCAAGGGCTCCCAAGCGTTGGTCTTTCTCCCAAGGTATAATCTGATCATGAAAACCAAGCCCACATCGAACTTGCAAAAACTCAAGGAACAACTGGTAGCTGTACCACAGGAACCCGGTGTCTACTTATGGAAGGACGCCACAGGAGACGTGCTGTACGTAGGTAAGGCCAAGCAGCTACGCAGCAGGATGCGCCAGTATGTCAATTTTCAAGACGAACGTGCGATGATCCCAGCTTTAATGGCTGGCGTTCGCAGCTTTGATTACTTTGTGGTTGCCAGTGAGCACGAATCGTTAATACTGGAGCGCAATCTTATCAACCAATTTTCGCCACCGTTCAATGTTGATTTCAAGGATGACAAAAGCTACCCGTTCATCGCGCTCAGCTTGGGCGATGATTTTCCGGCGATCAAGTTCACACGCGAGAAACCCCGGAGCGACACCCGCTATTTTGGCCCCTATACCGATTCGCGTGCCGCCCGTCAGACAATTGATACAGCACGAATGATCGTGCCCATCTGTATAGCAAGTTGTGTTGAGTGGAAGCGTCTGCGGCGGCGATTGGAACAAGAACTGCCTGTGGACAGTAGCGTCAAAGCCTGTTTTGACTACCATGTCGGCCTGGGGCCAGGGCCTTGTGCCGGCGTTTGTACGCAGGCGGAGTATGCCGGCAATGTCAAACGACTGGTGCGCTTCCTCTCTGGGCATCGACAGGAGTTTATCCGGACTCTCAAACATGAGATTGCCGTGGCGGCCAAAGAACTTGATTTTGAACGGGCAGCCCGAGCAAAAAAACGTCTGGACACATTGACTTCGCTCAACGATCGGCAAAATGTCGTGTTAAGTCCGCGCCTCAACGCCGATGTTATCGGGTTTTTCCGTGAGGAGACTATCACGGGAGTCCAGGTATTGAGTGTACGCGAAGGTATCGTCCTCATCAGCAACGAATTCATTTTAGATAAAGGTCGCGATGTGTCCGATGACGACTTGATTCGCGGTTTTTTGTTGCGCTACTATGACCAAGCTTCACAGATACCGCGCGAACTAATAATGCGAGAGATTCCAAATGATGCCGGCGCTTTAGAGGTATGGCTCACGCGCAAGTTGGCCTCCAAGCACGGTGCCAAAGTTCGTCTCAACCGCCCCAGTAAAGGCCAACGCAGTCAACTTCTCAAACTGGCCGAACTAAATGCTCGACATGCTCTTTCGCGTTACATGATACGCACCAGTTATCATGAAGAACGCTGCAATCGAGCACTCTTGGAATTGGAAAGCGCCCTGGCCCTGCCCGAGGCACCGATGCGCATAGAGTGCTATGACATCTCCACGCTGCACGGCAGCTACTCTGTGGCCTCTATGGTTGTGTTTTCGGGTGGTCGCGCAGACAAGTCACACTACCGGCGTTTCAAGATACGACTTGACAGCCCCGAGGCCAACGATGTGGCTATGATGACCGAGTTGATTCAGCGGCGTTTCTCGCAAAAGAATCAAAATGACACACGCTTTGGCAAACACCCTGACTTGCTCATCATTGACGGCGGCAAGCCACAGCTCAATGCTGTCGTGCGCCAATTGGAGCAACAGGGCATCAACGGTATTGATGTTGCCGGATTGGCTAAGGCCGACGAGGAACTCTACGTAACCTGGCAAGATACCCCCGTCATCTTGCCTGCGGGCTCGGTCAGCCTTTATCTGGTTAAACAGATACGCGACGAAGCACATCGCTTCGCAATCAGTTATCATCGTAAGTTGCGCGGCCAGGGCCAGACAAACAGTATTCTTGATAGCATCGAAGGATTGGGGCCTAAGCGCAAGCGACTGTTGCGCCGAGCGTTCAAGACGCAAAAAGCGCTCCGCAGCGCTACATTAGAGCAGTTAGAACAGGTCGCCGGCATACCAAAGGCGGTCGCCAAAAGCGTTTTTATCACCCTACAAGAACAGCCGCAAGGAGATGAATATGGCACATAAGGCACAAAGTAACCCCTCGGCCATTACTCAAGAACCCAAGATACTCTCGGGCATAGGTACTGGCGGGGAGAAACCCGGGTCAGAACCTGCTGGACAGGTACCTGTCTCGGAGAATAAAGATACACTTGCTGCAGGAGAGGGGACCGGGCCGAGCCTCGTGGTGATTACCGGTATGGCCGGGGCGGGCAAGACACAGGCTCTCCACACGTTTGAAGACATCGGTTATTTCTGTATTGATAACCTGCCGCCTTCGCTTCTGCTCAACCTTGTAACGCTCTCGGGGCTACCCACTAAGACTGAGCGGCGCCTGGCCGTGGTCTGCGATTTGCGCTCCCAGGAATTATTCTCTGAATTGCAAGCTGAACTCAATCATCTTTCTGAACTTGAGGTCAGCTTCTCTGTCATCTTTTTAGACGCAACCGACGAGTCATTGCTCAAGCGTTACAAAGAAAGCCGCCGCCGCCACCCCCTCTGTGAAGGCGCTATGACGTTGCTCGACGGCATCAGCAAGGAGCGCGAGGCCCTTGCCAGTATTCGTGAGACTGCCCATTACGTCATCGACACTACCAATCTGGATACCAGAGAATTGCGCCGACACATACGATCATTGTTTGCCGATTCCAGCGAAACTGACGGTCTGCGTGTCTCAGTGTTCTCATTTGGTTTCAAACATGGGTTTCCGCATGATGCCGACATTGTCATCGATGTACGCTTCCTACCAAATCCCTATTATGAAGAGGAATTACGACCGTTGACCGGCATTGATGAGCCGGTACGCGCGTTCGTTTTAGAAAGTGAACAGACCAGGCAGTTTATGCAAAGCTGGGAACACCTGTTAGAGACAATCATGCCAGGTTATGTCCAAGAGGGAAAGCGCTATCTATCTTTGGCAGTGGGGTGTACCGGCGGACAACATCGCAGTGTTGTTATAGCCGACGAAACTGCTCGCTTTCTGAACAACTTGGGATATTCCGTCTCCTTGTCCCACCGGCATCTACCACTGGCCGTTGTCCAGGTGCCGGACAGGACCGTGTCCACACACAATACGCTATGAGTAGATATGACACATCACCCAAGGCGGTATGCATCGGCGGTGGCACCGGAACCCCGGTGAGTATTCGAGCCTTGCGCCAAGCAGGCATCTACACCGATGCGATCGTGGCAGTGGCCGATGATGGCGGCTCCTCAGGCCTCCTCAGGTCGCATACCGGCTACGTTCCACCGGGAGATTTACGCAAGTGCCTGGTAGCACTGGCGGCAGACGAATCCAGTATCTGGCCGGTCGCATTTAAACAGCGCTTTGAGTACGCTCACAACCACACCTTGGGGAATCTTGTTATTACGGCACTCCAGGAAAGCTCCGGTGACCTCCAGCAGGCCGTTTCACTGTGCGAACAGTTGCTTGGCTGTGTTGGACATGTTTACCCAGCCGCTTTATCAAGTGTGGTCATCGACGGCATCACGCTCGACGGTGTCACCTTGAGCGGCCAGAGCAACATCTGTAAATCCAAGACCGCGCTGGCAAGCGTCAGCCTGAGTCCGGCGAATATCCGGGCCAATCCGCCTGCCGTTTTTGCCATAACTCAGGCTGACTTGTTGGTGTTGGGCCCCGGCTCATTGTTCACGTCGGTTATTGCAAACTTACTTATCGACGATATTGTGCAGGCGATAAAAGCCAGCAATGCCCTTAAAGTCTTTGTTTGTTCGCTGACCGATATACAGGGCGAGACCTGGGGTTTAGATGCTGCGGAACTGACCGAGGCGGTGTTGAAGCATGGACTTGCAGAGTATCTGGACTATGTAATCGTCAACCGGCCGCCCGAGGCCGCACACCCCACAGTCGGTGGGAATGTTACTGGTGTGTTCACGGCCATCAGTTCAGATAGTCTACCAGAATCCGGCACTCTTAAAACGACCTTGCCGTCCGTGCGTTATGTAGATTTTGACCAGGATATTGAGCGACGGATAAGAAGCAGTGGTGTCAAGCTGGTCGTACGCGATCTTATAGATCCCAAGCGGCCGACCTGGCATAGCAGCGGTGCCCTTGGCGAGGCGTTGGCGAGCATTTTGCAAGACAGTAACCGCCTGTCACGGTAATTGGTCGCTGCTTTAGATACTTTAGGCTAGAATTAGCTGAGTGCTCACGTAAGTACGACCTGCGCTATCAAGTTATAAGTAGGCCCCATGACCGACAGGCTCAAGCCGGCCCGTCCGTTTTGAGCGGTACCCGGACGAGGTGAGGACAGGATGTCATTCACAGCAGAGGTAAAAGACGAACTCTCGCATCTTATCCCCAGCCATGAGCTTTGCAAGAAAGCCGAGCTGAGTGCCCTCGTGCGTATTGAAGGACATCTTCTGGGCAAATATCGTCTGGAATTGGTCATTGACATTGCGCCGGTCGCGCGGGTGGCTGTACGACTCCTGCATGACGTCTATCATCTCAAGACCGAGATAACCACGCGGCGTAGTGTGCTGCATAAGACCTATAATTATTTGATAACCGTGCCCGCGCAGGTGGGGCTCAAAGAGGCATTGTTGGATATGGGGATACTATCGGCAAGCGGTATAGAGTTAGGTATCGTGCCTCGTTTGGTCACAGAACAATGCTGTCTTGTGTCTTATTTGCGTGGAGCATTTTTGGGGGGTGGCTTCATTGCAAATCCTCGTCGTGATTTTCATTTTGAGTTAACCTGCGGACATGAGGCGCTCGCTAATGGCCTCGTGGCCCTGCTGGCACAAAATTCGATAATGGCCAAAGCCAGTGAACGGCGTGGCACCTGGATTGTCTACATCAAGGGTGCCGAGCCGATACTGGACTTCCTTGCTCTTGTAGGCGCGCATCGGGCGGTACTGGCTATCCAAGATGTCCGGGTCACAAAGTCGATCCGTAACGACGAGAATCGCCGTGTCAATGCCGAGATGGCCAACCAGGCTAAATCCGTAGAAGCCTCACTGGCACAGGTGCGTAACATACAACTGTTGATCGATCGTTTTGGTTTGGACAGTCTGCCCAAGGCTTTGCAGGAACTGGCGATGCTACGCCTTTCTCATCCCGATGTCTCACTGAGGGAATTGGGAGAATTAGCCAAACCACCGCTGTCAAAATCAGCTGTCTATCATCGCGTCCGTCGTATAGATGAGTTTGCCAGGCGGGCATTGGATATTGACGAATGATAACAGGAGGCACTATGCGAACAATCGATGATGTGGATGTTGCCGGCAAGAAAATACTCTTACGGGCAGATTTCAATGTGCCGCTCGACCGGGGCACTGTCACCGACGACACGCGTATTAGGGCTGCGCTTCCCACTATCCGCTATCTTTTGGATAACAAGGCTCGCGTAATTCTCATCAGTCATTTGGGTCGACCTGCTGGCACTGGTTTTGAGCCTGAGGCGTCCTTAGTGCCGGTTGCCCGCGTACTGGGCCGTCTTTTGGGTCAAGAAGTACCGGTGGCGCCGTTATCAACAGAGGAGGACTCCGACTGTCCACACGACCGTGTTTTGAGCACCGAGGCATCAACCACTGTGACGATCGGGCTTTGCGGCCCTAAGGCTCGTAGCATGGCTGCGCAACTGCAAGACGGCGCTATTATGATGTTGGAAAACCTGCGTTTTGATAAGCGCGAGAAGCAAAACTCCTGTGAATTTGCTGCCGAGCTGGCTAATTTGGCCGATATCTACGTCAATGACGCTTTTGGAGCTGCGCATCGTGCTCATGCTTCGGTAGAAGCCATAGCTCACCTCATGCCGGCCTATGCCGGTCTGTTGTTGGCAAAAGAAATTGCTTTTCTCGATAGTATCATGCGCGATCCACGACGACCGTTCGTCGCCGTTTTAGGTGGTTCCAAGGTTTCAGACAAGATTAAAACTATCGCCTCGTTGCTGAATGTTGTGGATTCGCTGATAATCGGTGGCGGCATGTGCTTCACTTTTCTCGCGGCCAAAGGCTATGATGTGGGGAAGTCTGTCGTACAAAAAGATTGGATTGGGCCGGCTGGCGAGCTTCTGGCACTGGCTCAGACCAAGGGGGTCAGATTGCTCCTGCCGCTCGATTTGGTAGTGGCTCCTTTTCTTTCTGCCGATGTTCAGACCAGTGTCGTGGCCACCTCGGACATGAAAGCCGATATGACAGGACTAGACATAGGCCCGGCGAGCGCCGAGCTGTTCTCTCGCGAGATTGCAAAAGCGGCAACAGTATTCTGGAACGGCCCTATGGGGGTATTCGAGCTGGTTCCCTTTGAAAACGGCACTCGCGTCATAGCTACGGCGATTGCTCGCAATCAAGACGCGGTAACTGTAGTCGGCGGTGGTGACAGTGTTGCTGCAGCCAAAAAATTTGCCCTGGAGGATCATTTTAGTTTTGTCTCGACAGGTGGCGGCGCTTCTCTTCGCCTCATCGAGGGTAACCCACTTGCGGCCCTCGTGGCACTGCAACAGGCCGCAGATAGTAGATCGGAGTAGAGGATGAGTCGTAGATCGCTCGTGGCAGGAAACTGGAAGATGAACAAAACGAATACCGAGGCCACAAAGCTGGCTCAGCAACTCGCCTATGGTTATCTTGATAACTACAGTAGCGTAGATGTCGTGGTTTGCCCACCGTTCACGGCATTGCGTAGCGTCCAGGTAACACTCGGCTTTGACAGCCCTCAGATAAAGCTCGGTGCCCAGGATGTCTACTGGCAACCAGAAGGTGCCTACACGGGAGCGGTGTCGGTTTCGATGCTTGCTGATCTGGGCTGTGCCTATTGTATTGTAGGACATTCGGAGCGTCGATCTTATTTTGGTGAGACGGACGCGGATGTCAATCGAAAGGCCCAGGCACTGTTGAGCGCTGGTATTGCGCCGATCCTGTGTTGCGGAGAGAGTCTGGAGATACATGAGCAGCGCACGGCGGTGGACTTTGTAGCGCAACAACTCAGATCTGCATTGGTCCAAATTGATGCTGCGGCTGCTGAGCGACTGGTAATTGCCTATGAACCAATCTGGGCCATAGGTACCGGCATCACACCCACGCCAGAGCAAGCTGACGAGGTAGCATCGGCGCTGCGCGAGGTCTTAGCCGAACTTTACGGCTATGCCGTGGCGGACGACACTCGCATACTCTATGGCGGTTCTGTGAACATCGGCAATGTAGGGTTGTTTTCTGCAATGCCCAACATCGATGGTGGCCTTATCGGCGCAGCTTCTCTGACGGCTACAGACTTCTTGGAATTGGTAAAGGCGTTCGCATGAGGACGCCGGCATTACTTGCCATACTTGATGGCGTTGGACTGAGTGAGTGCAGTGTCGGAAACGCGCTGGCCCAGGCAAACGCTCCGTTTTTAAAGCGCCTGTTTTCCAACGAAGCGTATCCGTGTTGCAGCTTGGGTGCCTCGGGTCGTGATGTAGGACTGCCCGTAGGTCAAATGGGCAACTCGGAGGTAGGACATCTGAACATCGGTGCCGGCAGGGTAGTGGAACAGGAGTTGAGTCGCATCAACAGCGCGATTGATGACGGTTCGTTCTTTACCAATGTCGCGCTTGCCCATGCTTTTGATTCTGCACGTTTGGCCAAGACGACCGTACACATTATGGGACTTTTGGGCACGGGCGGTATTCATGCCACAGACGAACATCTGGAAGCACTGCTGGCCATGGCCGCTCGCGCCGGAAATAAGCGTATCCGCGTGCACGTCTTTTTAGATGGCCGTGATACTCCGCCTATGAGTGCGCGTGCTTTTGCCAAGAGACTGGATGACTTTTGCGCTGGTCTGGTCATGCAGCATATGGGGCTTGATCTGCGCATTGGTACGATGTGCGGACGTTACTACGCCATGGATCGAGATAAGCGCTGGGAACGTATCGAAAGGGCCTGGCGCGCTATGGTTGTGCCCTTTGAGCCAGATGTCCGCGTGGTTTTTTCCAATGAAGATCCACATACTCTCATCCAACAGTCCTATACAAAAGGTATAACTGATGAGTTCGTCGAACCGATAGCATTGGGAGACGATGCGATTATCGACGGCGACAGTGTTATCTTTTTCAACTTCAGACCGGATCGTGCGCGTGAACTAACTCAGGCTTTCATTGATCCTGATTTTGATGGCTACGGCTTTGAACGGCCCTCGTTGCCCAGGGTCAACTTCGTCTGTATGACCGAATACGACCCTCGCTTTGCTTCGGATTTTGGAGCTCGTGTTGCTTTTCCTAAAACCACTGTTCCTAACACATTGGCAGACTACTTTGCCACGCTGGGCCTCAGACAGCTTCATATTGCCGAAACAGAAAAATACGCTCATGTTACGTTTTTCTTTAATGGGGGAGAAGAAGCCGTCAAAGCGGGGGAGGAGCGCATTCTTATCCCCAGCCCTCATGTCGCTACCTATGACCTGAAGCCGCAGATGAGCGCTGAAGAACTTACGGCAGAGCTGGTTCACGCGATTGCCACAGATACGGCCGATGTTTACATCGTCAATTACGCAAACGGCGATATGGTCGGACATACCGGAGTACTCAAGGCGGCAATCCAAGCTATTGAGGCGGTAGACGCAGGTCTGGAGGCTGTGGTTGACGCTTTACTGGCTAAAGGCGGTGTTGGACTGGTTACGGCTGACCATGGCAACAGCGAGAAAATGTTAGACGAGGATAATAATCCGTGGACCGCCCATACTACCCACCGGGTGCCATTGGTTTTGATAGATCCCATGGCTGCTACGACGGGCCTTCATCTGGCTACCGCCGACGATGCGCGTCTGGCCGATGTTGCACCTACATTACTGGACCTGATGGAACTACCCGTACCCCAGGAGTTCACAGGACGATCGTTACTGGCGCGCCGCGCGTAGATAATCTGCAAGATAACAACACACGATGTAAAGAGTTGAGTGGGCCGGTAAGCCGGATTCTGTCGCGTATGACCATTTATCTGGGAATGTTGTCGCCAACATCCTCTTGCTGGCAACCCGAGAGTCGACCGGGCCGGCCGCTTACTCTCCTATTTGCCATTGCTCCGGATGGGGTTTGCCAAGCCGTCGCGTCTCCGCAACGCTGGTGCGCTCTTACCACACCGTTTCAGCTTTTCTGAGATGCGCTCAAACGCTCTGATCGGCAAAAGCCGACAGCCACGCTCCTCAGAGTTTTCTTTTCTGTGGCACTTTCCGTCAGGTCGCCCCGCCCAGTCGTTAACTGGCATCCTGCCCTCTGGAGTCCGGACTTTCCTCACACTTGGTCTAAAATAGACCAGGCGCGCGGTCATAAGGCCCACTCAGGACGATTCTACCACAGCCTCATGCTAGAATGACACCATAACCAAATCAGTGACCGTGCGGCAAGGCACAGGAGGCGAAAGAAACACGTTGCATACTTACTCAAATCGGCACAGCGACGATACGCTCACAAATGTCAAGGCAGATGACACGTCGCGTACCGTTTCCAACTCGCCTGAGGAAGGCAAGGCGCTCGGCGTCCTTCTCACCAGGATTCTGGCTTTTATTCTGACACTTTTAATGACCTTATCGTTAACCGGTTGTCAGCCATTTGCGGACATTGTTCAGCGTTTTTTGTCTCCTGAGCGGCCGACCACATCCACCTTGAGCGCAGACACCAGCTTTGATGAGCTGTGTGAACAGGTGCTTATCTATGAAGTGAGCGTCGATAGTCTGACGTTGAACCAGATGGTTGCTGATCCGCAGGCACGGGGTATCGAAGTTCCTCGGCCGGCAACCCTGGGGAGCATCGATTTGACACTAACCCAGCAAGGAAACGATTACTACCGCGAAGTGCTGGGTCTGCTCGCAAACTTCGCTGAAGATGAACTTGATACTGACCAGCAACTGACGAAGAAGTTATTGACACAAGCCATTGAGGACACGTTGGCCAGGGAAGAATATTTTTATTATGACGAGCCACTTTTGCCCTCGACAGGAATCCATGCCACGTTGCCGTTGAGTTTGTTGGAGTTCAACTTCCGAACTGGTGAGGATATCGATATCTATATGGAGGCGCTGGAGGATATTCCGCGCTTTTTTAACGAAATCGCTGCCTTTGAAACTGAAAAAGCTCAAAAACACCTCCTGATGTCTCAAGAGGCGTTTGACGACACCCTGTCCGAAATTCAACAGTATACCTCCGTGGAGGCATTGCAAGGCCTTATTGATAATTTCAATGCCCAACTTGACAGCAATACACCTCCTTTTGAACAGTTGTCAATGGCGCAAAAACAGCAGTATCGCGCCCAGTTAGATATCACACTGGCCACTACGGTCGCACCGGCTTACGCCCAGCTGCACGAACAGATGCTTGCGCTGGCGCAACAAAGTCAACCCTTGATGTCTTTGGCTGCTTATCCCAAAGGCAAGGCCTATTATGAGCTGGAAATGCGCGCAGCAGGATTCAATCAGGACGCCAGCGCAGCAGCAGTTGTGCTTGATGACAGACTGGACGAGTATTGGGAGACAATAGTCAACGCGCCCGAGGTACTTGATGGTGCTGATTTGGGTCAGGGCTTTACAGAACTCACGCAAACACCTGAGAATATACTGGTTTTTTTGGCCGAACGGGCCAAGGCTGATTTTCCGCGTTTTGACACTATTGAGTATCTCGTTAAGCAGGTGCCAGAGAACATGCCTAATGATTATGCGATGGCATATTATCTGCTCCCTCCCGTGGATAACCCAGGACACAATGTTATCTACTATCTTCCCAAGAACATCAGCGATAAACTCGAGTTCTATACCACGATGGCGCACGAGGGTATTCCTGGGCATATGTATCAGACTAACGCCTTTGAGCAGGGCAATCCCGCTCCTCTTCGTAAATTGCTAAATTATTTAGCATATATGGAAGGTTGGGCGATGTACACTCAGATACTATCGCTTGAATACCTTAACGGCGATTCTGTGGCCACCGAGGCTTACGCCGCCTACCTTAAGTTCGTCTATGGTCTACAGGCCAGGGTCGACATCGGTGTGAATTTTCAGAATTGGGATAAGGTCGCGCTCCAACGCTATCTCGAAATGTGGGGTTTAGAGGGTTCTGCCGAAAGTCTGTATGACACAGCTATCAAGCAACCTACGGCATATTTGCCGTATGGTCTTGGCCTGATGGAGTTTTTTGACCTCAGGGCGCGGGCCGAGGAGTATCTGGGTTCTACTTTTGATGCCAAACGTTTTCACCAATGTCTGATAGACATAGGGCCTGTGCCCTTTGCACTCCTGGAACCCCATCTTGAGACCTGGTTGCAGCACGAGATCGCATTGGCAACCTAATCCTCATAGACAGGGGCGAGACAGGAGAGCTTTTCTCCCCGAGAATCATGAAATGAGATTGATGCGCATAAAACAGAGGATAAACGCTGGCTCCAACGTGATGTTAGATAGAGATCTTAACGCATCATTGAGGAGACGCGCGCTCCCTGTGATACTACGCGCGCTGTTGTTGGTGTTTTTTGCATTGTCGGTACTGAGCAGTGCCTGTGCTGCGCAACCGCGTAGTGTTGATAAGCGTCTTGAGGACCTGACAAGTACCAGCCGCCCATTCAACCCAGATGATATGCAGCTCGCTCGACCTGCGCCACCCGTTGAATTGCGTATAGTCTCGGTGGGCGATATTATGCTGCACTATCCCGACCAACGTCAATACGACAGCGATGGTCAGCCGGTCTTCGCTGATTACTTCAGGTTTACTGCAGAGGTAGTGCAGACTGCCGACATCGCGCTTTGCAATATCGAGGCACCGTTTGGCGGCGGTACTCCCGCCGGCTATCCAATCTTCAACATGGCCGATGAGATGGCACCAGCAGTGGCTGCGGCCGGATTCGACGTTGTCTATACCACAAATAACCATATGCTGGATCAGGGTTCAGAAGGCGTACTGCGTACGGTAAGCCTGTTGCGCGAGAGTGGCCTTTTGGTGGCCGGCAGCCGTCTGGAAGAAAACGAGCCCGCGTTTGTTCTCTACAACACCAAGGGCTTGGACATAGCGGTTGTGGCCTATACATACGAAACCACAACCTTGGGCTCCACACGTTCCATAAACGGTATTCCCATGGCTGAGGATTTGGATCCCCTGATAAACTCCTATACCAGCGGTTCTGCTGCAGACAAAGATGAACTACGCCGGACATTCGATGCTGCACGAGCCGCCGGAGCGGAGTTGCTTGTTTGTTATTTTCATAACGGCACCGAGTATGCGCAAGCGCCCAATGACGACCAGCGTGAAATGGCCCAATATGCCGCCGATGCCGGTGCTGATGTCATTTTTGCCTCTCATCCGCATGTACTCCAACCTATGGAATTCCTTATGCCCGCTGAGGGCGAAGTGCCGGTTCCGGTATTTTGGGCCATGGGCAACTATGTGTCCAACCAGAGGTTGGAATCAGGCATGGACGCAGAAAATGAGCAGGGTATCATGGCCGATGTGCGTATTAGCTATAACTCCCAACACCAACAAATTGATGAAATCCATATGGATTACCTGCCACTTTGGGTGGATCGCTACTCTGATGGCACACGACCGGTGCATACGGTCATTCCCGAGCGAGGCGACCTTGCAGAAAATTCGGCTTTGGCCACATCCGGTCACCTGGATAGAGCCCTGGCAGCCTTTGTTGAAATCCACGAACTTTTGGGAGAGGCCCAAACGTGGAAGCGAGCGACTTGACCCGCGTTGCTTCGCGCCTCGTATTCAACAGGCTTTTGCTCGCTTGCGCTCGCTTCGCCGCAAACAGTCCGTTGGATCGTTGACCCCTCACGGGTTCGACTCCCGTTTTGATCTGAGCAAAAAAGCCCTGCCGGGCCGATTGGCCCAGCGGGGCTGTAATTGTTGGTAGCCCGTACGGGATTCGAACCCGTGACCTCCGCCTTGAGAGGGCGGTGTCCTAAACCGCTAGACGAACGGGCCATGCAATAGTCCTGGTTTGTGTCCGGCTACCGATGATCCGGCAGGCCAGCAGGGCCAATGGCTGGGATGGAAGGAGTTGAACCCTCACTGACGGAACCAGAATCCGCTGTCCTACCATTAGACGACATCCCAGGGCAATAAATCAGCGCACCACAAAGGACGCGAGTGTATATGGTAACCGGCAAATCCGTATGCGTCAAATCTCTTCCGGACTGACAGGCGCAGCTGGCAGGTGCACTGCTACCGTTGGCACGCCCCATCAATCCTCGTGTCAAAATAGAGATAGCAAACACGCTACAAGTCGCTGGAATGCGATGCAGGCCCTTCTCCTGGCGCGTTTGTGCCAACAGCGCGTTTGTGCCGACATTACCGACACTAGATCAATCGGTAACGTGCTGCGCTTGTGCTATGTCAGTACCCCTTGTTTACAGATATGTCTGGAGCTTAGTTAACACATTATCCAGATCAAGAGGTTTGCCAATGTGCGCATCCATACCCGCCCTTTTACTTTCTTCAATGTCTTCCTTGAAAACATTGGCGGTCATAGCTATGATCGGAATCGTCTTGGCGTGAGGGGCATCCAGTGCTCGGATGCGACGCGTTGCTTCGTATCCATCCATCTCCGGCATCTGTATATCCATGAAGATAATATTGTAGCGCTCGGGGTTCGCATCGAACAGGCGAAGCGCCTCTGCGCCGTTTTCCGCACATTCTATGGCGAGGCCCGTGGGTTCGAGTAACGCCATTACAATCTCGCGATTGATCTCAATGTCCTCAACGAGTAGCAATCGATAATTGCTAAAATCATTTCTCATTGCTGAGGATTCACCCGTGTCAGAAGAAGCTGAAAGGGAGTCTTGCTCCGGCTGTTTTACTCGCTGGGCCTGCAAGGTAAAAAAGAACGTCGAGCCTACATTAGGCTTTGACTCGATCCATATCCGGCCGCCCATCATCTCTACGATGCGTTTGGAGATAGCAAGCCCAAGTCCCGTGCCACCATAGGTGCGCGAAGTACTGCTCTCGGCCTGCTGAAAAGAGGTGAATAAATGTTCTTGCTGTTCTTTGCTGATGCCGATCCCTGTATCGCTTACCTCGATGCGGATGACACACAGGCCCTTTTCCTCGCCCTCAAAAAACGCGTCGAGGCGTATTGAGCCCTTCTCTGGTGTGAACTTGACCGCGTTTGCAAGTAGATTGGCAATTACCTGAGTCAATCTTTGCGCATCGCCTATCAGGACACAAGGAATCTGTTCATCTATCCTCATCCTCAAATCCTGTTGTTTTTCCACCGCTCGAAACGAGACAACGTCAACGGCTGTTTGCAATGCTTGGGCAAAGTCAAATTCGGTAGGGGAGAGCTCAAGCTTCCCGGCTTCGATTTTTGACATATCCAGAATATCGTTGATGACGCCAAGCAAATGCGTGGAGGCATCGGTTATCTTATCGAAAGCATAATCCTTTCTTTCTGTGTTGGTGGCCAGACGTCCTATTGTGCTCATACCGATGATGGCATTCATGGGGGTACGCATCTCGTGACTCATATTTGAGAGAAAAGCGCTCTTTGCCTGCGATGCGGCCTGAGCCTCGCTTTGCGCTAGGGTAAGATCCTGGGTGATTTCGTTGCGAATCAGGGCATTTGCCAACAAAGCACCCCACACCTGTAAACTGCGTTGTTCAAAATCCGAAAAAACTCGGTCGTTGTGAATCCTGTTAAACGCTACCGTTCCCCAAAATTTCCCCCCGAAGATGACCGGAATCACAAAAATCGACTGCGGTTTGAATTGTGAGAGAAAGACACGTTCCTCGGGAGAATATTCATCTTTGGTAAGGTTAAGGGGCACACCTTGAGATAGTTTTTCCTCCCAGCCCGGCAGCGTCGATGCGTAGGGAAATGTGATCTCCCTCCTGGTTGTTTTTGGACTAACGACATCTTTCAAAGTATTATAGTACTCAAACATATAAAGCTCGAAGAAAAGCTCACCTGCCTGATCGCCCTCTTGGTAGAAGTTTTTCCAAATGGCAATGCACTCGACGCTGAAATAGTTAGCGATGTCATTCATACCATCCAATAAGACGTTTTTTGGACTCTCGACATCCAGGTCGAGCAGTGCGGTCGAGAAGGCATTCATTGAAGAGATCATGCGATCCGACTTTTCTTGCTCATTTTTGAATATGCGATTTTGAAAGACAACGATTGCAGCGATGAAAAATCCCGTGATAAGGATAGATTGGATATGATCAACAATCTGTGCGGGCCCGGAAAGTTCTGCAACCAGCGAATCAAAGGGAGACATCGTCAAAGCGATATAGCAGATGATTACCCAAATGATATGTGTGATAAGGATGACGATGCGTGCCCGACCCTTTGACATAAAGAAGATCAGCACAATAGACATCGTAAAATACGACGAAGCACCGCTTGCCAGACCGCCTAAGGCGAACAACGCGGCGGGCAGCAACACGTCGCAGAGAGAAAACAAAACCAGCCAGGCCCCAATTCTGTGTTTATTGTAGACATTACAAAATACAAACAGGCCCGAGACAGAAATCACAATTCCTATCAAAACGACAATAAGGATAGGCGGACTCTGCATGATTATCCGGGTTATGATGGCGACAATGACCGCAGCTACCCCGACAATACATATCATGTTCGTCGTCCGCGCATCCAAAGATAAGTTTTCGGAGAATATAAAACGATTAATGAGTCGCTGCAGCTTAGCCACGGGCGCACCACCCAAACTCAAAGTTGCCTGAATCTCGGTTTTGGGGAGAAGAACAATCGATCGAAAATAACCACACCGAATCACACGCCGGGCGGCAGTTGGCGACTATTGTGTAAAGTGCAGTGTTCAATCTAAATCCGTCCTAGAAAACGAATCGAGCGCGACAATGTCGTAATATGGGTTCCTCAGATTCATGAACCATAATGATACTACAACGGATGAACCATCGGGGAAAAGAACATTGTTTTATTGATCACACCTTGCCTGCCTCTTCAGAGTGATGGCATGACAGTTTGCTCTTGCTGACTTAAGCCCGTAAGGCGATCTTACGGAGCAGCAGGGTTCTGAAAACACTGCGCGAGCGAGGCTGTTCCAAGCCAGTATCATCGCCCCTCTTGTGTTTATGATCGGATGTGTACAAGGGCTCTTGTGTTGAAAAAAATCCAGAATAATTTAATAGGGGGTTGTATGTTCAAAAAATTTGCGCTACAATTAGTCATATCAATAAGCAATTTCGATGACAGGATGCCACATGAAACTTAAACGAAGCTTGGCATATGGTCTTTTTTTCACGTTCTTTGTACTGAGTCTGTGGGCTTTGCCTGCGGTAGCTTTTGCCGCTGTGGTGGGCGATGTCAACGCTCAGGAGACGATGAGTTTTGATCCGTTGATCTACGTAACGGCAGTCATCACAGTCTGCATGCTCTGTTCGGTCGCAGTGGCGTTGGTAGCCTCCAAACGTATGAGAGATCAGCAACAACTGATCTGTAATAACTACCGGTGCACTAACAATCCACAAGCAAAATTGGACTGCGAGGGTACGTTTGACTATCGTGATTTTGAGACTCCCAACGAATTTACAACTCAGCATCATTCTGAACAGATCTCCTGTCAACAGTTGCAACAGCCTGCGATCCAACAACTTACGCAAGCGCAACCCCTGCAGGCGATTCTTACGCATCCCGCATCGCATCAGGTCATCCAAACCCAGACCATTCACGCTCAGACTTCTCCTGCACAGCCGTTCTATGGACAGGCACCGTTTGAACAGGCCCATCCTGGCAATACCGGAGATTTTACTTTGGAAATGATCAAGCAGGTCATTGAGCGACACCAGATCACTCACAACAACATCAACAGCGTAACGCCGCATTCCAAAGAGATACAAGGATATGCGAATGGAGCACATTTCAGATGCGACAGTGATCCTTCCAGCGCCCAGCCGGTCATTCAACTTGTGCCGCACAGAGCGCATGCCCGTAGCCGCAATGAACAGGTTCAACTTCTGGGTGAGGAAACATCACAGCAACGTAAAATCAGTTAGATGACAGACGACAACCCTCCAAAAATACTGCTTAAAGTAATTTGGTTTCGAATGATACTCATGTGCGTGGCGATTGCACTCTTAAAATAATTAATATATCAATATATTAGCAAATATTATCCTATAACCGCGACAGAAGCATTCTAAAATCAATTCGCATATGAACTCTATTAACCTGCAATCGCTGCTGCGCGCCGCAGACGGTTCAAGGTGAACTCTCGACCCACCAAGATAAGCGATTCAAACAGGGGAGGGGAGATCATAGTGCCACAGAGAGCTACCCGTATCGCCTGGAACAACAGTTTAGGTTTAACGTCCAGGGTTTGTGGCAGGTGGCGTAATGCCTGTTCGATAGCTTCAAGTCGCCAAGGCACTTCAGCCGTATCAAGACAGTCTATCGCAGCATTCAACAACTGAGTCGTCCCCTCTGGCTTCAAACATTTTTGAATCGAGCGCTCGTCGAAGGGCACCTCGTCGCCGCAAAACAGATAGGCACAGATGCCATTGACTTCGGCCAGCAGCTTGACGCGTTCGACAACCAGTGGTGGTATCTGCAGATACCATTCACGGTTGGCCTCGATGTCAGCTTGGACAGCCTCCTGGATCGGCTTGGATGCCGGACAGACAGCGCTCTCCTCTGCGTTATTGTGCAACGCTAAGGCCTGGGCCACCGAGGTCTTGCCGCGCAGCAATCCAGCCTCCAGCAGATAGGGTTGCCAGACATCGAGAAAAGCTTGCGGACTCAGTCTTTTGAGATAAGCCTGGTTCACCCATAATAACTTTTCTGTATCGAATATCGCCGGGTTTTTTGATACCCGTTGCAACGAAAATGCGCTTTTCAGACACTCAGCGTCAAATAAGGTAGTCTGTCCATCTAACGACCAACCCAAAAGTGCCAGATAGTTCAGCAGTGCCTCGGGTAGTACGCCCGTGTCTCGATAGAACTCAAGTGAGGTGGCACCGTGACGTTTCGAAAGCCGCTTACCATCGTTGCCCAAGATCATCGATAGATGTGCAAAGGCAGGCACCTTGCTTTCCAGCGCTTCAAAAACGAGTATCTGTTTGGGGGTGTTGCTCAGATGATCATCGCCACGAATGACGTGGCTGATGCGCATATGGGAATCATCCACACTCACAGCAAAGTTATAGGTGGGTGAGCCGTCTGCCCGTACCAAGATAAAATCATCTAGTTGCTCAAGACCAACCTTGATATGACCAAATACCAGATCGTCAAAGGCTACAGCGTCACGATCCAAAGGCAGCTTAATGCGCCAGGTATGTGCCTCGCCCGCGGCTATCCGCCGGGCGGCCTCGTCCGCGTCGACAAAACGACAGGTGCGGTCGTAGCCAGTGTAAGTCCGAGCCGCCAATGCAGCCTCCCGTTTGGCCTTTAGCTCTGCGGACGTACAAAAGCAGGGGTAGACACTGTCGTTTTGGCGCAATTTTGTCAAAGCCTGGTCGTAGACTAAGCGTTGTTGGGATTGCAGATATGGTCCAAAGGCACCGCCTACGTCGGGTCCTTCATCCCAATCCAAGCCCAACCAGCGCAACGAGCGCAGTATCTGCGCAGTGTGTTCCGGCAAAGATCTTTGACGGTCGGTATCCTCAATGCGCAAAATAAAGCTGCCGCCCTGATTTTTGGCATACGCCCAATTATAGATAGCTGTCCTGGCACCACCGATATGCAAATATCCGGTGGGCGAGGGCGCAAAGCGCACCCTGACGGGAGTGTCGTCCATTCTCCTGGCTCCGTTTCCTGATGTTCAATAGTTCAATAGGCCGACAGTGCTGCCGCACGGTACACTTTGGCATTTCTCGCGATATTCAGACTATTTTAATTCAGATGCGTCCGACGCAGGCGGCAGATAATCGTTGCGACACTCATAAAGTCGAGACGAAGCAACATCGAGATGCCGAGGGACTATCGCCAAATCACAGAATTCAGAGACATCGCAAAGTAATGAGCCCAGAGTAATGCCGCCGCGAAAACCGACAATCAGGGCATCTTGGCCGGCACGAACATAGACTCCGGAAAAACGGCCATCGTAACTAAACAGTCCGGTAAGCGTATGATACGGCTCAAGGTGTTGGGCATCAAAGCGTCCGGCCCTGACGGCCCTTTGAATGTCGTTGGGACGAGAGAACATCGGCTGGCCCTGAGAATCCAGAGGTAGGGGCAGTGTGTTAAGCGTCGCATATTGCTGACAGTATTCTTGAATGACATAGCCATCGTTACTGTGTTCATCTATGAGTCGCTCCCACTCCTCAGCACCAAGCCCCCTTCCTGCAAATACCCCCATGGTGGCATAGCCATCCACCGGCTTGATAATCCAGCGATCCTTATTCGCTTTGGCCGCGTTCAGATCAATGCTGTCGGCATCTAACCAGGTAGTGTAGGGCACGTGCCGACGGATAAAATCACGCTCTGAGGCGCTCAGGATAGCCTGGGTCTCAGGCAGATGCAGCACAACGAAAACCGCTTTGGAATGGGCGACCTGAGTCTTAAAGTCGCCCAGCATACAGACGCTTCCTGTAGCGACCGCCACAAGCAAGGCGCGAGCTCCTGTACAATCGCTTGGATCTGAGCACACTGAATTACCACTTAAAAGTCGCTCAAAAATTTGGCGGCGCGCCTGGCCGGTAGGCTGCGACTCTTGCTCCAGTTCCTGTTCCAGTTCCGCAACGATTTCGTGTGTTACCGCTCGCCGGTAGATAGCGTCCACTCGTATGGGCTGTCTGGATTCAAGGTGACGAGACGCAACATCCTTATCTGCAGGGTCAAAATCGCGAGTATCCGGCTCGGTGTTAGTGGCGTACAGCGCGCCATCAATAAAGGCCAGGTCTGCTATATCGGCGATGAGACAATTAACGCCGCGAGCCATAAAACGCCTGCAAAACTCCCGATGCTCGGTCATAGTGGCGCTACGACGATAATCAACTATGGCTACGGTCGGGTTGGGACGAGCGGCGCTTGAGCTCTCGTATATGCGTAAAAAAGCGTCGATCCAGTTGTCGAACAGTTCCTGAGCACAAACCCGGTGCGTAGCCGAGAAGTTGGCAAGGCTCGGTGTGGTTGCAAGAGCATTACAGACTTCGCGATCTTCATTCATAGCACTGGAACCATCGGTATTGAATTCACAGAACATGAAATCGCCGCTCTGTTCATCCAAAAAGATATCGAACCGGGCGATCGGTATCGTAGCAGCGTAACTGCTGGGCAGGCAAATCAACGACTCCAACAACGGCGAGAATCTGAATAGTCGTCGATACTCGTCGTCTCGAAGGTAGTGCTGGGTTATCTTATCCAGAATACGGTAGGTTGTTGCTACTATAGTATCAAAATAGCTAAGTGCAGCTTCATCATAGAGTTTAGGGAGAAAGCCCATGCCAATGACGCGATCGTGATAAAAGGCGCTGGAGGTATTGAGATACGTCGCCGCAGTAATCCGCCCAGTCACATCACCCTTTAGTGACGAAAAGACCTCGCGATAAGCCCGTTGCAGCGCGTCTATTCGAGAGGAGGAAAAATGTGCGTGATACGTATGACCGGCACTGTCAAAGACAGGGTCGTCCGGCTTTTCTCCCCCGTTATCTTGTTGGTGTTGCTTGTGTCGCATCATTCGTCGCTATCACCTTGCGTGAGGGGCAAAAGGGCACTTTTCGTAGTGTAAATCCAAAACTGTCCGTCTGGTCTCGATCAGCTGTGCCAAGGGCGCAAGATACTCCAGCTCGCCTTTGGGTAGGCCCGCCCGCGCGAACTCCAAGAGTTCGTCAAGCCATTCGTGGACCGCTCGTCGATAGACAAGCGCATCGTAGCCGCTCTTGCGCAGTGCGGTCTTGGCAAAGGCCACCTGAGTGGCATCCATGAACGTAAACCGTGTCGAGTAATACTCAACGGCGGCCGGGTTATAAAACACTCCTTTGATCAACGCCGTGTAAGCCAACGCATACTCAAAAGGCAGAGCGTCGGCTTGGCGGATTTCTACATAGGATTTAAAGCGGGCATCATAGAAAAACATCGACAAGATATGCAAGATAGCTGCGTCGTCAAGGGCCTCTGAAGAAAGAAGTTCATTAAAGCTGCGAAAGCCGGTATATTCCAGCGGTTTTTCTGAATCAAGCATCTGTGCTGCTGCCGCAGTGGCAGTCTGACCGGCAGGTGTGAATATAGCCGGTGCTCTGAGCAAGCCTTGGGCATAGTGGTAAAAGTCAAAGTCATCATCGAATAGGCCCGGAGGCACAAGGCTTCTATCGGGGTCGGTGTCATCCCAACAGGCCATGCGGGCCATTCTATTTGGTAGCGCCAGACCGCTGGGAGTTACCAACTCGCTGTTCGTCTTATCAATTGAACGATTAAGAGAAGTCACCCTTGCGTTGTTTGTCACAGTCGCAGCGCCGGTAATCTCATCTGTAGCGCTATCTACCGTCCTGTCAGTTGGGAGAGAAGCCCCCAGAGCTCCTATTTGCGCCGATTCAAACACTGGCGAGTTGTCGGTAAGAAAGGCGAGCAGCGGGCCGAGTGCCGTAGCCACTCTGAGCTTTTGTATGGCATCATCCTGATCGAGGTAGTCCACCGATACCTGGGTGGATGCCGTGGCCCGCATCATGCAGATGCCGTGGCGACCGGTAGAAGCAAAGTGTTGGTCCATAAACTGATAACGCAATTTGGGAATGAGCGGGATGTTGTGTGCCTGGGCGGTAGGGTGATACCCCACAAGCGCAAGTTTGAGCCCCAGGGCTTCTATAACAGGGTCCAGTTCCGATCTGAAGCGGTGATATTCCTGTTCTATTTCTCTCAGGCGACGCAGCGGGCCAATGCTTATCTCTAACTGTGCGCCTGGTTCCAGAGAAAGCGCCGTATACCCGCGTGTCAAACCAAATAAATGATCTTTTCCATCGCTGCCCCGTTCGTAGATGCTTTGCTCGTATGACGATGCCAGCGTCAACATGATCTGCTCAACGCAGGCTTCGTCTTTGGTGTCTTCGGATAAATAGCCTACGGGCTGACCTGTTTCCTGTGTTACGATGAAATGCTCAAGTTCAAAACCCAGACAGTCGGAGCATTCAGAATAGGCGGCCTTATCCAAAAAGCCGGTGATACTGACGGCCGGCCCGTTCTGTTCAAAAAAGATGTTCATTCTGTTATTGTAGCGTATTGCTTGTGTGCACCTATCACCTTTTTAAGATATATGCATAATATGTGCTGCCAAGGGATGAGCACCCAGGTCAAAGAAACCAGAGAAATCAGGGAGAAACGATGCCAGCAGATAACAGATACACGTCCGCAGGTCGCGGTGATTATGTGTTCACTTCCGAGAGTGTGACCGAAGGGCACCCGGACAAGGTCTGCGATCAGATATCCGATGCTATTCTCGACAGCATTATTGCCAAGGAGATTGAGCTTATGCTCGGTGGCTACAAGACTCCTGCAGGCAAGCATACTGAGGTCAGCGAAGCACGGGTGGCCTGCGAGGTCATGGTAACCGAAGGTCAGGTGTTCCTGGCGGGCGAGATTCGCACTGCGGCCTACGTGGATATCGACCGGCTTGTGCGCGATGTCGTAGCAGATATTGGCTACACTGATCCAGACTCAGGCTTCCACTATCGTTCTATCGGTATAACCAATTCCATCCATGAACAAAGCCCCGATATTGCCCGAGGGGTCGATGAGTCTTTCGAGGTTCAACATGGCAATGCCACAAGCGATCCCCTAGAGCGCATCGGTGCCGGCGACCAAGGCCTCATGTTTGGCTTTGCCTGCACGGAGACCTCAACATTGATGCCTGTGCCAATTTATCTGGCGCAACGGCTGTCTCAACGCCTGGCTCAGGTACGCAAGGACGGCAACCTGGATTACCTGAGGCCAGACGGCAAAACTCAAGTAGGTGTGCGCTACCGCAGTGGTCGTCCTGTTGCAGTCGAAACCGTGCTCCTCTCCAGTCAGCACGAAGATCGAGCCGATATCGAACGTTACATCAAGACTGACCTGATTAGGCAGGTAATACGGCCGGTGCTTGATGAATCCGGACTGCCCTGGCAAGATGCCGAAGTGTATGTCAATCCCACGGGGCGTTTCGTGGCTGGTGGACCAGCGGCAGATACGGGACTAACCGGACGCAAGATCATCGCCGATACCTATGGCGGTTATTCCCGCCACGGTGGCGGTGCATTTTCGGGCAAGGACTGCACGAAGGTCGACCGCTCAGCATCATATGCTGCCCGTTGGATAGCCAAAAATATTGTCGCCAGCGGTTTGGCTCAGCGCGCAGAAGTGCAGATTGCCTATGGTATCGGCATGGCCCGTCCACTGTCTTTGATGGTTGACTGCATGGGTACTAACACAGTTGAGGAGCGGCAGATAACCACAGCCGTAGAGCAGGTCTTCGATTTGAGGCCGGCGGCCATTATTCGAGATCTGGACTTGCTCAGGCCGATATTTTTGAAGACTGCGACGTATGGTCACTTTGGCCGTGAGCTACCTGAGTTCACATGGGAAGCCGTAAATCGGACCCATGCGTTATTGACCGCCGCTAATGCATAGTACGCAGGCAGGCCATTACTTCCCCTCATCTGATCTGTGGATGGTATACTGGACAAGTTTTTTGCATAATATAAGAGTTGGGCCAACGTAGCTCAGTTGGTAGAGCAGCTGATTCGTAATCAGCAGGCCACCGGTTCGAGTCCGGTCGTTGGCTCCAGAGATATTTTGATACACCTTGTCCCTTCTTTCGCTTGACGATACGCATGGTGGGCTGTAGCGCTTCTTGGTCACCCGCTCCTTCTCTCTCGATTTTTAAAAATTTTCTCCCTAAACCCTTGACAGCTCCCTCTATTGATGCTTTATAATTAAGTTAGACAAAGTAAACTTTCTTGAATCGTCTAACCGACTAAAGTAGAGGAGTGCTGGGACATATGAGCGTAGTGATTATCGGTGGACACTGCCGGATGGAATGTCAATATAAAAGTATCTGCAAGGAATATTCCTGTAAAGCCAAGGTCTATACGCAGCCGTCCAAAAATCTGGAGTGTCAAATTGGTAGCCCCGATCTGATTGTTCTGTTCACAAAGCCAGTCTCACACGAAATGGTTAAGATCGCCAAGAAAAAAGCACAGTGTGGCGACATCAAACTTGTGCAATCGCACTGCAGCAGTGGTAGCGCACTGCGTAATATTCTGGAACAGACTTTGTAAAAACGCTTCAAAATACACAGCGGGTACACAAAACTGAACGCACGAGGCGAATATATAAAGCGCCCATCAGCACACAGAGTATGACACTCAGGGTCACATTGATGTCGGTGAATAGCTGTCAACGTCGGTATTCATGCCGATGGTAGCCGAGATCACAAATACGCCGATAGCCAAAGCATTGACCGAGATCGAAGCGACAGTGGCATCGTCTTTGATACTTTGACTTTCCGGTTGGTCCGTGCGTGTGTTTCTCGTAAAATCATGCACCCGTCAACCTTCCTGGTGTGTAAGTCTGTCGATGAGTTCGACCACATCACCTACAGTTTTGAGATTCTCAATGTCCTCGCCTTCAAATTCCCTGCCGTAGATCTCTTCTAAAGCCATAATAACCTCAATGGCATCCAAGCTGTCTGCGCCCAAATCCTCGCTCAGACTGGCTTGTAAGACCACAGTCTCCGGGTCGCTTTCGAGCTTTTCTACGAATACTTCTCGGACGATTTCCAGAGTTGATTTTGTCATACCTGCTCCTAACGATCGATAATACTCTATAGAATAGCAAATCAGCAGTTATCCATAAAGAGCGGCCCGGACCAACTGATAGGATGGAACGGTTTTTCCTGGCTAGAGTGATACACCACTCGCGCTCCACTGATTCAATGTCTGAAGGTTAACCTGATTTAACTTTATGGTAGCTCAACCGACACCACGAGGAAAGGACCTCGGGTCGCATAACGAGTACCCTTTGTCAATAAGCATAACCAAGTACATAAAAGGAATTATCAAAAGGTCGTGGCAAATGTACTCGATAGAGCATAACCAAGTGTAAAAAGGGGAGGATCATGCGCCTGTTATTGAGAAAGTAACGACCGGAAAACCGACTTCATCTTTAAGCTTCTTTTAAGCTGTGGAGGTTATAATATACAAAGTCGCCATCAGGCCCACCGTCCATTTTGGATGTTTGATGGCGATTCAGATGTTCTATAGAAAGGAACAATCATGGACGAACTCAAGCTCTATTACCTGCCGACCTGCCCGTTTTCGCTCAAAGTGTTGCGTTTTCTCGAGAGCAACAGCATCGTGCTTGATCTGCATTCGACGACTGAGCCTGCCAACAAAGAGTATCTCTTAAAGCATGGCGGCAAAAACCAGGTGCCGTGCCTGTTCATCGGTGATCGTCCACTCTATGAGTCCGATGACATCATCGATTATTTAAGTGAGAAATACCTGAACTGACACCAACGCCCATAGGCAGTATCAGGAAATAACAGCGCATAACGATAGGAATTTTAGAGTATGACAGACAAGACACATACGCCAAGCGGACAGCCCTCTGTCCCTTTACCTGAGTCGGAGCAGATGGTCAATCAGCCAGAGCAAGTTTGGCCCGCCGCTGCTATAGATAATTCACCGGCTTTACAAACACAACCCTACCCAAATAACCCTCAACCTGCACCACAGCCGACGTATGTGCCCGCGCAGACCCCCCCTCAGGTGCCCCTTCAACCACAGCAACCCTACGTGGCACCTGCGCAGGCTTACCCCAGCCCTACGCAAGCCTATGTTGATGGGCCTGCTAATGCTCAACAGCCCTCTGTCAATTTTGAGCAGCCTTATCCAGCTGAACACCAACCACCACCTGGCGATTCTCAGGCCAGCGGGTTTCAGCATGCGCAGGCAACTACGACGAAAAAATCCAGCCGTGGCCTGGTTTTTCTGATGGGCCTTTTGGGTGTGCTTGTCGGTGCCGGGCTGTCAGTAGGTGCTCTATTCATAGCTACGAACGGTTTTAGCTTTTCGGGGTCAGTGGATGCTGCCACCTTGAATATTCAACCCATAAGCGAGGATAGTTCGCTGGCCGAGGCTGTTGCATCCAAAGTTACTCCTTCGGTCGTAAACATCGATGTCTACACCGCCCCATCGACTAATCCACTGGACTCTTTACTCGGCAATAACCGCAACGATAGCGCGGGTGACGAGGCCGATTCTTTGAGCAAGACCGGCTTGGGATCTGGGGTTATTATCAGTTCCAGCGGCTATATCCTTACTAATGGACATGTGGTTTCCGGCGGCCAACAATTTCTGGTCAACCTTGGTGATAAACAACTCGAAGCCAAACTCGTAGGCGAAGATCAATCCAGCGACTTGGCCGTGCTTAAAGTCGATGCCACCGGACTCACACCCATCGAGGTCGGCGATTCCGACCAGGTGAACGTGGGTGAGTGGGTCATGGCCGTAGGTAGTCCCTTCGGGCTGGAAAAGTCGGTCTCTACGGGTATTGTGTCTGCGCTGTATCGCTCGACCGCCATGCAGTCCTCAGACGGTGTACGCATCTACGCGAATATGATTCAGACCGATGCCGCTATCAATCCAGGCAACTCTGGTGGCGCCCTTGTAGACAGTGAGGGAAAGCTCGTCGGCATCAACACGTTAGTACAGACGACATCCGGCTCGAACTCCGGTGTTGGTTTTGCTCTGCCCAGCAACTACGCCATCAACATCGCAGAACAGATTATGCAGGGCAAGCCGGTCCAACATCCGTATCTGGGCGTGACTTTGCTTTCGGTAACCACCAGTAATGCCAGCTCACTTAAGACCACTGCAACAACCGGCGCCTATGTCGAATCGGTGGTTCCTGGTTCTCCGGCCGAGAAGGCAGGGCTTCAAGTGGGCGATGTGATAACGGCGGTTGACGATACCAACGTAACATCCTCGGCCGATCTGATTATCCAGATTCGCACAAAAGAGATTGACTCTGTGGTCAAACTCACTATTAAACGCGGTAGCGCAACACAGACTATCGAGGTTACCTTGGGTCCTACACCGCTCGAATGACATGCTCGGGTACCGAACAAGGGCGTGGTAGCTTCGAGGCCTCCTGAACCTGTGTGCTGACCCGGCCTTTTTCGCACTGCCGGTCTTTTGCTGCCGACCTGTGTTGATTCCTGTCGCACGTTCAGGCTGTACTCGCTGCGTTCCTGCGCTCTTGTGATACAATCCATTGGCTAAATCGGCGGGCCCTTAGCTCAACGGTGGAGCAGGGGACTCATAATCCCTTGGTTGCAGGTTCGAATCCTGCAGGGCCCACCACGCAATACCCAGAGAGAGCACCCGGCAAATTTGCACAAGGTTTTCTCACCGACCCTGTGTACCGTGTTTGTGTACCTAAAAGCCAAGGGAGCTGTGGGTTTGTTATACTGTGCTTCCGTTAGGCCATACTCCTCGGTAGCTCAATGGCAGAGCAATCGGCTGTTAACCGATTTGTTGTAGGTTCGAGTCCTACCCGGGGAGCCAAACGGATATAACCCGCGCAAGCGGGCGAGTAGGTTATCATAGCGTTTTCTTAGTTGACGAGAGGCGAGAGGCACGAGATGTATGCGATAGTGGTTACAGGTGGCAAGCAGTACAAGGTCGAGCAGGGCGACACGATAGAAGTCGAAAAGTTGTCCGGAGGACCGGGCGAACAGACGGCACTGGACGTAGTCTTTTTGGCCGATGGCAGCACAATCATTACAGAGCGCGAACAGTTGGCCACGGCCAAGGTGTTTGCAACGATAGTCGAGCAATTCAAGGGCACGAAACAGTTGATATTCAAGTTCAAGAAACGTAAAGGCTACAAACGGTTCAAGGGCCACCGTCAAATGCTTACCCGTCTTGCGATAGACGCTATCAGTCCGGAGGGCACGCCGCCCAAAGCCCCCTCTAAGGATGCTAAGCTCAAACAGCATAGCACGACGGTAAAAACCGCTGCGCGCAGCAGAAGTGCCGTTGCCGGTAAGAATACAAAGACTGAAGAAGATATCAAGGCCAAACGTGTCAAAAGCTCTGCTCAAGCTCAAGAAACGACTGCTGACGCTAAAGCTACAGCATCAGAGCGAACCGCTCAGTCAACAAAATCTACCAAGGTAGAAAAGGCCACCACAGCTGCCAAGACTACAAGAACTTCAAGAACCGCCAAGGTAACACCTGATGATACAGGCGCTCAGCTATCGAGTACTACCAGGGCAGTCACCCCCAAAAAGTCAGACAAAGATACTACGCAAAAAACCCCGGCCAAAAAACCGGCACGCAAAACAAGCGCGGCCACTACAAAAAAAGCTGCACCTGATGCTGATGCAAGGAGCGCTAAAACTACTAAAGAAACCGATGAGTGATACAACATCTGCACGATAACTACCGCAATGCGCAGCACAGAGACAACAGAAGCGAGGTTAGAACAGTATGGCACATAAGAAAGGCTTAGGCTCCACCCGTAACGGCCGCGATTCTAAGGCTAAACGCCTGGGAGTCAAACGTTTTGCGGGTGAGCGGGTCAACACAGGAAACATCATTGTGCGACAGCGTGGGACCCATATCCACCCCGGTGATAATGTTGGCCGTGGCAGTGAC
Source organism: Coriobacteriales bacterium (assembly GCA_031282405.1). Taxonomy (GTDB): domain Bacteria; phylum Actinomycetota; class Coriobacteriia; order Coriobacteriales; family UBA8131; genus JAITDU01. The sequence goes on along the minus strand of JAITDU010000045.1, from coordinate 79,194 downwards.
GACACCTTGTTTGCGCTGACGGATGGCACACTGGAGTTCACGCATGGCACTAAACGCAAGGTTCACGTGCGCACTGCTTGATTCACAGGTAAATCCAGATGTTTGGGCCCTCTGTTTGAAGTCTACAGAGGGCTTTGCCATCATAACTGCCTGGTATAGACCGACATATCCGCACCCCAACAAAATGTAGGGGATACCAAAAGATAAGTTCGAACGAGGACGAGGAATGCAACCCCGGTGTTCATTGATTGTGTACATATCCACGTCAAGGCCGGCGACGGTGGCGGTGGCTGCATGTCGTTCAGGCGCGAAGCCTATGTGCCCAAGGGTGGGCCAGACGGCGGTGACGGCGGTCATGGTGGCAATGTTGTGCTGTTGGCCGACAAACAGCTCTCTTCACTTATAGATTATCGTTTCAAACATCATTTTAAAGCAGCGCGAGGCACTCATGGCAAAGGCTCCAAGAAGCACGGTGCTCATGGCGAGGACCTGATCTTACGGGTGCCTTTGGGTACCGTGGTCAGAGAATATGACCTTGAAACTCAACGCCCGGGCGCACTTATTGCCGATATGACCATACACGGACAAAGGGTGATAGTTGCGCACGGCGGTGTCGGAGGCTTAGGCAACACTCATTTCGTGACATCCACGCGCCGTGCTCCGGCTTTTGCCGAGTTGGGAGAACCGGCCGAAGAACGTTGGCTGGAGTTGGAGATGAAACTGATGGCCGATGCAGCGCTCGTAGGAATGCCTTCGGTCGGAAAATCTTCTCTGATCGCTGCTCTGAGCGCAGCTCGACCGAAGATAGCCGATTACCCCTTCACTACGCTTGTGCCTAACCTGGGAATGGTTCGTTCTGGCGAAATGAGCTTCGTCATAGCCGATATCCCCGGCCTTATTGAGGGGGCTTCTCAGGGCAAAGGGCTTGGCCATCGCTTCTTACGACACATTGAACGCACCGCTCTTTTACTGCATGTCATAGATGCCACCGGTGGTCTGGAGGGCCGCGATCCTTGCAACGATTACGACATCATCAATAATGAGCTGGCTTGTTATGCCCCAGAATTAGCGCAGAGGGAACAGATCATCGTCATTAATAAGATTGACGCCACCTCTGCACAGGCCGTTCAACGGCTCCGTGAGTACATACAAACTCGCACAGCAACGCCGAGTACTGACGATTACACCCCTACAGAACTCTTTTCAAGCAGTACTGAGGCTGTCACTGCCACCGAAACATCTACCACGGTCAGTTCCTCTTTGTGCGTCGACTGTACTGAACATGCTGAAGCATCCGCAAAGCCCCCGGTTCAACCTTTGATATTCGCGGTTTCGGCTTTGACCAAGCAGGGAATCAACGCGCTGGCTGCGGCCACGGCCGAGAGAGTAGCCACTTTGCGTCTCGCTGCTGATCATAGCGAAGGAAGTTCACACGAATTAGGTGATTTTGAGCGTGTCTGGGAGCATCGCCATCAAGTCGAGGATAAGAGCTTTAACATCACGGCTTTGAGCAGTGATGTCTTTCGTGTCGAAGGCAAACTGGTGGAGCGGATGGTTATCCAAACAGAATGGGACAATCCCGAGGCCATTGATCATCTTCAGCGACGTCTGGAGCGATTGGGAGTCGAAAAGGCATTAGCGGCGGCGGGGGCCAAGCCCGGAGCCGAGATCCGCATCGCGAATCGCGCCTTTGATTTCTCCCCTAAAGACTTTATCACTACAGAAATTCAAGTTGTCGCTTCAACTGATGTCTCCTCCAACGAACGAGTGACAGACTCATGAACAACACGTTGAACAGCACCGTGAGAAGACTGGTCATCAAGCTGGGATCATCAACTCTGACTGACACGCACGGCCATCTTGACAGCAGCTATCTTGATGATGTGGCCCGCCAGGTAAACCAACTCTACCAAAGTGGTATCGAGGTCCTTGTGGTCTCCTCTGCGGCAATTGTCGCTGGCCTGGAAGCCCTAGGCATGCCGCCGGCTCGTCCCGATGATATTCCGACCTTGCAGGCTGCTGCAGCGGTAGGCCAAGTTGAGTTGTCAAAGCACTATGCTAAAGCTTTTGGAACCTATAATATTCGCTTGGCACAGGTGCTCCTCACACGCCACGATATTCAAAATCGTCAATCCTATCTACACGTCCGCGCCGCTCTGAACCAGATACTGGCAATGGGGGTCGTACCGTTGATCAACGAAAATGATACTGTGGCTATTGACGAGATTCGCTTTGGTGATAACGATACCCTGGCAGCACAGTTGGCCATTCTCGTCAAAGCTGATCTTGTAGTGTTGCTCAGCGACATCGAAGGACTTTATACTGCTGACCCGCGCTTGAAAGACGATGCCCAACTGCTGGAAGAAGTGGCCGCCTTTACTGCTGAGATACTCCATGCTGCCAGTGCGGCCGGTACAGACAAAGGCAGCGGTGGCATGTTCACAAAACTGGAGGCCGCTCAGATGCTCAAAGCTGCCTCGATTCCAATGGTTATCTGCGAAGGCCACGTACCCAACGTAATCATCAACGCTGCCCAAGGCCAACTGGTCGGCACGCATTTTTTGACTGACAATCAAAGGAGACAGGCCGGAGCGCGTAAACTTTGGCTCGCACTTGCGGGCAATGTCCGGGGTACGGTTACTATCGATGAGGGTGCCGAAGCAGCACTCAGAGAACGAGGCGGCTCACTGTTGCCGGTAGGTATCAAGTCGATCGACGGGACCTTTGCACAGGACAGCGTCGTCGACATTCGCAATGCAGAGGGGCTTTTGCTAGGTCGAGGCCTCAGTAGTTATACCAGCGAAGATCTACACAGTGCTATCGGTTTGAGCAGCGCGGATCTGGCGAGCACACCACTGGCACAGAACAAAGAACGCTTTGAGGTAATACATCGCGATCGCATGGTTATATTCTAGATTTTAGGGAGGCACCAACATGGCTACAGACAAAGAGCGGGTGAGTGAGGTTCTTGCCAAGGCTAAGGCGGCTCGTGTGGCCGCATTCGCGTTGGCAAAATGCAGTGCCCAAGAGCGCGACAGTGCCCTGTTGGCTCTTGCGCAAAGCTTGGTGGATCAACAAGACTATCTGCTTGCCGAGAACACCAAAGACGTGCTAGCAGCACGCGCTGCAGGTACGGCCGAGCCTTTGATTGACCGCCTCTTGCTTAATCCTGAACGAATAGCTGCCATTGCTGCGTCGCTGAGAGAGTTGGCGGCTAGCCCTGATCCTCTGGGTACGGTAGTCGAGGGACATACGCTGACCAGCGGCATTCGCATGAGGCAAATACGTGTACCTCTGGGCGTGGTTGCGATGATTTATGAGGCTCGGCCAAATGTTACAGCCGACGCCGCCGGTCTGTGCCTAAAGACAGGTAACGCCTGTATACTGCGTGGTGGCTCGTTAGCCGTCCATTCAAACCTGGCGATGAGCGCTGTGATTGCCGCGGCTGGCCTGGATAGTGGATTGCCCAACAATTGGCTCTCATCGATAGAAAGCACCGATCGTGCCGCCACGAACGAATTGATGCAGTTACATGGACTGATAGATGTGCTTATCCCCCGCGGCTCGGCTTCGCTGATTCGTGCCACCGTTGAGAACTCCAAAGTGCCGGTCATCGAGACCGGCGAAGGCAATTGTCACCTCTATGTACACAGTGCCGCCCGCGCCGACCTTATCGTGCCCATTCTGCTCAATGCCAAGACGCAGCGTCCCGGGGTTTGCAACGCCATCGAGTCATTGCTCGTGGACGATGCCGTCGCTGCAGAATATCTTCCTCAAATGCTGAGTGCATTGATGGATGCCGGCGTGCTCGTACATGCCGACGAGTCGGCACTGAAACTGGGCCAGGCGCTGGATGGTGCCGAACAGCTGCTCGTTTTGGCCACAGATGAGGACTGGGGACGCGAATATCTGGATTTAGAGATCTCGGTAAAGTGCGTCAGTGGTCTTGACGAAGCTATTGGTCATATCAACCGCTATTCTACTCACCATTCCGAGAGCATTATCAGCCAGGACTATACGGCAACACATCGCTTTTTAGCCGAAGTCGACTCGGCAGCTGTCTACGCCAACGCCTCTACACGCTTTACCGATGGTGGCGAATTTGGCCTGGGAGCCGAGATAGGTATCTCCACCCAAAAGTTGCATGCCAGAGGACCGATGGGCCTGAGCGCCTTGACCTCAACGAAGTTCATTTTGGAGGGTGACGGGCAGATTCGATGAATCACACGCTTTGCGACAATTCCCATCCTGCTGATTCAGTGCGAGAGAGGCGATTTTGATGAGCGTAACGCAACTCGGCATCCTCGGTGGTGCCTTTGACCCGGTGCATGTCGGTCATCTTGAGCTCGCTGAGCAGGCCGTACGCCAGTTTGACCTGGACAGGCTGTTATTTGTCCCCAGTGGTCACTCAGTACGCAAGGACAACAGTATGATGACACCTCCTTTCCATCGCATGGAGATGTTGCATCTGGCTACAACCGGAGTAGGGAAGTATCTGGTCTCGCCTTTGGAGATAGACCGAACTGGACCCAGTTATACCATTGATACACTGGAAGAGATCAGGCGCATCGTTGGTCCAACTGTCACGTTGTTTTTAGTTTGTGGCAGTGATGCCGCGCTTGATTTGCCCACTTGGAAAGAGGCCGATCGTATAGCCGCTCTGGTCAAGGTGTTGTCAGCGCCGCGCACTACCGATAACGCCGATAACAGCAGTGTTGCGACGCACAGGACTGCTGACGATTTGGAGAAAGAACCGGGTGAGAGTAGCGATTCGAACGGAAAACAGGATAGTGGTGAAGACACAAAAACACCGGTAACGCAGGTGCCTAAAGACTACCCCACAATTGTCCGCTATGAGGATTTTGACGTGACTGAAGTAGACATGCCGGAAAATCCTGTCTCTTCCAGCGATATTCGCCGTCGACTGCGTAATAGCTTGTCGGTGGATGGTCTCATGCCAGCTGATGTTTTGAGTTACATCGAACAACACGGCCTCTATGTCTGAACTCAACCGCTGATTAACGAAAAACCTTATACTGTGCCATAGAAGCTATATGTCGCCGCACTTCTTATTTGAACACGAGACCTATGCCTGATTATGATGCGATATATCAAGACGCTCGCAAACAACTGCAGCGTCGCCTTACGCAGTGGCGCCTGTTGCATTCCATCAGTGTCTCTGACATAGCTGCCCTTATGGCCAATGTCTATGACGTTGACGTTAATCAAGCGCGAATTGCCGGGTTGCTCCACGATTGGGATAAAAACTATTCCGACGCAGAGTTGCTTAAGCGAGCCAAACGTTTTGACATTAAACTGCCCGAAAATCCCCTCGAAACGGCCGCCTTGCTTCACGCTCAGACAGGCGCTCATGCCGTAGCTCAAAAATACCCTGAATTGCCCCGGAGCGTAATCCAGGCTATCGAGCGTCATACCTCGGCTGCTCCTGATATGAGCAATCTGGATATGATTATCTATGTCGCTGATATGATTGAACCACTGCGCTCGCAAAGCAGTCTGCAACCACTGCGTTCCATCGCCGGCCACGTACCGTTAGAAGAATTGTTTGTTAAGTGTTTTCAGGCTACGATGGAGCACTTGATCCGACGTCACCGCTTCATCCATCCGGACTCCCTGATGGTCTGGAATAACTATCTGGCAAAGGAGCGCAAAGAGCGCACTCAAAAAACCGTCAAATGAACGTCGCACAAAACCTATGAAGGTCTTCTCGCTATTCTCACAGGGAATTCAAGGCCACACCACACCACCAGGTACCTACGTTATTCCGACCACGCAGGGGATTCGTTTCGGATAATCCTGCCGCACTATGTTAGAATTGATTATTCATGCGAATGCCCTGTGCTTGGATTCACGCTCCCACCGACGTTTTTCTCGGCCAGCGGCAAACAAAAGGCCTGGCACACAAGCCACGGTCGAGAAAGGATGGTGGAAATCATGCCACTAACCAAAGAGAGAAAAGCCGAGATAATTGCGGAGTTTGGCAAGGATGCCAATGACTCCGGTTCGGCTGAGGTACAGGTTGCCCTCTTTACCGAAAGAATTCGTGAGTTGACAGAACACCTTAAAGTCCACAGCAAGGATCATCATACTCGCCGTGGGCTGTTGATGTTGGTAGGAAAGCGCCGCCGCCTGCTTACCTACATCAAACGCAACGACGTCATAAAATACCGCAAGCTGATTGCCCAATTGGGCATTCGCGACAATATCTAAGGATGATGCATGACTAAAATTACTCAAAATTTCGAATTATTTGGCAAGGAATATAGTCTTACTACAGGCGAGATTGCCAAACAGGCCACAGGAGCAGTAGTCGTATCGCAGGGAGAGACGATTGTTCTAGTCACTGCGACTATCTCCAAGGAACGACGCGATCTGGACTTTCTGCCGTTAACAGTAGATGTAGTGGAACGTATGTATGCTGTTGGCCGAATACCAGGTGGCTATCTTAAGCGCGAGACCCGCCCGTCTGATAAGGGTACCTTGATGGCCCGCATGATAGACCGGCCGATCCGCCCGGGATTTCCTGAAGGGTTTCATAATGACGCCCAGATAGTGGCGACGATACTCAGTGCTGATCAGGTCAGTCAGCCGGATGTTATCGCGATCATGGCGGCTTCGGCGGCATTACAACTGGGCGGCGTGCCCTTTGAGGGCCCCGTAGCGGGAGTGCGCATAGCACGTGATCCGCACAATGGTGAGTTCATTGTCAATCCGACCTTTGACGAAGAGGCAGCATCCGATCTGGAATTGACGATGGCCGGCACGGCCGATTCCATCTCAATGGTAGAAGCTGGTGCCAACGAGGTCTCTGAGGATGATATGTTGGCAGCCATGGAGTTTGGCCAGGCAGCTATCGCCGAATTCTGTGCCGTGGTACAACGTCTGGTGGATCAGGTTGCTCCTGTTCAACTCGATGTGAAGCTTGATGAGTCCGTGCCTGAGGTGGCCAAACGTGTGGCCCCATACTATGATGATATGACTGTGGCGCTCAAAGACCCGGATAAGCAAGCGCGCATGGATAACGTCGCTGCCTTAAAGGCGCGTATCAAAGAGACGTTTACACCCGAAGAGACAGAGGAGTGGGACGCAGAGATACATGCCCAGCTCAAAGCTCTGGAAAAAAGAGCTATGCGACAGATGGTGATAGCCACCGGCGAACGTGTAGATGGTCGACGTACCGATGAAATTCGACCAATCACTGCTACGGCAGGCTATCTGCCTCGGGCACATGGGAGCGCATTGTTTACACGCGGCCAAACCCAGGTATTGAGTGTTTTGACTTTGGGAATGCTTAACGAATGGCAGCGCCTGGACACCATTGATCCCGCACTGGGTCGACGCTATATTCACCAGTATAACTTTCCGCCCTATAGTACCGGTGAAACGGGCCGTATGGGTGCCCCCAAACGCCGCGAGATAGGCCACGGAGCACTGGCCGAGCGGGCCTTGTTGCCACTTTTGCCCAATGAGGATGACTTTCCCTACACTGTTCGCATCGTCAGTGAAGTGCTGGAGTCCAACGGTTCATCATCTATGGCTTCGGCTTGCGGTTCTACACTGGCATTGATGGATGCCGGCGTACCTATTAAGGCACCTGTGAGCGGCATCGCCATGGGATTGATAAAAGAAGGCGAGGACGTAGCCATCCTCTCGGACATCCAGGGTGTCGAGGATTTTTTGGGTGACATGGACTTTAAGGTTTGCGGCACCGAAAATGGCATTACGGCCCTGCAGATGGATAACAAGGCCAAAGGACTCTCGCTTGATATCCTAAGCAAGGCGTTAGAACAGGCCAAACGTGGCCGCGCATTTATCTTAAGCAAGATGCTCGAAGCCCTTGGGGCTCCACGCAGCGAACTCAGCGAGTTCGCTCCACGAATCATATCTATTAAGATTCCTGTTGATAAAATACGCGATGTCATCGGTACCGGTGGCAAAGTTATTCGAGGCCTACAGGAGGAGACCGGTGCTACGATTGAGGTTACCGAGGACGGCACGGTCTACATCGCCTCTAAAGACACCGGCGGCTATGCAGCAAAGGAGCGCATCGAAGCCATCGTCAAAGTGCCTGAAATTGGCGAGGAATATATGGGCATCGTAGTCTCTATTCAACCCTTTGGCGCTTTCGTGGAACTCCTGCCAGGCAAAGACGGGCTTTTACACATCAGCAAGGTGGCGCGAGGCCGGGTTGCCCAGGTAGAGGATGTCTTGAACATTGGCGACAAGGTCCACGTAAAAATTACCGATATTGATGAGAAAGAGAAAATTTCGTTGGACCGTCTGGATAAACCCGAGGCTCCCCAGGGCACTTCCGGTGCCGGCACGGGTGGTAGCAAGGACTTTAGACCGCGTCCCGCAAGTGGTAACCGCGGCCGTGAACAGAGCCGCCAGCCCAGGCGGCGTCATTGATCGCAAAAAACCGGTCAATTCGAAAGAGCAGACTGGTTCACGATACAGCAGATCTGACTTTATGTGATTAAGGAAACGATATCATGACTGAGAAAAACGATGCCGGCCAGAGCGTCTCAGATAATCCGGAAGGCAGTGTTACCAATGCCACGCAACCGCCATCTGTAGCAACCATACCTCCGGCTCAGACATCTGATTCGGCCCCATCCCAGACACCTGTTGCAGCGGCGCCTCCACCTGGTGTGGGTTCAGTCGGCACAACTACACCACCGCCACCTCCACAAGGAACAACCCCGTCTCCGGGCACGCCTCCTCCACCATCATCCCATCACTATTACGGTAGCTTCAACTATCAGTCCGACTCCTATCAGCCGATGCAAGGCCGTTGGGCCGGCATCGGCTCTTTGCAAAAAGACAAATGGGTAGCCGTTGTTTTGGCCTTTACCCTGGGCATGTTTGGCATTCACAAGTTCTATTTGGGTTATAAAAACGAAGGTATTGCGATGTTATTAATTGCGACTATTGGCGGCCTATGCCTAGGTCTGGGCACCTTCGTAATGTGGATATTTGCCCTGATCGAAGCCGTACGCTATGTCATACTTACACAAGCTGATTTTGAACGCATATATGTCATCGGCTACAAGGGCTGGTTCTAACAATGTTTTACGAAACATCGCAGTTGAACAATGGTTTCGATATCGTAAGTGAGCGCGTGCAAGGAGTACGCTCGGTCACACTCGGCATCTGGTTTAGAGTCGGTTCCAGAGATGAACTGCCCGAGCAGTCAGGCATCTCGCATTTCATGGAACATATGATGTTCAAGGGCACAGAGCAGCGTAGTGCATTGGACATCTCTACAGCCTTTGACGCTATGGGGGCGGAGCTAAACGCCTTTACCTCAAAGGAATATACCTGCTATTATGCGCGGGTTTTGGACGAGCACTTAGAACAAGCTGTGACGATACTGGCTGATATGCTCAAGCACTCATTGTTTGCCCAAGAGGCCATAGACTCTGAACGTCAGGTGGTCATCGAAGAGATTGCCCGTTATGAGGACACGCCCGATGATCACGTTGGTGATATCTTCACCGAAGCCATGTTTCCACGCCATCAACTGGGGCGCTCCATCCTTGGTACTCGCGAGATCGTCGGCAGCTTCGCCCATAGCGATTGTGTGGCTTATCACCAAAAACATTATCACGCGGGTAACGCAGTACTGACTGCAGCCGGTAACATCGAACATGCTGCCTTGGTTCAACTGTGCGAGAAACATTTCAGCACGGTCGCCCCAGGCCAAGTCAACCCTCGAGGTTGTGTTGAAGGTGGCACGCGTGAACGTCTGACCTTTGAACAAAAAGACACTGAGCAAGCCCACCTGGTCTATGGAATGCCGGGCGTGGCGCTTGGTGAAGATGATCGCTATGCCGCCCGGATACTGGATTCGACTCTCGGTGGGCCGATGTCCTCGCGCCTGTTTCAGGAGGTGCGCGAAAAGCGCGGATTGGCCTATGCTATCTACGCAGCTACGGTGCCCTATATGAACGCTGCGCAGTTTTTTATCTACTGCGGTACCAGGCCCGCCAACCTTGCAGAGGTCTACAGTTTAATCAGGACCGAGACGGCCAAACTGCTTGAACGTGGAATAAGCACAGAAGAACTCAAGCGGGTCAAGGAATACCTCATTGGTACCATGGTATTGGCGATGGAATCGACACGCGACAGGATGATCAAACTCGGTTCCCACGCTGTTCAGGGTCTGGAGTTGCTTTCGCTGGAGGAAACCATCGACCGCTATCGAGCGGTTGAGCCGACGGATATTCAGAGAGTGGCTAAACGCGTCTTGTCCGCACAGCCGACCATCGCTGTTATCAGCCCGTTAGGCAAAAAGGAACTGTCAGAACTGTTTGGCTAGGACATGAGTGTGAGTAACGAGGGATACACAGGGTCCACAGAGCCCCGCCCACTTAAGGTATTAGTTTCAGGTTGGAAGGGCAACATGGGGCAAGAGACCGTCCGTGCGGTTTTGGATGCAGACGGGATGTGTGTGGCCGGGGGCTATGATCCGAAAGCCACGCAGACCGAAATAACGCTCGGCGGACAGCACGTTGCGCCAGCCTTTATCGAATTGGACCAGGCTATTTCCGCTGTTCAACCCGACGTATTGGTCGATTTTAGTCTGCCTGTGGCCGCTCCCGAGAATATTAAAACAGCACTTGAGCACCGAGTCGATTGTGTGGTAGGTACCAGTGGTCTGGACCACGCGACTTTAGAGCGACTTGGCACCTATGCAAAAAACGAAACGGCGCTGTTCGTTGCGCCTAACTTCAGCATCGGTGCTGTCGTGATGATGATGGCTGCCGCACAGGCAGCAAAATATTTTCCTGATGTCGAGGTGTTAGAGTTCCATCACAACGCCAAGGCCGATGCCCCCAGCGCCACGGCCATCGCAACTGCTCGGACCATCGCCAGACTGCGCGCTGAGCAAGACCTTGCTACTGCGGCACCGGGTCCTGAAGCTGAGCTCATAGATTTTGCCGGCAGCAGAGGGGCGGCCTTGGGCGATGTTCGTTTACATTCGATACGTTCTGATGGTTTCGTGGCGGCGCAAGAAGTGATATTCGGTTCGCCGGGGCAAACTCTTACTATTCGTCACGACTCTATCAATCGCAGCGCTTTCATGCCCGGAGTGCTTTTGGCGATACGCAAAGTCGGACAACTGCGAGGCTTAATTATCGGGCTAGAGGAGTTGATGAACCTGTGAGCAAGACTGATGCAGCATACCCATTCGGCCGTTTTATTCCGGCAATGATCACACCGTTCACGCCCGACTTGGAACTGGATTTAGAAAGAGCACAACAGCTGGCAGATCGACTGATTCGAGCCAAGGCGGACGCACTGTTGATCAACGGCACTACCGGCGAGTCTCCCACTGTCTTTTATCCCCAGAAGATCCAACTCTTCAAAGCAGTTTTGTCGGCCGTGAGTGGCCGGGTGCCCGTGATTGCCAATGTTGGGGATAACTGCACGGCCGATTCTTTGGATTTTGCCCGCGATGTCGCCCGTTTGGGTGTGGATGGCGTTATGTGTGTGGTGCCCTACTACAACAAGCCGCCGCAAGAAGGTCTTTACCGGCATTTTAAGGAGATCGCCCAGGCTATTGACCTACCGGTCATCCTTTACAACATCCCGGGAAGATGCGTTATCAACATGGAGGCGCATACCACACTGCGTTTGGCACATGAACTGGACAATATCGTGGGCATCAAGGAAGCCTCCGGTGATCTGGAACAGATCGCCTCCATCGTCGACAACGCACCGCTGGGCTTTAAAGTCTACGCCGGCGATGACGAGATCACCCTACAGCTCATGGAATTGGGCGGTTGGGGCGTTATTTCCACCATTGGCAATGTTGCCCCCGAGCACATGAAGCAGATAGTCGATCTGGCTGCTGCGGGTAAATGGGACAAGGCACATTCGGCGCACGACCATCTGTTGCCGTTGATGCGCGAATTGTTCGTAACCGCCAACCCCATCATGGTCAAACAGGCTATGCGCTTGCTTAGCTTTGACTGCGGAGGTGTACGTCTGCCGCTTGTTGATGCCACCCCAGAACAAAGTGCACACCTGGCGACCGTGCTCAAGGATGCGGATATGCTATAATTGTTATACTTCTTAGCAATTAAACCTTGACAAGCGTTTTTGTCATAGTTTGATGGCTGTAGAGAGGGTTTTATCACCAAAATACTCATATATAATGGTGAGAATAAGCTACTAATATAGATTTGAATGACTGCCCTCTGGCGAGGGCTTAAGAGGTGTTGGCCGATGCCGCGCCTGCATAAAGGCCTGTTTCGTTCTTTTCGCTTGCGGCGAAGTGCGAAATAGGGGAGTGAGAATACAAGTAAGGAGGTGCCCTGTTGCACACAGGGACATCAGTGTACGTGCGCGCGATCTTTTTGCCCATCGCTGCGCTACAGCACACAATCAAACAGACAAAGGACAAGGGCAATGGGCAAGGCTAGAGGTAACGGCTCTCGCAATGGCTCTGGCGACTCCAAACAAAAACAGCAGCGACAACACAACCGTGGTCAATTGGGCACATCTAAAGGTCAACTCAAAATAGTCCCGCTGGGCGGCTTGGATGGTATTGGCAAAAACATGACCGTGTTCGAATACGGCAATGATGCTATCGTTGTTGACGCTGGGTTGATGTTTCCTGACGACGATCATCCGGGTGTGGATTTGATCTTGCCAGACTATACTTATCTGCTTGAGAAGGCCGATAAGCTCAAAGGTATCGTCATCACCCACGGACATGAGGACCACACCGGTGCTCTGCCATATCTCTTGAAAGACTTGGATCGCAGAGTGCCAATATTCAGTTCAAAGTTGACGTTGGGCTTTATCGACGGGAAGTTCAAAGAACATCGCATTAAGAACCCCGACCTGCGTGAAGTCAAGCCCGGCACCCACTTGAAGCTAGGTGTTTATGATCTTGAGTTCTTCTCAGTCAACCACTCTATACCGGCCGCCATGGGTCTTCTGATTAAAACTCCGGTGGGAAATGTGGTACATACCGGCGACTTCAAACTCGATCAGACCCCGATAGACGGCATCCACACCGACTTCGCGGCGTTGGCACGCTATGGCGAGATGGGGATCGATCTTTTGATGTCAGATTCGACTAACGCTACGAACGCCAACTTTACTAAGTCCGAGGCCGAGGTAGGCAAGGTCTTGCGCCAGATCATCGAACGGGCCGAAAAGCGCGTGATCGTTGCTGCATTCTCCAGTCATATCCATCGAATCCAACAGGTTTGTGCTGCCGCCAAGGCCGCAGGCAGAAAGGTGGCCGTGACCGGCCGCTCGATGCTCACGAACACCGAGATAGCTCGTGACCTGGGCTATCTGGATGTAGGATCCGCTGACATTATTGATGCCTACGCCGCCAAGAACATACCGTCCGACAAACTGGTGATACTGTGCACCGGTTCTCAGGGTGAGCCACTGAGCGCTCTGGCCAGAATGGCCAACAGTGAACATCGCACTGTTGAGATTGAAGAGGGCGACACGGTTATTATCTCGGCCACACCGGTTCCCGGCAATGAAAAAGCCGTAACACGGGTCATAAACGCGCTTTCCAAGGTAGGTGCCGAAATTTACGACAAACAGCGCGCGCTCGTACATGTGTCCGGTCATGCCGGACCCGAAGAGTTGAAGCTCGTATTGTCTATGACCAGGCCTCGTAACTTCATGCCGGTTCATGGCGAATCGTTGCATCTCAGAGCCCACGCGCGATTGGCTGAGGATGTTGGTGTCGCCAAGAAGAACATATTTATTCTTGAGAACGGCGACAGCCTCGTGATGGATTCTCGCGGTATCAAACGTGGCGATGCGGTAGACAGCGGGGTCATCTATGTAGATGGTTTGTCGGTAGGCGATGTGTCCAACGTCGTGCTCAAAGACCGCCAGACCCTGGCTTCAGACGGCATCGTCACAGTTGTAGCGATGGTGCGCCGCCGCGATTCACGCCCGTCCGGACAACCGGAAGTCATCATGCGCGGGGTCAGCGGGGGAGACGACCCGGAGCTTTTGGCCGATGCCGTGAGTGTGGTCGAGCGGACCGTCGCCGCTTTTGCCCATGAGCACCGCAACAATTCCAATCGTCTTAAACGGGCCGTGCGCGAGAGCCTGTCCAAGCTTATTTGGGAACGTGTACGCCGCCGGCCGATGGTCATCCCAATAATCATGGATGTCTGATACGTTTTAACATCAAACATGCCCCAACTGGATTTTTTGGCACTGTGTTTAGCACCGCACTGGCAGATCCGACAAGATTCATGCGACACTCAGGCAATACAGATGTTGCGATAGACCTCGTAGCCGGCACTAGCGTCATAGGCGATGGACCCGTAGCGTTCCGCTCCATCATATATGATTACACGAAAATCTTCGTCATATTCTGTCCCGTCAACGTGGGTTAGTTTGTAGGTAACAAGTGTGCAAGTACCATCGTAAATTTTGGGCTGTATAAAAATAAAAAACCCGTCAGCCGTAGCGGCGTTAGCACCAGAGTCTTTGGCAGCAATGCCATGATACTCAAATATAAGTCAACCGAGAACAACACAGTCCAATTCAAACCGCTACGCGACCTCAAATCTGCAACCAAGTGCATCGGCGGAGAACAACACAGTCCAATTCAAACCGATACGCGACGAGAGAGGGGAGTGCTAAACCTCAATAAGCTCGTAATCGTTACTACCCAGACCAATTTCCACCCCATAATCTATCTGGGCACGCCAATGTGATGACGTGTTGACAATGTCGAAATAGTCAATCTGGGTGTGATCATGGTCGTGTTCGTGCTTTAGTTTGGCCAGTGCGTCTCCCAAAGCTGAGTCCTCAAAGGGCGGCTGGGCATTGACCGCATCGGCACAGGCCAGATCTAAGGCCACTGGGTCAAAAGATGCGAACATACCCACATCGGGGACGATGGGCGCGTCGTTGGCGCTCCAACAGTCGCACAAGGGCGAAACATCAATAACGAGACTCACGTGAAAGCTGGGCAAAACATCTAAGATAGCCTTGGCATACTCAACAATTTTAGCGTCCACCAGTTCGGATTTTTCGTCGAGTACCGAGCGGATCGAATCGGTAGGGCAGGCAGCGATACAGTGACCGCAACTGATACACGCTTCTGCGTCAATATGAGCCTTCTTTGTCTGATAATAGATGGCGTCAGAAGCGCAATATTTTGAGCACTTGCCACAGCCAATACAGGTATTTTGGTTGATGGTGGGGCGCGAGGCGGAGTGTATCGACATCTTCCCGGCCCGCGAGCCACAACCCATGCCAATGTTTTTCAAAGCCCCGCCAAAACCGGTCTCAATATGTCCTTTGAAGTGGCTGAGCGAGATCAAGACATCGGCGTCCATGACCGCCCGACCAACCTTAGCCTCGGTAATATAACGGCCGCCCTTGACTGGTACCAGTGCCTCGTCCGAGCCGGTCAGACCATCGCCGATGAGAATGTTACAGCCTGTGGAAAACGGCGAGAAACCGTGCTCGTAGGCTAGATCAATATGCTCCAAGGCGTTTTTACGACGACCGGGATACAGCGTATTGCAATCCACAAGGTAGGGTCTGCCACCCAGTTCTTTAACCACATCGACAATCACGCGGGCATAGTTTGGCCGCAGGTAAGCAATATTTTCGCCCTCACCAAAATGCATTTTGATAGCCGTGAATTTCCGGTCAAAATTGATGTCTGCAATGCCGGCAGCCATAACCAGATCACGCAATTTACTTAATTGCGACTGTCCTTCGCGTACGCGCAAGTTTGTAAAGTAAACTTTTGACTGCACGGTTGATTGCGTAGTGGTTGCTGAACATGTCATCATTACTCCGATTCTAGTATATGAGAAATAAGGTGTTCTTGTCGTGTCTTATATTTAGACTTTGTCAATTATGCCGTCATCTGCAGGCTTCTACGGTCTCGAATCGGTATACAGTGCCTTATGTGCTCCGTAATGAGCCTTTTAATACCAAACCCACTATTCTGATAATATATGATATGTTAATATTTATATTAATATCTTAACAATATATATTGAAAACTAGTCATAACTATTAATTTAAGAAAAACATAGAAAACGGCAAACGGTATTAAATAATTTTATCATCCTTGAAGCGAAAAAATGAGACAAACTCACAATTCAAAGCCTTGGCAATCTGCTGCAATTCCGAAACTGTCCATGTATCGCGTTTTAGCTTTGCGTTGAAAGAGGGGAGAGACATGCCCAACTGTTTGCCTAGTTGCTTTTGAGTAATACCAGCATAAACCAAAGCCATTCGGATTTGAATTTCCATTGCAATCCTTTCAACTCTCTGCGATAACAGGATAAGCACAAATACGGAACAAACCTAATCAGTATCATATATATTAACATATATGACAATTGCCGGCGTAGATAGCATGCCGGCGTATAAAGTGGTAACACCTCATGAGAAGTTATATGATATTATCTTCTCACGGGAACAGAATTTGAACTGCAGCCATCCTGATAAGCATCACCCATCCTGATAAGCATCGCTAACGGTACCACCATCACCACCAAAACAAGCTGCAAAACCGCTCCACCTCACACTAAAAAATCTTGCCAGTATGAATCAAAGGAACTCACCGTACAAAACTACATACAAGAACAAAGCAACCAAAATGCCAAATATGATAAGAGAAACCAAAGAACCTTTACGGGAACGCTTCTTTATCTGATTTACATCATATGTGACTACAATATTTGGCAAATCCTCTCCATCAGTTAACTTAGCAATTTTACGCGCTTCCTCGATGGCTTGAGCACGGCGCTGTTGTGACTTTGTTAAATAAAATTTAGGCATTATTTACCTCCGTCAAATTAGCCAAATCATAAATTGCATGCGACACTTTCTGTATATCAAGCGTAGGTATTTCAACAATTTTATCACTATAGTACAGAGGAATTAACCCGAGTTCCTCAACGTCCACTGCAGTTGTAAAATCCACATCAACAGGTCGTGTAATATCTTTAGAACAGATATATGCTTTCGAATTAACCGGCCGATCAACATATCCATCTTTAACCAAATATTTGCAAAGATACAAAGAAGTCTGAACTGCATCAGCGCAGGACGGTACTACCACACACTCATAGTAACCATGTTCCCAGACGGCTAGTATTGGTTCATTAAACTTTAATAGATGGTAGTGTAGTATTCCTCGCTTTTGATACTCAGATATATAAATATATTTACCGATATGATTGTATCTGAGAAATCTTGTAAACATGCGACTGCATTCACCGTCTGAAGGAGTACCGGCAAACGTGAAAGTATAGAAATAGACCTTGTCCGATAAATTTGAGAGTACAAGCGAGATAAGATTATTACGCACACGGGAGTTGTTAACTGAGGTTTTCGCGCCAGTAGTCCTCTTCGGCTTGAGCTCGTTTGGGTGTAACGTACTCGGCATTTCTAATCCTTCCTTTTGCATAAGCGATGATACTATATAACTTGTCTTTCGAACTGACAAAAAACTGCCACAAAGTTTTACACTGCTTACATACATATACAACCTCATTTTCGCGAGTTGTGACTGTATAATCAAGTACTACATTCGTGTCATCGCCTGGCTCCAGAGGGCATTCAGACCCTGCTGGAGCCAGGCGAGATACAACAGCTGTGTCTCCTGATTCACGGTCACGATTCGGAATATCAAAAGTATCATAGTACTTATAATACTTACGACCAATCATACTAATATGTAAACTTACACGCTCATTAGCAGGAGCGTAATATTCTACATATAGATATTTCTCACCAAAAGTCAGGAAATATAGAACAAAGCCAACCCAGCCCCACCGAGATAGCCGGCGGTAACGATGTTCGTACTCGACAAGCTGACGGATCTGTTTATCGAGATAACTTAATGACTGAGTAACTAGGATTATTTTTGCGCCGTATTTACGATGATGGGTAAAGAACTTGAGCCAACCCGAGCGGCTGGCATTGCTCCAATCACGGCAGTTAAATAGCATTTGCGCTTCATCTATAACAACCAATGTTTGTGCTTCTTTACGGCTACAAACTTCTAAACACATTTCAGTTAGCAAATCGGCAGAATCAGGCAACTGCAAGTAATTAATGCCGGAAAGCGCAATATTGGTAATAACACGCTTGCCAGTAAAGTTTACTAGCTCTTTAACCGCCCTTAAAGTCTTACCACTCCCCGGAGTACCGGTATACGCATATATCATGGTGCCTAGCCTAAAAAGCCGAAGTAGCGCAAAATTGCACGTGCTACAAGAGTTAGACCTAATACAGATAGCCAGCCAGAAAACAGCCCGACACAAATATCAAATGGGATAAAGTAATTGACCCAGCCAAGATAATGGCTGACAGCCGATAAATTCAATCCAGACTGCTGGGTAAGTAGGGGAGACTGAGGCAGCAGACTAATCACAAAATCAAATGCAGCTGCAATAGCATCAATTAATGGTTGAAAAATTTCCAAATTAATCACCGCTTGCAATGCCAGTTATAGACATGTACAACCGAACTAAACTTATCAAGAAAACAATTGATAGCAACGTTCTTATAAGCGTCGATAACGTTGAATAGGAAGAAAAATCTATATGAAAATATTTGATACTCCCATCAGGAGAAGCGAGAGGAAAATCAATAACAGGAGCTCGGGGAGATGCAACAAAAATACGGAGCAAGTCAGATATATCCCACGGTAGCGAAAACGGAAAATAGCGTGCAAATTCAGGGCGTGCGCCGACACCAGAGCCAATGCGGCCGTCCTGATAAGCATCGCCAACGGTACCACCATCGCCACCGCCTGCGATAACAGGATCATCATAGCGCAATGTACTATCAAACCCGCCACTTTTGAGAGCTAGGCTACATTCAACATAATTTACAATCGTTCCACCAAGAGAATCTATAAATTCGGTAGCCCCGTAGGTAGATAGTTCGTCAATATCACTAACTATTAATTCAACGTTACGAGACAGAACAACTACTTCGCCTGCAGTAAGATTCTCGTACCACTTCCCGAGCTCATAATTGCACGAAATTACATACTTTGGCACTTCAGACGGTAGCCATTCTTTAATATCCCATCCGGTAGCAATGCGTGTAGCGACAATTTCAATTTGTGTATTGTCTTGGTCAGAATTAGTTAACATGTATGCTTCAATTTTATCGACAACATAAATAATACTTGTATAGTACGATAGAGAATATCCGCCGTTATAATCGCGAACACCAAAACCCCAACCCGCCATACCATAATTTAGGTCATTATTCGCACCTGAGGAAGACTTCGACTTATAACCACCTAGCTTATTAAAATCAATGTTCACATATTGGCTCATGTATTTAAGTACGGCATTAAGATCTGCCGGCTCATCCGCATGTAACTCAACATAATCAACATATATACGTTCGATTTCTTCTTCAGTATATAAATCGTCGATAATAGTAATCGCACCTGGATCAATCAAGTAAGGATAAAAACCGCCTTCGGCAATATTGCTAGGACGATAACAAAACACAGGCGCACCAAGATAAGTCAAATTATAAGTATATGAAAAACCGTGTAGCCAATAATAAGAAACGTCACGCCAACGCATTAAATCAACTTTAAAATATCCATCTTCGCCAACATAGATAGCACCTGCTAACGTAGTTAAATCACCATCATTATTATATGTCATAATATTTTTCGAATAGCCGGAATAAGTATGTGGGGTAAAGTATGTATGACTATTTGCTAAGTTCATAATTTTGACAATAGAATAGCCAGCCTCGGAGCCAAAACGACGCATGCCATCAACATGGAAAGAATTTGGAGAAAATGATGTCCAAGTCGGATATGAAACAACGTACTCATGGAAAACCGGATTAGAACCAACGCCGGGATTTGCGTAAATCGGTTTATTGGTACCTGTTACACCAAAAAATTCGGTTTGGACATTCGGATATAAGCTAGAGTTTACTTGTGAAAATGACTCTGTAAACCAATACAGACCCTGCATACCATTATGGGTATCGACATCATTTGAAGCGTATAAAATTCTTATGTAGTTAGTCAATGTCGGATAATAGGACTGTTCAGACAGCCACTTCCAGTCGATCGGGGAGGTAATGGCATCTATATCACCTAAAACATCGCTGAAAAACGGATCAATCTCCGCAGCTAGAGCAGCATCATCATAATCAGCATTAACGGTAATCCCAAATGCATTCAGAAACGTGCGGTAAAACTGTCCTCGATTTGTATCATCCGCATACGCCTGCGGCGATACGCAAAAAAACAAGCAGATACATGTAGCAAGTACTATAGCAATACGGTTTATCATAACCACTCCAAAAAAAATTTTCCACAGCGTTCACGCTGCTAATTTTTTGAATACTATTAAGAGTATTCAAAAGGACGTGACAATTTAAGCTGTGGAAAATTGAATTGTAAGCCTACCCCTTCTCGTCTCTATCTAACAATAGGGAAGAGAAGGGGTCATAACATCCTATCGAGCAAATCGTTTGAACACACGATAGCCAACACTGATCAAAACGAAGGCCGAAGCAATAGGAATAACGATCGGCAAAAGCGAAACAATACCCGAAACTATCGAAGTCGCCGCAGTTCCAAAACCAGTAATCATAGCATTTACGATATCTGACATTATTTTTCACCTCCTTTCAGTACCCAGACGAGCCAGCGGGCAAAGGCTGAAAACATCGCTATCAAAGCACCTAGAATAAAACCAATAACGACCGAGGAAGCAATAAAACCAATCGCATCACTAAGAGGATACACTAGTATACTAATATCAGACATCGAAAAAACTGCCAACGATATCTTTGCCGATCAAGTAACCCAGCAAAACACAAAGTATAATTGATATTATGATAGCGTCAGCAGTCATTATCAAACAGCTTCTGAACCAACGCAAAATTCGAGTTTGAGATTCTTGCCCACAACAAAAAGATGAAAATCTGCGGTTGTCATTACATAAAGTGGTGGAAGATAATCAACGTGATCAGGAGATACACGAATAGTTAACGGCTGTTTGTTGTCGATGTTTGGAATCAAAAAAGCATAGGTTGTAAGCTCTTTACCGTCGATTGTGTAGGTGTTTTCACCAAGGTACATTGTCTGCTCATTGCGTAAATAAACCATTTCAAATCCAATCTACTAGGGGTTATATGGCCTAGTAGATAAAGTAACATAATGTTACTAAATAAGAAATTCATAACATATTCTGATAATATATGTTATGTAAAGTAATTTATTTACGTGATTTGAAACGTGATTTACGTGCTCCAAGAGCACTACCCTTGCGAGCACCCTGCTTCAGACGATCAAGAACAGCACGTTCATCACTGCCCTCGATAGCTGCCCGGAGTCGTACTGCTTGATCACGCAGTCGTGCAGCCGCCTCAAAGTCCATGTTAGCTGCCGCTGATGCCATGTCATCTTCGATGGAACTGATTATACGCAGTGCCTCCTTTTTACCTAGCCCTGCCAACTCGCTGGCCAAAGTGTCCCTATCCTTCTCATCGTCTGTTGCTGCATCCTCAAGATATCCAATGATATCGTTGATAGCCTTACGGACGGTTTGTGGCTCAATGCCCATCTGGGTGTTATAGGCTATCTGCAATTCGCGACGACGACGGGTCTCCTCAATGGCTATACGCATGGACTCCGTAAGCTTGTCAGCATACATTACTACCTGACCAGAGACATTGCGCGCGGCACGCCCGATGGTTTGGATCAGCGAACGGCGATTTCGCAAGAATCCCTCCTTGTCGGCATCGAGAATAGCCACGAGCGAGACTTCGGGTAAATCCAAACCTTCACGTAGAAGGTTTATTCCCACAAGGACGTCAAATTTACCTTGTCTGAGGTCGCGCAGTATCTCCACTCGTTCCAACGTGGCTATATCAGAGTGCATATAACGCGCGTTGATGCCTCGATCCAACAGATGATCAGTTAGATTCTCGGCCATTTTTTTGGTCAGTGTGGTGATAAGAACGCGCTCGTGGCGCTCGATGCGCAGCTTGGCCTCGTCGACAATGTCATCAATCTGGCCCGTAATCGGACGTACGATAACTTCGGGGTCCAACAGGCCGGTTGGTCGGATGATTTGTTCCACGAGCTTGTCACTCACCCGTTCTTCATAGTCGCCGGGTGTAGCACTGACGTAGACAAATTGATTTACATGCTGTTCAAATTCCTTGAAGTTGAGCGGCCGGTTGTCTAAAGCGCTCGGTAGTCTAAAACCATGCTCAACCAAGGTGATCTTGCGCGAACGGTCACCCTCATGCATACCGCGAATCTGTGGTACCGTTACATGACTCTCGTCAATGATGCAAAAGAAATCACTCGGGAAGTAATCTATCAGGCAAAACGGTGGCTCACCGGCATTGCGACCATCCAAGTGCCGCGAGTAATTCTCAATGCCGGAACAAAAACCCATGGTCGTCAACATCTCTAAATCGTAGTTCGTGCGCATTTCCAGACGTTGGGCTTCCAGTAATTTTCCCTCGCGCTTGAACTCGGCCAGACGCTGTTCGAGTTCGGTTGTAATAGTGGTGACGGCGCGCTCCAGCTTAGGACGTGCGGTCACGTAGTGCGAAGCCGGCCAGATAGGTATGGAGTTGAAGTTGTTCAGTACCTCGCCGGTAACTGCGTTCACCTCCAGTATCTGTTCTATCTCATCGCCAAAGAAATCTATGCGCAACGGATTGTCGGCATAAGGCGCAAACACATCCACCGCATCGCCACGCACCCTGAATGTACCGCGCAGCAACTCATAGTCATTACGGTCGTATTGGATGTCGATAAGCCCGTAGATCAACTCGTCGCGGCTCATGGCCACACTTTGATCCAAAAATACTGCCATACCGGCGTAATCGGCCGGCGAACCGATGCCGTAAATACAAGACACGCTGGCCACAACGATCACGTCACGGCGCGAGAGCAGAGCTGCGGTAGCGGCGTGGCGCAACTTCTCAACTTCCTCGTTGATAGAGGCATCTTTCTCAATGAAGGTGTCGGTAGTAGGCACATAGGCTTCGGGCTGGTAGTAATCGTAGTAAGAGACAAAATAGGACACAGCGTTATGGGGAAAGAATTCTTTTAATTCGGCGGCAAGTTGAGCAGCCAGTGTCTTGTTGGGAGCCATCACCAAGGTTGGACGCTGTACTTTTTCGATAACTTTAGCCATCGTAAAGGTCTTTCCGGAACCCGTCACCCCTAAAAGCGTCTGATAGCGCAGACCATCGGTAAGCCCGGTGGCCAGAGAATCGACGGCAGTTTGCTGATCGCCGGCTGTATCGAAGGGTGCCACAACCTTAAAATTGCCTTGAGCCAGCCTGTCCTCAGACAGCTTTCCCACCATATGCGGCACAGTGTTACTTCTCCCCTCTTGTTTGTCTCGCAATGATTTCTTGCAGATGCCGCAAGCGTATCACAACAGCCTACCGTTCACGAACGAATCGTACCAATAATCGAGTTGGGCATACAATGCTTCTAGGTTTGAGTCGTTAACGATAACCAGGTCGCAGATGGCCGCACGCTCCGTATCAGTAGCCTGCAGGGCCATGCGGTTTTCAATGTCAGCTCTGTCCATGCCCCGTGCTAAGGCCCGCTCAATACGCAGGGCTGTCGGGGCGCTGATGGCGATAATATAATCCGCCAAATCGCAGAAATCGGAAGCTTCTGCTAACAGGGCAACCTCGACGACCGTAAGTGAATTTTCGCTGGTCTGCGTGCATGATTGCCCAAGCAGCAGATCCGCCAGACGTTCTTTGACCAACGGCCAGATCGTCTGATTAAGACCTTCGATCGACTCCGGACCGACAAAGGCCGCAGCCGCCAAGCGCTTACGGTCGAGTGCGCCGGACGCATCCAGAATATCATCGCCATACTGTTCTGTAAGCTGGGCAATAACTAATTCGTCATCCAAAAACTCCTTGGCAATCAAGTCGGCATCAAGATAGTCCGCCCCCAGGTTTTGAAGGTGACGACAGGCAGTTTTCTTGCCGGAGGCTAAACCCCCGGTAATGAATACGGTAAACGTTCAAATCCCTCCCTTGATAACTTTCGCAACAACACTGTTCCAACTATTTTTTTGGTGCCCGGGGAGGGATTTGCGCACATTGCTGAGCCGCTTCGCGCCTTGCAATCTGCAGGCTTTCGCTCGCTTACGCTCGCTTCGCCGTAAACAGTCCACAGGACTGTTTACCCCTTACGGGTTCAAATCCCTCCTGCAACAACACTGTTCCAACTATTTTTTTGGTGCCCGGGGAGGGATTTGAACCCTCACGTCTTGCGACAAAGGTTTTTGAGACCTCCGCGTCTGCCATTCCGCCACCCGGGCTTAACGGGTTACGACCAAAGATTGTAGCATTTATGCGATAATCACACACAGACGACATGCGTCGTTTCAGACGAACACCTAATAAGCCACCCACGATCGCCGTCCAGTGCACCAGCAAGAATATTTTGCGCACCATACGGCATCAACTTCAATCGGAGACAAAGGATAACGATGCGACCACAATTCCCCAAACGGGCGATAGTAACCGCCGGTATGCCCTATGCAAATAAAGGATTACATTTTGGCCATATCGGCGGAGTGTTTGTTCCGGCCGATTGTTATGCTCGCTTCCTGCGCGACCGCATCGGTGCGCCAAATGTGCTCTTTGTCAGCGGCACCGATTGTTATGGCTCCCCTATCGACGAGGGTTATCGTCAACTTGTTCAGACCGGTCAGGCACCCGCGACCATTCAGGATTATGTCAGAGCAAACCACGATCTACAGGTTGAGGCGCTGCGACGTTATCACATCTCACTTGACATTTTTGAGGGTTCTGGTCTGGGTCGCTGTTACCCTATACACAGTCATGTCACTGAACACATCATCCGTCGTTTGCACGCCCACGGCTGGTTAGAATTGGATTTTTCGGCTCAGTTTTTCGACGAAGAAGCCCAGATGTTCTTAAACGGACGACAAGTGCTGGGCACCTGTCCTGTGCCAGGCTGCAAGAGCCAACAGGCCTATGCTGACGAATGCGAGTTAGGGCATCAATACCGTCCTGAAGATTTGATCAATCCACGAAGCAGTGTGAGTGACACTACCCCAATACTGCGCCAGGTAGCCAACTGGTATCTCAAACTTCCCGAATTTCATCGCCAACTGACAGACTACGTCGAACACCTGCACAACGATGAGCGCAGTCGCGCTGTCGTAGCCACTACTGTCGCCGAATTTTTGGTGCCGCCAATACTCTACGTGAAACAAGAGTTCCTGGAGGATTACCAAAGACTGGCAGCCAGTCTGCCCACGCACGAATACCAGCCGGTGGAAAAAGGCAAGGCCTCGTTCGAACTCAGGTTCGCTGATCTTGCTAGCCGTGACAAGGCTCTTGAACTCTTAGAGGCCGCACAGATTCGTCTACGTAGCGGCAAGACACTGGTGCCGTTCAGAATAACCGGCAACGCTGAGTGGGGTATCAAAGCACCGATTATCGAGGACCTGTCTGACCGTACAGTCTGGTGTTGGCCCGAGTCGCTTTGGGCACCGATCAGCTTCAGCCGCTGCTGGCTGGAAAACGGTGGCCACGATGTTGAGACCTTAAACCCCACCTCTATAGACCGTGTTCAAGGCACCTGGCAGGACTTCTGGCTGCACGACGATGCTCAAATCTATCAGTTTATCGGTCAGGATAACATCTATTTTTATGGCGTAGCCCAAACAGCACTTTGGCACGCTTTGAACGATTCTCCCCTATCGCCGGAAGATCAAGAGCTCATCTCGGAAAAATATCAACTTACGAATCTCATAGCTAATTATCATCTTTTGTTTCTTGACAAAAAGGCATCCTCATCGGGCGTTATCAAGCCACCTACGGCCCTGGAACTTCTCAACCACTATACAGCCGAGCAACTGCGCATCCACTTTCTTGCCCTCGGCCTCAATCAAAAACCGGTCAGCTTCCGTCCCAAAGAATTGGATCCAAGCGCTGATCCCAGCACGCCAGATCCGGTTCTTAAAGAAAGTGCGCTTTTGACCAACGTATTCAATCGTCTGGCTCGCTCCTGCTTCTACGAAGCTCAGAATAGTTTTAAGGGATTATTGCCCGTCGGCGATGTAGTGGCCAGTTTGCGCGATGACGCGGTGGCTACAATCTTGGCTTTTGAGCAGGCCATGTACCGCACTGAATTTCACAGTGCGGTACAAATAGCCAGCGATTTCATTCGTCGTGCCAACAAATACTGGTCCTGTGCCATCGCTGAAGCTCACGATGTTGGCGAGAAGCGCCAAGAAACCCTTGTGAGCAGTTTTTATCTGCTCAGAGTTGCTACGGTGCTCATGCATCCGATAGTGCCCGTTGGCTGCGAATCGATATTCTCGCACCTAAACTTGCCGGTGAGCGCTGAGGATTATTTCTCGTGGGATAACATATTCTTGGGGAATGAAGCCTTTTTTTCTCAAGCCGACATTGCAACAGGAGGACATCAACTAACCACACTGCCGCCACGATTCGATTTTTTCTCGCGCGGTCCTGCGTCGCCCTCAAAATAACAGCCGATAAATCGCTTCTGCTAAGCCACTGTGCATGCCTGAGATGCATCTTTGCCACGGCGATGATGCGGGGTTATCTAGGTGTGTCGGTCATGAATGGGGTTGATATTCGCATGCTCGCGCCGTAATGTACCTTAACACGCCCTATCAACTTATCAACTCTTACCAACCTCTGTGAACCTTTCATGTCGCACCTCATGCCTCCAGCACAAATTCCTCTTTGTTCCGGAACACGTCCAAGGCTCGTTGAGCATCGTAATCAGCTAGTGTAATAGCACTTATAGCCTTGGTCAGTTGAATAGCCTCGGGCAGAGGACGCTGATGAATATTACGACCGGTAGCGTTACCGCTGGCACCACCTACGTGTATTTGTGCATAGAGCTGGTTAAGGAACTGCGCAGCGTCCACCGTAGAACCGCCGGCGCAGACCAGTCCGGTGCGTCCCGCTGCCTCAGAAGCACGCGCCAAAAGCTCAGCGGATGTAGAATCATCTGTGGGTTTGGGCGGGTTTACCTTGACAAAATCCGCACCCAGACAAAGCGCAACACCGGCGGCTCCGGCTATCAAATCAGCGTCTTTCTCATCAGACACCGCCTGACCACGCGGATAGATCCATAACACAACAATCAAGCCATGAGCATGGGCTTCCATAATCAATTCAGCAGCCTCAACTAGCATTGATGATTCGTATTCCGAACCCAGATAAATCGTGTACCCAATCCCTACAATGTTCGCACCGGACTCACGCAGAGCCAAGATAGCTTCTAAGGGATAAAGCTGAGCGGAATAAGGATCGTCTTGCTTGGTCTTAACCAGATTGGTTTTTGAGTTCATCTTGACCAGATAGTTGATAGTAGGGTAATCGGCCGCATATCGAGCAATCAGACCGCTTTGTGCAGCCAACACACCGATTATACCACCAGATCCAATCCTGAACAGATGCTCCGGATCATTATCGGCACCATCGATGCCCGACCCGTAAAAGTCGGCGTTAAGATGCTCGATCTTCTGGTCACAGGCAAACAGCATAAGACGCCCGGTATTTCTCGTTGCAGCTAGGAAGTTGTTTACGTAAGTTTTTTTGGTCTCGGGTAAAACGTCCAGTGGTACCCTGACATCGGCGGCGGTTATCTTTGGCATGGCTTCTCCTTATACTCGCTATTTCGTTATTATTGTGGCATTATACCGTGCATATAGGGCGTTTCGTGTGCCTCAAGTGACCCCAGATGGCGTGTTACTGGTATTCACTGTGCTTGGAACGGCACCTACCGGCGCGGTGCATTGCGTGCGTTATATACACTCTATGTGCCTAGAGAGAATCTTAGCGCACTCGCCACCCTTTGTTTAGTCCCTCATCAGTCAAAGCGGGCTCCTTCGGCTCGTGGACGCGCCTTAAAGTTGATTTGAGTGAGAATGACAGCGATAAACATCAAGCCACAACCTACAAGTTCCCGGCTGCTCAGGCTCTCTCCCAACAACAGGGCACCACCAAGAAGGCCAAACACCGATTCCAGGCTCATAACAACAGCCGCTGTCTGTGGCTTGACATGCTTTTGACCGACAGCAGCGAGCGTAAAGGCTATGCCAGTAGAAAGAATACCCGCATAGGCTAATTCCGGAGTAACAAACCCGATGACCTCCCAACTCAAAGGTGTGGACACAAATACACTGTCCGCAAAGGGTGCACTGAGCATGGAGAGTACTCCTGCAACACTGAACTGAACAATACAGAGCCTGACCAACCGCAAGAATCCCAGGTGTGGGGCAAAGTGACCGACTGCCAAGATATGGATGGCCCAAAACACAGCACTTGCCACTAACACTGCATCACCTAATTCCAGAGCAAAATTCGAATTTATACACAGAAGATAAAGGCCAACAGTCGCTATGCCCACACTGGCCCAGATGTTCCAATGTGGTCTGTGTCGCATCAACAGTCCCAGTACCGGCACCAAAATGATATACAACGTGGTGATAAAAGCCGCCTTGGAAGCGGTCACATATACCATGCCGATCTGTTGGAGATTAGAGGCCAGGTACAGGGCAATGCCACAGATAATGCCGCCGATAAGCAAACTCCGTCTCTGGCTTGGGGCACTATCGGCACGAATCCGGCCACGAAAAACACTCAGGAGCGCAAAAACAGCCCAAAGCGCCAGCAGCGTAAGCGCGCCGAGCAATTCTCGGATGCCGTTAAACAAAAACGGGCCTATATATTCCATGCCTGAACGCTGGGCAACAAAGCACATACCCCAAATAAAGGCAGCGAGCGTCAGGATAAGGGTCGAGCCCAATACGGAAACAGGTTGTCTATCTGACAAGGTGGACGCCTGTTCAGTTTCCTAAAAAATCACTGTTATTCGGCATTCTGTTACTGTAGATGTCATTAAGATAGGTAACTATCTCGGTGGGAGCCAACAGGTTACGACTATGGTCTGCAAAGCCGTTGGTTATCGGCCATGCGCGGCCGGCTGTGATGTCCAAACCGCCCAGGCGAGGCGCCAAGGGCTCCTGGCGGCGCTTAAATTCCGCAGTTTTAACCCGATTCAACACATCCACTACAAGGTCCTTGTCGATATCCACGCTCACGGGGTAATTGTTGATAAACTCCAGTATTTCGTCTACGCCCATGCCCTCTTCAATATGTAATCTGAGTATTTGATCTAAGACATCATAGGGCGGGATGTTATCGGAATCCTTTTGACCGGGATAGAGTTCCGCCGAGGGAGGCTTGTCCAAGATGGCCTGGGGGATGGTTTCGTTCGTGGAGTTTAACCAACGGGCCAGTCCGTAGACATCAGTCTTATAGATATTGCCCAAGGGGGCCAGCGCGCCAGCTGTGTCGCCATAGAGTGTAGAATAACCCACTGCAGCCTCAGATTTGTTGCCGGTGTTTAACAGTAACCACCCATAGGTGTTAGAGAGGTGCATCAGCACCACAGTCCTCATGCGAGCCTGTAAATTCTGAATAGCCAGATCCGAGCCTTCTGTACCGATTACCTGCTTAGATTGAGCTAAAAATGACGTAAAGAGCTCGTCTAACGCAAACTCCTGAGTGCTGATGCCCAGTCCAGCAGCCAACGCCAACGCATCGGTGCGTGAGGCCGCAGATGAATGGGGCGAGGGCATCAACACTCCGTGCACGTGCTGGAGACCCAGAGCCTCGACAGCAAGCGACGTTACCAGAGCCGAGTCGATACCGCCGGAGATACCCACTAACACATCACTGAAACCGTTCTTGATAACGTAGTCGCGCAGTGCCACGGTAAGCGCTTTCCAGTCCGCCTCATAAGGCAACAGCGGTTTTATCAGCTTCTTATCCAACTGTCTGGCCTGAGCAGAAGAGTGGGCTGAGTCAGACGATGTATCTTGAACACTCTTTGCGGCTACGCGCGCGCTCTTATGCAAAGCGGTCATATCAGAATCACCCCTGCTCTTCTCTCCAATGAGATTAACGGTGAAAACCGCCTCCTCAAACGGCACAGCTGATTGTGCTACTGCGCCATCGGGCGAGATGGCAATACTGGCTCCTTCGAATACCGAACTGTCTTCGGCACCACAGAGATTAGCGACGACTATCCAGGCATCATTGGCGAGGGCATCGTCTCTGAGATTATCCACGAGACTCGAAGAAGTGAACATCTCACTGGCCGTCTGATAATTCTTGGCGAGCATCATGATGATGGCATCAGAATCGCTATAATCGCTGTCTGCATAAACAAAATCGTCAAGGATAACCGTCATTTTTGTGCCATTGAGTTTGATGCTGACGCTCTCCACGTAATCCTGTTCATCAAGATCTGCCGTCAAATCAACGAAACCCAAAGCTGAGCCATGGCCGTCATGCGCAAATAAAACCTCCTCCTGGCAGACGAAATGCGCTGAGCCAAAAGAGGGGCGAGGAAGCATCGTGCCGATCAATGTAGGCAGTTTAGCCTCTGCGATGAAACGCTGGGCTACATCCAGACACTCGGCCGCAAAAGCGTTATGATACATCAGCCCACCCAACTCTGAGCCCGTAAGGGCATAGGCCGGAAAAACCACCAGATCCGGCGGGTAGGGCAACTTGGATAATTCTTCAACTTTTGCTAACGCGCGGTCGCAATTATGGGGCAGTGCTCCGACCGTCGGGTTGAATTGAACAACTGCGATATACATCAGCGCCTCCCGTTTCTTTGGGGGTGATGACTTCTGTTAGTATTCATTCAACCCCCGATCCATCTCTTCGCCGATAGTGGTCGTCTGATCATGACCAGGAAATACCTTTGTGCTGGCAGGTAAGGTCTTTAGGCGTTGCAGTGACGCATGCATGTTCTCGGGACTACCGCCAAAAAAGTCAGTACGGCCACAGGTTCCTTTGAACAGCGTGTCCCCACTGAATAGTCTACCTCCTGTAGCGTCTAAGAGGCAAATGCTTCCTTTGGTATGTCCAGGTGTATGCCAGACCTGTAAATCAAGTCCACACTGACGGATGTGATCCCCATCCTTTACCAGCGTGTCTATGCGCGGCGCGGTTTTATCCAATATCGCCTGCCCAGAATCGTTCCCGCCACCACGCTTGGCATGTGTTCGGTTTAAGAACGCGGCAAAGCCACTCTTAATACGATCATAGCTCTGTGCTATGGCTTCGGCATCGGCCTGATGAGCATATATATGAGCGTCGGTAGCCAAAACCAGTTCGGGAACAGCACCGATGTGGTCATAGTGACCATGTGTCAACACTATGGCCGCCAGATGGCGTTTTCCCAGCTGCTTCAGTATTAACTCAGCTTCATCGCCAGGGTCGATAACAAGGGCACAGTCTGGTTCCTCGGCACTGCTGAGGATATAGCAATTCGTGCAGAAGTCAGGGTTTTGCGCAATCCGCACGGGAAGCGACTCTACGAGCATTGGTATACTACCTATCCTTTCTTGGCATACCCAAGACTAGCGGTTCTTTTTGACCATCTGGCCAGGGAGGTTACGACGGGCATCTATAACCCCGTCTACGGCCTTGAGATCCTTGAGTATATGGGCTATTTGGGCTGTAGCGCCCACCTCGAACACAAAGCGCATCTCCACGATGCCATCTGAGTGGCTTGACGTATTTGCACCCAGGATATTGACACCGTTGTTTGCCATTGTCACCGTCACATCCTGCAAAAGTCTGAGCCGATCAAGGGCTTCAACAAATACCTCTACGTTAAACGTATTGGTGTTTTTTGCGCTCTCCTGCCACTCAACTTCGATAATTCGTTCCGGAGTCTGCATCAACCGAACGGCGTTAGGGCAGTTATCACGATGTACCGACACTCCCCTACCGCGGGTCACAAAGCCGATTATCTTATCGCCCGGTACCGGATTACAGCACTGCGCCAAACGCACCAAGACATCGTCAAGACCCTTGACGATGACCCCGGCAGAGGCATGTTTAGAACGAGTGTTGATTCTGCGCGACGCGATGACATCAGAGGTCGCCCGGTCCAAACCGGCGATTCTCTGGACACTGGGCCACAGGTCGGTACCTGGTTTGACCAATTGTTTCAACAGCTTATTGGCAATCTGGCGTGGGCTGGTCTTTGCGGCGCCTATCTGGGCCAACAGATCATCGCTGTTACTAAAGCCCATCTCCTCGCACACCTTGATTAACGCCTGAGTGGAGCGGGTTGAAGAGATGCCCAGACCATGTTTGCGCATCTCGCGCGACAGCAGATCACGGCCCTTGAGAATGTCATCATTTCGAGATATGCGGGAGAAGTACGAACGTATCTTTTGACGCGCTGAGGGGGTCTTTGCCAAAATGAGCCAGTCACGGGATGGACCGGAATTATTTTGGGTGAGTATCTCCACTCGATCGCCCGTCTGTAGCTCATAGCTAAGCGGCACTATTGATCCGTTTACCTTGGCGCCAACGCAGTGATTTCCTACTTCGGTATGGATGGCATAGGCAAAATCAATGGGTGTGGAGCCGGCACGCAGATTGATGACCTTACCTTTGGGGGTAAATACAAACACCTCGGAATAGTTCAGGTCGCGCTTTAGAGAATCTAAAAATTCCGCCGGGTCAGTAGCATCATCGGCCCAATCCAGCATCTGATGCAACCATAGGAGCTGTTCGTCAAAAACAGCATCAAAACTGTCGCCCTTATTATCCCGGACGCCCTTGTTCTTCTTGCTGTCTTTGTAGCGCCAGTGGGCGGCAACGCCATACTCGCTGGTCCGATGCATTTCCTTCGTGCGTATCTGGATTTCCAGGGGGCGTGCCGCCGGACCAATCACCGTTGTGTGCAACGATTGATACCTGTTGAATTTAGGCATGGCAATATAGTCCTTAAAGCGACCGGGCATCGGCGACCAGAGGGTGTGTACCGCTCCCAAGCAGGTGTAGCAATCAGCTTGGGTATCGACAATGATGCGCAGGGCAATAAGGTCATATATTTCCGAGAAATCCTTGCCCTTCTCGGCCATTTTTTGATAGATGGAATAAAGGTGTTTGGGCCGTCCGGTGATCTTTGCCTGGACGTTGCCTCTGGTCAGCTCCACCTCCAGTTGAGCTATCGTATCAGCCAGATATTTTTCGCGAGCTGTGCGCGACTCGGCTACCATCCGTTGGATCTGTCTGAAGCGAGTATGGTCCAGATAATAAAACGCCAAATCTTCCAATTCCCATTTAATTGAATTGATACCCAGTCTATGCGCTAGAGGCGCGTAGATCTCCATTGTTTCACGGGCCTTGAATATCCGGCGGTCTTCGCTGAGGGCTTGGAGCGTGCGCATGTTGTGGAGACGATCAGCCAGTTTGATGACGATGACCCGGATATCGCGCGACATAGCAATCAGCATTTTGCGCAGATTTTTAGCCTGCTGTTCTCCCAGGCTCTCTATCTCGATACGTGTGATCTTCGTGACACCATCAACGAGTACCATGACGTCATCAGAAAAATGCTGGGCAATGTCTGCCAATGTACGCGAGGAATCCTCGACAGTATCATGCAAGAGTGCGGCCGTGATGGTGTCCACATCCATGCGCAACTCGGCCAGGATCAGTGCTACGGCTACCGGATGAGTGATGAATTCCTCTCCGGTCTTACGCTTTTGTCCGATATGGGCATCGTTAGCGTAATGAAACGCAGTCCAGAGCTGCTCGATCTCGGCTGTAGACATATAGGTGGCAGCCTGTTCCACCACGTGATCAAGGGCGCTCTCAGGCGCAGCCTGGGCGTTGTCAGGTTGTTGTGCGGTTGTTTGTGTGGGCTTGGCGCTCATACTCTTGAATTGACTATCCTTTGTTCATCGAGGCCGGCTAAGCGGCCGTTTTTTTGGTGTCGTTCAATCGGTGCGGTTCAAACCGTGGGCATATGAGGCACTATCGGCCTTTGAATTACCGATAATAGCTCATCGGGGCCGGAAGTGAACAGCCATTCTGCGAAAGCGTCAAATGATTCCCGGGACTTGAGCCCCTCTGCGTAGCGCGCACTGGCAGTCAGATCGACTTTACCGACAGCAGTGTTTAATCGATAGTGCCAGCTGGTAGCACGCGCTACACTATCCTCGTTTGTCTTTGCACAGGCTTTATCATATGATGCTCTGACTGGGGTGATAAGTCCGAGTTCATCAAAGACAGCTAGCGCTGCCTGAGCACCGTCCAGGGTAAAAAAACTGCCGTTTACGACTTGGGAAGTGCTCTTGTGCTGCGCATTTTTACGTACCGGCGCTGTCGCCAAAGCCACCGGTGTCGTCGATACACGTTCAGAAGAATCCAGGGACGTACCTACTCCCTTCGGTTTGTTCGGTTGAACGTTTTTTGCCAAATACTCAGCCAGACTATAGGTGTGACGCACGTGTTCGCTGGGCTGATGCAACTCCAAATCCTGTAGGCAGCGCCAAACTCCTACCAGTTGCTCCCTGGTGGGCGCAACTGAATCCAATATACGGCGATTGTGCACCTGATCTTCTGGCTGTGCCAACAGATGTATGCAGGCGGACTGACCATCACGACCGGCTCGTCCCGACATCTGATTATAGTCTATTAGACTGAATGGTAGGTCATATAAGACGACATCACGAATATCAGGTACGTTAACACCCTCGCCGAAGGCGCTCGTAGCGATGATTGTATCCGCCTCACCAGACCTGAAAGCCGCCTCAACTCGACTACGGTCATCGCGCGTGAGCCCACCATGATAAAAGACAAGGCGCGATGCTCGTTGGGGCAGCAGCTTACGCATCAGTTTACAGAGTTCAATACTCATCGAACGCGAATTAACATAGACAATGGCCTTCGAGGAATATGCTAATATATTAGCTAAATAATATTCACGCTCAGGAGCATTGCGCTGGTCATCAAGCTGCAGATTAGAGCGTATGCTGGTATCAGAGACGATGGTCTCGATAGCTAAAGACGCACAAATTGCCTGAGTGATTGCATCGTCGGCCGTAGCAGTGCAGGCTAACACGTTTGCCTCAGGCACAAGCGTCCGCAGGCGTGCCAATCGTTGGTAATCCGGCCTGAAATCGTGGGTGGCAGTGGCGATATGATGTGCCTCGTCAATGGCAATAAAGCCAAAATTGCCACGATTGAACAGGTGTACTGAGTTGAACAGGGCAAATTCCGGAGTGGTCAGCACAATATCCACTTCGTGGGCCGCGATACGCTCATAGATTAATCGGCGCTGTTCTAACGGCGTCGCGCCATTGATACTCACACAACTTAAACCCAGTCTACCCAACATGGTACGCAGCGCATATTCCTGATCAGCCAAAAGCGCGCGAAGAGGGTAGATGAATATACTTTGGCACTGAGACGACAGCGCACGTTTGACAGCATGGAGTTGAAAGATCAGTGATTTGCCACGGCCGGTTGCCATGACAGCGAGGGTGGCCTTGTTAAGCTCCAGAGCTTGCAGGGCTTGTTGTTGCGCGGGATGCAAGATGATATCCCGGTCGTAGAGTTGCTGTGCCAGTTCCTGGTCGGTTGCTGTGTGAGTAGACGGTTGACTGTGGGCTGCGTTGCCGGAGGCACTTATCGGGCGCAACGTATCGGAGTTGTGTGTCTCGACAGGCTGTTCCATCAGTCTGTGGAGCCAGGGCGGTAACGTGCCGGCTTGGTCGGGCACCAATACATCCTGGACATGCAATTTAACACTCTGATGACCGTGCCATTCATCTATCTTAGGAGTAAATACGATATCGACAGAAGAGCTGATGGACAGCGTTGCTGTCACATCTGGGCAATTGAACCAGATGGCCGAAAACTCGCGCAGGCCGTCAAATATCTTGAACACGAGGTGGTTTTGCGTGGCACCTACTGCCCGCGCACCACGTATGAACACGCTTCGAACGATCAGCTTAGGTTCTCTATTGGCACTGCCATAAGGTTCGAGGGCATCCATCTCCGCAACAGTAAGCAAATCCATATCGGCCAGACCGACTTCGGCATCCACCTCCAAACGCGGATCGAATAATTCCGCTGGCTCAGTAGCCAAAATCGCTTCCAGCCGCTCGCGGAATTCTGACAACCGCTCAGTGGCAATCGTAAGCCCGATGGCACCGGCATGGCCACCAAAACGCAGCAGCATCTCCTCAAGTTGGGCAACTGTCTGGTGTAAATTGACCTGCCCATAGGAACGACCGGAACCCACCGCAACGTCGCCTTCAAGAGAAAACACGATCACGGGCATCTGATAATGTCGTACGAGTCGACTGGCAACTATCCCGCGTACACCCTCATGCCACTGCTCACCACCGACTACGGTGATCCTCCTATTCGGCGTTAGTCCTTCGGCCTGTTGCAGCGCCTGTTCAAAGAGTAGCTTTTCCAAAATGCGCCGCTCGCGGTTTAATTCCTCCAAGCGCTGGGCGTTAGCTCGGATACTCCGCGACTCATCGTTGATAAGCAGATCCAAAGCTATGAGCGGGTCACGAATACGACCGGCAGCATTCAAACGAGGGATCAACCCAAAAGCCAGACTGTTTGAGCTTACGAGTTTTCTCTCAGGATTTTCCTGGGCGAGAAGCGCCGCAATGCCTGGTCTGGGATTGTTGTTTATAATCTCCAGACCGGCTGCTACGAGCGCTCGATTTTCGGCCTTTAGTGGCATCTGATCGGCAAGGGTACCCAGAGTCGCCAAGTCAAGATACGAACGCCACAGTTCGATTTTTGAAAAACGCCTACCCAGCAGTTGCACCAATTTTAATACCACACCTACGCCCGCCAATGTTGCGCTGGGCCCGCCAGAAACCAATTTGGGATCGACTAAAGGGGTGTTGGGGGGGCGTTTGCCCGAGTCCTCGTGATGGTCGGTTATCACAACTTCGATACCCGCCTGCTGCAGCTCTACTACCTCATTAACGTTGGATACACCACAGTCCACCGTTACCAGCATATCAGGGTTGAGCGAACGAACTCGTTCCAAAGCTGCCGGACTCAGACCATAGCCCTCCCCCTCTCGCCTTGGTAGGACAACCTGTGGTGCTGAACCTAATTCGCGTAGTGTTCGCACCATGACCGCAGCGGCGGTTATCCCATCCACGTCGTAATCGCCAAAGATGACGATGCGCTTATGTTGGCGTATGGCCGCTTCTAAACGATCTACCACCTCCTGCATGCCTTGAATCAATTCGGGATCAAGCCAGGAACGTTCTAAACTGGGAGCAACGAAGTCCCGGGCCTCTTCAGGTGTACAGATACCCCGTGCCACCAGTATTCTGGCAACCAACAGTGGTATACCCAGTTCATATTCGATTTTTTGAGCAGCCTCCAATGAGGCAGACTTGACTATCCAGCGCATAGGTAAGTTCCTCAACGGCATTGAATGAGTGTGCTATCCACATTGTACCTCGTAGTGGGCGTATATACGGTAGAATGTTGCTGTCAGGTGAACCACAGAGTACAACACTCTGCGTCCACGCGCTTTGGGAGACCGATTTGGCAGGCAAAGGTAAAAGCCGAATACGACAAAGACGATGGCGTTTTTCCGATACGAGCAATAGGTTCGACGGCAAGCGCAGGATACCCCGGCGCAGTGCAGAGCGACCTATCTCGCCGGCTCTCAAGCGCGGGATAGTCTACTGCAAGCGTTGTCGCAGTAGAGTTGTAAGCAATGTTGAACATTGTCCGTTCTGTGGCAAGAGCCTGCGCCCCTTCTTCGCCCGACTTTGGTTTTGGCTGATAATAGTGGTCGTGGTAGCTTTAGCCACTATTTGGATCGTCAACATCAATTTGCCCGAGGAAAGCACCACGCCGTCCAAGCCCAGCGATCCTGCCCGACCGACCGTAGTGGGACAAACAGCGAACAGTACATATAAAAGCCTCAGTATCGGCACAGCAATCGACAACGAAGGACTCAGAGTAAAAGTGAACAGCGTCGAAGTAGGGCCGCCCAGCAGCGATGGCTCGGCAATCCTCGTGGCCATAGTCGAATTCGATAATCAGCGCGATGCCCCTACTACGTTATACTCCACTCAATGGATGCTTGAAGCAGCCGACGGCACACGCATCGATACCTTTGTGGGCACTGCCGCAGATGGCACGACAATCACTTCGAATTTTGAAGCCTACGAACTGGCCGGCGGTGGTAGGTTCGTCGGTCGACTGTATTTTGCCGCCAACAACGCAATACGGCTGGTGTATCAACCAAGCGCCCTCTCCTACAGTGAGGACCTACTGGTTACCTGGCAACTCGAAAGTCCCTAGAGTTCTTACATAATCGGCGCAAAAACAGGTTAAGAGAAAGGCGCTCAAAAGCAGCTTGCTTGCCGCGCCGGCAATAAAGCCACAGGGCCAGATCAGTCGCTCAGATCCTCTGCAGTCGTAAACACGCCGACACCCTCACCATACTTCTTATAGAGCTTTCGGTATTTGGGTTCGCGCTGTTTCCACAAAGCATAGAGCGGCGCGGCCAAAGCGATAGATGAAGCAGAGCCGAGTACAAGACCGACCGTCATGGCAAAGGCAAAGTCCTTTAAGGTCTCGCCGCCAAACAGCAACATAGCCAGTACGGGCACCAATGACGAGAGAGTAGTGTTAACTGTGCGCATCAATACCTGGTTGACGGAGTGGTTAGCCACCGTAATGAACGAGTGGCGCGCCGCTGAGGCCATATTATCCTTGATGCGATGGAATACCACCACGGTATCATACAGAGAATAGCCCATGATTGTGAGCAGAGCAGCTACAACGTTAGGTGTGACCTCTCTTGCGAACAGAGCATAGACTCCAAGCACAATAATTAAGTCGTGGATTAATGTCAAAACAGCCACAAAGCCCATCTTATACTCAAAGCGCAGAGCGATAAGCAAGATGATAAAGCCCAGGGCCACAAAAAACGCTATCATAGAAGTACGAGTGACTTCAGAGCCCCAGCCGGGACCGATAGTCGTAACCTGGAAAGCAGAAGAATCCAATGCAAGATTAGCGGCTACCTCATCGGCGATGGCAGAGGCTGCGGCGGCATCGGTCTCAGCCGTGCGTACGACAAAACCAGCTATCCCGGCAGAGTCTATCGTAGTCTGGACTATCGGCGCCTCGACACCCTGGGCTTCAAAGGCCTCGCGCATCTGCTCAGTTGTTGTCTCCCCGGTTTCCGTAAAGCTGATAGAGGTACCGCCGACAAACTCAATGCTAAAGTTAAGGCCTCTGACCAGGAGTGCGGCCAAAGATATAACGACCAGCGTAATCGAGACAACAAAAAATATCCTTCGATGTGAGAGGAAGTCGATGTCGCGCTTAAACAGTCTGACCATCGAGATCACCTCGATTCAATTCACCGGCTGCCAAAGCGATCTGCTCATCTTCCTTGACGCCCCAAAATCCGGGGTGGCGAGTAATGATACGCGGAGCCAGAAGCCTGATGAGCGGTGCTTTGAACAAGAGCATTGTCGCTATATCGCAAACCACACCCAGGGCCAAAGTCAGACCAAATCCCTTTGTGGAGCCCACTGCAATGAAGAACAAGGCCAGTGCCGATACTAAAGCTACCAAGTCAGCATCAATCGAGGTCTCTATGGCATGTTTGACACCGGTAATTGAAGCCGCGCGCACCGAGCGTCCCATACGAATCTCTTCCTTGAAGCGTTCCAGCACAAGGATAGAAGAATCGGCTGCAACACCAATAGCCAAGACGATGCCGGCGATGCCGGCCAGCGATAACGCGAACTGACCAAAGAACGATAAGGTCGCTAACACTCCCAGATAAAGCAGGGCGAAGATTATGACGGCGGCCGAAGTTAAAAGACCGATACCCTTATAAAAAACAACCAGATAAACGGCCACCAAAACCAGTCCGATGATAGCCACAAAAACTCCGGAAGCCAACGACTCTTGACCGAGAGTAGGACCGATGGCTTGAGAAGTAATGACCGTCAGGGTGACCGGCAACGAGCCGGATTCAAGAACCGTTTTAAGCGCGTTGGCATCTTGAAGGCTGTAGTTTCCCGTGATGGCAACATCGCCGGTGGTAATAGCACTTTGTACCGCCGGAGCAGATTGAATGGCACCGTCCAAAAGAATGGCTATCTTACCCTTGGTAGGGGCGAGTTGTGTGGTAACCTCTCCAAAAGCCTGAGTTGCTGTGGCATTGAGCTTGAGATTGACCGAATAGTAGACATTGGCTTTTTCGTTTTCACGACCAACCTGGACTGATTCGATGTCCGCTCCGGTGAATATTGCAGTGTAGCTACCAGGGGCTAACGTCAGGTGATGATACGTGGTATAGGTACTGCCATTACCCAGGTCAACCTCGTTCACGGAATACATACCTGCAGGTGCCCGATTACCACTCAGCTCAACATCAAGCTGCGCAGGATCAATCTGCCCAAAAGCCAACATCTCGTTGATCTGCTGTTCTGCCAGTGTCGTGCCGCTTTGCAGAGTCTGAACATCGGCTTGATTCGCCACCTCGGCCAAATTAACGAATTCCAAGACACCGGTCTGGCCAATGGTCGACAAAGCCTGGGTCTGGTCGACGGTACCGGGAATCTGGACAAGCAGCTGATTGTCACCCTGGACCTGGACACTGGCCTCGCTGGCCCCCAGCAGATTGATTCTACGCTCAACAATCTGGCGTGCCGCCTCCAATTCCTCTCCGCTGGCACCAGAACCGTCGACCTTACTGGCCTGCATGACTATCGACAATCCACCCTGAACATCAAGTCCCTGCTTTATTTTATCTTGAGGAGGAACGAACATAATAAACGAGCCAATCAGCAATACTGCTAATAAAATAAGCAATATTGCGTGGTTGCGTACCGGTGCCGGTCTCTTCTTTGGCTTGAATCTTCTATCAGCCACTACAAAGCCACTCCAATCATAGGTCTACTCATCTGACACTGCGAAATGTCCCTGTATAAAGTATACAAGGTGCATGCGCCACACAAAAGTACACAGAAACACAGGGGCGAGATTTTGTGCGTTTTGAGCTTCTTGTGCCCCACTGCCTTATCTAACGCTGAGTAACGATATATCGTACAAGGGCCGAACAATACGTAAAACATACACGAGCGCAAAGCGTGACGCATCAGGCTTTCTCGAGTGTCTTTTTAGAAATTATAGCGCTTAATAATCATGAGCTGCCGGAGAATCCAACCACTGTGACAAAAACGCGGCGAAACCACCTCGGAGCACTGCCGCCCTCGCTCTGCGCGTTAGATCCAGCAAAAAATGCAGGTTATGGATGCTGAGAAGAACAGCGCCTGCGATCTCCTTGGATACTATCAGATGTCGGAGATACGCGCGTGAGTAACTCGTGCAGACCTCGCAGTTGCATTGTGCATCCAAAGGTCCATAATCTGTGGCAAAACAAGAATTACGCATATTAAGCCGACCCGCATGCGAGAAAGCCGTGCCCATACGGGCAGTGCGAGTAGGCAAGACCGAATCAAACATATCCACACCATGGCCAATAGCTAAAAGGATGCTCGTGGGGTTGCCCACACCCATCAAATAGCGTGGCCGGTCCTGAGGAAGTTTTGGCAAGAGGACCGCGAGACCCTTGAGCATTATCCGATGCGGCTCGCCTACCGAATAACCACCGATACCAAAGCCTTCAAAACGCCCAAAACGTTCCTCGATTTCCAAAAGAGCGGCAACACTGCGCGAACGTAAATCGTCAAAGACGCCTCCTTGAACGATAGCAAAAAGCGCCTGGTCTTGAGTAGTGTGAGCTTGACGGCAACGCCCTGCCCACGCTGCCGAGCGCTCGACCGCCACGGCCACTTCATCGCGTTTGGCCGGATAAGGCGAACAGACATCCAATTGCATGATGATGTCGGCACCCAGACGCTCTTGGATATGCATGTTATCCTCAGGTGTCCACCGATGTGCAGAGCCATCGAGAATAGATTTAAAGCTGATTCCTTCATCATCTGAGCGCACGGTTTTCTTGAGACTAAAAACCTGGAAGCCTCCTGAGTCCGTGAGGATTGGCCCTTGACGTCCCATAAAATGATGTAGTCCTCCGGCATCAGCGATGACAGGAGCGCCCGGTCGTAGATACAGGTGATAGGCGTTGGCTAAAACTACCTGAGTACCCAGTTGATTGAGTTGACTTTGCGTAAGCGCTTTTACACTGGCTCGGGTCCCAACTGGCATGAACGTAGGAGTTTCGACCAGGCCGTGTGGCGTATCCAGTACGCCGGCTCGGGCAGATGACACTCGATCCTTAGCCACAACACGATAGGCAAAAGGCTTACCGGTCATCTACGCACTCCTCTTTGATGACACCTATCAGAGCGCCTCATCACCGCTTAACTTCCTTTGTGTGGATGAACAAAGCATCGCCAAACGATAAAAAACGATAACCACAACGTTTTGCCTCCTCGTAGGCCGCCATTATCAAATCGCGACCGGCGAAGGCACAAACGAGCATCATCAGTGTTGATCGCGGCGTATGAAAATTGGTGATCAGGGCATCAACGACGTTAAAAGTGTATCCCGGCGTGATAAACAGACTGGTGCTCTTCTGATACTGGGGTTCGAGACGACCATTGTGCGGATTAAAGGCGCTCTCCAGCGCCCTGACAGCAGTTGTTCCTACGGCTATGACACGTCCACCTGCGGCTCGGGCACGGTAGACGGCACAACAGACAGCCTCACTCACCGTATAAACCTCGCTGTGAATCAGATGATCCTCCAGCACCTCCGTATCGACTTTACGAAAGGTGTCCAGGCCGATTGCCAGATTGATCGCAGCAAAGGAGATGCCATTGGACTGCAATTGGGCAAGCATCTCTGGCGAGAAGTGCAATCCGGCCGTTGGTGCCGCCGCTGAGTTCTCCTCAACAGCATAAACGGTTTGGTACAGATCGGTGTCGCCATCGTAATGGTCGATATAAGGCGGCAGAGGGATGTGTCCGATTCGATGCAAAACCTCAGAAACGCTTTGTATGCCTGTCGATTCCAGCATCACACGACGTGTACCACCAAAGCCCTCACCAGACCACTGAGTCACCTGGCCAATCAACTCCGAAAAATCCAACCGAACACCCGGCCTTATCCGCCTGCCCGGCCTTACAAGGGCTTCCCAAAGCTGCTGACGCCCGTCTGCGTCTGACTGGATGAGACGTAACAGTAATACCTCTACATTGGTATTACTGTCGGATTTCTTGCCAAACAACCGAGACGGCATCACCCTGGTGTCATTCACGACCAGCAGGTCTGCGGGTTTAAGATAGTCAGTAAGCTCTAAAAAGTATTGGTGCTCAATGCAGCCGCTGGTGCGTTCCAATACGAGTAACCTGCACCTGTCACGCGGCACCGTCGGAGCCTGAGCTATCAATTCCGGGGGCAGTTCGTAATCAAAATCGGCCGTCAACATGTCAGATCTTTCCCCAGTCGATGCTTCTCTTTTACCAGTGCTCGGCCACGTGGTATTGCTGAAGCTTTCGGTGCTACGGTAGTCGTGGGCTCCTCCTTAAGTATCTTGCTTTCTTTGTGGGCAGCCAACAGAGCTGACGTGTTATCGATACTGAGATAGGAACGGCGCACGTTATGGCGCTGCTCTTTTCTGGCAGCTCGCTCCATGTCGGCTTCCTCACGTGAATAGGCACAACCGCAATAGTTCTGACGATACATACTCATCTCCCGGGCAGTCTGTGTGGCTGCCTGATAATGCTCACGCCAATCTTTCGGATAGGCCTGCACACCATAGGCCTGAGCCGACTGGCACAATACCTCTTGAATGCGCCCGTTGAACTGATAAGGTGACACCAAAAGGGTGCTCGTTATGGTCGAAAACCCCCGTTCGGCCGCCACGCGCGCCAATTCATAGAGCCTGAGATGATAGCAGGCCTCACAGCGTTTCATACGCTGACGATGGTTTTGCCGGTAATCAGACGCAGATTCTATCAGCGGATACGGACCGCCGAAGCACCCTACCTGTGTCTGCCATTTCTCGCTGTTATACGCCAGTCCCACATCAACAAGGGACACGCCGATTTGAGCAAAGTAATCCTGTGCAACCGCACGGCGACGTTGGTATTCGGCCTCAGGCTGGATATTGGGATTATAATAAAAGACACTTACCTCCCGTTTATTTTTACGCAGAAGTCGTATCGGCATAATAGAACAGGGGGCACAACAACTATGAAGAAGCACGTCAGGCATAGGCCGGGATGTTTCGTATGGTTCTAAGCATATCTAAACATATCGCGAGAATGTACCCATGAGCCGCAGAGCAACAGACGATAGAGGCCCGAAAGAAAAGGACGGCTCTGGGAGCCGTCCGATTTTGCAACTTTTCTTAATCTGTCAGATCTTATGGACGTTGCTTGCCTGGAGCTTGCCGTTTTGACCGGTGGTGATGTCAAACTCGACTGATGCGTTCTCTTCCAGGGTCTTAAAGCCATCCACCTGGATCTCGGAGTAGTGGACGAACAGATCGTCTTCGCCATCCTCCCGGGAGATGAAACCGTAACCCTTGTCGGCATTGAACCACTTAACCTTACCTTCTGCCATGTCTTGCCTTTCTTCTAAGCCCAAAAACCGGGCAACATACACACTGAGACCGCCGCCAAGCGGCTCTCAGCGCAAAGCCAACGGCCACTCAATGTGGCCTGGGCCAATTCTAACATAGTTAACGGCTTATTAACGGCAAACTCTGTACTTTCTGAAAAAATATCAAAAAAAATTCAAACATCGGCTAACAGTAGCTCTTGATAAAGAT
The DNA here is from genome assembly GCA_031282405.1 of Coriobacteriales bacterium. Taxonomy (GTDB): domain Bacteria; phylum Actinomycetota; class Coriobacteriia; order Coriobacteriales; family UBA8131; genus JAITDU01. Next base: position 34,484 of record JAITDU010000045.1, on the reverse strand, counting down.
CTGTTGTTGATTTGGAGGGCAGGATGCCCAGCTCTTCTGAGAGGTATTGCTTACAGGTAAAATAAGTCTGCATGGCAGCGGTGCGCTGTCCCACGCCAAACTGTACACCCATCAATACGCGATAAACATCCTCGCGGGAATCATCTATTTCATAGGCAGTCCGGGCATAGTAAACAGCCTTAGTAATGTTGCCGTTTTCCTTTAACAGTTGAGATGCCTGAATCAGTGCGTCCACCATAATCGTTTTAAGGTGTTCTTGCCGGGTTGCCAAAAAACTATCAGTAGCGACATTCGTAACAATTCCGCTCGCATAGATAGTCTCCATCTCCACAACCACCTGTAGCAACTGCGGAAGTGTCAGATTGCCGAACAATGCCCGGCGGGCCAAGTGCTCAAAATGGTAAATGTCGCAGGTGACCAATTCAAGATTCAAGCGGTACAGATGACCTTCTCTGATGATATAGGGGCAAAACTTAATACTGCTAAAGCCCAGTCCCCTACCCAGAAAGCTCCAGGTCGTATACAAGTTTTTGAGTCCGTGGTCGCAATCGAGATGAGGCCACAAATATTCCACAAGGCTTTGACGCGATACTCCCCTGCGCTGATTGAACACGATGTAGCTGAGCATACGGGCAACCATTCTTCGCCTCAAAAAGCTATTGCCCAGTAGCGAATTGCCAATAAACAACTCCATCTGACCAAAGAGTTTGATGTAAAGTGGCTTAACATCACAAAGCCGAGGCGCAGTTGACAGGTCTACGGAATATGCAGCAATTTGCATAGAAGCTCTATCTGCGATTTGAGGCGGACAGGAGATCTCTGCTGTCTTTTTCTCTTCCTGAGTTTGGAAAAATAATCCGGTACTCGACGGGCCATCCACGGTAGTGGCGGCCAAATACTCCTCGATCATTGACAATATCTGATGCGAACGCATCAGGTCGCCACGGGATAACAGGCGCATGGACACCATTGTAAGCCTTTGAAGGCTTTCGGTGAGCGGATTATCAACGGGCGATGTGGACAGATACTCGTGCATGAGCTTGAGGAACGTTTCTTTCAAGTCCTGTAAGGGAACATCTACACAATGGATCTCGCCTGTGGAAGTATCGTAGTGGTAAAGCGGATTGAGATCAGCCAAAAGCTCAGGTAGGTCCCCCTTGAAGTCATAGCCTAATTCTGCCAATTCCGCCAAAGTCGCGCGTTTCATCAGTGTGACCAGTGCCGCGCACAGGCGTATTTCCAGCGGTAGATAATCCTCAAAAAAAGAGGTGAGACACCGCGGATAATCAGGGGGAGACAACCAGCCTGCATCGAACAGCATTCTGCCGGTTATAAGCAAACGATCAGACTGTAGGTCCTCGTATCGGTCATAGTGTGCACCCAGGCAGACAATCACACGAAAGTCCCGCTCGATAAGTCTGTCGACGGCATCAGAAAAACGCTGGGTTGCACCGTCGTCCAGCCACCTCTGATGGTCGATGATTACCAGTCTGTCGCCATCTGCCTCAGCGTTTGACTCGGTGGGCATAGCGCTGAGATTGCCCTCTTCGTCAACATCCAGACGGAGGGGATCGTTTCGCAAGGCACAGGATAACTGCAGGGCAGCCAAAAGCTGCGCTTCTCCCCCATTTTTGGGACATTTGATAAAGCAGGGTACGCCGCGATTACTTTCAATCAGATGAGGTAATCCCATGGTAACATCCTTGGGTAAGGCAACCGCTGTCTGGATCGGATCGTGTTCACTACCGTTCACCCGCATAATTATACCGCCTTTCCTGTTTTATCAAAAATTTTAGCAATTTAGTATTTACGTTCACAGCTGGGCATGCTAGCATACAGTTATGTTAGAGCACTGTCAAGTACAATTTAGAAAAATTTTCGACAGAAAGGAAACACAGATGGTTCTTCACAAAAAGGGTTCTCAGGCGCTGCAAAAGGCACTAAAGAATGAAAGAGGCTTGGATCGACCAACCGTCTACAAAGGTTTCTACGTGTTTGCCGACCAATATGTCAAGCTGCTTGAGCTTTCGGCGCAGAACAAGATCAAGGGGGTAGAACCGTCCAATTCCTCCGAGATCATCCGTGCAGCTTTGGACGTTTACCTAGACGGCAAGTAACGCCAACTCACATTTGTTCTCAAAACCGGTAATCGCCCGTTCCCAGCTCTTTTTGCCAAGGGGCGGGTTTTAAGGTGCCATTTTGCCGTTGATAACGCTGCCGAGATAAGGACCACAGGGATGTTGAGTCGTGGCCGTAAAGAGGGTGTCTATCTTTACGAGATAACCGAGCAGGATTTGGTATTGACTGATGACAATACTACTCGCTATGTGGCGGGCAATATTGTTTTTTTCACAAGTAAGAAAAACGCCACGCTCGGTAACGAGATAGCCAAAGCCGATGATCTGGCTGCCGCCGAAGAATACCTTAAAAACAGCGCTGAACTCTTGGTGGAGCATCTACGGAGGTTGGAGCAAAGATTAGCTCAGCAGACGGAGAGCTTGCATGAGCGCGATAAGCTGATGCGAGATCTTACCGATGATCTGGAATCGCAAAGATACAGCAACCAGGTACTGATCGCTCAATTACGGCAACTCAAAGAACAGGTCAGTATCGAACGAATGAGCCGCGAGGAAATAGTCGACGACCTGGAACAGGCGAGCGCGGAGACCTACAGCAAGGAATTGGAGCTCAACAGAGTCATCGAGGCAAAGTTGGGCCTGGAGCAAGAATTAGCGGCAATGATTACCGATTTGGTTGAGCTTAATGCCCAGAATGATGATTTAAAGCGTCGACTGGACGAACCATTCAATGGCACAAATGTACCGCTCGCAGCGGCTGTTCCTCATAAAGCTGCTGTCACGAGCACAGAAGGTCAGCAGGGCCGAACCACTCAGATCATAACTACCGAGGATATCCAGAGCGGTACTACTCACTTACGCGATCACGCTGAGAGTATCCGGGTGTCCTTCGATGAGGTTTTGACGATGGCTTCGGGCAAACAAATCCACATTTATCATGACTTTCCTGTTTTGCACAACGAACGTGGCCGACGTTCATTTGATCTGCCACAAAATGTTCTGCGTTTTGCGGCAGTGGTGCTTGTCGGCCTTGCGGTGGTCTTGGTGGCCAGCGTGTTTGCCACCGCTCAATTCAACAATCTGAGTTTAGGGGAAGCGTTGGATGTGATTTTGAAAAGCCTGGGCCTGTAGAGTGTTTTGCGCTTCCTGCTCTCCATAGAGTAACGCAAGATGAACGTGATGATATGGGCGCCTCTCGACAAAATGAGTGCCTCTTGGCACTAGGATCAGTACACCTTCTCCCCAAAACCTTCAGGCGAACACCGTACAGAGAGCATCGAGGATCGTAATGGCGCATTGCTGTTCTTGGGCAGAAGACAACGCCCGCTTGTTCGTCGACGCAGCCATGATCTCAATGACGATGCGCTTATCGCTGGCACTCCTGGCCTTCAAAACACCAGCGATCCTGGCTGCCAGGCCCCTGTCGGCACTCAAACTGAACATTGGTATGCTGGTTGAGGATGCTTCCATCACACCGGTTTGAGCAAGATTTAATCCTATAAGGAACATGTCTTTGCTGGGAGCCGTGGTCATGAAAGCCGCACTGACGACCTTGGATTGGGGGGTGGTAGCCAGCGCCAGATTTGAGATCCTGTCTGCGATGGAGCGTGCGGATTTGCTGGTGCCGAAAACACAGATAGGTGTAGTCTCCAGGACACTTGCCGCCCGGGCATATCCCAAGGTCCGCCCTTCGATTATGACTCCACGTTTACCTTCCCAGGCGTGCTTGAGGCGCGCTATTGCCGCAATACTGCCGGTATCGAGAATCCCGGAAGGTTCCAGACCGCTGTTATATTGGAAGTCGCGCAAAGCTCGCTCAGTGTTGGGTCCAAAGACACCATCGTTGTTGCAGGCAAAGCCCAGTGAGGCCAGAGCGTCTTGTAAAAGTCGAACGTCACGACCATGGAAATGTGGCATATGCAAGTACAACGCTCGATCGCCCAAAGCCAAACTGGCATCGATAAGAGCTGTCCAGGTCTGTTGGTCAAGCGCGTCGTTTTGCTCTAAGTGCACACTGGCTTTGAAATCCGCAACCGCAGCCGCAGTCTTCTCGCCATACAAACCACGCTTGGCTTCGTCGCCCAGATCATAACCCAGGAGTTCCAGACGCTGCTGGACATCTTGTACGGATAGATCGCTTTTGGTCTCGCCACTCATAGTGATGATTTTACTGCATCGGGCCGCTCGCCGACGGGCGTGACAGAAGTTCGCCACTTGCTTGTTACCATGCGGATCAACGCCATCGCGCTAACTTACGTTCAACAATGTCAAACACCTCGTAAAGGAGCACACCTAAAAAGGCCATGGCGATGATACCGGCAAACATGCGAGGGTAGTTAAGCAGAGCCCAGGAATCAACGATGAAATATCCCAGACCGGTAGAGCCGGCAAAGGCCTCGGCAAAAAACAAAATAGCTACGGCAGTACCAGAACTGATGCGCAGGGCCGTGAATAGTGACGGCAGACAGGCAGGCACCACCACATGCCTAAATACATCCAAGCGCGAAGCACCAAGCGAGCGGACACTGAGGATAGCCGCAGATGGCACCTCTTTGGCAGCGTCACGCACGGTAACCAGTACCTGAAAAAAGATTGTTATCGCGATAAGCACTATCTTGGGAGTATCGGCCAGGCCCATCATTACAAGCAACACCGGCAAAAAGACAATCTTGGGAATGGGATAAAGGATATAAAGTATCGGAGCACAGAGAGCATCCAGACGTGATGATGTGCCGATGACGAGCCCAAGAGGCATAGCAGTTACGGTGCCTAAAAGCATGGCCACCAGTACCCGATAGAGACTGGCGAGAAAATCCGGACCCAACTGAGTGGCATAGACGCTGAGCATCGGTACGGTCGCTATCGGGGTAGGAAAAGCCGGAGAAGCGATGACCAGAGCCAAAAGTTGCCAGGACAACAGGATCACTATGAGCGCTAGTAGATAGGCGAGAGGCCTAGGCATCACAGTTTGTATCCTTTCCGCTGTGGATGTCAGTGACGGCCTCGCTGTTATCAGCATCTCGGGTTCTATTGAACGCGCCGTCTCGCCCGCTTTGACTGAGTAGCGCCTTACGTAGTTCGCGACATCGCGCAGCGAACAGCGTACTGTTGCGATAATTGGCCTCGCCGGCCTCGGGATTATCAATAATAGTGGCAACGTGACCAGGGCGCGGGCTTATCACCAGTACCTGCTGACCAAGGAATATCGCTTCTTCAATAGAGTGCGTAACTAACAACTGTGTATAACCACGTCTGCGCCACAGCGCAAGCAACAAATCCTGGAGGCTTTCGCGCAGTCCCAGATCCAGGGCACTGAGTGGTTCGTCCATCAGCATCACGTCAACATCCAAAGCCAGTGCCCTGGCCAAAGCCAGACGTTGGCGCATGCCGCCCGAAAGCTCACTGGGATAGGCAGCGGCAAATTGTTCCAGGCCCACCTGCTGTAGCGCTTGATGGGTGCGCACAATCCGTTCCTCTTTGGCACAGGCGCGTACACGCAGTCCCAAGGTGGCATTCTCAAAGACGGTTTTCCAGGGCAGGAGGCCAAAGTCTTGAAGAATCAATGCAGTTTGTCGTCTGGGATGCAAAATGGGTTGGTCGCCGATAAGAACCTCGCCAGAATTGGGCTTGAGCAGGCCGGCTGCCAGCAGCAATGCTGTAGATTTACCGCAACCGGATGGACCTATCATCGCAAACGATCTGCCGGAAGGCACAGAAAAAGACAGGCCATCCAGCGCAATGAGCTGTCTGGCCTTGCCAACATAAGATTTATTGACCTGTTTGAATGTGAGCACTAGTGGCTAAAGGTTCCTGTCTGTGGGTCGTATCGTAATTCTTGACTAAGATAACCCTTCTCAAACATCCAGTCCAGTACCGGATCAACCATTGCTGCTGAGGGCAACTCGGTCAAAGGGTATTTGTTTACAGGATAGGTAGCTTGGACCGGTTCAGGCAACTGGGCCTTTTCAATAAGCAGCCCACGAAAAGCTTCGGGGTCATCGTTTATCATGCGAACTGCTTCGTTCCAGATACCTCCCAGAAGAGAGAGGGCTGCGGCACCCTCTGAGCTTTGGGAAAAGTCCGCATTGGCGATCATCACCGACTGAGACAGATTTTCTGCACCGCGATCATCGGCAATCAGTATCATGCCATTGACCTCTCCTAAGGCAAGGAGCGAGCCGGGCAACGCCGCAGCGGCAACCTGGTTTGCCACCATCATCTCATAGCGGACAGGTACTTTCTTGATTTCTTCGCCAATAATCTCATCTTTAGATACGCCCGCCGCTGCCATCAGTTTGTCCATGACATACTCCGGCACAGTACAAGAGCCCACACCGATAGGTACGCCGGCCAACTGTTCCAAGGTGGTGTAACCACTCGCGGGACTGGCCATGATTCCAAATCGACCCTGTTCAGGTGTGGTACCCAGCGTCACCCAGCGCAGCGCGACCGGAGTACCGGAGGCTTCGAGCGTGGCCGAGACCATGATGTCCGTCATTGCCATTTCGATAGCACCGGAGGCCAGCGCCGTTGATAATTCCTGAGCGCTTTGGAACGTCTGGATACTGACATCCAACCCCGAGTTGGCCAGCATCCCTTCAGATTCAGCCACCCACATAGGCAAGATATCCTCGGTGACCATGGTGCCAATGACGATAGACGGTCCGGGCGATGTCTGAGTGGCAGATCCAGCGCTCGAAGCAGGGGTCGTTGCCTTATCGGCGCGCGCACAGCCAAACAGTGTTGGCACAAGGAGCAAGGCCGCTAATACGACAAGAAATACACAGGTGGCTCTCGCGTGTCTGGATCGCCACGTATCATACGTCTGATACGTGGCAGTACTTCTCGCACACGATGTTTTGCATGGCCGTTGCAGATCGCTTTGTGATTGTGTTGCCTGCGGCGCCCGAAACTGCTTGATCGTCTTTGCTTCCGGCATCATCTGACGATAATCCTTTCTCTTCGGTATCCGGACTTGCACCAAGAATTGACGGTGCGCATAGGGGGTACTATCAGGCAGTGATTACGCACATCTTGCGAATATATTCGTAGGCTTCATCGACTTCTGTTTGCAGGCGCTCGATAAGGTGCTCATTACCAGGTTTGAACAGGTGCTTGAAGCGTCCCTGGACCTTAAGGAATTCTTCGAGGGGCAATACGTCTTTTTCGCGTACCTCTTTCATACTCCAGATTCCGTCGCGCACTTCGAACAGTGGCCAAAACTTGGTCTTAAATGCCAGACGTGAGACCTCAATGGTTTGGCTGGAGTCATAACGCCACCCACGAGGACAGGGCGCCAGAACATTGATGAATGCCGGCCCTGGAGTCGCGAAGGCTCGCTCAGCTTTATCGACAAGGTCCTTCCAGTTACCCACCGATGCCTGGGCGACATAGGGGATATGATGAGCGGCTACTATCGAAGTAAGGTCTTTGCGCCGCTGCGGCTTGCCTGCCAGAGCGCTGCCGACTTCTGCTGTCGTGGCCCAGGCATAGTGTGGGGTGGCAGATGAACGCTGGATACCGGTATTCATGTAGGCGCCGTTATCGTAGCAGACATAAACAAAGTCGTGTCCACGCTCCAAGGCACCACTCAACGATTGAAAGCCGATATCATAGGTACCGCCGTCGCCGCCGAAAGCTACGAACTTGATCTGTTTGTCCTGGGCAATCCGGCCAGCGGCTTTAAGGCCCTGGTAGGCGGCCTCTACACCAGTGATAGTAGCTGCAGCATTCTCGAAGGCATTATGGATGAAGGAGGTGTTCCAGGAGGAATAGGGCAGCGCTGTCGTAGAGACCTCCAGACAGCCTGTTGCCGCGCCCACCACCACCTCGGCATCAGCGCCAGCACCTAAAAGTACTTGACGTACCGCAATGGAAGCACCGCAGCCACCGCAGAGACGATGGCCGCCTACGAGGCGTTCCGGGGTCTTAGAGTGTTCTTTGATGGAAGCCATATCTTACCTCGTTCCCAGATAGCTAAGCCCCTGGTCCAGGTGGCCCGCGGCCAAGGACTGGAGTTCGGAGAAGGCCTGGCGCATCGCGTCGAGAGTGACGTCGGCGCCGCCCAGACCGTATACATAGTTGCGCGTCGGTATGCGTGTGTCCAAATCATAGAGCGCAGTGCGCACATCCAAACCCACCGGAGCGTACGGTGCCCCGAAGGAGTCACTGCGATCCAGAATACCCACAGCTTTGGCACCCTGCAACACATCACGCAACTCAGAGGCAGGAAACGGACGGAACACACGAATCTTGGCCACACCCGCTTTAATACCTGCGGCCCTGAGCTCTTTTGCAACAACGCGGGCATTACCGGCGGCAGAGCCCAATACCACTAAGATGTAGTCGGCATCATCGCAGGCAAAGCTGTCAATAAAGTCAAAGTCGCGACCGCAGACAGCGGCCCATTTTTGGCCCTCGGTCAAGATGTGGGGAGCGGAGCCACAAACAGCCCGACGCTGAGCCTGCTTCAACTCAAAATAGGTGCCACCCAAGGAGGCAAACATTCCATGGCCAACCGGCGCAGCGCCACCTATCAGAGGGTTTTGTGGACGGCGTTTGCCAACATAGGCCTCGACCGTACCGTCATCCAAAAGTTCGCAGCGCTCCATGGCATGGGTGGTGATAAAACCGTCCAATGTCGTCATCACCGGCAATTGGACGGCGGGATGTTCAGCCACCCGGAAAGCAATGATCGAATTGTCGTAGGCTTCTTGGGCAGTTTCGGCGAACAAGATGATCCAGCCACTGTCGCGTCCACCCATGACATCAGAGTGATCACCGTGGATATTGATGGGAGCCGAGAGGGCTCGATTGGCATTGGCCATAATGATGGGCAGACGCATACCGGCGGCAATGTGCAACTCTTCATACATCAGAGCCAGGCCCTGAGAAGAGGTTGCAGTGACCACGCGAGCTCCGGCGGCAGAAGCGCCTACACAAGCACTGAGCGCGGAATGCTCGCTTTCTACGGCCACGAATTCCGTATGTACCCGACCCTCAGCAACATATTTTGCATAGTTTTCGACTATCGCCGTCTGAGGAGTGATGGGATAGGCGGCAATAACATCGGGGGCTGCCTGTCTGAAGGCTTCAGCCACCATCATGTTGCCGGTGGCTGCCAGTACGGTTACTTCTGCCATCACTGGCCTCCTTCCAAAGACGCAGCCTCAGATTCTGAAAGCATACGCAAAGCCTCAAAGCGACACTCCAGAGCACAGATGCCGCAACCCTTGCAGTGATCGTAGTCGATACCAATCATGGTCTTATCTGCGACCAGTATCGAAGAATCTGGGCAGTGTACCCAGCAGAGCATACAGTTCGTACACTTTTCCTCATCCCACACCGGTCGTAGACTGCGCCAACCGCCTGTTTTATAGAGTATAGAATTACCGGCATCCGTGACCACTCCCCCTAAAGTAAAGTCCTCAGAGCGCCAACAATCAAAGTCTTCAACACTACGTGCAAATGTCGTGGTCATATCGCCCGTGTCAAGTGCGATAGAGCTTTTGGCAGCTTGATTGTTATCATTTTGCTTATTCATGCTACTTGTACCTCCCCTACCGCCCTGTCCACTGATTCCAGATTGGCATCTATGATCTCGCGGGCAAACTTCTTACCAAAGGTCTTGATCAGGTTCTCCTTGAGGTCGTCAACGCTAACAATATGGGTTATATGCGCCAGAGCACCAACCACAGGCGTGTTGGGTATGTCGCGCCTAATGGTATCCAGAGCTATTCGAGACGCATCGACCACTGCCACTTTGATGTCGTCACCGGCATCGACAAGTTCTCTGATTTCATCTCTGTTTTTTGCGCTATTGATAACAAGAGTGCCCTCGGGTTTGATGCCTTCTAAGACATCGACAATAGGTAGCAGTGTCTCATCTAAGACCACAACAACGTCGGGATTTACGATGTTATTGTGGACTTCTATGGGCTCAGAGCTGATGCGCGAATAAGCTCTGAGGGGCGCGCCGGTACGCTCAGGACCGTACTCCGGCATAGATTGGATGTAACTGCCTTTCATAAGTGCTGTTTCCGCTAACAATTTTGATGCCGTTACCGCGCCTTGGCCGGCACGGGCATGCCAGCGGATCTCGGTGAGTTGACCCATTAGGGTTCCTCCTTGATCCGGGCAGGCTGACCAGACATCCGTCCGCATACAGAACATCGTCTGTCGCCTGCGCATGTGAGCCTGAGTGAAAGGCTAAGGTACGACTCTACCTTAGCCTTTCTATCATGCTATATCTCGGCCATTGTCCGCCAACCAACGCAGTGGTTTTCTGTGCGATGACCTGAATAAATCTTAGCATCGCAGGTGGGTGTGATACCTAAAGCGCCGCCAGTATTTTGTCGGTAGCACGGCTGGTTTCGTAGGCGGCGCGCTCGACATCGATGGTCTTCCATTCACCGTTTGAATACAGCACTTCGCCGTCAACCATCGTAAGGATGACATCGCTACCCTGCGCAGAGTAGACCAGGTTGTTGAGTTGGTCGTGCACGGGCTGCATCCAAGGCACATCCACATTCAACAAAACCAGGTCAGCACGCGCACCCACTTCAATACGACCACAGCGTTCTCGTCCTTGCGCACGAGCACCAGCGATAGTGGCCGCGCGCAAAGCCTGAGTCGGGCTGACCAGTACCGGGTCACGCTGTGCTCCCTTATCCAAAAGAGCTGCCAGATAGATATCCTTGAACAGATTATGATTGTTGTTGGAAGCCACACTGTCGGTACCCAGACCAACCGTGATGCCACTGTCCATCATGCGAGCAATAGGTGCAAAACCAGAGCCGAGTTTAGCATTAGAAGCAGGATTATGGGCAACACTTACACCGTGCGCAGCCATTATCTGCCAATCTGTGGGTTCGGTCCAAACGCAGTGGGCGGCGGTACAGGGCACCTTAAAAAACCCCAGTGAGTCAAAATAGGCAGCTGGAGTAAGACCGGCATGTCTTTGTTTGCACTCCTCATGTTCCTTTTGGGTCTCGCTCAGATGGATGTGGGTACCCACGCCCAATTCCTGGGCCTGCTGGACCACCGAGCGCACGATATGCTGATTAGAGAGATATTCAGAATGTATAAATATATCGATACGCAGGCGTCCGTCAAGGCTGTTATGGTGCTCGTGTACAAGTTGTGCGACTTCGATTTTAGCCGGCAGATCCTCATAGCGCGTCTCAGGGTCAAAAGCCACCGGGCCATAGCTGATATTGGCCTTGATGCCACTGGCAGCCACTGCTTGGATGCGCTCTGCACTGAAGTTATACATGTCCGAGAAGGCCACCGTACCAAAGCGCAACATCTCGGCGATAGCTAACTCCGAGGCCGGCAAAGCGGCTGCCGGGGCGATTTGAGCTTCAAAAGGAAATACGCGCGTATTCAGCCACTCGTCTAAAGCAAGGCCCTCAGCGTAGCCACGCAAAAGTGTCATAGGTATATGGGTGTGTAGATTATAGAGGCCGGGGATAAGCAGGCGCCCTTTTCCGGAGATGGTGTTGACGAGATCGCGCCGGTCGATTTGGCCGACAAGCGAGGAAGGCTCTTGCCCACTCTTAGGGGGGTCCTCAGCACCCACGTAGACGATAGAGGTATCCTCCACTACTACCGAGCCGTGCGCTATCGTAAAGTCTGAGCTCAGATAATCTATATCGGTGAATAAAGTCCTCATGCCAGCCTTTTCCTCACGTTAATCTCTCCTCTATATCAACTCTATATCAACTTTACGAACTTTCGTTTTCCTGCCGAGATCACAGCACCCTTTAAGAGCTGCGCTTCAAGCTTGTATGCGCCTTTTGCCAGTGCCTGGCCGTTTACTTTCACACCACCGTTATCCACTAAACGTCTGGCTTCTCCATTAGAAGCGGCAAGGCCCACCGCTACCAGCAGTGGTGGCATGTATACCAGACCATCATGATCAACATCAAAATCTGCAGAGATCTCAGGGATGTTCGCAGGCAGGTTGTGGTCTTTGAACACCCGATCGAAAGCTGCTTCGGCTGTTCGCGCCGCGTCTTCTCCCCAATAAAGACTGACAATGTTGGCTGCCAGGCGGCGTTTGCAGGCGTTGGGGTGCAGACTGCCGGATGTCAAGCCAGCGACGATGACATCGATTTCGTCTGGCGTCAGGGTGGATGCCAGGTGGAAATAACGCTCCATCAGACTGTCGGGAATGCTCATGAGTTTGCCGAACATGTCTGCGGGCTCGTCGGTTATGCCGATATAGTTGCCATACGACTTGGACATTTTAAGATGACCGTCGGTGCCTTCCAAAAGAGGTAGGGTCAAACAGACCTGGGGAGACATGCCCTGTTTTTCCATCAACTCCCGCCCGGCCAACAGGTTGAAAAGTTGATCGTTGCCGCCAATCTCGATGTCTGCTGCCACGACAACGCTGTCATAGGCCTGCATGACCGGGTAGAGGAATTCATGCAATGAGATAGGTCGTTCGCTTTGATAACGCTGTGAAAAATCATCGCGTTCTAATATTCTGGCCACGGTAAACTGTGCGGTAAGTTTAAGAATTTGTTCTAAGGTGAGCGGACTGAGCCATTCGCTGTTGTAGCGCAACTCGGTTTTGGACTCATCAAGCAACTTGTAGGCCTGGTCCACATAGGTCTGGGCGTTTGCAGCGATCTCGTCGGGGCTGAGCGGCGGTCGGGTGCTGTTGCGTCCAGAGGGATCGCCGATAAGTGCCGTAGCATCACCGATGATCAGGATAACCCTATGACCAATATCCTGGAGTTGTCGCAATTTGCGCAGGGGCACTGCGTGCCCCAGATGCAGATCAGGGGCCGTAGGGTCGACCCCCAGTTTGACTTTGAGAGAACGGCCACTGGCCAGTTTCTCCCTCAAAGCGGCCTTTGGCACCACTGTGGCGTTTCCACTGGTGATGATACGCATCTGTTCGTCTATTGTTAACAAAAGGCCTCCTAGCCCACATAGTCACTCAATTAAACTGGGAACGATTTTGATTATAGAATATGCGTGTGACTGTGTATGCTGACAAACGTACGCTACGCCGATATAATCGGGAGACAGACCCCGTGTCGGGTGGCAAAGGTTTGTCCGCTCGATGTACGAAAACTGCTCGTCTGGCTGGGCAGTACTATCAACGAATATAAAGGAGTATCTATGAAGGTTCTGGTTGCGGGCGGAGCTGGCTATATCGGCTCACATGTAGTGTTTGAGCTGATACGTGACGGCCATGAAGTGGTTGTTTACGACAACTTGTCTACGGGGCGACGCTCTGCCGTTCCTGAAGGAGTACGCTTCATCGAAGGCGATATCAGAGACCTTGATGCCACCACCAGAGCGCTTGCCCAGGGCACATCTTCCGGCAGTTTTGATGTTGCTTTGCACTTTGCCGCTAAGCTCGTTGTGCCAGAAAGTGTTTCAAATCCGCTGGCATATTATCATAACAATGTCGAGGGGCTTCGCACGATGTTGGAGGCGATGGTCAAGACTAACGTACGAACTATTGTATTTTCCTCAACAGCAGCTGTCTATGGTGAGCCGGACAAGTCCCATAATGGTGAGTGTCTGGAAGGTGATCTCACCGTGCCGATAAACCCCTATGGCGAAACCAAGCTGGCTGCCGAGAAGATGATCCAATGGGTGGCCCAGGCCCACGATATGAACTACTGCATCCTGCGCTATTTCAATGTGGCTGGTGCCGATGCTTCCTTGCGCATTGGTTTGGACAAAGACCAACTTACCCATCTGATACCGTTGATTATGCAGACCGCATTAGGCCTGCGCGAAAAATTACAGATATACGGCAATGATTATGATACGATTGATGGCACCTGTGTACGCGATTACATCCATGTTTCTGACCTGGCTCGCGCTCATATTCTCGGAGCCAAATATATTCTTGACAATGACCGCTCCGTACTCTGCAACCTCGGTTCCGGACAAGGATTTTCGGTCAAGCAGGTCGTTGATGCGGCGCTTAAGATGTTCGAGTTCGCATACGAATATGCACCTCGACGCGATGGCGACCCGGCCAAACTCATTGCCAACAACCAACGCGCCCAAGAACTGTTGGGTTGGCAGCCACAATTATCATTGGAACAAATGTTGTCCAGCGACTTTGCCTATCGTCAGAAGATAAGCACTTCGAGCCATGGCGAGCCAGCATAACCGTGCTGTCACTGTGGCGTATAACGTGACGCATTCTGACTGACCTTAAGCCCGTAAGGCTCATGGCTTCGCAACCGCGGGGCACTAACAGTACTGCCGCTCCATAAATCGCCTTACGGGCTCAAGCCAACCAAAATAGATGGCTGGTCCGGCACGGCAATCCGGTGGCCTTACTAGCCGCCCGTACCTGAACCACCGGAGCCGCCAGCCTGTCCTCCGCCGCTTTGGTTCTGGTTACCTTGATTAGCGGCGTCCTCGGCGGCTTTTTGGGCGGCAGCGTCCTCGGCGGCTTTTGCCGCTGCAGCCTCTTCAGCTGCCTGTGCCGCCGCCGCTCGGGCCCAGGCATCGGCCTGCGCCTTTTCATCGTCGGTCATAAACGACATATCCGCTTTGTATTCGGGGGCATTCTGTCCGGCAAAGTCCGCGGCCGGGTAAAACTCAAGAGCGTAGTTCATAAACTGCTTCCACACAGGGCAACAGTTAGCGCCACCGACATTATCAGCAATATAGCGTTCTTGTCGAGCGCCAATCCACACAGCGGTGGAAAGCTGAGGCGTAAAGCCACAGAACCAGGAGTCGCGCCAATCTTCGGAAGTACCGGTCTTGCCGGCTGCTTCCTGATAGCCAAGATAGGCTGCAGTGCCGGTGCCGTTGCCCGTTAGTACACCTTCCAGCACTTCAATGGCTGCATAGGCCACCTCGGGCGACACTACACGCTTATTCTCGGGTACATGCTCATAGATTGTTTTTCCCTCGCTGTCTACGATCTTTGTGATAGGCGTAGGCTCGTTATACACTCCCTCAGCAGCAATCGTAGCATAAGCCGAGGCCATCTCTAATGTGTTGACACCCTGAGAGCCGAGTACAACTGAATTCACTGCTGCCAAATTGGATTTTATCCCCAACCTGTGGGCCATCTCGACCACCGCCGAAGCACCGATTTTGCGCACAACACGCGCATAGGCAGTATTGGAAGATACCGCTGTGGCCGACCTCAGATTAAGAGTGCCGTAGCTGGCGCCACCGTAGTTCTCTACGCGCCAACCGTCTATGGTGACCGGCGAAGAACCCGAAACCGCCGTAGTGGGCGCATAGCCCTGCTCCAGGCAGGCCAAAAGCGCGAATGTCTTAAAAGATGAACCAGCCTGACGCTTCATATCCGTAGAGGTAGACCACTCGTCGGTGTAATAGTCTTTGCCGCCACGCATAGCCTTAATGTGGCCCGTACCCGGCTCTACCGTCGTCAGCGACACCTCAACATCGTCGTCTAGGCGATACTCCTTATCGGCACAGGCTTCCTCGGCTGCTTCCTGCATACCCATATCCAGCGTCGTATAGACCGTAAGTCCGCCTTTGAACACGACATCAGTGGTGTATTCGTTTTCCATGACATCGCGTACATAGGAAGTAAAATAGGGTGCCAGATAGATGCCGTCGTTGGGTTTCTCGCTCAGATTTAAGGTCACTTCACTCGCCTTGGCCGCGTCGCTTTCGGCCCTAGTGATATAGCCATTGACGTACATCCGCTCCAAAACGGCATTACGACGGGCTTTGGCGTTATCGGGATAATAGACCGGGCAGTTGTAGGTAGGTTGCTGAGGAATACCCGCCAACAGCGCTGCCTCCGCCAAATTGAGGTCAGCGGCGTTCTTGTTGAAATAATGATGGGCTGCTGACTGGATACCCCAGGCACCGTCGCCATAGTTGATGGTGTTGAGATACATCATCAGCACGGATTCTTTAGAGTATTTTTTTTCAATCTCGGTGGCCAGATACATCTCGCGCACTTTGCGCTCGATCGTTATATCGTTGGCCTCGTTTTTGAGTATAGTCTGGCGCACGAACTGCTGGGTAATGGTAGATGCACCTTGGGTAGTACCACCGATAAGGTCGTTAACGGCCGCTCGAGCGATGCCGTAGGGGTCAATACCGTTGTGTTGCCAGAAGCGCTCATCTTCAATGGCTATTGTGGCGTTGAACAGATGGGGCGAAACCTGATTGGCCTCTACCGGCTCCCGATCCTCAACAAAGAATTCAGCTAAAAGCGTTGTGCCATCACTGGCGTAGACTTTGGTTTTTTGGGCAACATTAAATGCCGTGTAGTCGGTAATTGGCGGCAGATCCTCAAGCCACTTATCCACCAAAGCAAAGGCGCTGGCGGCACCGATCCCGAGAATGAATACCAAAATGAAAGCTATGGCCATTAGAGTAAATGGTATGATGTGTTTTTTAGGAGCCTGCTTGGCTCTCTTTATTCGGGATGACATTCAACCTCCTACGTCCTGACACAATGGTAACAATAACGCGCAACCAACAGGGTACTTGTATGATAACTGAAATAAAACAGGGCGGTTTTGACCAGACAACCATGCCCACAACGCCGTTAACGCCCGCATCTACCTCCTCATTCGCTAAAACGCCCGCCTCTGCAAGGGATGGCTCTTTACCGGATGAGACCAGCCTAACGTCGGGAATACTCAATCTGACAGCAGTGAGTGACACATCGGTGCACTCTCCTTTGGAGCTGCTGTGCCCCGTAGGTGGCCCTGAAGCACTGCTCGCTGCCCTGGCTGGTGGTGCCGACGCAGTTTACCTGGGTGTCGCCGACTTCAATGCCCGGCGCAACGCTCCAAATTTTACGTTGAAGAGCCTGCGCGCTGCTGCCGATCTGGTCCACCTGGCCGGCGCGCGACTCTATCTTACCTTAAATACTGCTATTTTGCCTGACGAATTCGATGCCGCTTTGGAACTGGCCCGCCAAGCCTGGTATGCCGGTGCTGATGCCTTGATTGTGGCTGATCTGGGCCTGATGGAGCGTCTGCACCACGAACAGCCACAAATCGAGTTACACGCCTCTACCCAGGCGGGGGCCCAGTCCGCCCAGGCCGTCGCCTTTTTGTCACATCTGGGTGCCACGCGGGTAACCCTGGCACGCGAACTGTCACTCAAAGAGATTGCGTCGATAAGCTCCCAGAAAGTGGACACCGAGATCTTTGTCCACGGTGCGCTGTGTGTGAGCTACTCCGGGCACTGTCTGATGTCCTCGCTTGTAGGTACGCGCTCAGCAAACCGCGGTCTGTGCTCTCAACCCTGCCGTCTGCCCTATCGGCTCATCGACGGTGCCGATGACCGCGTACTTAAAACCGCCGGCAACCATCTGCTTTCCACGGCCGACCTGGCCGGCATTGAACTTGTGCCCGAACTCATAAATACCGGCACCGCTGCGCTAAAAATCGAGGGTCGGATGCGCAAGCCGCACTACGTCTATACTACAGCCCGAGCATATCGCCAGGCACTTGATGAACGATATGGAGAGAAAAACGAAAGCGACGTTGGCGAGAACAGCACTGCTGGTGAGACTGCTGCGTGTAATTTTCCCTTGCGGTCTGCCCACAAGTCAAACGAGGGATTTGCTGGCGTTGATGGCCGAGCCAGCGCCGCAGCTGATCTTTATACCCAGCGCGGCTTTACCTCTGCCTACCTTCGCGGGAAGTCCGACAATACATTGATGGACTATCGACGCGCACAAAGCCAGACCGTGACCGCTACAGCCCCCACTGATACCACCTTTGACGAGGGAAGGCTGTTTGTCGGCAATCGTGGCATTGTGCCGCTGAGCATCTGCGCCCGAGCTGTCATTGGAAAACCCCTGTTTCTCCAGGCCGAAACGTTGGACGGACGCGCAAAAGTCGAGATTTGCGGCGATATGGTTGAAAGGGCTCACTCTCGCACTATAAGCGCCGAGGAATTACAGGAGCACCTGGGGCGTGTGGGGACTACGCCCTTTACGGTCGTTGATTGGCACATACAGGCGGATGAAGGCATTGGCCTGAGTTTTGGCACCATCCACCGGTTGCGCAGCGAACTGCTGCAGGAGTTATCGGCCGCATTACTACACGAGTGGCATGATCGCAGGCTCAAGCCCACACACAAAATGACAGCCTTGCCTGCAGCTGCGCGCGGTAAGGTAGTGTTAGCAGCCTTGGTTGCAGATACCTCACGTGCACAGGCGGCAGTAGCCTCCGGTGTTCATAAATTATACTATCATAATAGTATTTCGTACGGGATTCACTCTGCAAAAGCGTCGCGTGGCGCATCTATCCCAATCTGGGACTACCTGCCATCTATAGTCCATGACCGCGATCTGGCCTCATTAACGCAACGACTGAACAGCGAGCGTCCTGTCGTCGTCAACAATCCTGGAGAGCTGCCACTGGCCCGCACGCACACAGCCGGCTTTGCCACCGGTCCGGCTCTGGCCGCCTACAATCGGCCCACACTGGAGCTGTATGCCCGTCTTGGGGCGCAGTTGACCTGGTTGGGGCCGGAACTGTCGCTCAAGGAGCTGGCGGTTTTAGCTCCCACGTCTCCTGTGCCTCTGGCACTTACCATCAGCGGTGCCCAGGAACTCATGACCACGGCACATTGTGTGTTGATGGCAGCCGGCCCCTGCAATCAGCAGTGTGACACCTGCAAACTGCGCACCCATGCCTATTTTCTCCAAGATCGCAAGGACTACCGCTTCCCGCTTACAACAGACGCTTTGGGTCGCAGTCACCTCTACAATGCACGGTCGCTGGACCTTGTCGGCGAGATACCCACCTTGATGGCCCTGGGGATAAGCGAGTTCGTCGTGGATTGCACACTTTTGGACATCCGGCAGACCAAAGCCGAGGTCGAGAGAGCCGCGCGCGGGCTCACGCTGGCACTGCGCGGCGCGGGCAGTCTGCCCAAGCGCAAGGGTCGCACCACCGGACACCTGTTTCGGGGTATCTATTAGATACGTCAGCCCATTTTGATGCACAGGAAAAGCGCCGCGTTGCCACACAGTGGGGCATATCTTGTGCCCCGGGGGACGGGGCGGTCTGTGGCGGCCCGTTTTTCTCCCCTACTCTAATGAGAGCACATAGCGCTCCAACTCGACATCCAACACAGGATCAAGGAGCGTTTGTGGCGCGGCCTCCAAGATCTCCTGTACGCGTTTGTGCGCAGCTACTTGCACGTCGGGCGAGCCGTCGGCCTCCCAGGAATCGATGTCGCGCCAATCAGAGACACTCGGTGTCCAAAAATCGCGAAAATGCTCAATGGTGGAATCGGCCTCCAGAAAGCTCGAAGCCGGCGCGGCCGCAAACAGATCGTCCATACCCAACTGCACCTCGTTAAAGGGAAGACCGGCCAGCATGTGGCGCACCCGCCCTACGACCTCGTCGTCAAGCACGGTCTTTTCCAATGATATGGTAAGCAGATTGGCCAGGGATCCCACCGTTTGACTGGTGAGGTTCGTGCCGGCCAGCGCACAATATAAAAAACTCTGCATAGTCTCGATGCCGGCCTGGTAGTCTATGAGCTTGGAACTGGTAACGCCGGTTTGTGCCCGGGCAGGCAGGCCATAAAACTCCCGGATCATCTGGGTCGAAGCCGCCAACATCAGCGCCGAGTCGGGGCTGGCACACTCCCATGTAGCGGTACGCATATAGCCGTAGGTCAATGAGGACGAAAGCACCACCGGCACACCGGGGCGAATCAGTTGCGCTAACACCAGTCCGGCCAACTCCTCGGCCAGAGTGAGTACCAGTGTCGAGAGCAAAAACACAGGAGCAGTAATGCCAGACATCGGCGCAGAGACGATACAGACCGGTTGATTGTACTGGGCAAATACGCGAATACCATCGCAGGCAAACTGAGAATAGAAAAACGGCGAGTTTGGACAGACAATGTGCCAGGTAACGTAGTGTTCAGCCAGATAGCTGCTTGAGAAAGGACCTTTGTCTTCGCCCATACCGGCACCAACCATTCCGGCACTGCCCGTCTCCGGGCTTTTCGTATCAATGCCGGCACCGTTGCCGCCAAAGGCAAGGTCAAGCAGGCGCAACACCTCAAGCTTTTTTTCTACCGTCTCAAGTTCCATCGGCGAAAGTATCGGTTTATCGCTGGCACGCAGCGACTCCAAGGTGCAACGCAACCCCTTGGTGCGCTCAGACACATCCAAAGGGCTTATTGGCTGATAACCGGCGATGTCTACATTGTCGCAGGCCTGGTAGAGCTTTTGTAAGTTGGCAAAGTCTGCCATAGTGGGACTACGTCGCTGTCCGTTGTAATCCAGAATGAATATCTCGCCACCAGCCGGATGAATCAGCAAGCCCTCTCCCACCGCAGTGCTGCGCGCAGGGTTGGGTGCTTCCAAAACAAAGCGTTTGGGTGTTGTTGCCAGGCACTTCTCCACCAACTTTTCGCTGATAAAAACCGTGCTACCTTCCACACGCGCACCACCGCGTTTGAGTATCTCCCTACAAACATCATCTTCAAAAACAATGCCCTTTTTGGTTAAGAGTTCCAGTGCTTTTTCGTGCACAATCTGCATCTGCTCGCTGCCAAGCAAACGTAGCTGTCCGGCAAGTGTCATCATACTCCTTTTATCCCGTGTCATTATGTTTCATCAGAGCCTGTTCGCAACAGACTAAGGCATACCCCCGTTAGCAATCGTTGCACTAGCCGCTGTCGCTTCGTCTCAACCAATGTAGCGCCCAATCATCTCTTTGCCATAATCGGTGGCCTCGTAATAAACGTGCAATTCTCCCGTATTATCAAGGTCAAAATGCGCTTCTGTCAAAAGCTCGTTCTTTTCTGCCGACATAAGCGACTCCAAGACTGCTGCGCTGTTGAAAGCCTTGAAAGAACCATAGGTATCGGCCAGAACTGCCATAACAGCTGTGGTATCATACGCGCCGCCGTCTTTGAACAACTCTAAGATTGCATAATTCAATGGTAACATTGCTTTTACCTCTCTGCCTTCTCGCGTTTTTTGAACCAGTCCAGTGGATTGACGGCAATGAGGAATATGCCTAGCACCATAACGACGGCTGCAGCCCATTGAATGGGTGCCAACACATAACCGGTGCTTACATCCAGTGCGCCGGTGGCATCAAAGCCCCAACCGAGATAGAGGCCGCAAATCAAAAAGCTAAAGAAGGGCACCCAAAATGAGAAACCACCGTTGCAGGCCATGCCCAATGCAGCGCCACACATGCTGTTTCCCTTGTACCAAAAACCAAATGAAAGGCCCGCAGCCAGACCCGAAATCAAAAAGAACACAATGGGAGCACCGATCATCCAGGTGTCGGGGATAAAGAGGTCGCCCGTAAAAGCGCCACCAAGCATGTCAAAGAAATTAACCTGCCCGGCGATTATGAACAGAATAGGGGTGAGAATGAACAGTGTTACGACACCACTGGTGAGCTGGCGGATAGAGATGCTGATTTCGTAGTCCATAACCGAGGTGCCAAAGCCGGCCACAGCGCCCTCGATACCCCAGCCTAAAGCGGCAATCAAGGCAATGGCCAACCCAGCCAGGTACTGAGTGTCGATGGCTATTTCGCCAAAGGCCACAGAGCCAATCATAAAAGTGGCAATGACGCACACCAGGATGCCCACAACCATGCGAGCGTTGAGTTTTTGCCTGAACAATACACGGCCAATGATGGCACCGATAGCCGGACACAGTGCCGATATGGGAGTGGCAATCGGACCGGCCATAGTCAAGGCGATCAAGTAAGCAGTAGAAGCAATCGGGCCGCCGATAAGGGCGCAAACGACCATGACCATGCCGGGCTTGGACCTCAAGCAGCGTAGAAAGTCTACGAACTTGCCCTTGACCGCTGCTTTGGCAAGCATCCAGATGGCACTGATAAAATCGTTGATCCCCGAGCCAAGAGCCCCCAGAATTAAGCAACCCATGAGGAATGTTACGGGCAGGTTGATAAAGCTTCCCTCCGCGTAGCCTTCGTACCAAAAAACCCATTCGCCCGATCCGGTAGCCGCCAGCAAACAGGCGGAATAGATGCCATAGAGGATGCCCGAGACTACTGCAATGATTACTCCCTTGCGAAAGAAACGCCCTGCTTGCTGCGCTTTTAGTTGCGCGGCCTTCTTCTCCATCTTTATCCTTTCAGTCATAGTGGGCACTGCGACCTGCCCGAGGTGTAGTCTTATCCACAGTTTTCCGGTGCTTTATCACGGCTGGTCAGATATGCGCGCGCTTCGGCCAGATAGCCTTCGTCTTTTATCACCTGATAAAAGTCATTCATATAACGATATTGAACGAGTGAGTAGTCGCCAAATTCATCGCCCAGTCCTTGCTTGTACTCGGTCCAAAGACTCCAGAGCAAACCGCAAAGTGCCATATACATATACAGGCGGGTCTGTTCCAGGCGCGTTGGTTCGCGACCTAGGTACAAAACAAGCGCTCGATCGGCCTGCTGACGATTGTAATAAGCATAGATGGCGAACATGGCCACATCGATTATGGGGTCGGCAAAGCCAGAGTACTCCCAATCGATAACGCACATTCTTTCGGGCAGGTAGAGTATGTTGGTATAGACATAATCGATATGGCAAAGCACCTCGGGGATTGCCAGGTGTTCGCGCAAATCTAAAAGCTCGTTGGCTTTAGCACGGATCTCTGCGTAATCGCTATAGTGGATGGCATTCAACTCAGATGCCAGTTTTTCATAAAACGCGATTTCATGTTTGACATCAAAACGGAGTGGTGTGGCTTTGGGCGCGGTGGCAGACTCTGTAGTGTGGATCTGCCTCAACAGCTGCATTGCCTCGGCCACCTGGGCATCATCTTCCGGGTCGACGACGCGAGCACCCTTATAATAACGCGATACCTTGACACCGGTCATGTCGTCAAAAAAGATTATCTCATCGGTCAGGCCCAGGGGCGCCACCAGCTCATAGGCACGCTTTTCTCTTCGGCGGTCTATGAGCCTGTCGGTACCCTGCCCCGGCACTCTGAACACGTAAGACACGCCGTCAACCACAAACAGGAAGCTGTTGTTGGTCATCCCCTCCCTCAGTGGGCCGATAATCTCAATAGCGCTTTGTTCCACCCCAAAGATCTGGGCAATCTGTTGCATCACCTCGTTATTGGTATCTTTTCCGTAATCCACATCAAAAGCACGTAACTCCTCCAGGTTCTCAAACTCGTAGACATTGTCTGCGCTTTGACGGTTCAAGCTAATCGGCAACGTTTTTAGATTGTCACTGATAATATGCTCGAAATAAAAGTCATCCGTTTCGGGACGCTGGTAGTAACGTTCCAGTAAGGTACAAAACTCGACAGAGTAAGCACGGGAGAAATACGCTGGGCCAATCAGTCCCCATACATCCTCACCGCCGATTTTCAAGCTCAGAATACGATCGCGAGCCCCGGTCGTGGTTGCCCATTCATTAGTTTTTCCCTGATAATATACGCCACAAATCCAGCTGTCATACTCATGACTGTTAAAGATGTTGTGCTCTATCCAGTTGTCAGAAACCAGCACATAGCTGTTTTTGAGATACTGACGGGCATAATAGAGGCTAGTCAGGTTATTCTTCGTGGCGTATTCAGGATTGTATAGCAAGCGAACATTATATTTATCTATCAGATAATCAAATTTCTTCTTGAGATAGCCAACAACGATGAGTATCTCTTCGATGCCACACTCCCGCAGTTGTTCTATCTGCCGCTCAATCATCGACGTTCCTTTGACCGGCAGGAGTCCTTTGGGACTGTGGTAGGTAAAGGGAACAAGGCGCGTACCCAGGCCGGCCGCGAGGATAATGGCGTTATCGACCTTGTAAGGCTCCAAGGCGGCTTTGCCCAGAATCGTGATGCCGTTTTTATCCAGGAATTGGCGCGCGTTCAGTCTGGCATGTGTTCTGGCAACCGTGCTCAGCGACAGGCCACTGGTCTCAGCAGTAAAGCGTTGCGTAATATGCGGAGCAGCACTCAAACAACCGTTGACCACGGCAATCTGATGTTGAAGATCGTACGGGGCAGCGCTGATTTTGTCTATAAAAAGCTGTGAGCCCCCCCCCTACGAGCTTTATTGCAGGCACTATGCTGCTGTCCGACGTCGGACAGAGCTCCGTTGATGGCACTCAATACCAAAAATTCGTTTTTATTGAGTTGATGCGTCTCGTTTTTATCCAATAATCTTGACATTTTGATACCGTTATTTCTAGCCTTGATTACAGACAACAGGGCACAATAAAGATCGATCCTCAGCTCAACGGGGCCACTGAACCCTCTGCGTCCAGTTGTACCAAACCAGCCTTGATATCGTCTTGTTCAAGTTGCTCTGCCTTTTTGAGCGCCAGGAACCTTGTGAAAAACACAGCACAGATGCCGCCGACTATCTTACCCAGCATCACCGGAGCAATCAACGAGGGTTGAAAATTAGCCGTGAACGATAGGTGGTCGCCAAACAAAAAGGCGCAGCAGACCGCAAAGGCCAGACAGATAACCTTGTCTCGGGCGCGCAGGTCTTTAACTATCTCCAGCAAAGCCAAAACATTGGCAGCAGCGGCCAATATGCCAGTTACCGCGTCGGCCGAAAGCCCAAAAAATCGTCCGATGGACGCCAGCGGTTTGGCCAGATACCGCTTGATCAAATAGACCATGGGGAAGGCACCACAGAGCATGATGCCAATGGCACCAGAAACCTCCAGGGCTCGGAATAGGTCAATCTCGTCGGCAATGATAGGCTCAAAGCCAAAATAACCATTAAACAGTGCCGTGGGCAGACCGGTAAAGTACTCCACGACTACCACGACGAATACCAGCTTCAACGCCGACTCTAAAAAACGACCAAATACAATAAAACCCTTAATCATGGCATCGGGTTTAAATTTGAGGCCCAGGGCCAAAGCAACACAGATGATGATTAACGGCACAAGGTTAAGTCCGATAGTGCCAAAGCCCAAGGCCAACTGATAGCTCGCCTCGCCGGATCCCGCTATTATTGCCTCGCGGATCATCGGGTGAGAAAACGCAATAATAACACTGGAAACAAACACGCCAATGGGAATTGATAAAAGCCCACACATCACACCAAGCGCCAGATACTTGCGATCTATTTTACGAATCATCTTCAAGGCTACGGGGATGGTAAAAACAATCGTGGCGCCACCCATATATCCTGTAACCATGGCCATTATCCAACTCTCTTTGGTTTGTGCCAGGGCATCCGCCAATTGGTAGCCACCCATGTCAACTGCAATGAAAGTGGTAGCGGCCATGGCCGGATCTGCTCCCAAAAATGAGAAAGCCGGACCAAACACTGAACTCACGAACGCTGTGAGATAGGGTGCTGCGGCCATAATGCCGGCAACAGGCAAGAATATCGGGCCGATAGAGTCGATACCACCAACGAATTCCTGTCCGAGAGCACTTTCTGGTTTGATCACCGAAGCTATCGCGCCTGCCAGGGCGCAGACCATGATAATCAATACCACAACAAAACCAAATATCTCCATAGGTGAGCTTTCGAGAAAATGCGTGGCGATCCATTCTTGCAAACCCATTATGTCTTCTCCTTTATTGTGGATGTGGTGTGGTATGCAGGACTTGAGTTTGACTGAAGATCTGAGTCATGAACTGGGTCTGGGGTTGAGATGGGGCTTTGGCGATGAGTTCCTCGGCAATAAACCCATATTCCTTCGCATAGCGATACCAGAGATGCAGCCATTCTCCTACCGACTCATTGGCGGCTTCCTTGTTAAGCGCCCAGATGAACCAGTAGTAACCGGCCAGCGAAACATAGGCCATACAGTGAGCCAACTCTGAAGAGGTAAGTGGACGGCCAAAGTACTTCTCAAGTACACTGAGTGCCTGTTCATAACTGTAATCTGAGCAACTAATGAACGTGCCCAGGTCAGAAGCAAAATCCGTCATGCCGGTGTACTCCCAATCAATCAGGAAAAAAGTGTCGTCGGAAATCAAGATGTTAGGATCATAAAAGTCGTTGTGACATAAGCAGATGTGCGGGTCTTGACGCACATAGGCCGCCAGTCGCTCAGCACGTTCGTTCAGCGCTTGAAAATCCGGAAAGTCCAGTTGTTTCGATGAACGCAACTTGTTGATAATGTTTTGAGTCTCCTCGAAAAGGTCAAAACGATTATTCACGACTTCTCCGGAATTATGCAGCTTTTTGATAATTTCCAGTGCGGTGTCGACATGATGTTCGTTGTGATAATCAAAGTCTTCATCAATGTGTATGAAACGAGATATCTTCCAGCCGATGTGAGGGTCCTGGTAGATAAAGGTATCGTCTAAACCCAACTGCTTGGCGATAGTCTCTACCTCGGCCTCGACCGCCCGATTAAGTATACCCTGGGTGGCAGCGCCAGGATGTCGATAGACATATTCACCGGTTTTCTTTCCCGAGACCTTAAAATAAAAGGAAAAGTTCGAAAGGCCAGCTTCGATGGGCCGCATCTGGCGTATCTGGTGACGCTCGCAGTCCAGTGTTTGGCAGATATTGTCCAAGACCGTTGAGTCGATATTGGTAACAAAGTCTTCGTCAAACTCTCTCAGTTCGTCCAATGAGTCAAACTCGTAGATAATGCCGTCACTATACTTCCTTATCTCCATGTCGAAGTCTTTAACATGTTCGGCGTAGATGCCCTCCCAGAGCTTGGATTTAGTTTCTGGCACATCATAGATTTTGTTAAGCAGCTCAACGAAGCGCCGCGAGAATGCTCGATCGAAATAAGCCTGTCCAAACATCACCCATTCATCACTGCCGCCATAATTGACCTTAATTATCCGCCCCTTCGGGCCGGTACGCAGGCAGTATTCGTCGGTGGGGCCCTCGATAAAAACGGATGCATAGTAGGCCTTGTAAACGTATTCCTCAAAGACGTTTTGAGTAAAATAGGAATCTGAGGTGACGATGTAGCTGTTGGCCAGTCTGTCGGTCACCAGTTTGAGTGAGGAGTTGTTGTTGCGCTCGGCAAAAACATCGTTGACGATCAGGTCGACACCGAACGTGTCTTCCAGGTAGAGGAATTGCTCTTTCATATAACCGATAACGACGGTGATAGCAGTGATATTTGCTTCTTTGAGTTGGCGAATCAATCGCTCTATCAGTACTTCTCCTTTGACACTGAGGGTACCTTTTGGCTTTTCATAGGAGATAGGCACAAAACGGCTGGAGGTACCGGCTGCCAAAATGATGGCGTTGTCAACCCGGTAAGGGCGCAAAGCTTTAAAGCCTGAGGGGGCAAGTCTGGTTCCTTTTTCTGACACAGAAAGATACTTACGAGCTGTCAACTCGTTAACAGTCGTGTTAACCGTGCCGAGCGAAAGACCGCTGACCACGGCAATCTCCCTTTGAGAATCCAATACCGTGCCGGCTGCCTCGGCCTTGCGGATAGTATTGAGTACGGTAAATTCATTTGCGTTGAGCAATTACCCTTCACCTCACTTTGAGTTCCTGATCACCATGGTGCACGAAAGTTGTAACAACAGTACGGTTTCCACATGCTATAGTTGTTCAATTTTACATATTGTTGATGAATTTTGAACAGATGTAAGGATGGTATCAAGCAAACGGGCCCTAGAACGGGTTGTTCGGCCTGCAGTTAGAAGATCCTAGTGCTCTGTAAAGTCAAAGACTTCGTGTTTGAAGCGAGGATTTTCGCCGGCAGCCAGGGAGGAAAAGTGCGGCACTACTGATGATAATGGCGCGCTTTTCCAACACAGCATAGCGGCGAAAAGACCGCTTCAGATATGATGAATTTGGCTGTACAGAGCACTAGAGGGGATATAGGTAAGATTGGTGGCGTGGGTTCGAGTCCGCCGTATCTACATAACAGTACTCAGTTTGGAGCGAGTGGTGATATGGGACTTGCGCAAAAGCCCTGCAAAACCAAGGTTTTTAACAACCGGTCAGCCAACAGTGCTTACGATACAGGCGCATTTTGCGCCACGAACGTCACCGCGACGCCTCGCATAAGCGAGCGCATAGCCCATAGCAGATTCGGAGAATCAAAGGGTTTGAACAAGTCTACACAGCAGTTCTCAAGATATAGCTGGCGAACTGTTACACCCGATCCTTGCTTTGAGGCAACTATCGGGCAACAATAACTATCCGGTTTAGAGATAACTCAGTACATGAACCTACAGGTAAATTGGCTGGTATCAACAAATCCACGCACCAAACGTCGTCTTGCGGCAACTATCAGGCAACAATATTAGGGACCGCCTTTTTGATGAGCCGCGATGTCATTGCCTTGCTACTCTCGGGCAGGTCGAGCCTTTCGCGAAGTGATGTGTTGCTCAAATGCTTGCCTACTGTTTGCTGCAAGCAGGCGTGGATATAGCATGTCCAGAGCCGCTCCTCAATGCTCATGTCTTTGTATGCCTTGTGATCCGTCATCGTCACGCGGGTGGCATATGGATACTCAGTTATCCTCGGCGCGGGGAGGTAGTAGTCACCGCAGGACATCTCGATCTTGTCCCAACCGCTACCTCGTTCCTCGCTAATGTCCGCCCTGCGGAATAACGCTGCAATCTTTTCGTTTCTAGTCTTTGGCGGGCCGTCAATGAACCTGTTGGTGTCCACAAGCGGCGTGCCGGGGTTGGTGAACTCAATGCGCCCGTCGAATATCTCCACCATCGGCCCCGAGCCGGTCTCGGTTAAATCCTGATGCTCGAGCTGGTTTGCGACCAGCTCCCTTATCCCGGTGTCTGGATAGGCCGTAATCGCCACCTGCTTTGCGCCGTTAACAAGCTCCTCCCGCGAAGGCAGGATACTTTCTATGATGCGGATGAATTCCTCGAAGCCCGAGATGTAGCCACGATCCATTACCTCCTCGCGTACTCCTTCTGCCCGACTCACGCCCTTATATTGGACGATTCTCAGCGCTTTGCGCCAGACCCGGTTGAAGCCGCTGAGTTTCTTGCCGAACAGCAATGCACCGAGGTTGGTGATTGAGAAAAGAGCGTTGTCTTGTTTGGTGATGATCTCGTCTTCCATTAGATAGTGGAGCATCTGCGACTGACTCTCCGGTTGCTCGATCCCCAGCAGGTCGAAGTAGGAGACGTAGTCCAGCAGCTTGAACGCCTCCCGCATCGTCAACTCGGACTTGGCTGGCTGCACCTCAAAGTTGGCATTGTTGAGCTTCTTCCAAAGCTCAGCTTCCAGTGCGGGAAAGTCCTTCAGCTTCTTTTTGTAGGTCCCAACTCGTAACCAGGCGTTGTGTTCAAATTGAACAGTCGCCACCTGGGCGGGGTCGATCTCCAAGAGGACTATTCGCTTACCTTCAATGTCTTCAGAGAAGAAGCGAAACCCGGCATAATCGCTCAGACGTTTGCGCAGCCAGGTGTCAATTTCGGTGTTGTTGGCCTTTGCCCTTGCCGGGTCAAACTTCGTGCCGAGCAAATCGTGGGTCTCATCGTCAATACCCCAGACGACGTATGCCTTGCCCTTGACGCGTAGGGTGGCCGTATTGGCAAGAGCGCTGATGTATTCGCCAATCTCCTTCGGGTCGGAGTTGTTGTGCTTGAACTCCACCCAATCGGTCTCAACTGGCAAGGCGACAAGCTCTCGTATTAACGGCTCAATGCTCACACGATCTCCTATCTGGCTTCCTAGACATCATGGATCCGTTCCAAATACCAACCCATCCATTATAGCGGTCGCCACCTCTGTCCATCCATGCAATCAGACTATTACGTCGTTACTACGTCGTTACTGGTTACCACTGGGCACGCAGAGAGAATTCGATGTCTACAAAAAAGGCAACCGAGAACCACGATGTGACCCATGCATCCCGAATTACAGGGCTTTTGACATAGAATCAAACTCGTAAATAATGGGATCGTTACCCTCTTCGGTTAGCAGAGGATTTGTTAAATCAATTATTCCAGCCAGTACAGCATGAATTATCTGAATAAAATCCTTTTCTTCACCCTCCAGTTTGACCAAGAGCCTAGGTACGGCTGGAACAGAAACCCATTGGTTAACCGGAGTGGTGCTCGGGATTGTGATCTCCAAGCTTAGAGAAACAAAGACCGGTAGATAGTGCTTGTCGGCATTGCTTAGATCTGCCAAGTCCGCAATCCAGGAACGTCCGTTAAATCTTTGTAGCTCTTCGAGTGCATCAACTATCGTGAGCATTTCAGCATTTGGCTTCCACTTTCGCACATGCTTGTCCCAAGACGGTTTTGCTTTGAAATTCGGAAAAACGAGTCTGTCTTCCGAGCGTTTCTGTGTAATCAACCAGACCAGATTGAAGTAGAAATAGTCTGTTGCAGCGCGGAGGTGATGCAGTACTTCGCTGGCTTGAATACCTAACTTATCAACTCGCTCAATATCAATAGGAAACTGAGTTTTACTCCAGTCTATCTGGACATTTGGGCCTGTCTTCATAGGTATAATTTTTACTTGGAAGGAAAGAGGATTGGGTAGATTAGCGAATTCGGTATCAACGGCAGCGATAAACTCAGCAAACCGTTCAGCAGCGAAAACAATTCTTTTGGCAGTGTTTACTTGAGTCGGACCCTCGGAAATTCGTTGAGGTATAACTCTGTAGCTCAACGGTTTTAGCCAATCAACGACTAACTCCTCTCCCTCATTAGGCATCGGAATGTGATTCGTTGGCGACCTCTCAATATCAGTATTCTGACTGAGCTTTTCGGCTGACATACTCCTGCCCCACTTTCGAGTTTAATTAGAAAGTGCCGGTGTCTACTTTTTTTCTCCACTAGATTGGTCTTATGCAGTTTACCTCTGGTGCTTCCTTATTATCTGCTACCCCACGTCTATGCGCCATCGTAAGCCCACCAATAAGACAACAGCAGTAAACCCTGTAAGGGAAAACTCAAGTTTGGTAGGAGCGGCGGGACTCGCGCGTATTGCTTCGCAATCCACAGGCTATCGCTCGCTTACGCTCGCTACGCCGTAAACAGTCCACAGGACTGTTTACCCCTTTCGGCGGTGGATTTTAAGTCCACTGCGTATGCCAATTCCGCCACGCTCCCCAGTAACCGCTTGAACCCTCACGTCTAAAGCATACCTAACCTCAAAGATGGTGCGCCGTGAGGGAATCGCGCGTATTGCTTCGCAATCCACAGGCTATCGCTCGCGTACGCTCGCTACGCCGTAAACAGTCCACAGGACTGTTTACCCCTTTCGGGTTCGAGTCCCTCACGGATAAAGCATACCTAACCTCAAAGATGGTGCGCCGTGAGGGAATCGAACCCGCGACCTTAGGATTAAAAGTCCTCTGCTCTACCAACTGAGCTAACGGCGCACACTTCAAAAAAACTACCGCACGAGCGGCGGCACATAGTTTAGCAGATTGGCAGACAAAGTCAGCTCTGAGGCAGTCACGAGGCAACTAGCGGCCATTGGCCGTAGCCTGTTCCAAGAGTATCCCTTGAAGGATATCGGTGTCGCTGGCAACAAAGGAACCACATCCCGTGGCTTCAAGTATTACCTGCAATACGAGTAAACCGCCAACGATCACCGGCGCGCGGTCCGGATGCAGACCGATTACCTGTTGTCGTTCGGCCAACGGCAGCGCAGCCAGCATCTGAATGAGCGCATCCAACTGGGCCGTTTCTAAGCGCTTGCCATGTACAAGACGACTTTCAAAGACAGCTATCTCATCGCGTATTGTTATGGCGCTTGTAGCGGTGCCGGCGACAGCGATACATTCTACCGGCGTGGCAGGCAATTCAGCGATAAACGCCGACAGTTGACAGTGTATCCAGCTTTTGGCCTGCTCTAGCTCAGTGGGCGTGGGTGGATCGCTGTGCAGAAAAAGCTCCGTCACGCGCCTGCTGCCCACATCAAAGGAATGCTCAGTATATACAAGCGGTTTTTCGAACGATTCGGGCCGCACTGAAGAGACAGGGGCACTGCAAGAGCTGTTTTTTCTGCCGAGGATGAGTTCAGTGGAGCCACCCCCGACATCAACAGTAAGCACAGGTTCAGGCAGGCTGGAAAAGCCGCTGAGGGCACCCCCGAATGATAACTCGGCCTCTTCGATGCCACTGATAACCTCTGTTTCAAAGCCGAGTTCGCGTATCTTTGCGAGCACTTCTGTACTGTTATGGGCATCGCGCATTGCCGAAGTGGCTACTACACGCACAGGGATGGTCGTGTTGCTGTTCTCCCCTGCCAGATCTACCTGTGCCGCAACAATGTGTTCTTTGAACCCGCGCAGCGCAGCTAACAACCTGTCAAGTGCAGCGGCAGATATTCTGCGGCTGGCTGATAAACCCTCGCCAAGGTTGGTAATCACCATGTCTTTGAATAGCGGCTCTACGCCAAAAGAGTCCACGCGGCCGAGCAACAGGCGTGAGGTAACGGTTCCCAGGTCAATAGCCGCATAGATCTGACTGGAATGATCGGTCAAAACTGAATTATCTCTGCGAGGAACGGTGATATCGGCTGAGTTGACAGCGGCTGTCAAGGACGAATTCTCCCCACGAGAAACAGTCGTCATTGGTTGATGAATGGGTCGGGAATTGGCTCAGTACTCTCCTGTGTATCCACAACAAACAAGGTATCCAGAAAATCCGTCCACCAACTTGTTTGAGCCTTGATTTCGCCGGGCGTTATCGATTGAGGCAAAAGTGTCGTAGAGTCCGTGATATTCAGGCCCGTAATGTTCACGGCCTCCTCCCCCGCCTTAACCCAGCCAAACTGCTCACGTGCCCGGTTCTCAATGCCTTCGACAGTGTTGAGAGCCTTAATCTGAGCAGCAATCTTGTCATTACGATCCAAGACGGCAGAGAGTTCAGCATTGAGTTGTTCGTTGGCTCTCGACACGATATAGTATTCTCTGAGTACCGGATACAGCGCTAACACCGTGATTACAAGGCAAGCGCAAACACCTGCAACCAGTATCAGCCTGCTGAGATAGGTCTGATTCGCAGTTTTGGCCGTGCGGGCACCACGTTTTTTAGTGCCATCGCTGCGTTTCGTGCCGCTTGATGCTTTGCTGTACGATTTCGTGACCATAACTCCCTGTTGCATATCCGCTGGATGCTGTCATCAAGCCTGTTGGTCTGGGTCTGAAACGCCGGCGCGAGGTCGGAGGATACCATAGGAGCCGTCGCGGCGGCGATACATGACGTTGGCTAATCCCGTGGCGTCATCGCTATAGACAAAAAAGTCATGGCCGAGAAGATCTATCTGGAGCATCGCTTCTTGTTCCGTTAAAGCTACCAGGTCGATCTCTTTCATGCGTACGACCTCATTATCGTCAGTGCCAACTGCATGCTCATCTTTCGTCAGAGATTTTTCTTCCTGGGCCAATACCTCCCCAAGTTTCTTGTCGTGGGTACGCCGATCCAGTACCCTGGTTTTGTATTTACGTAACTGGCGCTCGGCTTTGGCAGCGGCCACATCGATGGCAGCGTACATATCCTCCTCGGCCTCTTCAGCGCGAATGATATGGCCTTTTGTGAACAAGGTCACCTCGGCTACGGCCGGCTTGGGATTGGCGGGGTTTTTCTCTTTACGCAACACCACTTCTGCCGACATCGGCGAGATGTTAAAGACCTTGACGGAATTCTCCAATTTTTCTTCGACATAGCTGCGCAGGGCGTCACTCACTGTCATCTTACGTCCCGTAACCGTAATGTCCATGCAGGTTCCCTCTCTCGTGGTTTTTGTTGCTCTACAGGATACCAAAATGTGGCCCATTGCGCTGGCGGGTGTTATCGAACTGATTGTTTGCGCGCTTGATTATGGGTGAGGCACGCGATTATGCCCCGTACCCTTGAGGAGAGGTATACAGCTCACTTCATCAGTCAACGGTCAAATGATAGACCTCGTAGCCGGCATTTGCATCATAGGAGATGTCACCATTCGCGAGGGCAGCAAGACAATCGTTTACCGTCGCCACTTCATCAAAACGGGTCAGCTTGTAACTAACGCCAATGACTGGCTTACCGCTGACATAACCCTCGGGGGCAAAGCCAAAGTAAAACGCGTCGGCAGTGGCGGCTGTGGCATCAGAACCTAGAGTAGCAATATAGTCAATCGATCTGAAGCCGGGACCATCCCATACATACTCTTCGCCAAGCAGGGCAGCGGCTTCGCTAAAAAGTTTGGTGCCATCGGAATAAGCAGAGTAAGATAACCCTGTGATTTCGAAGTGCTTGAGAGAAGAAAAGTCATTGACCCCTTGCGCAAAATATAGGGCAGCATCATTGTCGGCAAAATCCCCCCGGGCCCAGGCCTCGTCAATGACGGTTTTCAAAGCTATGTTTTTATCACGCGCCTGCATCTCCCACTGTTTGTCTTCTGCTTTGCTTATGTAGCCCGTGAGCGCCGGTATGGCAATAGCGGCAAGTATGCCGAGAATTACGATGACGACGATGAGTTCGACGAGGGTAAAACCTTTGCGGGTTTGTGTTTCACTTTTTGCATAAGCAACCCTGCTTTGTGCAGGCGGACAGATTGGCTT
>JAITDU010000033.1 GCA_031282405.1 Coriobacteriales bacterium | reverse complement strand
GGCCCCCCCCCCCCCCCATCATCTAATCTCGTAGCCTCCACCTCTATTCAATCCTCACCGTACGACCACGCCGCCGCTGTTCACTCTGAACAGGCGGTTTTTTTGTATCCGGGTTTGTGCAAGCGGGCAGATTGGCCTAAAAGAAAGGCGTGCCCGAAGCGAGCGTATATAACATACGTGAGTGAGGGCACAGCATACGCGAAGGCCAAGATACCGCTTGCACAAGGCCGGACGGGCTTTACGCTCGTAGAACTCATCGTCGTCATCGTCATTCTCGGGATTCTCGCTGCTATTGCCATACCGGCGCTTACTGGCTATATAAGCAAAGCGGAGGACAAGCAATACGAGATGGAGGCCCGCGATGCCTCTATAGCCATGCGCACTGTGCTTGATGAGGCCTGGGCAAAGGGCGAGATAAACGATGTACCGCAGTTTGGCCTTGGAGTAAGCCCCATGGAATTTTTCACAAAAGGATTTAAGGGCACAGGCAACGCAGAATGGTTTCATGCCCTCGTGCTTTCCATATTCGTTGCCTATGATCAAACGGGGAGCACCACTGATGATGGGGCTTACCTGTTTAGACGGGCGGCTGCGCTGACGGGCGAGTTTTATACTTCTGACGATATGGAAAACGAAAGATTTTGGTGGTATTTTCCCTTTGCCCAAACGGGCTCGGGTGCTACAGCAGCCAGTGCCGATGGCTTCTTGTATATAGTCGCACCGCAGGGGCAGGGCGAGGGCGCAGCCAGTGGCAACCCCGCGATATGCGTAACATACCGGCTCTCAAGAGTGAATGCGTCGTCAGTCGATGAATTTATAACCGCTATTCTTGGCGACATCCCTGGTATTGATGCTGAATTTGATTTTGATTCCGATGAAACGTACGGTAGTGCCCACTACGACGCAAACGCCGGCTATGAGGTTTATCATTTCGTTGTCGAATGAGCACAGGCAGACGGTTCGTACAGAACAAAGGTGCAAGACAAAGTGCAGTACATAACGAGGACTCAGAGACTGTCTCTGTGTCCTCCGTTTACTCTCTGCCTATTCACACGTCCTGACTAAGATGGGATTGTGCTGTGTGTTAGGCGATTGGGAAATTATGGTGTGCAAAAATTATGGTGCGGCAGAGATGGACCCGAATTATGATATAATATATAGTATGTCATATATAGGTAGTAGCAGGAGGTGTTTAATATGCAGGTGTCTTTGTATTTGAATGACAGTCTGGCAAAACAAGTAAACGCTGTGGCAAAGGCACGAGGCCTTTCTGTTTCGAGCTATATTTCCGAAGCGATAAAAAACCATATCAGCTCGGAGTATTCGCAAACGTTCCTTTCCTCCCTGGGCTCGCTTTCGGGGGTCGATATCAGGCGACCAGAACAGCTATCCTTTTCTGACGACATAAAAAGGGTCAAACTATGACCTATTTCCTTGATACAAATATCTGCATGTACCTGCTAAAGGGTACGTTCACATCGTTGAGAGACAAATTGCTCGCAACAAAACCCAGAGATGTAAAGATCCCCTCAATCGTCTATGGGGAGCTGCTCGCAGGAGCAAAGGAGAGCAGTGCGCCCGAGAAAAGCATTGAATCTATCAGGGCGTTTGTATCGCAATTTGAGATAGTACCGCTGGACGAAGCGGGCGCGGAGGCATATGGACGAATCCGTGCTGACTTGCTCAACTCTGGCCTTAAGGGAGGGCCAAATGACATGATAGTGGCGGCAACAGCTCTATCGAGGGGCGGTGTGATTGTTACGAACAATGAAAGGGATTTTTCGAGATTCACAGGCGTCCATGCAGAAAATTGGACAAAATGAGAGCCTTTCCAGACAGGAGATACACAACCCGGCCTCCTTGTTGCGCCCTTTGGTGACGACCACCTCGCCTCTTTTTTTGTACCTCAAGCAGTATTTTTGAGTATTGCGCCCTAAGCGACTTTACTCCGCGTGCGCTTGGTGGTACCGTCGGTCTTGCTGTCCTTGGAAGCCTTCGGAGAATTTCTGCGCGTCCGTCTTGTTGTGGCTTTTGTGGGTGCGGCGGTTGTAGCTGTGGCGGCCTTAGCGGATCTGGCTGACACAGAAGTCGTGGCGGACGCAGAAGTTGCAGAAGTTGTGGTGGTCAGATCCTCCACTAAATCGACACCGGTGTCATCGGCCTCGTACTCGATGATTGTGCCGGACTCGGCCTCCAGCGCCTCGCGGATCGCGTTGAATTCCTTCGTGGTCTTCTTAAAAACCTCGATAAGCAGCGGGTCAAAGGCTTTGCCGGCATCGCGGATGATGATCTCCTCGGCCTGCTTGGGATCCAGGGCGTCTTTATAGGAACGCTTGGAGACCAGCGCGTCGTAGACGTCAACGATGCTCATCAAGCGGCCGAGCAGCGGAATGTCGGAACCTTTCAGGCCATCGGGATAACCACTGCCATCCCATTTTTCGTGATGAGAGCGGGCAAACTCAATGGCATAGGCCAGATATTGCTCGTGATTCTTGCCTTCCATGTTGCCCTGGATAGTCTCTAAGAGGTTTGCCCCCACGACGGTATGCTGTTTTATCTCCTCAAACTCCTCTTTGTTGAGCTTGTCCTTTTTGAGCAGTACGGCGTCGGTTGTTTTGATCTTGCCTACATCGTGGAGCATTGACGAGGCTACTACCAACGGAATCTCCCAGCTATTGGTGTCGTCTTGGTAGATACCGAACTTGCGCATATTGTAGATTAGGGCTTCCAGGTAGCGGCTGGTGCGTTTGACATGACCGCCGGTTACCGTGTCGCGAAACTCCACCATCTCGGCCACGGTGGAAAGCAGCGTTTCTTGCAGGGTAGACACCTCGTGTCGGGTCTGGTCGCGATCCTGCACCAGTACTTCGATGGCACCCTCGGCCTCGCTGCGCAAACGCGCAGAGTCTATCAGGTTAAAGATACGCCTGACCAGCGAGATAACGCGGGTCATGACCGCATAGTCCGAAGCTCCATACGCGAGGGCATCCAGCTCCTCCTCTTCGGTGTACTGCTCGGTCACAACCATCGCTGGCACGTTTTTGTAAAGCGTCTTGACTTGCTGTAGCTCCTGCGATTTGCCTGGCGGAAAGATGTAGATGCTGGGCTTGTCTTGCTCGGATACCTTGGTAACCGTCTTGACGCTGCAACCTATCTCCTTGAAATAGGAGACAAGCTCGGTTATTCGCGGGGCAATCTCTTTATGTATCGCTATCCGTATATTATTCACCGTAATTCACAGTACCCCTCCGCACGTGGCTCACCTATCATCGGCTTGGTTGGGTCGGCTGGCATATTCAACCGGTTCAGCCGATCTTCTTACGGCGCTTCATCTGCTAAACCAATTCGCTCGACCAGCGTACCCTCCATCTTACCACCAATCCGATTTGAGCGCAGCCGTGATTTCTCAACTACATCGTTTTTTTGATTCACTTAGATACGGTATCCTTACATTCACGTGAAGCCGCCTTGGCTCA
Source organism: Coriobacteriales bacterium (assembly GCA_031282405.1). GTDB lineage: Bacteria > Actinomycetota > Coriobacteriia > Coriobacteriales > UBA8131 > JAITDU01. The sequence goes on along the minus strand of JAITDU010000033.1, from coordinate 71,696 downwards.
CCCGCAACGCTACCTCGGCGGTTTTTCCTACACAGAAATAGACCCGATGACGAGTGACATCCTCGACCCTGATGACATTAAGGCCAAGCGGGTTGCCCGGTTTGAGAGAGAGGATACCGGCTGGCCGTTAGCGCAGATAGGGTAAAGCTACCGCCGGCGCGGTCATTTCACCGCAAAATTACGAACTGGTTGGCCAGCATCAAGGCCCCCATCAAGGTAAGAAGGCCGCAGAAGGCAAAGCGCATCGGTCGCTCGGGCAGTCGGGCGATGAGCCAGGCTCCTAACTGTGCGCCGGGAATCGTGCCCACAACGAGGGCCAGTCCAAACAACCACCAGATATGGCCGAGTAGGGCATGGGTGATAATACCGGGTACAGCGATGACGGTTATCGCTATGAGCGAGGTACCGGCAGCCTCCCTGAGAGAAAAGCCCAGGTAGGACACACAAAACGGAACGATGATAAAGCCTCCGCCGACGCCGACCACACCAGCGATGGCTCCGCCTGTCAGGCCGATCAGTAAAGGTGGTACGAGACTCGTGCGCTCTTGTCGCATGGCAGCTTGCGCCGGTGCGGCCTGTCGCGCAGGTGCAGATGCAGGCGCAAATCCTTTGCTGTTAGCGGCACGTTTTTGTCCCCCAATAAGCGAGCGCACCATGGAACCCACCGAGAACAAAATGACCGTTACCGTAAGCAGGACCACCGCGAGTTCTGGCAACCTCTCGGCATAAAGCGAACTGACTACGGCGGCAAGAGCGCCAAAGCCGCCCATGACCAGGCCGATTTTGAGCTGTGCGGTCTTTTGTTGCAAATGCTTGATCGCGCCGGAAAGCCCCGTTAACGCTATGGTCAGCAGTGAGGTGGATGTCGCGCCCAGAACCGGCAGGCCAAATGCCACATTCAGCAAGGGCACGATCATGCCGCCGCCGCCAATGCCGAACATCCCCGAGAGTACGCCTACGCCCAGACCGCAGACGGCAACGATGATGAAGCTCTCGACCGTCATTCCTCTGTTGGCAACTCCTGGCGTCGGTAGCGTTGCCCGGTGAGGATGCTCACGGCTACGGGATCATCCACCAAGGCCGCGACCATCTGAGGCCAACCTATCTGGAACTCGAAATAGCGGAAGCAAAATGACTCCGCATAGGCTTTGGCCTCGCGCTGGGCCGAGAGCGCCGCCTTGAAGTAACCCTTGCGATCCTGGGCTCGTCCGACCATGCGCAACAGTGCGGTAATGAACACGCGAGAGCCTATGGAGTGCTCCAAAAACGGCCCGGGATACGGATCCAGCGAATGCGGTGCTATCTGGATAAGGTCTATTTGCGATTTGGCGTATTCCAGTTTGCGGTGCTCGTATATCCAGCGATAGATGTCCTGTCTGAAACGTTGCGCCTCATTGCGACTGGGTGGCGGCAGATGGCGTACACTCCACTGGTTATCGAACCAGACGTCGCCACCATACATGCGTACGTTGAGCAGATAGTCCAGATCTTCTCCGCGCGGAATCCACGGGTCAAATGACAGGCGGATGAATGCTTCGCGATGAATGGCGCAAAGCCCGCCGTAAAAGCCGTTTGATCGCGACAATCGAGCGCCGCCCATGGCCTTGGTTATCCAGGCGTTAAACAACTCTCCCTGACGCCAAAAGCGGTTGTACCAGGCATCTTTCTGATTGGATTTCCAATCGCCTTTCTTATCGGTAAAAAACCCGGATTTTACCAGCACCGGTACGCCACTCTTGGTAAGTTTACCCAGGCCATACGTGGCTTTTTCTATGAATTCGGGGTCGTCGATGATATCGTCATCGTCGATGAATATGCACTCGGTAAAACCGGCCGAAGCCGCTATCATCAGCCCCAGATTGCGGATTGCGCCATAGCCCCCCAAGGCAACCCCCTCTTTGATGTTGCCAAGACCCAGAGCGTCGGCACGGACGTAAAACCGCTCCAAAACCTCGGAGTCTACCAGGTGCAGGTCCAGGTCATTGGCATAGGTGTCGAGGACATCGGCAATCTTGTGCGCGGCCTGAGACTCCAGGCCGGCCTCGGCAACTACGAGCACATAGATAGGCACGTCAACAGATACATCGATGAGACTTTGCAGACAGCGCGGAAGTTCCCCCTGATGGGTGAGTGGCGTGACATGGTCGTAGGTGGAGAGGATGTCTACCGTGGGGCGATATCGTTTGCTGCCCACATAAGTGGGGAGAATTATGACCGGGTTCATCTAAGCTCCTTGGATAACCAGCATAGCAAGCCAAGCCAGACGGATCAGGTAAGCCTGGCAGGCCAGGCAAGCCAAACGTAGTTAAGGGCACACGGCTTACCAATGCTATGATAGCACTATCGGCCCGAGGAGCCTCGGGTGGCCATGTGCGCCGGGTGGCCATTCGCAAAATTATCTCTTGGCTTTTTATGAAGACTGCGCTACACTAAACAAGGCCGCTTGAGAAAGCGGCTGGTTTTGTCTTTGCGGCAAAATTGGTATTTTTGATAGCAGCTATATTTTTTAGCAAATAGGCGGTAGAACGACTGTGATCTAACGTCTAAAGCAGAGCGGCTATCGGTTAAAGAGATTATTGTTGACCCGGCACTGTAAACACACTCTAAACACGGCGGGTGCCAGGTGGCCTTGATTTTAGGGCTGCGGCTTTGTTGGACCTTTGTTGGACTATACAAGGATAGGGTGTTTGATGCCGGAAACAAAGACTAAGGAGTCTCGCGGGTTTACGCGTCCTCTGAGTCTGATAATGGCAGCCATACTGGCAGCCGTGCTCTGTCTTGGCCTTATCGGCCTTTATCCGCAGGCTTTTGCGGCGTTCAGCACGGAGTCTGCCGAGAAGATCATAGGTGTCGGGCGCATCCAATCAACTCCTACCACTGCGCCGCCGGCCAGTCCCACGAGTCGCTTTGCCGCTCCAAAACTGAGCAGCGCTGACGAACAGGCCAATGTCAACAAGTTGGCCCAACCACTTGAACGCACCTTGGAGGATGCCGAGAAAACCGCGGCCATCGCCAACGATATCAAGCGTTTTGGCGAGCCGGACGCTGCCGGCTGGTTTACTACTAAAGCTTCGGCCTATGGCCCCAGCAGCGCCGGACAATGGACGGCCTTGGGTACCGAACTCACCTTGACCAGCACCGACATTGGCATCGACATCGACTATGCCGATCTGCTCGGGCGTACGATAGAGATCAGGTATAACGGTACCGTAGTGCGTACCAGGATAGTCGATGTAGGCAACATCACCGACCCGGAGCGCCTGTTCGATCTCCAACCCGGCCTGTGTACGGCGTTCGGCGCGCCTACGCCCGAGTTTGGTTGGGGAGTGCGCACGATCCAGTGGCGCTTTGTCGATTAAACCGAGGGCGAATCTACCCACACTATGGGCTACGTGGCAATCTGGTCGCGCTGTGACCAGGCCCTGACCATGCTCCTATGAGTTCTGCTTCTGTTCCTGCCTCCAGTTCTCACCAAGACCCATCGAGTCACCATTAAACACCCATCTCTACAGATCATCTCTACAACAAGCACCGCACGGTCTGTGCGTGTGGATATTCAAATAACAGGCAGCACACTCACGGTCTCGTCGGGCCTGGCAGCCCGGTTGCTTGGGCACTACCCGGCTCTCGCCGACCATGCCTGCAAGAGCGGCAACACGGCCAGCGGCCACGTCGCAAGACACCCTGACAACCAAACCGCGAAGCACCCCAACGTCCAAACCGCGGGGCACCCCAGCGGCCACGTCGCAAGACACCCCAACGGTCGACCTGAGGAGCGCTTTGGTAGCCGGATCACCGGTGCCTTACTGCCACATGCCGTAGAGCATCTGGCCATAGAATTGCTCGTGCAAGCTAACCCAGGCCAGGTCTTTGCCGGCAACACAACCTGGCTCAGCCGTAGGCGACAGGTTATGCGAGTGCGGGTCTCTCGTCAAAGCGGCAGCGATACACTGACGGCGATAAAACAAGCAGTTGAGCAGATAAACAGACTGGTAGCGCTGGCATAGACTACAATAGAAACATGAATGTACCCGGCTTGATACAGTTTGACGAGTGGCAGGATGGCTATGCCCAACGCGTAGAATCGATGCGCACCAGTGCTGTGCGCGATCTGTTCGCGGCAGCCTCGCGCACCGACATCATCTCGCTTTCTGGCGGCATGCCCAATATTAACAGCCTGCCTCTCGACCTCGTGAGCCAGGTCGCGGCAGACGCTGTGCTCAAAGAAGGGGTTTCGGCGCTGCAGTATGGCGACACGACCGGGCGTGTTCAGACCAAAGAGGTGGTAGCCACCCTGATGCACGACTTCGATATCCACATCAACACCGACGATATTACGATCACCACCGGAGCTCAACAGGCTTTAGACCTGCTGGGCAAGGTGTTCATCAACAAAGGTGACGTCATCATAACCGAAGGCCCCACCTATCTGGGTGCTCTCCAGGCGTTCTCGGCCTACGAACCCCGGGTGGTAACCATTCCCTTCGACGAAGATGGCATGCTTACGAGCACCCTGGCCACAGAGCTCAAACGGCTGGCCCAAAACCACATCAAGCCCAAATTCATCTACACCATCCCCAACTTTCACAACCCCGGCGGAGTCACGATGAGCCTTGAGCGCCGTAGGCAGCTTCTGGAGTTAGCTAACGAATATGAGATACTTGTCATTGAGGACGACCCCTATGGGCGGCTGCGCTACAGCGGCGAGTCGGTACCCTGCTTGCGGTCGCTCGATGCCAAAGTGGTCTACCTGGGTACGGTGTCCAAGATCTTTGCGCCGGGCCTGCGTACGGGTTGGGTCATAGCACCCCATCCGGTGCTGGCCAAGTTGAACATGGTCAAACAAGGCAGCGACCTGTGCGGTTCAGCGCTGAACCAGGTCATCGTTGAGCATTACTTCAAAGACGTCGACTGGCGCGGTAATCTGGCAATGTTGGCCAGACACTATCACGCCCGTCGCGATGCCATGTTAGCAGCACTTGAGGAGTTGTTCCCGCCCGAGGCCATGTGGACGCACCCCACGGGCGGATTTTTTGTCTGGGTCACGTTGCCTCCTTATATGGACACCACTCAGATGTTGCCCACCGCGCTGGATCGCGGCGTTACCTTCGTACCTGGCGACGGTTGTTATCCGGCGGGTAGTGGCCTGGGCAAAAACGCCATGCGCATCGCCTTTTGTTACGAAGAGCCCGCCAAGCTCCGCGAGGCCATCGTACGCCTGGCCGAGGTCATTGAGGATCGCCTGAAACTGTACCGGGCATTTATCGCCGCCGGTGTGCTCAAAAGATGATCATGATGATAAGGATGACGCAGGCAAAGTCTCCGCAGAAAAAGGCCCCGCAAAAGGTGCACCGCGCAACAACCACTGAATACGATACTCCAAAAAAGCGCCGAAGGAGAAGAGCCGAGGGAGAAGCGCCATGAGCAAAAAAGTGTCATATAAAATAGCAGTTTTGATGGGCGGCAGCTCGCATGAGCGGGAGTTCTCCTTGGAAAGCGGTCAGAACATTACGAATGCACTCAAGGAAAGAGGGCACGAAGTCCTGCATCTGGACACTGAATCCAGCCTGGTAGAGACGCTGCGGACACAAAACATCGATGCGGTCTACATTGCCCTGCACGGCAAAGGCGGCGAGGACGGCACGATCCAAGCGCTCTTGGAGTATCTGGATATCCCCTATGTGGGGTCCACATCGGCTGTCTGCCGTATTGCCTGGAACAAGTCCAGCCTACCACATGCGCTGAGCACCTATCGTCGCCTGCTCGATGCAAGGGCTGACGTCAACACCAACGCGCCCGACGGTCCGGCCTCCTGGCCCAAGGCCATCTCGCTGGCATCAATTTCCTTCAAGGATATGGGTGCTGCGACCGCCCTCGATCTGGTGGCACAGCGCCTGCCCGATGGTTATCCCCTGGCTGTCAAGCCGGCTCGGGGCGGCTCGGCCATGGGCGTAACCAAAGTCGAAAAGTTCGACGACCTGGGCCCGGCTATCATTGATGCCCTGTCTTATGACACCGCTGTCATCATCGAGCAGTGGATAAAAGGGGTGGAACTGGCCGTGGGAGTCGTCGGCACCGGCCCAGGTGCTCGGGTACTGCCACCTGTAGAGATAGTGCCCAAACAGGGGTTCTTTGACATTGAGGCCCGCCAGGACACCGATCTGGTCGATTACTATTGTCCGGTGCGACCCGCGTCGCTTAACGCAGACCCGGCCAAGGCTGCCCAGGCGCGCGAACTCATCGAGCAGGCGGCGCTTGAAGTACACAGGGCTTTGGATTGCCGCGACATCAGCCGCGTCGATTTGATATGGGACGGCACAAAGCCCCAGATACTGGACGTCAGCGTCTCGCCCGGTATGACAGAACATTCTCTTATTCCGATGGCCTGCGCAACCGCTCACACTCCCTTTGGAGTGTTCATAGAACAATTGCTTCGCGATGCCATGGACTCCCACGCGAGATACCAGGCGTAAGTGTCTCCCTCTTCTGATACACCCCAACTGCCTCACGTCCGTACCTAACTGACTTGCGTCCGTACCTGTCTGACTTACGTCGGCCAGAGTAGGCAATCGCATCCCGTCATTGCCCCCCCCCAGTTTTGATGTGGTCTTACCATAGTCCGTATTGTTGTCTCAATAATTGAAACAGCAATCAGAGTTGCTTCGTTGCGAAAGCAGCGACGAGAGGCTTTATTAAAGCTAAGACGAAAGTCAAAGCCAAGCCGAAAGTCCAGTAAAACGAAAAGGCCATCGCAAAAGCGATAGCCCTCTTCGAAATAACCTAGAAGCGTCGCCCCGACAAAAGGGCCCTGCACTTCTTAAGGGGTAGTGTAGCATAAAATGAGCCTACTTAGGCACAATTCGTGCCCTATTTGTGAAGATTTTGTGTGATTTTGGTTACAATTGGGTGCAATATATCTGTGTGACTTTGCATTGTGTTATCAAAAGTGGTAGTATCCTTTTTGTGTTATACATAACACAGGTAATTTGTAAGGGCAATACAAGACTAAAGGTTAGTAACTAAGCAAAAGAGATGCGGGGGTGTACTTCGATGAAATCGAATCACACTAAAAGGCCTAACACGCCATCTGTTCAGTATGCACACACACAACTAAAAGATAGGGTAGGAACACTCCGGGGAAGGGATGCACACATGGGCAACACTACCGATATAGGCCCAGGGGGGGGGGCCTCACTTAGCTCTTCTTTCCTAAGTAAAACCTCTAAGCAAAACTACACAAAGACTCAAAGTGACAAGAAGCGTGAGCGATCATGCATCTCTTTGTCACGGGTTTTGAGTGACGGGAGTCGAATACAGCGTGCGAAAAGGGGACGCAGGGTACTCTCTTTTGTACTGGCCTTTCTGTTAGCCTTTACGCTTATGCCCCTGGCGGCACTTCAGGCATTGGCGGCAGGGATAGGGACGCTGGCGACAGGCCAGCCTGCTGCCGCACCCCAGTTTACTCACAATCCTGCCGACTCGGTCTATTCTGAGGCTGCCTCGGGACGCTTTTATGTACGGGCCTCTTCTATTGACGGGGGATATCTTAGCTATCAGTGGTATCGAAGCCAAGCCTACGATGCCCCTCAAAACAAGACACAAAACGCCGATGCTATCAAGGCGACGGGTACTGCTTTTACGGCCGACAATCCAGATCCGATCCTTAAAGCTGACGGTACAAAATCCACACTGGACTTTACCACTCCTACGGTAGAGGCCACGACCTACTACTATTACTGGACTACCGTTACCAACCATGTGGACTCAAACGGCAATGACACAACTACCGACCCCGGCGAGACGAACTATCTGGACAGTGGTATTGCTGAGGTTAAGGTGGTGAATAAGACCCTTTCCCCTTCCTTGGTTCTGGGGGACTTTGAGAGTTTTGCTAACATTGGCGTAGGCGTAAGGCCAATTGTTGACTATTGGCCTTCTAGCACCTATCCTTTTGCTTGGAATTCTACGGTTAATGAAAATCACGGGGGTAATCGCTCAAACAACAATGGTATCGGAAAAGTATTTGACATTAACCCTCACGGTACCTGGAGAACTGGGCTGGAAGATGGCAAACATGGAACTTACAGCATCGAAATCGCCCCGTTTTACGCCGCCTCGGCCTATCAGGAGATTGCGACTGTTCCCGGCAAGATCTATGAATGGAGCTTCGACCACGCATGTCGTTACAGTGCAAAAAGCCCCGACGTTATGGCATTGATCATCGGACCGGCGGTCAACGATAAAAACGAATACGGCAAATACGTCAGTAATGAGCCGGACTACTGGAACACACTTAAAGCGTCTACTACTCCGACGCAGTTTACTCCCCCGTACCCGGCAGACGGCGACTACCCTTATGGAATAAATAATCATAGCAATGCAGCGGGAATCAATAGCAACAACGACACGTATTTTCTGGCCATCCTCAACCAGATGATGAAAGACTATGGTCTGAAGACGTCTCAACTGCCTTCAGTTGCAAATAACAGCGAGGGATTCGCCACAACCTATTATGGCAAAAACTATTATGTATATATTGCATCAACAATCTTCAGCGAAGCATGGAAAACCAAATCCGGTGCCTACACCGTCCCAGCCGGCCAGGGCACAACGGTTTATGGGTGGCTTGATATCTCTCAACATGACGGCAATATCGTCGACAACATCGTCTTTGCCCCCGGCACCGGCATCGCACCGGAACAAGAAGCCAGCTACTCAGGCGAAAGCTCGCTGTCTGCACAAACCAAGGCAGGCTACGCCTACGCCTTAGCCGAGGTGCGCGGCTCGTCGGTCACCGATCTTACCAGTCCTTCTGCCACCTATAACCCTGCTCCTTCATCCGGTGGCACCGCATCTCCCATAAGTCCTACCCCTAACCTGGGGAGTGGCAGCTACTGGTATACCAAAGATGCAAATGGCACGGGCTTTGCAACCGGCGGCGAACTGACCTTTCATAACCTCACGCCGGGCAAGACCTATCGGGTTATCGGTATTCCCTTGCTTGCCATAAACTCAGGCCTGCACACCAACGAAAGCCCCGGCGCGGTACTGGATAATAGCTTCTACGCAGATATCAAGTTACTTCCTGCCTCAGGAGGAAGCGAAGGCGGCAGTGGCGAGGCCTCTGTACCTGCTTATGAGATGGAAGTCTATGGCCAAGGCGTAAACAAGCACGTGCGCCTGTCCCTTCTCAACACCAATACCGGCGTAGAATACGCTTTGCTGGCAGACGATGGCACCGGCAAGCCTGATACGACAGCGCCGGCCTTGCCTGCTACCGACTGGACAACAGGCACCGGCAGTGGCACGCGTCTTGTCTTTGAGGGGCTTTTGCTGAATACCACCTACTATCTTGTAGCCAGGCCCTCAGGCTGGACGGAGGTAGATTACGCAAGTGCTGCCTATGATGCCGCCGGTACTCTCAGCGCGCTTACCATACACACCCCTTCGCAAGATGACGTAGACGTAGATGCCGCCTATCTAACCCGTGAGTCAAACGGCACTGCCATCACGATTGCCGGTGATGGCACACGGGATGGCTATACCTATGCAGCCGTTAATGTCTCCACCGGTGCCATAGAAGCAAGTTCTGCTTATACGGGCAATACCCTTACTTTGAGCAACCTTGTCTCAAGTGCGACCTACCAGGTAGTCTGTCGTCCCGCCGGTAAAAGTTGGATGTATGGTGTGCGCGTCTATCCGTATCCGCAAACCGTCTTAGGGCGCGACTACGCCACCTCAGAGATCGGTGCCGGTAGCGATGGCGCTCAGGTGATACCGGCAGGTATTCAATACCGCGTGCGCGCTGCCGATAACAATAACACCTGGTTGGTAGGCTCAGACACGGGCGATTCCACAGATTGGGCACAGTTTTTAGGTACCGAGCGCCTGGATCTTAGCGATGCAAGTGTGGTGGCCGCAGGCAAGCTCGCGCCGGAAAGCCCCGCTATGAGCATCTTTGCTGCCTTGGATACTCTACAGGTAACCGGCCCTACAGCAGCCTCGCTTCTTTATCGCATCGGCCAGGACGCGAACTATTCAGGTCCTGCCGTGCGCCCCGCTTCTGCGCTTTCCATCGACGCCCGCCCGTCTGCTCCCACCTCGGAAAGCTGGACGTTTGACTACGTTGCAGAGACGGTAACTTTCAGTGCTGCGCGTGCGCTGGAGTGGTCCTACATTGGACAAGATACGTGGACACCTGCCGGTGGCACTGCGTTAAGCTTTGCCTCGCTGGGCTGGACAGGAGCCTCTGCCCTTACCACCGATGTACGCTACTGTTATGTGGAAAACACATCCTTTGCCTCTGCGCTTACCAAGCTTGTGCTGCCCGCTCGCACCGATGCCCCCATAGGGATAAAAGCCAGGCTGGATGACCCCACAAGCCCACAGCACATTACCCTTTATAATCTTGACGTGGGCACCGTCTATCAATACCGCGCGGGTGAGGGAGCTACGTGGATGACCTTTACCGCTGAGATAGACTCAGAACACCCTGACGAAGACGGCGCCATTACGCTTTCCTTTACCGCCGCTTCTCCCGACTACGATATCCGCTTTGCAGCTGTCACAACGGGCCCGGACGCAAAACCCGCCTCACTGTTTGCCACTGTGTCATCTCCCCTAAATGTCTCTGCCGTAAACTTTGGCACCTACACCTATGGCCAGACAGTACCGGCACATCCTATCTCCATCAACAATATCATGAGCGACGATATCGAAATCGGCGCAAATGCCCTAACAATTGAAGCTTCCACTGCTTCTGGCCACGAAAGCGACGTGAATTACTTTACGCTCAATACTCCCGGTTCAAAGACAGTACCGGGCAATAGCTCAGACACTGCCTGGACGATAACGCCAACATCTCCTATTAACGCCGGCTCTTATCAGGTACGCCTGCACCTTTACTACACGATAACGACCGATGATGTTGAAAAAGGATACGACACCTATGCCAATGTCTATCTCGTGGTAGATAAAGCCACCTGGGATATCGAGGCGGTAAGCGCCGTAGTTCCTCCTGAAAGCATAAGCGCAACAGGCTTTAGCGTAAACGTGTCCGGTATGCCTGTCGGCTCAAGTCTGCTCTATCGCCTGAGCAACTCGGGTGCATGGACTCCAGGCACATCTTCTTTGGTACTGAGTGGCCTTGAGCCTGAAAGCACCTATCCGGTCTATGTACGGGCTGCACTTGATAACAATCACAACCAGTCGCCTGCAAAGCTTGTAGCTACGGTATCTACGGCCTTTGGACAACCCGATACCGCACAGATACTGAGCATAAACTACACCACCGAGACCCTCTCGTTTGCTCCCGGTGTGACACCTTCAGCCTATGAGGTACGCGTGGGAGGCACACTGGCGAGTTTGCCCTATTCGCTCTCCGGTGCCGTAACGGCGGGCAGTGTCGCCGTAGTGTTGCAACACAAAACAGACGGCACACATCCGGCCTCTGATCCGAGTACGCCGCTTGTGTTGCCCCAAAGACCAGATGCTCCAACAGGGGTAAGCACCCAACGCGCCTCAAGTGATACCTCCACCGACGGACAGATTCTCTATAGCGGCATCTTCCAGTACCGCGCCAGCAAAAACGGAGCTGATATTACCCAAGATTGGGAGCAAGCGACAGATGTCGCCTCTGTCACCGCCGGTAGATATGAGGTAAGACTGTCACCGACAGATGCTACCTTTGGCTCTCAGATAAGCCCTGTTACGGTAGCCTCGGCCACCCCTCAAGTTACTGTTCAGACAAAAACGGCAGGTACAGGTGATGCAGAAGCGCGCATTGAGCCCACCTTTGTCAGTTTGCCCTCAGGCTGGATACGCTCTACCGATCTAGCCGAGCCCGGCGAGTTTAACCACTCCTATACCTCAAGCCCGCTCACACTTCCCTCTGTGGTTACCTCCACCAGTCATGTGTTTTTAGGTTGGTACAAAGATATTGACTTTGAAGAAGGGCCCGTTACTCAAACAGATGAGGTGAACAATCCTCCCGCACTTCCTGAAGAATACTTTGCCAAATGGGCGGTTCGGCCTACGGTTGCCTCTGTTACGACTGCAGGAAAACAAGCCACCTTGGTGCCCGACGCCACCTCGGCTACCAAGGGGCTTTTGCCCTCAGACCCTGTGGTGTTAGGTGTGCGTCTGGCTACTGAAGCCTCTGCCAGTGATAGCGGGGCTGTACTGGCGCTTAACAACATCACGCTTGAGGGACAAAGCGGTACGGCGGGCAAAGAAGCCAAGCTGTTTTCTGATGCCGACTTTACCTCCGAGATTGTCGGGAGTGCCACCATCGCTTGGGGAGCTGCGCCCACAAGGCTTTATCTGCGTACTACCTCAGCAGATGATGCAAGCACGGAGGTCTATTACGCCCTTGATGTCTACGCCACGCGTGTGGTGTCGTTTGAAGCGACTCAAGAAGGCGGTGCAGGCCCCGGCTCGGATACGACCGACCTCAAGACCACAACCGGCATCAAAATTGTTTTTGGCGATGGGTCTGGCGGCGACGCTGACGTAAGCTGTCTTACCGCAGAGAACATCACGCTCATAAGCGCAGATGCCACCGGCCATGCCACCAAAGGAGCTCTTACCCATGTCTCTAATTCCACGTACTCTTTGGAAGTAAGCGACGTGCTTTCTGGTCAGGTGCGCGTTATCATTCCTGCCTGGGCGGGCTATGTGGTAGAAAACACCACAACGCCCATGCCCGGTGAGCCAGAAATATCACGTGTGATAACGGTCTATCAAGATAAAACACCGCCTACTGCCCAGGTGAAGTATAATTCACGGCCCTTGCTGGACTTCTTAAACGACCTTACCTTTGGGCTGTTTTTTACCGAAACCGTTAAAGCTACCATCACGCCTTATGACACCGGTGGTGATGGTGTGGACAAGACCTACTATTTGAAATCCGCAGAGGTCATCAGTCCGGACGATTTGCCTGGTGCTTCCTGGACAGAAGGCACCACGTTTGAACAGGCTGAAAACGATACGTTTTTCCTCTATACCAAAGTGACCGATAAGGCCGGTAACGCTACGTACTACGAAGACGGCATTGTTATCTATACGAACTCTGAACAAGACACCGCAGAGATCACCTTTGCAAAGGCCTCCGGCGAAGATGTTACGGCTACCGTAAAACTTAACGGCAACGGCATCAGCACCATTAAAATCGACAACACAGAGCTTACCAAAGGCTATGAGTACACGCTTGATGAAAGTGGCGCTACGGTTACGTTTTTGGCTACCTATCTGGACACCCTGGAGGCCGACGACTACACGCTGACCTTTTCGTACGATCCACGTGGCAAGACCTATGTAGATGATGATCGTGGTGTGCAGGACGCAAACCTTAACGCCGCTCCGTCTACGACGACGGTTACTTTGCATGTTGTAAAATCAGACGTAACCGTAAGCCTTGTAGCGACTCCCGCCTCGCCTATAACCTATGGCGCGACCACCACGCTTACCGCTACGGTTGCCGGAGAAGAGGTGGCCCAAGATGCCGCACATCCTACAGGCACGGTCACCTTCTACAAGCAAACAGATGCGAGCACAGCGGTGGCGCTCGGAACACCTCAACAGCTTTCCGATGGCGTGGCCAGTGTAGATGTCGTGTTGGATGCTGCTGAGTACAGCTTTGTGGATGATCCTGATAATCCCGGACAGTCGGGCTACTTCCCTTATATCTATGCTGCGTACACACCGGCAGGTGCCGATGAAAACTACAACGCCGGCTCAGGCATACTGGACAGCTATACGGTAAACAAAGCTACCCAGACCGGCCTTTCAATCCTTAACGCTGATGAGAGCGATGCAGACATTACGGGCACAACTCTTGAGCTTGCCCGCGAGGTGCGCAGCCTTGACGTAAGCGCCACAGGCGGCCAGAGCCCAGAGGGCTACTCATGGCAAAGCTCTGTGCCCGACGTGGCTACCATCGCCCCTGATGCCGACCCCGCTCTTGCCTCCATCACCTTTGTTGCCCCCGGTACCACAACCATCACCCTCACCAAGCCCGAAAGCACCAACTACAGCGAGGCCTCCGTGTCCTTTACCCTCACCGTAAAGCAAGAGACCACGCCACCCGACCCGGGAGCGGATGGTGCTATTACCATAGCTCCAGAGACCATCACCGACACCACCGTCACGCTTACCTGGCAAGCAGCTGAAGATAACTTCACCGACGCTGACGACCTTATCTATAAGGTCTATGCCCACCAGATAGGCACCGACGACATGATAACGCCCGAGGACTGCGAAGAGCACGGCACGCTGGTAGGTATACGTGCGGGCACTGATGCTGTTGAGGGCACGTTTACCTTTACGGTAGGCGCAGGTGGGATAGATACAGGTACGGGCACAGACAACTCCGCCCTTGTGCCCGATAAACACTACTGGTTTAACGTCGTGGTTATAGACGAGGCCAAAAACGCCGCTGCCTATGAGGCCAAACCTGCCATGACACCCATAACCGTAAGCGCAACTGCACTTCAGCAAGGCGGCGCAAGCGGCACGGCTATAACCACAGACATACTGGTTACTTTCTCTGCCCCCGTACTGGCGTTTTCAAAAGCTCTTACGTCTTTTGTCTTGCCAGATGGCGTTGATATCAGATCTTCCAGTACCCCTGTCGCTGGTACCGACAATACCCAGTGGCTGATACACGTTACGCTGGACGGCACTGTAGCAAACGGCGCTACTCTTAACCTCACTTTGCAAAACTGGACCTACCGGGAAAACGTGGATATAACGCACTCCTATAAGATAGCTTCTGACTCCACAAGCCTGCCGGTTACATTTTATAAGACCGTGCGCTATGAGACGCCAAGCGCACAGATAAACTACGTAACACGCTACATTACGGGCCTTACTCCAGGCGCGACCTACTCATTCAGTGGAGGAGATAAGGTAGTTGCGTCATCAGATGGTACCTGGCAAATCCCAGGAGATTGGTATGGTACTACGGTATCCATAGTGCGCCATGCTACATCTGGCGATGAGTACATTGATTCTTTGCCCCAAGAACTCAACGTGCCTGTCCGTCCGGTGCAGCCTACCCTTAACGTAGTGCAGCCTACGGCTCAAAGCTCTGACGGCACGGTGACACTTACTAATTACAATTCAGAATACACCTATGAATCCAGAAAGGCCACCGCAATATCTCCGCTTGTGTGGGGCGCGTGGGCTGATGTGACAGTATCAAGTTCAGAAACGTCTCTTAGCTTTGAGCCCGGCACATACCAGATTCGCGTTAAAGTGGTAGAAGGCAGCCGCTTTACCTCTGTGCCTACAGACTTCTTCATCCACAACTACGAAAGCGTCATCTTCAATGACAAGTTGCAAGGCTATGATGTGTCAAGCGACACAGATTTGACGCGTGTGGTTAACACGGATGCAAGTGGAACAGTAAGCGATGTTGAGTGGGACATGAGTACAGATGACTTTATGTTGATCCCACCCTCAGAGGCACAGACCTCTTGGACGGTCCAACCTGCTTCTGGCCTTGACCCGGGCACCTATACGGCAAAACTGAAGATAAGCTACGACAATGGTATTCCGGACGAGACCCAAGACGTCAGCTTTACCGTACATCCTTACGCCACGTTTGCAGAGCCGGTAGATACCGCAGGAGCAGTTTTGTCAGACAGCGATGGCGACGGTGTTTCTGACAGGCTGACCTTGACCTTTGTATATCCCATTGTGGGCACACTTGATGCCCCGGGCCTGCGCTTTGATGAGGTGGTGTTATATGGCGCTGTAGAAAAAACGCCTGGCTCTACAGACTTTATCAATGACCCAGAAAATGACGATTACAAAGTCTATGAGCTTGCCATAACCCCGCATATGAGCGCTAAGACAAACGATACGACCCAGGTAAAGATACGCTCTGACAAAAATGGTAAAGAGGATATTTATTGGTTCCAGTTAAGTCAGATGAGTAATGACCCTAATCTCTATGCCTATCCAAAAGTAGAGGTAGCCAGAAAGATTGAAAGCGCCAAGGCCGTTACTATCCTAAATGGCTACTCTACCAGCTATATCCAGTTCACGTTGGCTGAGCCTGTAGCGGATGGCCTGGACTACCACGCCATAGTAGCCGGACCTGCTGTTGCATCTGATTCTCTAACAGACCCTCATAATCTCAGCGCGTGGCAAAGCGGTATTCAATACCTGCCTGACGGCGGCGTCCCTTATCCCGGCCCTGTAAAGATAACAGATGCAAGCGGCGATCCTGTAGACGGCCTTGATATTATCCAGGTGGCCTATGCAGATGCCGATGCTTACTACTATCCTTCAGAAGGCGCGGATAAAAAGAAGTACGCGCTTACCTGGAGAGCACTTTTTATACTCGATGAGGACTTTGTGGAGCCTGACGGTGGTGTGTTCCTTTCCATCGACAACTTTGCTCCTGAAAAAATCGAGGTAGACGGCACTATAGTAAAAAGCGAGGAAACCTTCACCGATGCCATATACTTCTTAGGTCCTTTAGGCTATAACTACCTCACCGACATAGACGGTTATCAGACGCTGCCTGGTATTTCAGGTGAGGCGTACAAAGCCGCCGCGCTTTCGCTTCGTACCAGCGTCGATATGGGAGATGACCCCGCTACGTTACCTGATGCAATAGTCAAAGAGGTCAGGATAAAGCGCCCCGGCGAGAGCACGTTTTTTGTCCTTGATGCCGATGCCTACAGCACAACCTGGGATGCAAACCAGGTATTTCATTTTACCGATGCTCCTCCTGGTGAGCCGCCTACCGAGCTAAAAAACCAACTTATCGTAGTGCTCAACGAGGACTGGACACGGATAAATGGCACCTACACCATAGCCGTTGTGTTTGAACATGACCCAAGCGGCACTCCTTATCTATCGGAGGCCCAAGGTACCTTTAGTGTCTCAGACATTATTCCTACCTATAAAGTCGAGTTGAGTGCAGATACGACCCCAGATGTTCAGGCACCCACGCCATTTGGAGAATACGGTATAAACGGAAGTGGCGCTACTGCCAATGTGGGTTACTATGAAGCTTCACGCGCGGTTACTCTTACCGCAGCTACGGCACCTTCAGGCTATAAATTCTGGTCGTGGGAACAAACTGCAGGCGTAGATGTAGGTACGATTGCCACGACCAGCCCGGCTACTATCACGATGCCTGCTACACCGGGAGATACTCCGATTGCTATTCAGGCACACTACGTAGAATCCACGGCTCCGGTAACAACAATCGATCCCACGGGCGGATGGGTCAATGCCAGCGGCACCATAACCCTAAACGCCACAGACGGTAGTGCTTCTCCCACGACCTACTACACACTTGACGGTGGTGTGCAGCAGACCTACAGCGCCCCGTTTGCCTTAAGCGGCCAGGACGGTTCGCATACGATTACCTACTGGTCGGTGGATATCTACAACAACACCGAGGCACAACATACGGCCACCATAGGGCTTGATACCACGTCTCCTGAGTTAGAGCTGACCATTCGTTCTACCAGCTACGACAGCTTTAGCAGTCCTGATTCAGGCTACACGCACTTTTACAAAGGCATAGCGCCCACGCTTGCGATACGTGCCACAGACAACGGCAGCGGCCTGGCTAGTGCAAACGGGCTTGAGTATCTGATCTATACCGATACCGGTACAGGCCCGTTGTTTGCAGACGAAGCCGCAGCCCTGGAAGACACCACACAGACTTGGGTTGCAATCACTGAGGGTTCTCCTCTAAACGCCGCGCTGCCAAGCACAGGCAAATACTACGTCTATGTACGCGCGCGTGATGCGGTAGAAAACGCACACGCCATTGCAAGTGAGGGTATCGTTTTTTACGCGGACAGCTCACTGGATGCGACCGCCGGCTACACACGCTTTGGCGGCACAGCGGTTACGGTTGCCTACACAGATAACCAGAACACCATCTCCCAACTTGTCTGCGTGCCGGCCCCTTCGGGTGCTATAGACACGAGCTACACGCTTGCGCTTGGCACCGACTACAACACTACCCCCGGCACCCCCGGCACCCCCGGCACCCTTACCCTCACGTCTGCATTCCTGGAGCGTCTTACTCCCAGCGAGACACCCTATATCCTCACTATGACCGTAAACCCCCAAGGTGTGAGCTATACGGCTGGCACAACAGGCAACGACGCGCCGCAAAGCCCCGCTCTGGCCCTGACCGTAAACAAGGCCACAAGCACGCTTGCACTTACCGCCGCGCCTCCAGCAGGCTCTGATTATGGTGATGAGGTCACGCTTACGGCCACGGTTACCGGTGTTGCTGGCAAAGCTGTGCCCCAGGGCACCGTCGAGTTCTTTGACGGGGAGGCTTCATTAGGAGATCCCGTCAACGTAGATAGTAACGGCACGGCCCTTCTCAAAACCTCCATTTTAAGCGTGGGCCCACACAGCCTGAGCGCTGTCTATTCAGGGGACGGTAACTACCTCGATGATGAAGGCGCGCTCTTACCAGCATATTCCGTATCAAAAGCCGCACAAAGCGCACTGCATATCTCGTTAAACGGCACTGATTACACCGGAGATACCCTGCCTGATGTTATCTATGGTACGAGCTTTGCCCTCAGCGCTTCTGGTGAAGCAGAATCTACGAGTGATTATGTATGGACCTACAACACCGCTGTTTTGAGCGCACAGACCAGCGCAGGCAATGCGACGTGCACCTTCTCGCCCATCACAACAGGAGAGGTCAATATTTATCTCGCCAAAGCAGGCGACGCAAACTATAACGCGGCTACAGAGGTATCGGTGCACGTAGTAATCTTGCCCAAGCCGGTAAGCATTGCCTATATACCCAATGAGCTTTTGCCCGATACGCGCGTCTATGACGCTACTGCGGATGTGGCCCTTGTGGGCACCAACAAAGTCTTAAACGGCCATTTTGAAGTGGTAGGAGTAAAAGATGACGCCGAGTGGAGCGATAAAAATTCAGTGGGCGTAGATATCAGTGCCGCGAGTGCATCGTTTACCGACGGGCCTGATGTGGTGTTAGATGCCAGTGGCACAGCCCAGCCCAAGCCGGTAGAGTTTTTTGGCATTAAACTGAATGGTGGTAAGGCTAATTGTTATAAACTGAGCGACACGCCTTTTCCCACCAACGTTAGCGCTCTTGTGACCAAGGCTACTCCCCTGTGGGCTACCGGCTCGCCTCAAGCCTCATCCATCCACTTTGGCGAGTATGTAGAGGCATCTTTGCTCGGTGGTACACAGGTCTTAGGCGCAGGCGGTGTAGATATTACCTCGGCCGGCACGCTGGCATGGGACGCGAACGTAAACCAAACTATTCCCGGCAACGAAGACGCAGAGTTGGCTCTCAGTTATTCATATACGGTTGAGTTCACCCCGGTGGATGACCCCGCCAACCCATATTATGCGGTGGCCAAAAACTACACCACGCTCAGCGGTACCGCAGCAATAGTGGTGCTTAAGGCACTGCCGAGGATGGCAGGTACCACTGTTGAGTACACCGAATACCCCCAAGGCTCAACACTATTCTCCAACCCGCCGGGGCAAGACACTCTTAGCACTTCTGAGATAACCGGCGATGTGGTCTATACGCTGGGAGATACACCTGAGGCGCTTGAAGGCGTGTGGTTATGGGCACCTGACGAAGATCCCAACGAAGCGTTTGCAACAGAGGGCGTATACCAACGCAACGCCCAGTTTATCCCCGGCGATAAACGTGTGGATACCTTTATAACCCCGGCATTCTTTAGTGTGTGGTCGCCTAAGACAGAAGTAGACACCAAACCCTCGCTCAGCACCGGTGTCTATGGCGGCGAGGTGTCTGAGGTAGAGTTTTTAGACAACGGTTGTGTGATTGCCGAGCCGACAGATAAAAGCTCTGCGACTGACATCACTGATAAGGGCTCCTGGTCGTGGAAAGACCCTGACCAAATCCTTACCTCAAAGACGGGTATTCAAACTGCAACAGCGGTATTTACGCCGTATCCGGAGTACATTGTAGACTTTAGCGTTTCGCCTCCTACGGGCCTTTATGTGCCCCTGGAGATAGAACTTGCTATTGATATCACCCCGGCAGTGATAACGGTGACCTCTTATCCTTTGCATACAGCTACTCTGGCCTTTGGCGACGCTGTAACAAAAGACCCCGATGCGCTTTTGCAGGGGCCAGACAACTATGTGTTTGAAGGTGTTACGGATCTGGACGGCATGAGTCTTTACGGAAACCTTGATTGGGACTTTGGAGTAGGCGTAGACCCCGCTCATGTTGTGCCCGGTGCTCAGGATTATGAGACAAGCACCGATGAGACAGGCAAGGTATGGAGCGTATTTGATGATGGGGTATTTTATGCGCCCGCTTTATTTACGCCAGACGCCTCATATGACAATGCCTATGTGCCCCTTCCGCTTTTGGTTAAGTTTGTTGTGACAGCTACAGAAAAGGCCACAGAAGAACTTGAAAACGATATATCTTCCAAACGGCCCGTTTTACAACGCGTGAACATAGCGCCTGAAAACTACGACGCTGTGGCCTTATCTCGCTTTGAAGCAGCTTTTGAGGCGGCAAGAAAAGCACTTGCCCTTGGTGCTCCGCCTCTTTCGCAAGGTGTGGCCGAGTCTCTTTTGGCTGAACTCGATGCGTCGACGCTGGCACTTGTGTCCGATCACCCTCTGCAGGAAAACTCTGCCGAAGGCGGCATATACACGACTGGTATAGGCGTTTTGATAAGGGTAAAAGGCGAATATACTACTATCTCTCGTGTGGAACTCAATGGTCAGGACTTTAGCCTCAGTGCTCTAAGCGGTACAAATCCACGTGAGATGGTCTATCAAGATAAGGACGCAGGCACCCTCGCTAAAGGGAGCGCACTCATTGTTTTAACGCCGGAGTTTGTAGATACCTTGGGTAATGACACTCATGAACTAGTCGTACACTTTGATGACGGCTACAGTGTTGGCCAAGGCGCTGCCGTTTTCACGATTAATCGACCGCACGGCACCGGCCCAGCCGCCGGTGGTAGCAGTACTACGGACGCAAGTGCCATCGAAACTGTCGCTTCTGTCGACAAAGCTACACAAACAACGCCCGAGGTGACTACGAGCGCACCAAGTGAGGATATAAACGGTGTAGGCACCTTAAATCCTCTGCTTATTGCCGTTGTCATTTTGCTCGCGGCAGGACTCATAGCTGCAACAGTGGCGGTAGTTACGATTCGGCGCAAAAAAGCCCGAGGGCTTTAAGGAAACGTGTTGCGAGGGCTCAGCATACTGTCATCCTGAGCCCTCTTAGGGGGCGCGGCAATCCAGGTGTCGCTATAAACCATTACTTTTGTACTGGAGTTGCAAACTCTTACAACTTTACACTGGGCTTTAACGAGGTAGCGACTTTTCTTTATCAGACTGGCTTGCCGCCTCGCAATGGCGGAACGGTGTTTGTATTCCACAGAAGCTCCACAAACGGTCCATAAATGAATCCCAACGGTTTTCAAGCGCTCCACGCAGGACACGCGCTACGCTTAAACTGTGCACGTTTTTGTGTTGATGGGCAAAAATCATATAAAACTGTACAGCCTCCACAAATCAATATGTTATAGTGTTCACGTAACAAATTGTGTCCTTCCCTCAAAGAATGGTCGTGAGTCCGGTACACGGAAGTACGATAATTTTTGAGAGGGAGGGGGGGTGTTTATGGGGTCTGTTACTAGACTTCTCGCACAAAAAAATAAATAGGTAGGTAATCCGTTCCTTTTTGTGGAGGCTTTATGTTTTCCAATCAAAAGGCAGCGCGTTGCAGCAGTGATAGTCTGTTCTTTGAAATACAAAACAAAGAACTGGGTGGTTATGTCTCTGCAAAGGCGCTCTTAGCTGTCGATAGGGGAAAGACGTCAAATGTCCTGGTCATCTCGCTGCTTATTTTTGCAATGGTAGTGTGTTCTGCTCTGGTATTGCCCGGCTGTACACACAGCGTTGCTGCTGGCGAATCCGAAGAGGTCGCAGACGATATCCACGCTAAAGCCGCGGCCGAAAAGCTCCTGTTGCAGGAACAATGGGAGCTTAAAAAGACTGAGTTGGCGCAAGCTGAACTGGAGTTGCAAAGTGCTCAGGGTATGCTGTCGGCCCTTTGGGATAAAGCCCATCCAGATGAAAAGCTGATAGCTACCTATGAAAAACTGGTGGAACAGACAAACGCCAAAATCGAGAAGCTGAAGGCAGACATCGCTAAGCTCGAAGGCTATATCGAAGAACTGGATAAGCAACTTGGAGAACCTACTGATGATTCGAACAGTCTGCCAGAGGACGACCCGCTTCTTGGAGAGAATGCTCCTGAAGATTTGCGGACTGACATATTGGCCAGCCCTGTGGCTGAACACGATGACGGGGACATCGAAGAGATTTGACACACAGCATGATAGATAAAGACATACGAGGAGGAAGTTGACGGATATGTGGGAGACAACAACGATGAACGGGAAATCATCAGGATCATCGACATCTGAGGGGAGTCGGTAACTATGGTATGGAAGAGTAGAGCACTGTTCATATTGCTTGCGCTCGCTGTAGTGTGTGTTGGTGGAGGTGCCTTTCTGGTCACAACAAATCTAACCCAGGGTAAGGCTTTTGAGCAAAGTGGATATGTTATCGCCGATAAGGTCGAAAATGATGAGAGCGGCTATGACAGTGTGCAGGCCACGTTTGATGCCGGGGTTAATTATCAAACCAATTATCAAAACGACAAACTCACTTTTGTGGACTCGGCGACCAATGAGAAGGCCACTGTTGAAAACTACGGCTTTGTACATTACGCCGACGGCTCGGTGGCGGCCCTGAAGCCAGGCGTGTTGCTTGATTTGAGCAAGCTCCAGCCCAACGACATGTCGGCCTTTAATATTGAAACGGGAACCCACCTATCCAACAGTGGCTCCGGCTTTGGTATTGACCATATGGGTGAGACTATTTTGCTGGATAGCGTCCTGTGGAAGCTCAGTGCCAGCAAGATGATGATCATGGGACAAGACCTCAGTTTGCAACTGTCAGAGGGTGCCCCGTATAATTTCAACGATTTTGTCGAGGTCGATTATATCGATGACGGTGTTATGCAAATAAGCGATTCTAATACTACAATATTAACTATCTCTCCCATAGCACAACTGTCGGTCAACAACGGCCCTGTCGTCGATCTCTACAACGGTGTGGCTGTCAACGACCAAGCTCAGTTGCCCTTGAGCAATCTCCTGGTTGGAAACTCCGATAATACCGACATCACCCAAGTAGAGCGCGAGGCCCTATCAGCTGTTACTATCCCCACCTTTACCGTGATCCAGGGCGTTGATGGTCAGTCGGGTACACCGGGTGTTGGCGGAGAGCGCGGTTCCAGCGGAGACAACGGTGCTTCGGGCTCCGAGGGTGCATCCGGCTCCTCTGGTGTGGGCAGCGATGTTGATGAGAATGGAGCAGGCGGTAGTCAAACCAAAGTCGAGCAGTTCATAAAGCCTGTCTTTGAATTGCAGAGCTTTTCTTACAACTCGGTGTCGGTGCAGGGATACGTTGTGA
This sequence comes from Coriobacteriales bacterium, assembly GCA_031282405.1. Taxonomy (GTDB): domain Bacteria; phylum Actinomycetota; class Coriobacteriia; order Coriobacteriales; family UBA8131; genus JAITDU01. Next base: position 48,173 of record JAITDU010000033.1, on the reverse strand, counting down.
TTCTCGATGACGAAGGCGTGTTGGTAGACGGTTCGGTAATCATGCGTCTTGTAGATGCCCAGACCGGCATCACTTTGATAGAGACCCCCAATGTTAATGCCGGCATGGTGGGAGAAGGTAATCCCTGGCCGTTCGGTTATGAGCCGTTGGTTCCCAACAAGGCCTACAAGCTCACTATATCGGCCCAATACCGGGTGCCGAACAGTTCCGGCTCCGACGAGATCTATACAGCCGATTTTATCTCCAAAACCATAATCGCCGATGACGTAGGGCTTTCGCTGGTCAAAGAGACGATCACCTCAGATAGCATCGCCGTGAATCTACGCAAGGAGGACTTCTCGGGTGCTACTTCGGCGCATATTGTCCTTTATGATGAAAACGGGCTACTTGTGGATGATCAGATCGTGCAGCCCCAAGCCGGCGACAACTTCGTGCAGTTCAACAACCTTGATCCCAACAGTGTCTATCGGGTTGCTGTTGAGCAGGTCACGGTAACGTACAGCGATGGTTCCACATCGACCAATACCACAATAGCAAACTACGGCGACCAACTGAGCATAGCCACGCTGCAAAATCTTGCAGGAGCCACCGTTGCCGCTCCCAAGGTCTTTGGAAGCAATCCCAACATGACAATCTCGGCACAGCCGGGCGCAATCACTGCCATCTTGGCAAACTCTATCGTCAACTACCGTTACGAATTTTGGCGGGCAGATGCTGTGCAGACCAAGCCCGACCTGATTTTGAATTCTTCTTTGAACGCGCCTGTATTGGCCAATGTTTCGCCTCTGTCCAACAATGTCAACCCCTCTTTGCTCAACTGGGGTACCATCTACAAGGTGCGTTTGATAGTCGAGGTCAACGACAACGAGAAGGTCGTAGAGTATGCCAGCGATTATTCTGATGCTGTGGGTCTGTTTGGTAATCACTATCCTATAGTTACCTATGTCCCTAATGACCAAAGTTCACCGCTCACGACTCAATATGACTGGGCCCTGGGTGTGGTTAGTATTGATCCTAATGGCGGTACTATCACCGTTGATTCTACCCATCAGCTGGATATGGTCTTTGAGTCCACCACATCGCAGCACAAAATTACGGTGCCCTTTAGCGACTTGTCCACTCTGGCACCGCCTCAGGGTATTGACACAGCGACTGATCGTCGCAACCCCTTTGTGTTGCCCCTTAACCAAAATTACCTTCAGGAGAACACTGCTTACCGTGTAACCATCTATGGCTTCGTGGACACCGATGCTCTATCTACGACGCCGCCTGTAAAAATAGCCATGGATACCTTCTCGATTCATACGGGAATACCAAATGTTGTCGAACTACATATGCGAGACACTGCCGCCGACTCGGGCCAACCTCCGGCGGGGCATGCTTTTGCCGTACAACTATGGCTTGAGGATTATACCGATACCTTCCAATACGAGGCTTCCAATATGGCCTACATCGAACTTGAGCTGTATTTTGGCCGTTTGCAGGATGGCGACACCCGCGCCCCCAACGCCACCGCAAAGATCAACTCAACCAGTCTGATTCCCGGTAAGTCTACCCTGGGGCCAAACCGAGCTGACGACATGAGTTACAGTGGCCAGGGGTATGCCTATAGTCCCGATGGCACACCCCCGTCTTTTGTCGACCTGTCTGGCGGAGCCACACCCAGTGGTACCCCCACCGGAGGTGTGCTGATTACCGAGGGAACCTTTGGTCTTACGGGGTCCCAGGCTGCGGCTGCTACCACTTTGACTCTTTTGGTCAAGTCGATAGCCGATTACACGGCCAACGCCCCCACGTCGTATCTGTTCGTCAATACCTTTGCTATCGTTAATGGAGAGCCGGATCCGATCATGCGTCCGAGCACATCCTCAAAGCCTCACGGTGTAGATATCCGTACTGCTCAGACGGCGCCGCCGATACCTGATAACGGTGCCGCCTTTACTACAAACATTATCCATGAGGTTGATCGGAGCGGTATTCTCAACACTATGGTCGGCCCCGGCAACACGAGTCTGCCCTCTACGCCACGCCCGATGTATGATCCGCAGACGGCAGTCGGGCTTAGCGCCCAGTCCACATTCTCTGCTCCGGAGCTGGCTGATACGTTTACCTATACGCTCTGGCGCACCAAGACCGATTACAACGATGCCCTCATTTTCCGAGAGGCCAACGCGTCGTACCTGGATGAAACCGATAGTACCAATCGAGAAAAAGTGCTTGATGTTAAGCTACCGGTCTATAAGAATGGCAATGTGTATCAGGCGCCCCTGCTTAATGTGGGTTTTGGTCAAGGTACCAACGTTTTACCCAGCGGTAACCAAAACGGCGATATGCAAAACAACAATTCCGCCGCCTATACGGTCTATCTGGCGAGCATCGGCTCTGGAACTGATGTGGGACAAAATCAGATTGCCGGTTATGATTCCGAAGATGATGGCCGTGGTTATCACTACTATTTTACGTATACAGCAGACCTGTCCAAGCTGGCCGATCCCAACAGTGGTGTTTCTTACATATATCCCAATGATTACAGCGATGGTACGTCCACGAACTACTCGGGCGTCCAGCTCACCTCCAAACGATTGAGCGCGCCACGTCAGATTCCACAGTTCAAATTCTATCCGGCCACCAGCGATACGAGCCAGGAGATCTGGAACTACCGTCTCAATGTTTTGGATGATGGTGTGTTTGTCGACTCCAACGGAGATCCGCTTGCCGCTGGTCAAGTACGGTTGAACAATCCACCTTCTGGTGCCGGCAGTCCATATACCGCTGATCTGACCGTGACCCCAAACGCTACGGGGCTCGATTACCAACCGCTCATCATATCGCCGCTTTATGCCAACACCACCTTTACTCTCAAGTATTACCAAAAGCTCTATCAATACACCGATATTGGGGCGGATCCGTCCCGCTACGAGCAGACCTTGCTCAATCAATACCATCGTAGTCTCCTTACGGTTGCAGATGTCGAGTCCCAGTATGGCGGTGCCACGTTGTATTCAAACCCAGCCCGCAATTCGCTGTTTGTGGCATATCAACAGATGTCTGGTACCGAGATGGGCAGCGTTGCCGGTATCTGGGTAAGTGTTGAGCCTACGAACATTAATTCTCAGGCTACGGCCTGGGCAGGATTACTCGATATCAAATTGGATACACCTGATCCGAATGATTCGGTCACCCAATACGCATCTGTCGAGATTCCCATGGCGACTCTCAGTGCGCATAATTTTGTAGCCGGCGAGAACATTGAAGTTTCTACACAGGTTCTTTTCGACTCGGGCAAAAGCGGTTTTGATATTCTGAGTACGGCCACAGAGGGTGGTTTTGCCCTGCAAAGCCAAGGCCCCAATGCCTCTGCCGCGGGCACCTATCAGACACCCGGCAGTGTTGTTGGCAGCTTTGCCGCTTCTTCTGTAGCTTCTGGCGGCGCTTATTTTTTGCAGGCCGACTCAACCGGTGGCAATTCCAGTGGTATTCTGACTCTGGATATTGGTATGCCCTATAACGGTAAGCTCAACTACGAGAGCATCATTCGCCCGGCGTTCCATGGCGATTTGGCTTTGGACTTTACTTCTTTGGGTTCGCGGATCGCCGACACCAACAACTACATCACCGCCAAAGAACTGCTTGTGACTACACGCGAGAGTATGGCGAGCACTATGCCGTCTATTATCCCTCAGATCAGTAGCTACAGCGCTTCGGCCACAGCCGATGGTGCCGACATCAATTTCTACCTGGAAGGCGCAGCCGGTGTGCTGGACACTCCCCAAAACTATCACATCAAACTCTATAAGGCGGGCAGTCCCGGCAATCCAGACGTACTGGTTAGCGATGACTGGGGTGGCGGTTTTCCTGCCGATGATCAAAGTACCAACAGCTTTACCTTTACCGGCCTGGAGCCAAATAGCACCTATAAGTTCCAAGTCTATGGTCACTTTACTACGGCCTTGGACGCTTCGGTAACACCGGCGCTGCCCAATACTCAGGCATACTATTTTTATGATACCGCTCAAAAAGCAGCCGGTCGTGAATACACATTTACCACAGTCGCCAATATCATCATTGGTGGTGATAACGCCCTGGCTTTCTCGGCAGATTTTTGGGCACAGAGCTATTCCAATAAGTTCCTGCAGCTTAAGTACTCGCTTTCCAGTACGCGCGGATTTAAGATAGCGTACACATTTGTGGATAACACCAATGGTGGCCAGACACTTGTTATCAACAGTCCGGCCGGGTACTACACCCTCAATATGGAGGACAACATCCCCATCGGAGGACAATCCGGAAGCTACCATGACTTTTTTGTACCTTCTCATAATTACACGGTCACCATCAATGCGGTGTCAAACACCGGTAGCACCCAGTTGGGTTCTTTGGGACCGGTGAATTTTACCCTGCGCACCTTGGTAGAACCCACCTTTATCGTTACTGCCACTCCGTCGTGGAACAAAGACGCAACGCCTGATCCCCGCTCTGAAATTGCGATAACGGTTGCTGTCAACGACCCGGATTGGACGATAATAAACTCCAACTACTATCTTGGAGTCGTACAGCAAAACAGCACGCTGCCAACGGACTTTTCGCTCAAACAGACAACACCCGCAGTCGGCACCTATATTGAGGCTTCAAATATTGTGCCCAACAGTGTGTATAACGTATCGGTCTATGCGGGTGTCAATCTCCAAAATGTCTTCCCAACGCCCCCCGCATTGGTCATGCCCAATAATGTTGATGATCCAGCGCTACCCAGCTTCTTGCAGCGGGCCGTCAATGTTATCGCGGTTGATGCCAACACGGTCTCGGCCGGCGATATCAATGCGCGTATTCTCACCAATGGCACCACCCAACTTACCTTTGACAACAGCATCAATCTCAATAACGGAACAGCACCCTACATCCAGTATTCCATAACTTCCATTACGAATGGAACGGTGCTTTCCACGCGCACGACCGCCTTTAATCCTGTCGAGGTGGGCAGCGGTGCCGCCGCCTATAAGACCTTCGATCTACCTGGATCACAGATTACGCTCAGCGGTAAGTACTTCATTGAATACCGGCTGCTGGATTCATCATATAACGTACTGCCCGGCACGGGTTGCAGTGGCACTATTATGGTAATTAAATAGTTAAATAGCGAAGAATAGGAAGGGATGATTTCATGAGAAAGCTCAGTAGGAAAGTTCTCACATCGGCCGGTATCTTTGGCCTTGTGATAGTGCTGATAGCCGGTATGTTTGTGTTCAATGCTGCTTCTGTCTATGCCTCCAGTGTTGGCTCTTATCCTGTACCGGCGGCATCAATCGTTTACGACAGCAACGATCAGCCTATCATAACGGTGCAGGAGAGCACTATCGAACTGCGCAATGGTTCGGATTATTATCTCAAGCCGGGCGATTCTGAGGAGATGCTGCCCTTGGGTTACAACCCGGTAGCCTACAATGCCAATAGCACCGAGGTTAACATGTTCGGTTCCCGAGGACATCGTATGTACCAGGTATTCAACGATGGATCGGTGCGCCAGATGAACCAGCAGACCAGCGTTACACATATCGAAAGCGCGTCTTTCTATAAGCTGGCAGACCGTCATTATCTGTTTGCCGGTCCTCGTATCACCGATCAGACCGGCCTTATCTCGGCATCGAATTTTCTCTATGTCGTCTTGGATAAACTGGGTAATGTAACCGTGCTCAATGATAAGTACAATACCAAAATTCTCGACCAGGTTACTCTGTCGTGCAATTCTGTGGTATTCGATGTCAACAGAGAATCCTTAAAGCTGGAAAACGGGCTCACCCTTGATCTTACTAAGATATCCGGCTCCTCCTCGCTTTACGGCAACACTGACGCCAACGGAAATAAAATTGGTGATAATCCCTCCGAGATCGTCATCCAGGCCGGCAATGGCGGCAATGGCGGCAGCGGCGGCAGTGGCGGCACGGGTGGTGTTGGCGGGGCCGGTGGCGGCGGCTACAACTTTAAGATGCGCAGTGCGCTCAGTCTGATGGGCGTAGAACCACGCGTCAATGCCCTGGACGTGGATTATGCTGTCATGGATCCGGCTATGCTGCTGGGCTCAGTGTTCTTGATAACCACTCCTACGGTCTCGGATACCAGTAGTGGTTCACCCCTGCCGAGCATGCGTAATGAGTTGAATATCGAGCAGTACAAGACAACCATATACGACATCAATCCCGGCACCATGTACACCGTGGCCTTGGGTTGCAAAGACTATGAGACCGGTCGCGATACGATTGTGGACATCATCAAAGTTACCACGCCGGCCATTAACTACAACGTCAACGTTACACGGGTCGCTCTGGACTCTGTGCATTTTACGCTCAAACTGGATTCCAATTATGTGTTGGACCAGAACAATCCCGGTAGCGCTTTGACAAGTCAGCCCATGGCTGTTCTCTATGGCAAGGACGGCAGTGGCGATCATAAAGTTGGGGAGATGCCCATCGATATTGCGGCTGCCATTCAGTCGGGCGGATGGAGTTCACAGATCAATTTTGACCCGGGTGTCATCCGCGACCTGTACAGCAACTTCTCTATCAAGTTAGAACATACCTACTATCAGGGAAGGTTGGTATCCTTGCAAAGCGGAGTGTATGCTGCTGAGGGCACGACCTTTAATGTGGCCAGGACTTTTAATGTGGAGATTCCCAGCGACTTTGTGCCGCCGGTCAGTCCGCAAAATACAAACACCAACAGCAATTCTACCCCTGAGGCAGATGCCTCTGCGCCAGCTCCTCCTGCTGCTCCCGACAGATCTACGAGTACCAGTAGCGGCAGCGAAGCAGTCAATCCGGGGAGCCGTGAATAATAGCTAATTTACTATTATATTAGCTATTATTCAAGTCAATTCCAGCGTCTGGGGCTAGCAGTCGCCAAGGTTTGGTGTGTCGCCCTAAAGTCGCCTGGAGTATCTAATGTTGTGCAAAGCACTACAGAGTAGGAGGACGTTCAATGGAAGCAACTGGTATCGACGCGATTATGTCCAGCACCATCACCGCCATAGGCGTGATGTTGGGCCTGGCCTTCTTAGGCATCGGCATCGGACTGGGAATCTTAGGATCTAAGGTTGCCGAGGCAGTAGGTCGCAACCCGGAGACCAAGAGCGATGTCGTGCAAAGCGTCATGATCGTCGCTGTTGTGATGGCGGTGCTCCTGCTCCTGCTCTTTGCCTTTGTGTTTGTCCTGTTGTTCTTTAACCCGCTGTTAGGCTGATGAGGTAGACGTGGAGTTCTTTATCGCGGTCATAGTTGTATTGGTGGCAATGAACGCCTTCTTCTTTTTGATAGTGCGTGGCATCACTGTGCGCTTAGGCAAGTTTGCCCAGATGAATGTGCTCAGACAGGCCGGCGTTTTTGACAATCTGATTCGCAGGAAGCAAGAGCAATTAACAACACTGAACGCCCAAATCGCGGCTTCTCAGGAATCGCAGCTTATGGTCAATGATGCAGACAGGGCACTGGACAAGCCTGCTCCTGATTATCTTGAGATCCACCAGGGACCTTATGCCAGCGACTATTTTGCCAGCGCCTATCAGATAATCCGCGACAACTTCCAGCGAGATGAGGCAGCCTGCGTTCAGGAATCATTAGCCAAGATGCCTACCGGCAACGGCGACAGCGCTCGGGCCGCCCACAGTATCCTCAGCGAACTCACCTTGGACAGCGCCTATGAGCTTTCCACCCTTTCTTCTCAGGTTCAACTCGACATCCTGGAAGAGATGTTCAAACCTGAGCAGGTACAGTTGTTGCGCACGTACCAAGACACCACTGATGAGTTCCAAAGTTATCAATTTCTGTTTTGGCTTAAGGACTACGTGTTTCTTAACGCTGATCAGGTGACGGTATGTACCGCCTCTGAAGACAAGAGTTTTGACTATCTTGACGAGCGTATCACCACGCTACGCGACGATAGTATCTGCGAAGGTATCTATGTGCTCTCCAAGGGCAGGAAGTTCGACTATTCTATCAGGAACCGGGAGATTATTGGATGAATAATCAACTAAGCGATTCAATCAAGGACAAAATAGCGGCTATCAAGACTGCGGACAATGTTTATAGTATGGGTCGTGTCGCTCGTATCCGCAATTACATTATCGAAGTCAGCGGTCTGGAGGGTGTTGGCTTTTTTGAGCGGGTCATTGTAGGGGATAAGGCCGAGGGGTATGTGAGTCGCATTGGCCGCAACCACGTGACTGTCGAGTTGGTGCGCGTAATAGAGCCTATCCATGTTGGCGACGAGATTACCGCTACCAAACAGCCGTTTGGAGCTTACTTCTCTCCAAGTTCTCTTGGCCATGTCGTAGACATGTTCGCTGAAGACAAGCTGGTTGGTTCGGTATTCAAGGATCGAGAACCCATCAGTGCCGTGGTACAACCCATTCCGATTATGGACCGCAGCGCGGTTTCTCGGCCTCTGTATACCGGCCTGGCCGCCATCGATTTACTCTATCCGATTGGTTGTGGCCAGCGTCAGCTTATTTTAGGCGACAAGAAAACCGGCAAGACCCAAATTGGACTGGATACCATCGTCAACCAACGTGATTCTGACACCATCTGCATCTATGTGGCTTTGGGCAAGACCAAAAAGGGCGTCAAAGAGATATACAGCGAACTTTTGCAGCGTGGAGCCATGCCCTACACGCTTATTCTGGTAGCTTTTCAAGATGACGGCGCGCCGGCTTTATATCGGACTCCGGATGTTGCTTTGACGATAGCTAACCGCTTTATGCAAGAAGGCAAAGACGTGCTGGTCGTAATAGACGACCTTACCCTGCATGCCAATATCTATCGCGAAATCAGCCTCCTGGCCGATAAAGTACCGGGCCGCGATGCCTATCCTCCGGATATCTTCTTTGCCCATGCCAGTCTTTTGGAGCAGGGGTGCCAGTATCATAACGGCGGTTCCATTACCATTTTGCCAATCGTTGAGACCCGCGGCGGCGATATTACCGATTACATCACCACGAACATCATCTCCATCACCGACGGCCAGATTGTACTGAGCGCCAAGGCATTTGAACAAGGCCAAAAACCGGCCGTAAACTTTGGTCTTTCGGTCTCGCGTCTGGGCGGTGTTGTGCAAACCGATGTGCTGCGTCAATTGGGTGCGGAGGTCAGACGCGAGCTTTTAAGCTTTCTCGAAACCCGAGAAGTCTTTGAACTGGCCAATATTGATGAGATGAACGAGGAGATGCGTTCTCGGATTATCCGGGGGCGCCAGTTATTGGGCAAGATGAGCCAGTACAAATATTCGCCCCTCTCGCCAAGCGAGATCAAGACTCGTTTTGAAGAGTCCGAGGAGTAGAGGCCATGAGGATCAAGAACATAGTAAAGGTTATGAACTTCCATGCCCTGCTCCATATCGATGCGGCCAGGCGCATGACTGAGAAATACATCCGTATGGAGTCCGAGGTGCAAAAGATTATTGACATCATTGTCAATAATCGCAACTTCATCCTTGATAAGATTGCGCTCAACCCTCATGAGGACGCACCGCAACTCAATATCTATATAGGCTCGGATTACAGTTTTTGTGGGGGCCTGAACAAGTTGGTGCTCAATGCCATGCTCCACGACACCGATGCCGACAAGATAACCATTGGGCGCAAAATGCGCGTTCACTCACTGCCCGGCCTCAAGCTGGCCATGACCAAAGAAGAGTTTGACGCTCACTACGAAGAAGTAGAAAAACTGCTTGTAGACAGTGTGTTTAAGCTCAAACATTCTTCCATCAACGTTGTCTATAACCATTATTACAACGCTGGCCGAATAGCTTTGCGGCGTCGCAAGGTCTTTCCGCTGCCGTTAGCTGCCGACCCTGAAGGTTATACCGAGGATTTTGCGGTAGAGGGAGACGTGGATTATCTCCTGCGTAGCCTCACCAGCACCTATGCCAGCTATGAGGTCAGGATAGCTTCGGTCAACAGTTTTGCGGCCGAGAATATCATGCGACAGGAGGCTACGACCGAGTCGCTTAAAAAAATCGAGGAGATCGAGGAAGAAGAACTGCGTGTCAGGCGCAAAGAAGACCGCCTTCGAGCGTTTGCAAAGGCGCAGGACAGCTATGTCAAAAAAATTGCTTACGGAGGTATACAACTGTGATAATCGGCAAAGTCATCACGATCTCCAACATGAGTGTCTCAGTCTTACTGGATACGTACGATGTGGGTGTCCGCGACATCGTCTATGTTGAACAAGACGGTCAAAGGACCCTGTTCGAGGTCAATAATGTCAGCGGCAATGTGGCCAATGCCATCCCCCTCACCAACGTCTATGGCCTGCGCAAGGGTCTGGATGTCTATTCCCAAAAGGGCGGGCTGCGCATTGAGTATTCTAGCGAGGTTTTGGGCAAGGTGTTCGATACCCTGGGCAACACCATCGACGGCAGCGTCATTGAACGCCCGCATACCAAAAATATCTATGAGAAGAACCTTTCTATGGCCGAGATCAACATCAAAGGCGACATCCTCTGGACCGGCATCAAGGTCATCGACTTCTTTGCGCCTTTGCAAAAGGGTTTTAAGATGGGCATGTTCGGTGGTGCCGGAGTGGGTAAGACCGTGCTCGTTAAAGAACTTATCAACAATGTCTACACCGGCCAGGGATCTAACTCCGTTTTCATCGGCATTGGTGAACGTTCCCGCGAGGGTCGCGAACTTTATGATGAGATGCAAAAGAGCCAGCTGTTGGATAAGATGAGTGTTGTCTTTGGTCAGATGGGAGAAAACCCCATGATCCGCTCGCGCGCTGCCTACAGCGGCCTTACCGTGGGCGAGTTTTTGCGTGATGAACAGGATCAGGATGTTTTGATATTCATCGATAACATCTATCGCTTCCTCCAGGCAAACTCTGAAATCTCGGCCGAGCTGGGCAACATGCCCATCGAAAGCGGCTACTCTACATCACTTCTCACCGAAATCAACGAGGTTATGGAACGCATCAACTCTACCGAGAATGGTTCCATCACATCGTTTCAGGCTATCTTCATCCCGGCTGACGACATGACAGACTTTGCCGTTAACTCCATACTTTCGCATATGGATGGACAGGTTGCTTTAAGCCGTAAGATATCCGAGAAAGGCATCTATCCGGCCGTGGATGTATTCAACACGACTTCCAAGCTGGTTACTGCAGAAGGTGTTGGCGAGAGGCACTATTCCCTGGTGGAGCGGGCCATCGCTCATTTTGCCCGATATGACGAACTGGAGGAGATCGTAGCCGTTTTGGGTATTGATGAACTCGGAGAAGAGGATACCAACACATTTTATCGGGCGCGAAAACTGCGTAATTATTTTACTCAGCCGATGTTCGTGAGCGAACAGTACACAGGCATTCCCGGTGAATTCGTCAAAATCGAGGCAGTGTTGAACGATGTTGAAAACATCATGAGTGGTGCGTTCGACACTCTTGATGAGAATGAGTTTTATTACATAGGCTCCGTCAAGCGTTGATGCAGATCAGCAGAAAAGCCCAGATTGTAGGAAGCAGGAAGCATGGCAACAGAAGAAAAGGAACAGGTGGTATTGAGTGCGCAGCTGAGCGAGTTTGCCAATCGTTCCAGCGGTCGCATCCAAGCTCAGGTTTCTAGCTTCAAGAATGGTTTGCAAATATATAGCAAAATCAGCATCATTCGCATCCGCTCGCGTCAGGCAAATTTGCTGATCATGGAGGACTATATGTCGATCATCGGCGAGTTGGATGGCGATGTGGACTTCATAGGAAAAGACTTTTTTCATACTCTGGAAAATGTGCGTGGCTTTTATTGTCATGACCGCAACGTATTTTTTCTGTTACTCAAGGATAGCCACGCAAAGCAGGATGATGAAAGAAGCGTACGCGAAAAGGTCAATACAACGACCGATGCAACCGATGAAACCCCATGGGATAACCCAGACATCGTCAGCGGTGTACCGATAGCCTCTGCGACCAAAGTCGAACGGGATGCCGGAAGAGTAGTGACCAATGTCTGAATTAATGCTCCAAGGATATGCGGATTTCTTCTGGTTGGTCATCTTGGCAGTACCCCTGGGTCTGTTGTTTTTGCTGGTCAGTATGCTGTTGAGCGCTAACATCACCTGGACCCGTCGACGCCTTAAGTTTCTGGGCATCTTCTATAACCTCAAAGCCCGTGAACAGCTCTGGCTGGCCGTCGGCATCGTCAAAGTTTTGTTTGTGGCTTCTGTCATGTTCTTCTGGGTGGAACTTACGATACATCATATCTGCTTTTACGGCGCACTTTATGTGCTCGCCAACATCTTAATGTTCAAGGTCCGGCGCTTTTTGATGGACACCATTAACACAGCGGCCATCTTTGTAGCTATGGTGGTCTCGAATTTGGTTTCTGGTTATTACTGGGATGTCTCGGGCGACGCAATGATCATGACGGTATGCGTATTGTTGGCGCTGTTTGTTACGATGTATACCCTCTATTTCTACTTCAAGGATACTTGCGATATTTTGGAATATAAGCAGGTCAATGTTCAGGCTACGAATCTTGTGCCGCAGGCCGAGCATGCGAAAGAGGGTGCCAAAGGTGACTGATCGCGCGTACCCCAACGATGCCCAAAAAACCAAGGAGCCAAAGCACTCTCGAAATGATCTTGCGTTGCGTCTGAGGCGCCTGGGTAAACGGATATTCAAACCGGCACATCCTGGCTTTACGGTAGGGCTCCTTGTGCTGTTCGTTGCTCTTATCGCCGTAGTTATCTATCTGGTCATGCAGATAGGCACCTATACCGTCTCTGCCCCCATCTATCGCTACGATACCGGCATCAAGACCAATCTGGAGGGTGAGAGCAAGGTATTTCGTTCCGAGATGGGCGCCCTTGTCAACTTCACCCTTCATAACCAAGGCGCGGTCTATCAACTCACCGAGCCACGCTCGTTGGCGACTTCGCCTTTGTACTGGCAGGAAGAAGAGCGGATGTTTGTCCCTGCCATGATGAGTATCATGCGTCCTTCACAGGGTGCCGTATCGTATCGAACGGGATATTATACCGAGCTTTATAGGGACAAGGACGGTTTTGTGGCCACGATAGACAATCGTGCGGTCCGCCTGGACGAAGGATTTCTCTTTGACGGGCAAAGCGTCTATGTCTTTTTGGACGACGTTACCATCAGTTTGGTTGGTCAAGTTGTGAAGATGCCGGCGATGTCTTACGCAATTATTGTGCCGGGGCTTCGTCTGGAACTCTATCCTTACGGTGGCGAACCCATCGTGGAACAAACCGGTATGGTCTCGGTATCTGCGATAGGCAATGGCTATGCCATAGATATGGTTAATGATGTCTTGCAAACCGGTAGCGAACAGATATTGCTGTTTACCACTCCGTCGATTCTGGATGTGATGCCATCGTGATCAAGGCCCACAGGAAATTGACGATACGGCAGATTAGTCGGGGAGTTTTGTCCGAGAAGGTACGAGTCAAAAGGCACACGGTTATGGTGTTGAGCATCATCCAAGATGTCGTCTACTCGGCGATGCTTCAAGATAAGGGGCACACTAGTATGAATGTGGGGTTACTATGAAAAAAGTATTGGTACTGGCCAGCGTGCTGGTCGCTGTAGTGTTGTTTGCGCTGTTCTATCAATTCAGACCTATAGGGCAACTGGACTTCAATGCCTATGTACTTGAGGATAATACAGTTCCTCAGAACCTGAACTCTCAGACAGCCGCAGATGATGCGCAGCAGGTAGATGCCAGCAGGTTTGATATATTCAGCCCGCTCTATGAGCTTGCCGGGGATCTGTTCATTGGCGAGGGCAAATCCAAGCCAAATCCAGCCTTGCCGATCTTTGCCAATGATGGCAGCGCACTCATGCTCATCAATTCTCAGGCCAAGTTGATCGATACTGACTTTAACCGCCTGGATACCTTTCGTGGTCAGTTCGTGAGTAATGGAGCGGCCTATAATCCCGATCGCAGCCGTTCTGACCCTAACACTATCACGCTTGTGGCCTTATCAGGTGGTTTGTACGCCAATGCCATGGATATGACTGCCGGCGACACCGATGTAGCCATGAACAGCGTCATACGCTTCTCAAAAGACGTGATAGCCTACTACGAGATGTCAAACGGCAGTTTCTTCTATAACAGGATAACCAATCTGGACGAGAACTCCACCATCCGGATAGGTAGTTTGGATATGAACTATCACGAGTTTCTCCGGAAACTGGGTATCTTGCGCGATGCGCCGAGCCAGCCGACACCTGACGCACCGCCTGTGGAAGCAGCGAGGGAACCGGTCGCGAATGACGTCATGCCGGCTATCTCGAACAACCCCTATGAGGCCCCTCAGGTTTCTCTATCCTCAATGAGGTCCTTTGCGGTCGAAGGTTTTGCGCGCGGGCGCCTGCATGTCTCGGATAGTTCCGCGGCTATCAATTCTGATATTGTCGTCTACATCAACGGTATCACTCACGACTATACGAATATATTCACATTGCCATGGGCACAGTTCAGCGGCAGACAGACGCTCAGCGTCGATGTCGACTTTTTTGGCCTGATAATAGGCAGTGTTTATGAGGTCTATGGCGAGTACACCTACACAGACGTCGAGGGTAATCAGCAGTATGTGCGCTTTGGCGACCAGACATTCCGTTTTGAGCCGAGCGACAGGCCAACCAAGGTGCAAGAGTATGTCAAACCTACCGTAACGTGCGACCCGTTTGACTCCACGACCTATTTTATTACTTCGACACAACAGGTCAAAGACCCGGCCTCGCGCGTTATAGGCGGTGTGCGCTATGATATCATCCGCCTGAATCCTGACGGCGATCCGCTTACGAACGACGCACAACTCTACGCGCGCAAATACGTAGGTGGCTCGGGGGCTTTTCGCCTGGGTCCGTTGCCTCCCAGCGAGGATTATCATGTGCGCGCCTATTTCATTTACCGCGATGCCTATAACGAAGAAATCACCGAGGAGTTATTTGAGCAGGACATATCTACCAAGGGCCTGGATCTGCTCACGCCCATTAAGCTCAATTTCATCAACGGTCAGCTCTACAGCAACAAGGTATCTTTGGATGATGTCTACTTTGATACGACAGTCTCTCCCGATACTTTGGAGATAGTGAGCCGAGTTGACTTGCAGACCAACGCCGTGAGCCCCAACGCAGGGTCTACAAATACCCGTCTGGCCGGCACCATTGTCAGCGCTTTGAAGAATGGCGAGCCGCACACGCTGCAAACCGCCAATAATTTGAATCCCAACACTACCTATGACTATAGCTTCTCGGCTGCCGATCCCTTTGGCAATCCACTGCCTATTGCCCCACCCACAACCGGTCAGACCCACACGTGCAAGGCCTTGCCCTCGGCTACGATTAAAACCACTACAAATGTGGTAGGACATGCGGCATTCAACGTCAGCGTGGCCGACATCCACACTGCGCTTGCTCAGCCCAGCGGTAATGTGGCCTTTATGCTCTACGATCTTGAGGGGAACCTGGTTGACTGGTATTCTTATCCCTTTGTGCGCGCTACCAGTACCACGGTAAACTCCAGCCCACTTGACAATAGCGGTGGTGCTGTAGACATTGCCGGTCTTAGACTGTCCACGACCTATCGTATTACTATCGTGGCTGATTACAACATTGCCGATGGCCGTGGTATGCAACAGAGTATGGTCATCGGTTCCAGCGTCTTTACCACACCGTCGGTGCTCACCTTAGGCTCTCTGGTCCTGGATTCAAAGATCCAAGATGGTTATCCCACCGACAGCGCCGTCAAGATCGACACGTTTGCCAATCGAGTCCTTACCAACCCTACACTCTTAGACCTTCTGGAAGTTGTTGCCTTTAACATTTACAGGGCCGATGATCCAGATACGACCGTACAGCGCTCGGCGGTGTTCCAGCGCGAGGATCAAAATGATGCCAACAGCGCTGCAATGTTTGCAAAACTGTTGGCCGGCGACTTGAATGACCCAGCGTTACTGGAGTATTTATATCTGCCATCTATGACCGAATACGTCTTGGACACCCACGCTCAGATTCGCGTTATCGATGATTATTACGAGGTAAGGGTCTCTAACACCGTAACCGGCTTCAAAACCCTGCGCAAGACCCCTGTGGGTGTCATTTCCTGGGGTAGCCTGATTGGCTTTACCGACAGCATTTATATCTTCGGCACTTATGTGGACGATCCTGACGGCTCAGTGGTCAATGGTCGGGTAACCATGAAAGTTACCGATGTGGGTGTGATCCAGTTAGACGGTAGCGTTACCGGAGGCACCAATGCTGTGGTGGCTTTGGAACCGTTAATTGCGCGCACAAGCGAAAATAACGAGCCGGGCAAGGACTTCGTATTGAGGGGTTTGCAGACCGGCCATCGCTATAAGGTAGAATACCTGGCGGCTGAGTATAACAATGGTTATGACTTTACTTCTTATCGTACTAACATCGCCCTTGATACTTTTGGCGATTGGCGCAGCACCGAACCCAATCGCAACGAGATTGACGACCGGTGTTATTATGTTGACACGACAGACTCCCTCAGTGGCAGATTATCGCTGGTAGGAATGGACTCTATAGCCAACGATCCCGATTATCTGCTCACAAGTATTAAAACCGAAATCACCGATCTCGCTCCACAGAAGCTGGTACCCAACCCAGCCTATACACTCAAATTCTTTAAACGGCCGGGTTATGGCGATTACTATCCCGATACCGATAATTTTTCTGGTGGTAGCTTAACCGTCGGTCTTTCTCCGATAGCCTTGCAGTATGCAGATACTCAAAGCCGTCCACTCTCATACTACTTTGAATACCGCGTGGAACTCTGGGTGAACGTGGCTGGCAATGCGATCTTGCTGGATCAATTGGAATTCGACACCGATGGCCCGATGATCCTCATCGGCCCTAACTATGCTAACGCCAAACGGAGCGATGGTTCACCTAATTATGCGAACGATCTAAGGATGCTGGAAACTCCCCAGCCGTGGGGTCCGGGCGGTTCGTTGATTGGAGGTCCGGAGGCCAGATATCTGGTTATCGAGGACTTGATTTACGACAATAACTATAACTATAACTATTCCGGCGACGGCAGATCATTCGAAGGCACCATTGACTTCCAGGGACATAGTTTTCAGTACACGAAGGACACCTCGACTGGTGGCCTTAACAGTGGTCTGCGCGATCTGTGGATCCATAATATCGGTGCCCGGGGCATCTTGAGGAATATAGTGTTCAACCTCGACTTGACGGGCAACAACCCCCGAGAGGCATTTGGCTTAGTCCGCAACAACAGTGGTCTCATCTCCAATATTATGGTCAACGTTACGAGCTGGAATCAGTGTTACAACTGGAACACGTCGCTTATCTGCTACAACAATCTGACCACCGGGGTCATCGATAGCTTTGTCATCAACCTTGAAGATGACATATCCGTGCGGGATGGTTTTGGTGCGGCCACGCGCTATAACGATGGTGTTGTGCGAAACGGATATATCTATAGTCAGAATAATTCTAAGATAAAAGTACCGGTTATCCTCAATGCCGAGGCCGAGACTTTTTCTACCAACTATATTGGTGGCTTAGTCGGCATCAACCGTTCTACCGGACGAATAAATAGTGTTTTTTCGTTGGTTGATGTGGATATTGCCATTACAAAAGATGGCGCCACCAACCGCAGTATCAATCAAGCCACTATCGGTGCTATCGTAGGATACAACGACAACGGGCAGATCAGCGACAGTTACGCGGCCTCTACCGTAGTTGGGACTACGCAGCGTGGCGGTCAGGTGTCTTTTGACAATTCCAAGAACACGGCCTATGGTCCCGGTGTTGGCGGCCAGAGCGCCAGTGCTCGCACCTTGGCCTACTACAGCAATGAGACCAACTATACCAATTCCTATAACGCGCCAGTCGGTATAGAGTCGCTGCGCGATTACCTCTGGCAGGCTAATGTCTTAGGCAGCGCCTTTGCTACCGAAAAACAAGTGGTCGGCGGTTTTTATCCCCAACTCAACTGGCCCTACAGTATGCCCAATCAGCCTTATCTGGCACTGCCGGGGCTCACGAGTTCTTCTACAATTGCGCTCTCTTCCATTATGATTGAGGAGCAGTTTGAGACGTATGCTATCGCACTGGCTACGTTCAAGAATCCTAATTTCTACACTATTACCGGCCTTACTACCAGCGGTCTTTCGGCGGTGCAGGCAGATTACACCCAGACCGACATCATCAACGAGGGCATTACCTATAAGCGTTTTCGTCTGGATAACCCTACAGTTTTCAAGTCATCTTATCCGGTGGTGAACTTTCGGTACCGTTCGCTCAACAGTCTGAATGATTATACGGTCAATGTTATCAGTTCAGTTAATGCCGAGTTCTACAAACCGGTGGTTACCCCCCAGGATTGGAAAGCCATCAATAACGACCTCAGTCAGAACTATCGTTTAAAGAACGATATCGATTTGCGTGAGCTGGGTCTGGGAGAAATACGCCTGGGAGATACCTCTCAAGCCAAGCAGTTTGCCGGACACTTGGACGGTGGCTACTACAATGCCGACTATGAGTTACAGGGTTTTTATCAAATCACTCTGCCGGCCTTTAACAATGTATCAAATGGCCAGGGCGCTGTCATACCGCGCTTGGCTGGGCGGGTTACCAATATGCAGGTCGACGGCCTGCATATATCGGCACCATCGGAGGCTAATGCCGGCTTTGTGCGCCTGAGTGTAGCCGGCGGCATTATGGATAATGTGCACTTCAGTAATGCTTACCTCAAAGGTTCACAATACATGGGTGCAGCCATTGCTCAGATGCAGTACTCAAATATCATGAATTGCTCGGTCAACACTATTCAGATAGAAGATAGTTCGATGAATTTTGCCGGCGGTGGGCTGGTGGGCCTCCTCGAGGCTGGTTCTTCGGTCTATAACAGCTATGCCTACGGTGTGGATATCAAGCTGACTACTTCCAACAACGGCCAAGGCGCCGGTGGCCTCATTGGGCGCTTTACTTCCGGCGAGGTCCAAAATGTCTACGCACAGGGCAAAATCTCTTCCACTCAGAACTTTTATATCGGCGGTATTGTCGGTTTCATGAGTGGCGCGCTGACCCTGCAGCATTTCTGGGCCGATGTCGAAATCTTCTCTGATGCCAATGGCGTTGGCGAGGTCATTGGGTCGGCTGGCGCTACGACAGCTTCAAGCCATGTGCCGTTTTACGGTATTGCTGTTGGCAATGTGGCCAGCTCCCAGCAGTACAACAATGTGGATCCCGACAGACCCGTACGCCGTTTTAATGGATTTAGAGGCGGGACCGATGCCACCAGCACCAACAGTCGTTTTCCTATGGCCTTTAGTTGGGACCAGCAAAAAGTCAATGGAAAGCTCTATAACCCGGCCGATACCACTGGTAACATAGCTTTAAACGACGGCACTGCCCTGTTCTCTACCGATGATTTGAAGCAGCGCCAGACCTGGATGATGCAGATTCATATGGGTGATGAGTTTGAATACGAGCCGGTGGAGTCGATGGGCGCATCTGGTGTGTCCAACGGCTATCTGCCGCTGCTCTATTCCACACATGGTGGCCTTTTGCCTTACCAGACACCGGTGGAGTTGGACACCCCAGCTTATTCCATTGATGTGGGAGAGGCCGGCCTGGTAGGTAGCCTCTATCAGATTGACATCATAGTCAAACACCCGGCGGGAGTTCGTTCAACTCTTCAAGGTGTACGGGTTGAATATACGACGGTCTTTCCCGGAAAGCTCGGTACGAGTTTTGCCTCATACTTCCAAGTAGGGCCATCGTCTGTTGTGAGCGATGAAGAATCGCTGATCATCTTCACGTTTAATCCTGATGAAGATCTGGAGCGCTATCTGGATAGCTACCGGATCTCCTCTTTGGTACTCCAAGATGGTACCGAGGTTCCCGTGGATGGTCAGATAGTCTTCAGGCCAGAAGAGGTGCCGTATCGTCCCATCAGCAATATCCAACAGTGGTTGAATTTGATGAAGCCGGAAACCAACGGTGGGCACGGCGATACATTAGAGAATTTCCGAATCGTTGGCGATATTGATTTTACGGGTCTAAGCGCCTCTACTCCTACTTTGATGTACGATTTGAAAATCAACCGTCTGATGGGTGGGAGCAATGCTGCCGATACAGACGGCCTGTATACTTTCAAGAATCTCGATCTGACCTTTAGTCAGGCCGGTCACAGCTTTATTAAGCAGGTATCCGGCTCCCTGGGAAATCTGCGCCTGCAAAACATAACTATCAGGCAAACTCCGACTGGTGGCAACTATGTGGGCTTCGTCGGTGTATTGCAGGGCAATGCCAGCTATCTGAGTCTGGATAATGTGCGTATTGAGGGCAACAGTGCCAACTATGTGGCACCGATAGGCTTCCTAAAGGGTAATGTGGCTCATGTGCAGATGCAGAGGATCTATGTCAAGACCACAGGGCAGCATGTGGGCGGTCTGGTGGGCTATGCCCTGGATGCCACCTTTGAAGATGTACACATCAAGCTCCCCGCCAACACCTATCCCAGCGACTGGCCCGGTCAAGACGATACCCAGGATAATGATTTGACCGGCTTGGTGGATGCTACCCACACTGCCAACCCTAACTATGTAACGGGCACCTATATGGTAGGTGGCATCGTTGGGCGTGCCGAGCGCGGGACGCTGGCTCATTGCTCGGCCGAATATACCACCGTCTATACGCCAGCCTCTGGCTCTCAGAACTATACCGGCATACTTTGCGGTTATTCAATCTATCAGATAGTCAATGCCAACATTGGCAATAATTATCATTTGCAGGTTACGAACAGTGTGGCCTATGGCCAGCAAAATGTGGGTGGTATCTTTGGCTATGCCTACCATTCCACCAACCTGTCGCAAAATGATGCTGATGTAACCAGGGTCGACAAGGTCACGGTCATTGCCAAGAACCGTTACGCCGGTGGCATCGCCGGCTCGGGCTCGACCTATTGGCGCCATTGCGAGACCCGTAATTCGCTCATCTTTGGCACCTATGATATCGGCGGTATCGCCGGTGCCATGGGAAGCGGTGGCTACTACCTCTTTACGCGCGATACTACCGTTTCTACTGTCTATGATGATCTCTATGTACAGCTTACCGGCATGCAGGACAAGGTCATTACCGTGCCGGCCGGACGCAACACCTTTATAGGCGGTATTGCCGGGCGGGCCCGCATGATGTTCGCCGGTGTCGTCAACTCTGACGTGGGCGGCATCGGTGCTACTGAGGTGGGAGGCATTCTGGGACGTCAGGAAAACTACAGCACCTACGGCAATTACGTTTTGAATACCAATGTCTGGGGTAAGGATCAGATTGGCGGCATCGTTGGTCGACATACTCTTGAATCTGAGTCCTACAATGTTACGAATGCCACGGTGGTTGGCACCGGTCAGTATGTCGGTGGCATCGTTGGCTACATGGTAAGCAGTCAGCCACTCTATGGTACGCGTGCCGGTAGTGTGACTCAGAATATGTTTGCCGGTAGTGTGACCGGCGCGGCCAATGTGGCAGGCATTGTCGGTTATGTCCAAGGAGAACTTTATCCCTTTATCACGGGTGATAAGCGTGGCAATAACGTTCAAAACTCACGTAATCATATGCTGGGTACGGTAGTAGCTACCGGAACTGGCCGCGCCGATCTGATTATCAACCTGGATCTAGCCTACTCCTCCGGTTCTGATGTCATCCGTCCGTACTTTACGCGTATATTGGGTTCGGCGACGCTCACGCGAAATGGCGTGGTACAAACCGCCGAGCAGTTGGCAGCTTCAGACCCCATAACCTATCCGTACAAGAAGGCCAAGTACTATGACGGTCCCACCGATGTAGGTTCAACCGATCCCGGCAGTACTTCGTATCGCGTACCCTTCGATGTCAACTCACCTGCGATCGACTCATATCTGGGCTACAATACGGAATTGTCCCAGACCCTTCTCTATAACACCAACCACTACAAGCTGAGTTATGACCGGGCCGATGGTTCCACCAACTATACAGCCCAGCGCTTGTACTGGGTCTACCGCCTGGGTGGCAATGCGACTAACTCCTATTATGGCAATCTGGGTAATTATATCTACGGTCCTTTGGGCACATTCGCCAACGGTAGTGCGGCGAGTCCTTTCTCGGCCGGTTATCTGCCCTATGCGTCCTCGTATGCTGGTCTGGCCGGTTCTCTTGTCCAAAGTTTCTATTCTGAAGGAGACGACGGTGCCGGTACGTATTACTCTACCACCGACGGAGTTTACAGCGGCGGTATAGCGATTCCGCAGACGCAGACACTGGGTCCTCTCGGCCTGAGTCTTTTGTCAGTTGCCGGCGATGCCGACCTTGATGCTTATGCTGTAGGTGCCGATAAACTCAATGTGGAGTTTCCCCGGATAACCCCGAATACCGAGTTTGCCATACTGTCTGGCGACACGGTTCTGTTCAACTCTGTTTTGGAACACAGAACCTACACCTTTACCTACGACTTTGCTACGCCGTTGACAGTTCTGGTTAACACCAGTGGTGTCACAACCAGCTTTGAGGTGGACCCCGTGCCAATGCGTCGTAGCGTCATGGTCTTTGATGACGACATCCTTCACATCACCGCGTCGGGGGTCCAAAGCTCTACTCATGGTCTCTTGCCCGGCACTTATCTCCATGTGCAAAAGGGCGAGGCGCTGGCCGAAGGAGGCGTGGTATTCACCCTGGCATCGGGTAGCATTGCCCGTCATGTAGGCGAATTCAAGCTGGCTGATAACAGCCCCCTTCCACTGGTGGATTCCTCTTTTGATGGCACGCGCATACAGACGTTCAAGAACTATTCGGTGGTCGCTGACGGCACTGTGCGACCAATGCGAATTTTTGCCGCCGACGGTTCGCTATTCTCGGTTGATCCGGAGCTGCCGGTGGTTTTTGATGGCATCGTAGTGGGCGCGCATGATGGCAGTACCTATATGACGGTGCTGGACGCAGACGGTACAGTGGTGGATACCCAAGACGCCCTGGTTTATCCCGAGAATTTTGACCGAAGTGGTATTGCCGAGATGTCTAATAACCTCTCTACCAACCAGACCGTAATGATGGTGCGCTATGTCACCGGCAAAGTCGTAGCCTTTGATTACCTTACCGGAACGACGATTGAACTGATCGACGCTGCGGGCAATGAGTCGTTTGCCGACTATGCCAGCCGCTTTTTCCGTGATAAGGTGGTGAGTAAACTCGCCGGTCTGGCAACGGGTTACCAACGCCTGTCTCTCTTCAAAGAAGCTGTTGAGCAAGGTAAGCTCAGCGAAGGCATTATCGGTCCTAATCTAGGCAGCGCCATTTCGCCCGACAGCGGTGCTGCTGCTCATGATCTGCCTGTTGTTGGTGGCGATGTACTCGAGAAAACCGAGGGTGCTACGGGCGGTGGTTCGGCTACAGGTGGTGGCGACGCGAGCGGTGGCCCCGAAGGTGGTGGGGGAACGGGCGGTAGCGACAGGGGCAGTACATCGGTCGAAGAACCGGCAGGCGGACCGGGTGGCGGTTTGGCTCGTACGGGCGATTTGGCCAAACCACCAGCAGGTGCCAAGACCGTGGCCCTGTTCAATTATGCTACCGGCCTTTATGAACTTTATGACCAGAATAAACTTCTGGGCGGAGACGAGGCAGGACCGTTGGCGGTTATGGATAGCGACAGTATCGATACGTTGAACCAGATCAGAGCAGGCGAGAGTGCCGCCGGTAACGCGTCATCGGATATACTGAGCTCCGCGATAAAATCCGGTATACCGATTTTGGCCAGTGTATTGGTGGCAATCGGTGCATTGTTGGTGTTGTTATTCGTACGACGCACCCGACTCAGCAAAAAGTAAAATGTGCGGCTACCGCTGCTTCTTCTCTCTACAGATAAGGAGCGCGGTGGTCGCATCGGGCACGTGAGACACCAGAAATGATCTATGGCACCACTTACAGCACCATCCAGCTGGCCGATTGTTAGGTATCTTTATTTGCTTTACGCATGTGGTTTGCGCGAGGATGCCCGGTACACAAGATTGTCGTTAGATAGAGGAGATTAAACAGCTCAATGAGGTATGTAGTCCAAACGGAGTTAAGCAAGGGAATGCTGCTGGCGCGCAATCTCTATGATGAGCATTGTAATAAGGTTTTCGTGGATGGACACAAACTGTCTCATCGTGACGTGGAAAGAATCAAGAAGGCGGGGTATCCCGGAGCGTATATCCTTGATCCTTGCACCGACGAGATAGTGGCTGAGCCAGCGATAAGCGAGCAACTCTACTATAACACCGCGAGTGAGGTTGCTCGCATTCTGCAAAATGTTCGCAATGATTCCTCCTTGCACTACTGTGTGTCTCGTACTGAACAGTTAGGCATAGTAGAGCCGATACTGGATGCTCTGTTTGAGCGTCAGGGTGCATTGATAGACTATCTCGATACCAGGCCTTATATCGGCTATGAGGATTTTCATGCGGTTATGGCTACGGTCCTGGCTTTGCGTATCGGTATGAAACTTGAGATGACGCGCGAGCAGTTGACTGATCTGGCGATATCCGCGCTCTTCCACGATGTAGGCTCCCTGTTCTTGCCCGAAGATGTTTTAAATCGCCCGGGCAGGCTCACTGACGAGGAGTTTGAGGTAGTCAAGGATCATGTAAAGAAAGGAGCCGAGTACCTTAAGAGCAATTTTTCGCTTACACCGAGCATGATACAAGGCGTATTGCAGCATCACGAAAACTTTGACGGTACCGGTTATCCCAATGGTTTGCGGCGCAAGAATATCTCGCTCAACGGGCGTATCATTGCGGTGTGCGATGTCTATGATGCCCTGGTATCCAAACGGGCTTTCCGGCCGGCCATGTATCCTGTGGCGGCTTTGGATATTTTGCAACAGCAAAGTGATCGTAAGTTCGACCCCGATGTCGTTGAAGCATTAGATAGTATAGTAGCACCATATCCTATAGGGTGTTTAGTCAAGCTCAAAAGTGGCGAGATCTGCATTGTGGTACTCAATTATCCCGAGGCACCCAGGCGACCCCTGCTGGAGGTTTATGACGGCAAATGCCAGCAGCAGGTATTCTTCGATCTGTATAAAGACCCTGCCTATTCCAACACTGTGATAGCTAAAGTCCTCGACACACTTCCTTAGCGGCGCGTTGTCTGATCAATGCGCTGATAGCCCCAATTCCCAGAAAATTTTAAATTTTTTTCATTTAGGTATTGCATCAAAAGTGAAACAGCAATACCATATATAAGCAGGTAAAACGTCATACCCACAACATATTGTGGATTAACTGTAGTATAGCTGTGGGATACCTGTGAAAACACTCTCAATGAGTCGAGCAGTTGTGGTTTTCTTGGCAAGGTCGCGGCTGTCAAACCGGTACCGCCAAAGCATGATCGAAGTATAAAAGGCCACGTATCGCTGAAACTCGACCGCTGAGGGGCGAACCGTGTCTGACTAAAATACGATCGGTCAAGCACAGCCCAAGTACCGCCAAAGCTCACCTCAGGCACCATTCAGGCACGACCCAGGCACCACATAAACGTAGCAGTAAAACGCAGCACAGAAAGGACTACAACATGGTTACGAGTATCATCAAACGTGATGGCCGCGCAGTAGAGTTTGATCTTGACAAAATCAGCGATGCCATCGAAAAGGCTTTTACCGCCAATGGCAATATCAGCAACGAGGCCACCTATACCAAACTGGCCAAAGCTGTCCTGACCAAGATTGAGGAGGGGGCTATAGAGGGTGCCCCCACCGTGGAAGGTGTACAGGACTTGGTCGAAGAGGTGTTGTACGAGAATGGCTTTTTTCACATAGCCCGTTCTTATATTCGTTATCGCGACGACCGCGCTCGTGCTCGCGAAATCAACACCCAGCTGATGCAGAAAATCGATAAGCTCACCCACGCTGATGCCAAAGACTTCGATGTCGCCCGCGAGAACGCCAATATCGATGCCGACACTGCCATGGGCACGATGCTCAAATACGGCTCGGAGACCGCTAAGCAGTATTACAATCTGCGCGTGTTGGACCCTGTCCACTCCAAGGCCCACCGCGAGGGCGATATTCATATCCATGACCTGGATTTCTATACCCTTACCACCACCTGTTGCCAGATAGATATCTGCAAGCTGTTCGAAGGCGGCTTTTCGACCGGACATGGGGTGTTGCGCGAGCCCTCGGGTATCACCAGCTATTCGGCCTTGGCCTGTATTGCCATCCAGTCCAATCAAAACGACCAGCACGGTGGTCAGTCCATCTCGAATTTTGATTACGGCATGGCTCAGGGTGTGCGCAAGACTTATCGGAGTTTTTACAAGAAGAACCTCGCGGCGGCGCTTGACCTGCTGGCCAATGTCGATGGCGCAAAAGAAAAAGTGGATGCTTTGACTGCGCGGGTAGAGGCCGAGACCGGCGCTGTTCCCAGCCTGGTCATGGATGTCAACTACCTCAACGAGGAACGCCATGCCTTGATGGCCGAGTTGGATATCGACACTGATACCGCCCAGGCTGCCCAAAGTTATGCTTCTCGTCAGTCCGCGGCCGACACCGACAAAGCCACCCACCAAGCCATGGAGGCCTTTATCCATAATCTCAACACCATGCATTCGCGTGCCGGTGCCCAAACGCCGTTCTCGTCAATCAATTACGGTATGGACACTTCGGCAGAAGGGCGCATGGTCATCAAAAACATCCTCAGAGCCACCGAAGAGGGCTTAGGTTCAGGAGAAACGCCGATCTTCCCCATCCAAATATTCAGGGTTAAGGAGGGCGTAAGCTATAATGCTGCCGACCCCAACTACGATCTGTTCAAGCAAGCCTGTGCGGTCTCGTCCAAACGCTTGTTTCCTAATTTCTCGTTTCTCGACGCATCGTTTAACGCCCCGTATTACAAAGGCACACCCGAGACTGAGGTGGCCTACATGGGTTGTCGTACGCGCGTCATTGCCAATGTTCACGATCAGGACCTGGAGGTTACGCCCGGGCGCGGTAACCTCTCGTTCACCTCTATCAATCTGCCCAGGCTGGCAATTAAGGCCAACAGAGACATGGAATTGTTCTTTGAGCTTTTAGAGGCCAGGCTCGACCTTGTCTGCGAACAACTGCTGGCCCGTTTTGAGATACAAAAGCGTAAGAAGGTCTACAACATGCCGTTTTTGATGGGTCAGGGCGTTTGGGTTGGTTCTGATAAACTCAAGTGGAACGAAGAAGTAGGAGAAGTCCTTAAAAATGGAACGCTCTCGCTGGGTTTCATCGGTCTGGCCGAGACACTCGTGGCGCTGACGGGTGAGCATCACGGTCAAAGCGAGAAAGCCCAAAACCTTGGGTTGCAGATAATCGGTTTTATGCGCGGCTACCTGGACGACCGTGCCGCCAAGACCCAGCTTAACTTCTCGCTACTGGCCACGCCGGCCGAGGGGCTCAGTGGACGCTTTGTACAGCTTGACCGCGAGCGCTTTGGCTCCATCCCTGGTGTAACCGACCGAGACTACTACACCAATAGCTTCCATATTCCGGTTTACTACGACATCAATGCTTTTAAGAAAATTGAACTGGAGGCGCCTTACCACGCGCTGACCAACGCCGGCCATATTTCCTATGTAGAGCTGGACGGTGATCCCAGCGACAACCTGGAAGCCTTTGAGGCCATCATCCGCCACATGAAAGAAAGTGGCGTGGGTTATGGCTCGATTAACCATCCGGTGGACCGCGACCCGGTGTGTGGTTATAACGGTATCATCGGCGACCGTTGCCCGCGGTGCGGTCGTGAGGAGGGAGACATCCCCTTTGAGCGCATCCGTCGCATCACGGGCTATCTTGTAGGCACGCTGGACCGCTTCAACAATGCTAAGCGCCAGGAGGAATCCGAGCGCGTCAAGCACGGTATTTCCACGACCGAGATAGTTGCGGAGAATAGCGCCGGCCATCCTGACACAGAGGCGGGAGAAGCACTCAATGGCTGAGTATTACCAGGTTTTGCCTCTGACGGCGCCGGCATCCACGGCGCAGGCGACAGCGACAGCGCTCTTAGAGCCAACGCAGAATTCAACATCGGTTACAGAGATTACGCCCGTACGTCTGTTTGGCGTTGCCGATGATTCCATTGTAGACGGCCCGGGCATCCGCTATGCGGTCTTTGTCCAAGGTTGCAGCCATTGCTGCCCGGGCTGCCATAATCCTCAGGCCCTGTCTCGTAGCGGCGGCAGATGGGCAACGATTGATGAGCTCTGGGAGCAGATTGAGGCTAATCCCTTGCTGTGTGGCATCACCTTGAGCGGCGGTGAGCCTTTTGAGCAACCTGAGCCACTGTTGGAGCTGGTCAGACGGGCTCAGGCAGCCAGACTGAGCGTCTGGGCTTATAGCGGCTACACCTATGAGCAACTGGCAGCGGGCATGCCCTGTGTCGCGGCGCGTGAACTTCTGGTGGCCTGTGATGTTTTGGTCGATGGACGCTACCTGGTCGAACAGGCCTCGTATGACCTGCGCTGGCGTGGCTCAGCCAATCAAAGAATCATTGACGTAGAAGCCTCGCTGACCGCAGGCAGAGCAGTCGAGCTGGTGCTGGAGTAAAGCCGGCTCGTACGCTGTATGCTGGAGTAAAGCCGGCTCGTACGCTGTGTCCTTGTCCCTTTAAAAGACCGGAGAGCATCTATGAATATTCCTGCCATTGCTTTTGTGGGCAAACAAAACTCCGGTAAGACTGTGCTCTTAGAGAAGCTGATTGCTGCCCTCAGCGCCGATGATATCAAGGTAGGTACGCTCAAGCATCACTCACATGCCGGTTTTAATTTTGATGTCGAGGGCAAAGACTCCTGGCGCCACGCCCAGGCCGGCAGCCGCTTCAGTGTGATAAACGCGCCGGATAAGATTGCCATGGTGCGGCTTTTAGACGCGCCGCTACCTGCTGATGAAACCATAGCGGCGATGATTGCGCTCTCGGTAGCCGATACGAACACCCAGCGTCTGGATATCATTCTGGTGGAGGGCTACCGACATGCCGGACTGCCAACAATTGAATTGTTCCGGGCAGCCAATCCCAACGATGCCGAGCGCGAACTGGGCAGTGAGGACAACGATGTCATCGCCGTAATCACCGATATCGAGCGCATTGTCGCCGCCGCCGCGGCAGCTTCTCCGCCCCTCCCTTGCTTTGGTTTTGACGACATTGATGAACTGGCTGGCTTTCTTAAGGGCATCATCCGTTAGACCGTGCCTCTTGCCGCCCAAGCTCTGACTCTTCAGGCCCTGCGGGCCTCGCTTATGTAACCGAGTACGCTACGCTCGGCCCTCGCGCTTTATGCAGGCAAGAGGCACAGTCTCAAGTAGAGCGCTGCTTGCCGCCCAAGCCCTGACTCTTCAGGCCCTGCGGGCCTCGTGCCAGACCGCTGGTGCTCACTCGGTGAGCAGGATCTGAGCTATCGTTGTGAGCAGGTCAAAAGAGGCGTTATATTCCACCGAGACCGAATAGCTGGCTTTGGCACTCGCATCATACCAATAACAGACACCCTGGGCGCCCTCATTGTATTCGACCGTGCATTCCGTGTTGGCAATGCTGGCGGTTGTCCGCGTGGCAAAGTCGTAGTACATACCGCTGATGTCGGTGAGTGCGTCGGTTTTTTGGCCGCGATAGGTAAAGGTGTCATCTAACGAAAACTGTACCTGGCCCAGGCTGTTGTCAATGATAGAGTAAGTGGCAGTGGTTGCGGAGCCCGGTGCCTGTAATCTAAAACCCAAACGTCCTTCGATGTCGCCGGCACCGTTCACTTGGACAACAGGATTGGGCAGGCCCGTAGCCGCAGACGAGTCAGACGAGCCGCTCGCAGACGAGGTTGAACCTGAGGCTGACTGGCCACTTGTGGAGTTCTGTTGTCCTGTATTGTTGCCGCAGCCGGCCAGCCCCGCACCTAAGACCAACAACAGCGCCGATACTACGCATACGGTCAGGGCAAGGGTAAAGCGACCTTGCGATTGGTCTTGCGCTCGGGCATTTCTCGCTGAGCTTGATTCTGGTGTAACAAAACGAGTGTTTATGTGGTCTGATGGGGGAGAAGTTCGTGTGGATTTTTGCAGTATCTTATACGACAGCATTTTGAACATGGCACAATCCTCTCTGTATGCGGGCCTTATTCCTGAGTGGTCTTACGGCCACTGTGGCCCCATTTTATACCATTGAACGAAGATCGTAAACACAAAACAAGACGGCCACCTTGAAGGCAGCCGTCTCATCTACTGCGCACCGTGCGGCACGTATATACTCGTATATACTAATATTAGTATTGAGCACGCATAGTCTTGCAGTCTAGTACATACCGCCGCCACCACCGCCCATGGCACCAGCCAGGGCCGCCGGATCAATGCCTTCCTTGGGGATGTCGTTGACAGTTGCCTCGGTTACCAGGATCAAGGCCGCGACGCTGGCCGCGTTTTGCAGTGCCGAACGCGTGACCTTGGCCGGGTCAATGACGCCGTCTTTGATCAGATCGCCATACTGACCGGTAAGCGAGTTGAGACCGTGACCGGCCGGCAGTGACTTGACTTTCTCTACCACGACAGATCCTTCGAAGCCGGCGTTATCGGCAATCACCTTCAGCGGGGCGGCCAGAGACTGACGGATGATATTTACGCCTACCTGCTCTTCGGGGTCATCGGTCTTGATTTTATCCAGGGCTGGGATGGCATCAACCAGTACCACGCCGCCCCCGGCCACGATGCCCTCTTCAACGGCTGCTCGAGTGGCCTGCAGCGCGTCCTCAATACGAGCCTTGCGTTCCTTCAGTTCCACCTCGGTAGCGGCTCCCACTTTGATGACCGCCACACCGCCGGCCAGTTTGGCCAGGCGTTCTTGGAGCTTCTCGCGGTCAAAATCGCTATCGGTGATGTCGATCTCGGCTCTGATCTGGGAAATGCGAGCCTGGATGTCCTTCTTGCTGCCGCCACCGTCGACAATGGTCGTCGTGTCTTTATTAACACGCACGGTCTTGGCGCGACCGAGCTGGGTCAAGGTGGTCTGGTCGAGTTTCATACCCAGATCTTCTGTTATCACGGTACCGCCGGTGACGACGGCAATGTCTTCCAGCATCCGCTTGCGACGGTCGCCAAAGCCGGGTGCTTTGACAGCCACACAGTTCAGGGTGCCGCGCAGACGGTTGAGCAGGACGGTCGCCAAGGCCTCACCCTCAAAGTCCTCGGAGATTATCAGCAGTGGCTTACTGGCCTGCATCACAGCCTCTAAGATGGGCAGGATGTCTTGAATAGAGGCGATTTTTTGTGAGGTGATAAGGATGTAGGGATCCGCGAGTTCGGCCTCCATACGCTCCATGTTCGTAGCCATGTAAGGCGAGACATAACCCTTGTCGAACTGCATACCCTCTACAGTTTCGATCTCGATGCCAAAGGTCTGGCTCTCCTCGACTGTGATAACGCCGTCGTTGCCTACTTCATCCATGGCGGCGGCGATCTTCTCGCCAATCAGTGGATCACCAGCGCTGATCGTGCCTACATTGGCGATCTCGCTGTTGTTGCGTACCGGCTTTGAAGCTTTTTTGATGCTCTCGACTACGGTGTCCACGGCTTTTTCGATACCGCGCCGAATCGCCAGAGGGTTGGCACCGGCCGTGACGTTGCGCAGTCCCTCGTTGACAATGACCGAGGCCAGCAGCGTGGCAGTGGTGGTTCCGTCGCCGGCAACATCGTTGGTCTTGACCGCGACCTCGCGCACCAACTGGGCACCCATGTTCTCGATCTTGTCCTCCAGCTCGATTTCTTTGGCAACAGTTACGCCGTCATTGGTGATAAGTGGCGCGCCAAAGCTGCGCTCCAGGGCAACGTAGCGACCCTTGGGACCGAGGGTTACCTTGACGGCCTCGGCCAGCTTGGATACACCGGTTGCCAGGACGCCACGTGCCTCCTCGTTGAACTTAATATCTTTGGCCATTTTGGCTCCTTTCCTAATCGTTCGATGGTTGTTTCATGTGTGTGCTCTGATGACACCCCTCGTGCTTCAGAAGCGCTTGTTGTCTGAGGGGGTGTCGATCAGCTGTAGATGGCATAGATGTCGTCAGCGCGAAGTATCTGATATTCTTCGCCGTCCACAGTGACATCGGTGCCGCCGTATTTGCTGTAGATGACACTGTCGCCGGGTTTGACACCGGGTTTGACCAGGTTGCCGTTGTTGTCGATCTTGCCTTCGCCCACGGCGATGACCACGCCGCGCTGGGGCTTTTCCTGTGCCGTGCTGGCAATCAGAATACCAGACGCGGTAGCGGTTTCGGCCTCGTCCTGCTTGAGGATGATCCTGTCGCCTAAGGGCTTGAGGTTCAGCTTGGCTTTTTTGGCACTCATCAGTCTTGCCTCCTTTTCTCGGGTTGCTACGTGAGGTAGCTTTACATCAGCTTGCTCTGTGCACTCTCTTACGTCAGCCGTTTGTCTGCTTAGATGCTCACCGCACACGCTAGGTACTCAACCGCGTGTGACAACGAACGTAGGTCAGGCCCAATAGGCTAAACGCAGAGCAGCGATCCAGACGAAATTAGCACTCAAAGCCTTAGAGTGCTAATAACTACAAATGATACTCGAAAAAACGCGGCTTGCAAGTCTGACAGAGACAATCGCCGGTGCCTGTAATGGAATTGTTGATTAGCTTGAGGGTAGCACTCACTTTTGCAAAGACAAAAAGAACGGTCAATTTATTTTGTCCGCACCCTCGACAGACGAATACTTTTGTCTTATTTGCGCCAAAGTAAGTGCTACCCTCAAATAGTCCTCGCTTACGTGGCGCCTCTCTGACAATGCGGGTGCAAAGTCATGAGCCTGGCGCGGTAAGTCAGGCAGTACCGGCCACACACCGGCCGGGCATGTATGTGCGTATTTACCGCCCGGATGCGTAATTGGCCGGATTTGTTAGGAGATTGTTGTAATTCTCACTTGTTAAAGATAGGAGTTTTACGGTATTATAAGCGGCTGTTGTTTTTCGGCTGTTATTTTTTGTTACCTAGCAATGGAGAGTCTTGACTAAAGAGGAAGCAATCGAACTTGAGGGTACGGTCGTAGAGCCGCTGCCCAACGCTATGTTCAAGGTCGAACTGGAAAACGGGCATGTTGTGTTGGCCCATATCTCTGGCAAGATGCGCATGCACTACATCCGCATCCTTCCTGGTGACAAGGTGACAGTGGAACTCTCGCCTTACGACCTTAGTCGGGGGCGTATAATCTACCGATTCAAGTGAGCCATAGCAGGCCAAAGCGCCTTGGTTAAAAGCCTGAATACAAGCGGAAAATAACGCCTGCGGCTGCGGCGTGAAGATATAAGAGAGTAGAGAGAATCGAGAGGAAAGAGACGATGAAAGTGCGTCCCTCTGTAAAAAAGATGTGTGATAAGTGCAAAGTTATCCGACGCCACGGCAGGGTTTTGGTGATTTGTGCCAACCCTCGCCATAAGCAGCGTCAGGGCTAGGAAGGGAGCTGTTGTATGGCTCGTATTGCCGGTGTTGACCTGCCGCGCGAGAAACGCGTTGAGATCGGGTTGACCTATATCTACGGCATTGGGCTCACCACCGCCAAGCAGATTTTGGCCGGAACTGACGTGAACCCAGATACTCGAGTAAAAGACCTGTCCGAAGAAGAGACGGTACGACTTCGCGAATATATCGATAAGAACCTCACGATCGAAGGCGATTTGCGCCGCGAGGTGTCAACGAACATCAAACGCCTGATGGAGATCGGCTGCTACCGAGGGCTTCGTCATCGTCGTGGGCTGCCGGTGCGTGGTCAAAGAACGCACACTAACGCCCGCACACGCAAAGGCCCCCGCAAGCAGATCGGAGGTAAGAAGAAATAATGGCTGCAAAAAAGCAGGCTCGTACGCGCATCAAGCGCTCCGAGCGCAAGAACATTGCCGTCGGGCAAGCGCATATCAAATCCACGTTCAACAACACCATCATCACGATTACCGACCCGCAAGGCAACACGATAGCCTGGCAAAGCGCTGGCAAAGTGGGCTTTAAGGGTTCGCGTAAGTCTACGCCGTTTGCCGCGCAGATGGCCGCCGAGGCTGTGGCAAAAGTGGCATCGGAGCATGGTGTACGCAAGGTCTCCGTCTTTGTGAAGGGCCCAGGCTCGGGCAGAGAGACCGCTATCCGCACTTTGCAGGCCAACGGTTTGGAGATTGCCAGTATCCAGGACTGCACACCGATTCCGCACAATGGCGTGCGGCAGCGCAAACGCCGGCGCGTTTAGACCGCAAAGACCGCAGTGCCGAGCAGCACTCAAGGCGGACACTTCTAAGACGAGTGTGTCAGCGCGGTGTTGCAACGAGGTAGCGCAAGCAAACGCTGGTGGTAAGGCGAACGTTGGTGGCGACAACGGGCGGGACAGTATGACTCGCGCGGCCTGTATTTCTCCCCAGCTAGGGCGTAAAATGACATTACGAGAGGAAAGCTAATGGCAAGATATACCGGGGCTGACTGCCGACTTTGCCGACGCGAAGGGGCTAAGCTCTTTTTGAAAGGCGACCGTTGCTATACGAGCAAATGTGCTATGGAGCGCCGCGATTATCCCCCCGGCGATGCCGGCAGGAAACGCATCAAGGAATCCGAATATCGTATGCAGCTGCGCGAGAAGCAAAAAACCAAGCGTATTTATGGGCTCTTGGAAAAGCAGTTCAGGAACTACTATGAATTGGCCAACCGTCAAGCCGGGGTTACCGGCGAGAATCTGCTGCGCATCCTGGAATCCCGCCTGGACAACGTTGTCTATCGGTTGGGCTTTGCCAAGTCGCGCGACGAGGCTCGCCAGCAGGTGCTTCACGGTCATATCTCCGTCAACGGACGCCGAGTGGACATTCCGTCTTACCGCGTTAAAGCCGGGGATCTTGTGGCGGTGCTGCCCAAAGCCCGCGAGATGCTGGTCATCAAGTCGTCTTTGATTTCCAGCGAGCGCACCGAGGTGCCGCAGTGGCTGGAAGTAGATATCGAGAAACTCCAGGGCTCGGTGCTGGACCTGCCATCACGTGAGCAGATCGACCTGGATATCCGCGAGCAACTCATTGTTGAGTTGTACTCCAAGTAAGTCGGCTCAGGTAAAACCAAAAGGAGAGGTTTCGATGACAGAGTTTATGAGACCACAGGTAACCGTGGAGAATGTCAATAATTCACTGGCCCGTTTTATAGCAGAACCCCTGGAGCGTGGCTACGGTCAGACGCTGGGTAACAGTCTGCGCCGCGTGCTGCTATCGTCTTTGGATGGCGCTGCGGTTACCGCAATCAAGATAGAGGGAGTGCAGCACGAATTCTCGGTTGCCGATGGTGTTATTGAGGATGTTACAGACATCATCCTCAACATCAAGGGCCTGGTGTTCAGTTCATTAACCTCTGCCCGCGAGGCTCTGGCCCGCGTCAACGTTGAAGGCACCCAAGACGAGACCATCATTACCGGAGCGGATATTGAGGTGCCCTCCGAATTCGAGTTGATCAATCCAAATCATATTGTGGCTACCCTCGCCAAGGGCGGGAAGTTAGATATGACCTTGCGCATCGGTGTGGGCCGTGGCTATATATCGGCCGAGCGCAACAAACTTGCTACTGATCCCATAGGGTATATTCCGGTGGATTCGCTGTTCTCGCCGGTTCGGCGCTGTACGATGAGTGTAACCGACACGCGCGTAGGGCAGCGCACTGATTATGACAGGCTGGTCTTGGAGGTCGAGACCAACGGGGCGACGACTCCTACCGATGCTGTCATGCGTGCCGCCGACATTATTAAACAGCATACCGATGCGTTCATGGTCTTGGACTCAGACGAATTCGAGAGCGATGCGCCATCGATTTTTGCCCGTGAGGACATCATTTCCAGCACCGAGCTTGACCGACAGGTCGAGGAACTGGACCTGAGCGTCCGTTCCTACAATTGCTTGAAGCGCGCCGGTATCCATAGCGTGCGGCAATTGGTCGACTTTTCAGAAAACGATCTTTTGAACATCCGTAACTTTGGCGCGAAGTCCATCGAAGAGGTCAAAGACAAGTTACAGGCCATGGGCCTTGGGCTCAAACCATAAGTACGGGCGTGTGGCCGGGTATGTTGCCGGTTCGCTGCTGGACTCAGCGCACTATCCGATGATTTGGGAGAGATTAAATGAGACATTATAAAAAAGGGCGCAAGCTGGGCACTGATGCCAGCCACAGCGCTGCCATCAAAAAGAACCTCTGTGTGAACTTGTTTGCCAATGATCGCATCAAGACCACGTTGGAGCGCGCCAAAGAGATTCGCGGCGATGTGGATAAGTTGATTACCTGGGCCAAGCGCGGCGATGTGCACGCTCGCCGTCTGGCCATCGCCAAACTCGGCGATCAATCCCTGGTAGGTGAGCTGTTTGCCAAGGTTGAGCAGGGCCTGTTCAAGGACCGACCCGGTGGCTACAGCCGCATTTTTAAGATAGGCAAGCGTCGCGGCGATGGCGCCATCATTGTCATCATGGAGCTGGTGCAAGAGCCGTACCATGCCAAGGGTAAATCTTCAAGCCAGGACACCGGCAAAAAAGCCACAACGACAGCGGCACCTGGCAAGAGTGCGTCCAAGAGGGGGGCCAAGGCGGGCACTAAAGCCGGAGCTCAAGCGGGCGACAAAGCCGACGTTCAAGCGGATGACAAGGCAAGTGACGAAGCAAGTGCCAAAGCGGATAACAAGGCAAGTGACAAGGACGTTGATGTAGATTCTTTGGATAAGGACGCGTCCAAGGATGGTGTCAAGGATGATGATGCCGACTCTTTAGACAAGTCTGCTGACAAGGACGAGCCTCTTGAACAGGATAGTGCCGCCGAAGCCGCCGAGGCCGCCGAAGCCGCCGAGGCCGCAGACGCTGGTGCGGATACTGCTGACAAGGCGGATACTGCTGATAGTGATACTGAGAATTCTGAAGATACCGCTCATGAGAACTCTGAGGATATCGTTGCGAAGGACTCTGAGGGCGAGGATTCAACAGTGAAAGCGACGGCCGATGACCAAAAAAGTGCTAAATAATTTAGCACTATAGCTGGACGAACAAGCTGAACGAAAGCATTTCTCCCTAATTCCTTCTCTCAGATTGAAGGTCATGTGAGCGATATTGTTCCTACCACCTCCCGCGAGTGTATGCCCTACCTGCTGGCGCATAAGGTGCCTTCGCGACTGTATGCCAAAGACGCGTCGCTTTTTGCCGGTGTTGAACCTGATCAGAATCGGGTTTTAGGGTCTTTGGGCTGGCTGCATCTTAGTTCAAACCCACCTATGAGTGTTGAGGAACTTGCGGCCATTGCGTCGGGCATCCGCCTTGAAGGGCTGGAAGCCGTTGTGCTTATCGGCCAGGGAGGCTCCTCGCAGGCGGCGATGACAATAACGAAGTTGCATGAAGTGCGCATGGGTAGCCCCGAGGGCTCTGTGGCCTTCAGGACGATGGATTCGCTCTCGCCGGTCTTTGTCAACCATATTCTCGGTTCGTCTGACCCTGCCAAGACCCTTTATATCGTCTCCAGCAAGTCTGGCTCGACCATTGAGCCCTTGATGCTTGAGCGTGTGGCGTGGCACTACGTTACCGGCCATCTGGGTACCTCGGGTGCGGCCAAGCGTTTCGTGGCCATTACCGACCCTGGCAGCCAACTGGAGCATCTGGCTCAGACCAAAAACTACCGCTTCGTGCTCTCCTCTCCGCCCGATGTGGGTGGGCGTTTTTCTGCACTTTCGGTATTCGCCCTGTTTCCCGCGGCCTGTATCGGTATCGACATCGCCGATGTGGTACATGCTGCCGCCCAGGTAGAACAGCGCTGTGCACAGGACACAGACGATAACCCGGCGGTGGATCTGGCCTGCTTTATCTATGACAACTACCTTGCGGGGCGCGACAAGATGTCGTTGGTCATGCCGCCATCCGGCCAGGTGTTTGGGCTTTGGTTGGAGCAGCTTATTGCCGAGTCGTTGGGCAAGCAAAACAAGGGCATACTGCCTAACGTTGAGGTAGATGCTTCCATTTTAAGTGTAGCCCGTGTCGACCGCTGTGCCATAAGTTACGAAGTTGGTCATCCGGAAGGCTTTGCCGAGTCGATTCAAAACTTTGACCCGTCTATTCCCGCCCGACACTATTCACTTGATTCTGTCGAGGAGCTGTTTGGCCGCTTTGTGGTTTGGGAGTATGCTGTGGCTATGGTGGGTCTGCTCATGGGGGTCAATCCCTTTGACCAGCCAGATGTTGAGGACACCAAACAACGGGTCAAAGCCCTGCTTGGCACCGGACGATCCCAGGACGGTGTGAGTGTGCGCGATTGCTCTGATGCAGCGCATAGTCCAACGGCTCATAGCTGCGTGCAAATAGACTTTTCGCAATTGGATTACGTCCGGGCTGTACGCATCAGCCAGGGGCTTTTGGATGCGACGGATTTGGCATGGGGAGAAGTCACGGTTGATCATGTCCTGCGTGCCTTGCTGGGCTCGCTTGAGCAGCGCGATTATTTCTCGCTCAATGCCTTTTTGCCTTTTAGGGGCTATGGCCGTCGCGAGGCTTTGGAACGTATGCGCAATCGTGTGGCCAGTCGCTTGGGTGTGGCATCCTGTTTGGAAATTGGCCCGCGCTATCTACATTCTACAGGGCAGTTGCACAAAGGCGGCCCCAATACCGGCGTATTTTTGTTTTTGTCGGCCGATGAGGATAATGACATCATAATTCCCGGCGAGGGCCTTTCTCTGGGAGATCTGGCTGCTATTCAAGCCCAGGGAGATTTTGATGCGCTGGCCGCCCGTGGTCGTCGCGCTGTCCAGGTACATCTGGCCGGCAACGACTCCGAGACTCTGTCGCGTTTTGCCGATCGCTTCTGTTTAGCCGTCTCGGCCGTCAAAGCCCCGTAGACTTATCATCTTACGGGCTTAAGCTCGTACCCGACTCACTTAAACCCGTATCTGGCTGACGCAAGCCCGTAAGGCTCATGGCTTCGCACCCGCAGTGCTCTGAC
This sequence comes from Coriobacteriales bacterium, assembly GCA_031282405.1. GTDB lineage: Bacteria > Actinomycetota > Coriobacteriia > Coriobacteriales > UBA8131 > JAITDU01. The sequence continues at coordinate 9,192 of JAITDU010000033.1, read as the reverse complement.
AGCATTGCAGCTGCAAAACTACCAACGACCAACGCCGAGCTGACCAAGAATGCTAAAGCGCTCCATTGGTCGCTTATGGTCTCAGTAGGTTTCGTTGACCGTTTACAGTCTATATTGGTACGTTCGCCGGTCCATTAGGCCGATCTTCTTTCAAGTGCGCCTTGTCTACAATAAAGAGCGTAAGATAAAAATGCCCGGAAAACCAATGGGTATCAAGTATAGTATCAAGTATAGGTGTACGACCGGTTTTGGGATTGATATTCAGATGTGAAGCTAGGCCAAGTTGTGAGGTTAAGCGCCCTTTCTGAAGTCTTAAAATCCTCTAAGGACCACCAAAAAAGGCGCGGGATTTGTTGTTAGGCAAAACGAAGAGCGCGCACGGGTTTCGATGGTTGTGGGGACAAAGTGTTAGATGTGACTTACATAGTCGCCTTGGCTCTTTTGGCTGTAGCGATACTGGCCGGAGTAGTCATCATTATCCGCGCGGGTAAACTGCGCCCTTATCCTCTGTGGCAAAAAATCACCCTCGTTTCTACTTCTGCTGTAGCTATAGCCTCTCTTACCTTTATATCTATTGGTGCTGCTACCGGTATGTTATTTATCCCTGAGCCAGATCCCTATTTTGATCCCAGCCTAAATGGCTACTACGAAAACCGTCCCAACGTTGCAGGTGGTATCTATACCGGCTATTTCAAAGACGGCTACTATGAGGGCGAGGGCACGCTTACCTATAAAGACAGCTCGGTGTATGCAGGTTCGTTTTTGCACGGCAAGCGCGAAGGCGAAGGCACCTTAACTCTTAAAAATACCGAGCGCTATCAAGGCCAATGGCAAAACGACAACATCAATGGAAAGGGTACTTATTACTACCTCGATGGCTCTTTTTATGAAGGCGAGTGGCAAGAAGGGCTTTGGCAGGGCTTGGGCACGTCAAAAAGCTCTGGCGGCTGGGTATACGAAGGTACGTTTTATCAAGGTATCAGACAAGGAGAAGGCACGCTTACCTATCCGGACGGCTCGGTGTACACCGGCACCTTCAAAGACAACCTGCCTTCTTCTCAAGGTTCTTTTACTCCCGCATCGGCCCTTAAGGCTGCCTCAAATGGCACATGGGAGTTAGGTATACGGCAAGGCGAAGGGCAGCTTACCTTTCCCGATACTACTACTTACACAGGTCAGTTTGTAGCCGATGTGCCAGAAGGACACGGCACGACACGCTCTGCTGTTGGCTGGGTGTATGTGGGATTGTTTTCCGGTGGGCTTAAAAGTGGTCAGGGCATCCTTACCTACGCTGACGGTTCGGTATATGAAGGTGAGTGGAAACACGACCGCCAAGAGGGCACAGGCACACTCATAAGTGCTCTGGGTTTTCGTTACAGTGGCATGTGGAAAGCAGGCCTTAAGTCTGGCGAGGGCACCTATACCTATGCTGACGGCTCTGTGTATACCGGTGAGTGGCAAAATGACGTAGAGGAGGGGTGGGGCAGCTTTAACTCACATGAGGGCTGGTCATATAAAGGTGAGTGGCAGCGAGGCCTTTTTCATGGCATAGGCACACTGTATTATGCCGATGGTTCTGTTTATGAAGGGGATTTTCAAGATAACTTAAGGCATGGCGAGGGTACTCAAACCTACACAGATGCCCTTGGCGTTTACTTTGGCACCTATCGAGGGGCTTTTTATGCCGATAAGCGCACCGGCCAAGGAACCTTTATTTATGCCTCCGGCGAGATAATATCGGGCCCGTGGCGCCAGGATAGTTTTGTAGGCTGAGGTATATGTCCGCTTTTTATAACACCCCCCCCCCCTCGCAATAGCAGGTCATGTGTGATGTCTACTTTATCTAACAACACCTCTCGTGTATCTAAGGCCAAACCTGCGCTTTTTTTCTCCGTCATCGCTTTGGTGGTTTTAGCAGGCGCGTGTGCGGCCCTTGTCGTGGCGATGATCGTGGGCTTTGTCACTACGGTAGTTGCGCACCTTACGTTTTTGCCCATCACGGTAGCTCATATCCAAGGTTTTGCCGGAGCCCTCTCGCTTCTTTTCGCAGTGACGCTTGCTCCTGTCGTCTTACATGCTGCTTTTTCGCTCAGTACACACCCTGAGTCTTTGCGCCCGTGGTTTCAGACAGCCAAAAGCTCATGTAAGCACTATTACCTCAGCCTCTTGGCCTACGTGGCTTTATGTACGGTCTTAGGCTTTATCATCTCGGTAGTCTTTGACAGATTCATCGTGCATACTTTGGTGGCTTGGATAGTTGAGTGTGCGCTGCTTTTGGTTTTGGGTGCAGTGTTTTTGTACCTGATATATCGTCTTTATATCCCCAAAAAACACGGTATATCCTACGGAGGGCCCCGTCGAAGAAACACTCCTAAAAAAGGCCCGCTCTCTTCTTTAGTGCGCCCCAAGATCCAAACACACAGCTGTGCGCCTCATGCGCCAAACATACCTTTTGAGTACCCGGAACAAAACAACACCGTAAGTCCCATGCCCTCACCATCACGTACCCAAAACAGCCAAACTTACCTGAACAAACCTCTAAGCCCTCTGTCTAAGATAGCACGAACCACCCTTGCCACCTTAGTATTTTTAGGCTCGGTACCCTCGATATGGCTTTATTTTTTAAGTGATACCTCACCTGCCTGGGCACTTGAAAGCACCGAGACAAACTCTGATACAGGTGCTGCTACCGATACCGACACGCCACAGGAGCAAAACACAACAAACCAAGACGCACAGGGACAAACATCAAAGGGTGCCCAAGATACCTCCTTTACGCCTATCCAAAAAACAGACCCACAAAATATTGACAACTCACTTGCGCCAACACCTGTGCCCAAAGCCCCTCTTAAGGCCCCTCAAATAGACCCTGAACCTAAAAAGCCCGAAGGTGCCCTCTACGAAGTTTCGCACGACAGGTTCAGTCGCACCTACCTAAACTTTGACGGTACCTACACCACGCGCATCCAAAATGAGCCTCTTACCTATAGCGACGATTCAGGTAAAGAACGCGACATTGACAACACTCTTATCTCTACTGCCTCAGGCTTTACAAACAAAGCTAACGCCTACAGCGTCACACTTCCCAAAGAGGGGAGTGGCCTTACTATAGAAAAAGACGGGTATACGCTCATGTCCACCCCGCTTTTTGCCACACTCAAAGACGCGGTAGCCAAAGAAAATGCCGTGCTGTACAACAACGCTTCAGAGGGTATTGACATAAGCTATAGCGTTTATGGCAATGAGGTCAAAGAAGACGTCATCTTAAAAGCGCCCAGTACTCTCACTTCTTTTGACTATGTCCTTTTTGCGCCAGACATGACTTTGATCCTCAAAGACAACACCGTTTTTGCCTTTGACACAAAAGACGAAGAGCAACAGATCGCCCAAGCGCTTTTTACGCTTTCTGCTCCTTTAATGAAAGACGCTTCTGGCGAGGTATCTTCTGCCATTACCTTAGAACTTGAAGGGCACGGGCCTGATGCCACTTTGCGCCTTGCCCCGGATTTTGAATGGCTTAGCTCACCTGAGCGTGCCTATCCTGTAACGATAGACCCCGCCCATGCTCTGGGAGAAGGCAACCTTACCCAGGGCACCATACAGGCCTTTGAGGGCGATTCATCGGGCCCGGATGTGGAGCACAACATCTCTTACCTCATCGTGGGACTTGAAAACGGCGATCTTGTAGGGGTGCCCCCCATTGTCTATGGCGAGAGCTGGGCGTACGTGAAGATAAACGACATCACACCCTATACTCAAGGACTCCCTGAACGCGCCATCCTTTCTGCCAAACTCTGGACGTACGAATACGGGTATTTGCCCGGGGCCGCAGGCTGGGGTATTGACGCTAAGATGATAGCAGACGATTGGGCAGGTAGTGGTCGCCATACCTGGAATAACCGGCCAGTTGGCGGTGGCCTTACGTATCTGGACAGACAGACAATCCCGTATGGCACCGGCTGGATGGCATTTGATATTACCGATGCCTTTAAGGCTTGGAAGCAAAACCCCTATACGAACAAGGGCATCATGCTCACCCCTGAGTCTGAAGCTCAACCGGCCGTGGCCTTCTCAGGTACAGGCAATGCTCACGGCCAAGAAGACCTCTATTTTGACCTTTCTTGGACAGTGCCGCGTCCGGTGGACGAGAACTACCCTTTGGGCGCTCCCAATGTTAACGTGCGCCCCCTTACGTATAAAAATTCCTTTGGTGTACAAAACGTGGTCGGGCTTTTTGCCGATGGCACCGTGCGCCCAGCTCTTAAAGTGGACTACACCTTACATGAGTATCAAGCTACGTCTTATACCGTTAAAGACACCGGCACGTACCCAAAGGCCGAATACGAACCTGACTACCCCAATTCCGACCTGTTCTTAGGCCAGCTTTCCTTCACCTTGGGTTTTAGAGAACTATATCAATCCAACTGGCAATCCAAGCTCATCTTAGGCTCTGCTCTAAAACAAGATACCGTCTATCGCATGAGCGCTCAGGGCACTCGAGTCTATGATGTCTGGGCTAATCCTGATGACATATTTGAGCAGACCCCCTGGGGGTTATCTGACTCGTTTATTGTTTATGAGTTCAAAGAACAAGACACGCTTCCGTATGTGGCCGCCTACTATGGAGTAAACAGAAACACCATTGCTTTAGATAATCGTGTGGGCGATGATTTAGCCATGGTGGCAAACACCTTGTTTATCAGAAACCCCAACGCTAACGCTACCATTCCTTACACACGCCCGGCCGAACTTACCCTTGAGCACAAACGGGCGCTTATTTATGCCAATATGGGCAGAAGCCAGGTATCTGAGTTTGACATGGAGCCGGTTAATATGGCAACCGGAAACTTTTATCTGGAACACACCGACGCGACAAGCTCAGAATATGGAAGCACATTTGCGCTTACACGCTCTTATAACTCACTTGCCCCTCAAGCCTCAGGTCCTTTTGGGCGTGGTTTTGCTACAGAGTTTAATCAGGTAATAGTCGCTACACAAGACGGCTCTATAACCTATACGGCTCCTGATGGCAGGCGCCTGGTGTTTGAAAAGACAGATACCGGCTGGGCTTCGCCGACAGGTTATAACTTCACACTCGAAAAACACGATAACACCGATCCGCACGCGGTTATCTACACCATTACCAAACCCGATAGCACCCTTTTGACCTTTGATTCGTATGGGGTATTGAGCTGCATTACCGATACAAAAGGGCTTAAGACCCGCATTTCGTATGATGAAAACTACCGCATGGATGCCATCATAGCGGCTTCTGGGCGCGTCTATGACGTAGAAACTGATAATGCAGGACACGTTACTTCGATTACTCTACCTAATGGCGCACACGTTTTTTATGGCTATGACGAGGCAGGATACCTCACGCAGGTAACCGACGCTGATGGTGCTACGGTTGCCTACGAATACGACGAGCGTGGCCAGATGTCTGCTTGGACAGACGGCACAGGCGCGCACGTGGTACAAAACAGCTATGACGATGAGGGCCGCATTGTTGCCCAGACAGACGCACGGGGTAATACTTCCTATGTAGGCTACACCGATACCACAACCACTCTAACAGACGCTTTGGGTATAGACACGACCTATACCTATAATTCGCTTTATCAGGTTGTAAAAAAAGAGCGTGCCGGTACTTCTCATGCCAAGTCCTATGATGTCTCTGGGCATCTTTTGAGCGAGACAGATGAGATGGGGAGAACTACCACCTATGCATATGATGCTGCCGGAAATCTCGTGCGCCTCACAAGAGCAGATGGCACCTATCAAGAGATGGCCTATAACGAGCGCGCGCTGCCAACTTCCGTGCGCGACTTTGACGGTGCGGTGACTGTGCAAGACTTTGACGCTGAAGGTAACCTTACGCGACGTGAGTTCGCTGATGGTACCTTGCTATCTTATACCTATGATAGCTTTGGTCGCATGACGTCCTTAACTGATGAGGTGGGAGCTACTACGACGTTTTCCTATCAAGGAAACACCTCCATGACAACAACGGATGCCCTGGGAAATACCACGTCTTGTTACTATGACGCTATGGGACGTCTTGTAAGCGAGGTGGATGCTACAGCACACGAAATGCGCACGATGTATACACCTGCGGGTAAAGTGTCAAGCACATGGGAAACCGGTGGAGCTACTACACACTATAGCTATGACGAGGCGGGTAGGTGCATTGCGATAACCGATGCTCTGGGATATAGTACCACGTATACCTACGACGCTTTTGGCAACATGCTTTCTTCTTTTGGCCCAGAAGGTTCAATACTTACCTGGACCTACGACGCGCTTGGAAACAAGACTTCTGAAACAGATGCCAAAGGAAACACCACTTCTTTTAGTTATGATGCGGCTGGAAACCTCACTGCTACAAAAGATGCGCTGGGTGGTGTAACTTCCAATACCTATGATGCTTCAGGCCGTCTTACTTCCACTACAAATGCGCAGGGTGCTCTCACTACCTATACCTACAGACACATCTCAGATAAGCCCACCGAAGTTTCTGCACCCGCAAGACGTACGCTTACCTCATATGACGCTGCGGGTAGAGTGCTTGAAGAAGTGCGCCCGGATAACACCTCACACACCTTTACCTATGATGCGCGCGGACGCATGCTCACCGACACAGACCAGGCAGGCTTTACGGTGAGCTATGTCTATGACGCTGCGGGAAGGACCGTGAGCACACAAGATTCTTTAGGAAGAAACGAAAGCGCCACCTATGACATCGTAGGAAACCTCATATATACAACCGACGCACTCGGACAGATGAGCGCATATACCTATGACGCTGCCGGCCGCGTGCTTTTTGTAACAGAGCCAAAAAATCGCACCACGGCACTTTCTTATGACGAAGCAGGAAACATCGCCTCTCTTACTTTAGCCGATAACACCACGTTGCACTTTAGCTATGACGCAAAAAGAAATCTCATCCAAAAAACAGATGCGCTCGGCACTACCACCCGCTACACCTATAGCGCGCGTGGCGATGTAGCGACTCAAACAGATGCGCTTGGACATACCACCTACTATATCTATGATGAAAACCAACTGCTCTGTGCTATAACCGATGCGCTCGGTCATAGTACTACCTATGACTACGATGCCTTAAACCGCCTAGCAAGCATAACTGATGCGCTGGGCGCAAGTTCTTACCTTAGCTATGATGAAGTAGGTAACCTCACGCTGCTTGAGCAGCCAGAGGGGGTATATATCGCCACAGAATACGATACCTCAGCCCGCCCACTTAAAACAGAAGATGCCACAGGGCTTATAACCGAGTATGTCTATGATGCACAGGGCCACCTTATTTACACCTTTGACAGCGACGGGTATGACGCGCGCTCTACCTATGATTCTTATGGACGCGTCGTGTCTGAAACTGATGCCTTGGGGCGCGTGGCAACCTACACGTATGACCCTGCCGGAAACCTCACCCATACCAAAGACTTCAATGGGGATGAAACCACCTTGACCTATGATGTTTTAGATAGGGTAGTGCGCAAACAGACCAGTACCGGTGAGGATACGACCTATACCTATGACCCCCTGGGCAAAATCGCCACAGAAGAATGCTTCCAAAAAGCCGCTGATACACAAAGTAACACTAACGCTAAAACCCCCTCTACTTTGGTGCGTCGCGCCTACACCTATGACAAAGCAGGAGAGCTTATAGCTTACACAGAAGAGATAGACGGAAAAACAAGTAAGACCCACTACTCCTATGACATCAGGGGAAATCGTGTGTCAAAGACTACCGGTGAAGAGGGCACCTGCGCAGTAGTATCTACCTATGATGAAAGCGGGCGTCTTACAAAACAAACCGACACCTCTACAGGAACGGTCACCTCATATACCTATGACGCAGACGGAAACCTCATATCCAAGCTAGAGAGTGCAAACGCACAAGATGACACGAGCAGTACTTCAGGTGCCCTGGGTGCCCTTTTTGTCAATGACGGCGCAGGCGCTGTATTTCAGGACGCTACCTTAACTACCTATACCTATGATGCGGAATCTCGTCTGCGTGCGGTGCGCGAAGGCGGGGCGCTTTTGCAAGCAGCTACCTATGACGGAGACGGAAACCGCGTATTTCAAGTACACCGCACAACCGTGCCTGCTGGCCTTAGCCTACCTGTGCTTTCTGTTCAAGATACTGAAGGTAGTCCTAAAGACGTAAGTCCTTTAGACGTGCTTTCGTTTATCACCACGATGTTTTCTCCGTATACCAATACCACACCTAACACCTACTCATACCTGGATAAAGTCTACCCCAACGAGTTTTTAGACGTAGCCTTTTACTATGGCTTTGGCGAGGCACTCACCACCTTTTTATGCCTGCCGGATATGGCGTGCGCTCCTTTAGCACAAAAGTCTTTTACCCGTGCCTTTAATACCTATGTGTCTGAACATGGCCTTGAGCACAGATATGACACAACAGGTGAGTTTTCTGACGGAGATATAGCAGCACTTTATGCCTCTGGTCTTTCTCAAGCCGATGTCTATGATGTAACACACCCCAAAGACGCGCCAAAAACACCTGAGGATACTACCCTTCCTTTAGAAGTTGACCAAGATAGCGGTCTTTTAGATAAACACACCCCCCTTCCTGATAAAGACCCCGCCCCTGTCATTATCCCTGCTGTTCCTACCCAGACACAAAGATATGACTATGAACTTACCTACTATGTAAATGATATATCGTATACCCACACCCAAGTAGCACAAGAATACGGCAAGAGAAGTGAGCTTACGTCTTCATATACCTATGGAAAAGAGCGTATTATGTCTTTAGAGTCCACAGGAGATGTTAGTACCTATCTCTATGATGGTAAAGGTTCAGTAGCACAGCTTCACACCACCAAAGATGTGCTTGATAAGGCAGATAACACCTCTTCTTTCCCCGACCACGTAATAGCGCCTGATATAAAAGACATCCTGAAGTTAGGTAGCTTAGTAACCACCACACAAGATATCTTATCTTATGCCGGCTCGCTTACGCTTTCACCTACTAACACCACACAACCGAGTGAAGCAAAAACCACCTTACAAGACACCCCTTCTCTTAGTACCCCCCAAACCCTAAAAGCCCCCTTGGATAAAACCCAAGGGACTATAACCCAAAACTACACATATGACCCATGGGGAAGTCCTCTGTCTCCTTTAGATGAAAACAAA
>JAITDU010000031.1 GCA_031282405.1 Coriobacteriales bacterium | reverse complement strand
TCGTCCGTGTCGTCGTTGCTGTAAAACACCCAGCTCTTCACGTTGTCCAAAAACCAAGGCTGGCTGCTCAGGAGGTAGTTGGCCTGGCCAAAGCGCATCAGGTCGCCGCTGTCGCCGGTACCGGTATAAAAGCCATCCGTATCCTTGGCAAGCCTGCACCTGTCGATGAACACAGAGTCGATGAACGCCTGCACCTTCGCGGCGCTGAGCTTGCGCTCACGCCTGATCTTCTCATCATCAAGCAGTATCTGCATCTTGGTCATATCGGCACCTCCAAGCGCTAAAAATCACTCCGACAAGTATACAACATCCGTCTAAGCCCGAACCGGAACAGGAGAGTAATGCCATGAACAAGACCATCAAGACCCACGAGGTCGTCAAGGACATCAAGGTGCTGGACAAGAGGCGGGCCGGGCTTGCCGCCGTGCGCGACGCCCGCGCAAAAGTCAAGGATGTTGCAGAGAACCGCGAATCACCCGGGCAGCAGTACCGCGACGGCAACGACTACGCCCAAGGTAAGGCGGAGCAGACCGCCAGGGACGGCACTGGCGTGGCTCGAAAAGCTGCAACAAATGGGGTCAGGAAGACTGCGGACAGCATCCGCGATGTTCGCAGCGCCATAAAGAATGCAAAACAAGGGGTGCAGTCTGTCCAAAGCGTCAACGGTGCCGTTCAGCAACAAGTTACCCATATCGCATCAAAACAGACTGCCCAAAAGACAGCGGCCCATACAGCGGCAGCCACCAGTAAGGCCCCGGCTGTCACCGGCAAGCAGGCAGCGACCAGCGCGTCCGGCACTACTAATGTCGCCAACACCGCCAGGGGAACCATAAAGCAGGGAGCCAAGGGGACGGTCAAGACCAGCGCCAACTCCATCAAGACGGCGGGAGCTACGGCTGGCAAGGCCGTCAAGACCTCGCAGCAGACCACACGGGCGGCGAAAGCAACCGCCAAAGCCACACAGGTGGCCGCCAGGAGCGCCGCTCAGACGGCGAGGGCGGCATCGAAGGCAGCGGTCGCTGCAAGCAAAGCGGCGGTCAAAGGCATCATGGCCTTCGTCAAGATGGCGGTAGCTGCTGCAAAGTCGCTCATCGCCGCCATAGCGGCAGGCGGCTGGGTGGCCGTGGCGGTAATCCTCATCATCTGCCTGGTGGGGCTCATCGCCGCCAGCGCCTTCGGCATTTTCTTTGCGGGCGGCGACATGGGCGACGGCAACCCTACGCTCAGGGAGGTCGTGGCAGAGGTCAACCAGGAGCATCAGGACAGGGTAGACGAGATTAAGGTCGCAAGCCCTCACGACGAGCTGATGCTCTCCGGTACCAGAGCGCCATGGCGCGAGGTGTTGGCGGTCTACTCCGTGCGCATCACCACCAACACTGACGGCCCGCTCGATGCCATCACCTTGGACAAGCGCCGCCAAGAGCTGCTGCGTGAGGTCTATTGGGGCATGAATATGCTGGACTATCGCGTGGAGGACAGGGAGTACACCGAGATTGTCACCGTGGAGCAAGACGACGGCACAACAGTGGAGGAGACGCAGGTCTACACTCGCCGAACCCTCTACATCACCCAGTCGGTCAAGACCGCAGACGAGATGGCCACCACCTACAGCTTCGATACCCGACAGCGCAACCTGCTTGCCGAGATGCTCACGCCGCAGTATACCAGCGCTTGGCAGTCGGTGTTGTACGGCATCCACTCCGGTTCAGGCGACATCGTGGAGGTCGCGCTCTCCCAACTCGGAAACCCCAGAGGCGCTCCCTATTGGTCGTGGTACGGCTTTGGCAGCCGCGTGGAGTGGTGCGCCTGTTTCGTTAGTTGGTGTGCCAACGAGTGTGGCTACATCGAGGCTGGTGTCATCCCACGCTTCTCATGGGTTCCTTCTGGTGTGCAGTGGTTTCGCGATGCAGGGCGCTTTCAGGAGCGCGACTATAGTCCCCAACCCGGCGACATCATATTCTTCGATTGGCAAGGCGATGGAGAAAGTGACCATGTTGGCATCGTGGAGTACGTTGAGGGAAGATACGTCCACACTATCGAGGGTAATAGTTCTGATGCTGTTAACCGTAGAACGTACAGCATTAGCAGTAACGCGATTGAGGGATACGGGTTTATGCCACAGTAAGGAAAGCCGGGCTGGCCACCAATGGCCACCAATAAGCTGTTTCCCTACCCACGCTCACGCACAAAGCCACCTAAATATGAGAAAATTAGAGTGAAGGAGGGCGTTGAGTAGGTAATGCCATATACAGTGACATCATCGGAAAGAACTACCGGTCTTGGCAATGAAGGCGAGACGAAGGCTCTTCTGTATCTCATGAGCTTCGCTCCGAACTGCGAAGATGTCGAATGCTTTATTGTGGACTTTTTCAATGATGTCACCGGATCTGACGGTCAGGCGCAGAGGCTTTGGGATATACAATCGAAGAACAAAAAGTCGGGACCAACGGAAATTGGCTCTGAGCTTGTGACGCTGTTCAAGAATCATGTCAGCGAATTCAAGGACTACTTTGTATGCAGGATTCTGTTTCTCAGAGAAGTAACTGACAGTGTTCGCCTAGATGCCACTAAGCAGATATTCTCCTATGCCGACATCAAAGACGCTGCAAGAGCTAAAGTTCGAAAGGCACTGAAGGAAGCTTGTGCAAAGAAATCTTATATCGACAACGCATTAGCTACGGATCGCGCTATCGATGAATTTCTCGAAGACGTATTATTCGTGGTGTCTAACGGCAGCAAAAGTGACTATATCAAGCCACTTGTTATGGTTTCTTCAAGATTGATGCCAGCCGATAGGTGTCTCGAAGGAATCTTCAACGAAATCCGAAATCTGCAAAGCTCAAAAAAGAATACAAACGTTGAGGGGGTCACAATAAGCATACCTCCGCAAGTGTTCAATCACTGTAGGCATCTTGATCGTAGAAGCATTTTGAGCCTCGTGCTAAACAGGGTTGTTTGTGGGGATCCATACAAGCTTCCGACACCGCAGTCTTTCAAAAACATATCGGATGGGTTCCCGCCAGAAGAAGCGCATGACCGGCTCGAAAACTGCAAACAGAGAATCGCACTGCAAATGTTCGACAAGAACTCAGCAGCCGAGTTTTGGAAGCTTTTTGAAGCTATATCAATTCCGTTGCTTAATCATAAATCTCTATCGGTTGATGACATATATAGCTCTGTGCTTCCAGATACACTGACAGCCTGCACCCATCTAGATGTATTAGCTACAAAGTACTTCATTGCTATTATTAAGGACGGAATACAATGATTAGAGTTCTGAGCGTCATGGTCGGAAATGCTAATGAAGCGTTCATTGAAAAACGGATTTCCGATGGCATCAACATTATTTTCAGCGATGATAACAATAAAGGTAAGACCATCACAGCACAGTCACTCATGTTCGCAATGGGAAGTGATCCGGTTTTCCCGCCATCATTTGAGCATAAGAACTACTACTGCATTACGACCTTGGAAACAAGCACTGGCATCATTAAGGTGTTGCGCAGAAAAGACGTTTTCGTCGTTAACTCAGACGATGGCATTCGCGTTTTCGATAGCCAGTCGGATTTCAAGAGGTTTTGGAACGACAGAATAACTGAATTGCCGGTGATAGTAAAAGGCGGCAGGGAGCACTTGGTTTCGCTCTCGTTGTTCAATCAGATGTTCTTCGTTATTCAGGATGGGCGGGTGTCGTCAAAGATAGTAGGTGATGGCTTCTACAACAAGGGCGATTTTGTTGAGATGCTCTACTCGATGGCTGCACTAAGTGTTCAGGTGCTTTCTGCCAAGGAAAGAGATGACTTGAAGGCTACGGCAAACGACCTTAAAAGCAAAAAAAAGGCACTACAAAAACAAGCGACTATACTGAGTTCGCAAGACCAAGCTCTTGCAATAATCAGCCCGACAGCAGATAGACACGCTATGGATTTGAAAGTCCAGGAACTAGATGCTCTGAATGACCAAATTACAGAACTGCGAAAGAGCCGCAACAGATCGCTTACAAGACTTAAGAAGAATGAGTCGGTATTGCTGGAGCTTAGAGCTTTGGATCGGACCGTTGGTGTCGGCGAGCTTGTCTGTCTGGATTGTGGTTCTGACAGGATTGGCTACCGCACCAAAGGGGAGGAGACCACTTTCGATATTACTACGACCGATATTCGCCAACAGATAATCAGTTCAGTTGATGAGAGAATAGCTTCATATCGAGATGAGTTAGAAAAGACTGAATATGCCTTGCGCCAACTCCAAAAGGAAATGAATGAACTGATGAAAGATGGCAGTGTCTCCATTCTCGATGTCATGGCTTACAGAGAAGAGTATCGTGGAATTTCTGAGATAGACTATCAAATAGTCGAGATTGATAGAAGTATTGCGGATATTGAAGGTAAGCTCAATACAGCAACAATTTTAGATTCTGACATTAAAGATGCAAAGAAAGTGTTTATGGAGGGATTGCTAGAAAGGATGAGCGAGGCTCACAAGTTTATCAGCAACGATGTCAACATTGAGCCGTACAAGTCGATATTTACAACCTCGTCAACCGCGTATTCCGGAAGTGAGGCAACAGAATACTTCATATGCAGAACTTTTTCGTTGTCCAAAGAACTTCAGCATGGGTATCCTATTGTTATTGACTCATTTCGAGCCGAAGATTTATCGACATCTCGCGAGCGATTAGTACTTGATCTTCTTGCTCAGTTGCCTAACCAGATAATCCTGACAACGACAATTAAAGACGAGGAGCATGATAAATATTCGACACATAATAATATCAATGTCATTGACTATTCAGCACACAAGAGCTACAAACTACTCGGCAAGGAACATCTTAAAGAGTTCTTGAAAGAGCTGGAAGATTTTGGAATTGTGCCCTAGTTAAATAGAATTTCCCCAATAGTCACAACTGTTGCGAATAGCCTACGGTATATTCTTTCTTGAAGTTGCTGCCTTGTAATTTGCAAGCGCAAATCAGTTTAGCAATAGCTGTCATATTACCCCAGTTTTCAATTTGGGCTATTGATGTAGCAAGTTCTCTTATGCGTAATCTTAGTTTATCAATACAAGCCTCATCCATAATCCTTATATCACGAGATGGTGAACTGCGTTTTTCGAAGACAGTACTGTGGTGAATCATAACTGGAATACGGCTCAGACCAACTTTTCCATATTCATTATCAAACCAGACAATGGAGTTGTTTAATTGGGCGCAATCACTTTCGGATATTGTTTCCGATGAAGTCCGGTTTTTGCATTCAACTACCAAGAAAAGGTGATTGCCGACTGAAATTAGATTATCTGGCCCGACTTGGTATTCATTTTCCGGCCGCGATGACAAGAATCCGATAGCGCAGCAGATCTCTTTGAGAGCTTCTTCAAAACGGTTAGCGCTGATTTCGCCGAAGCACAAGTCGCACAACTGCGAGTCAATCTTGATCAAAAACTCATTCGCGCCAAGTCTTTTCTCCTGAATGTACCCCAGAATGGAAGTAGCCTGATCAGTCGCAGGGATAGACAATTTTTCATATCTAATACCAGCTCTTGGGGTTATTATGCTGCGATTTTGTGTCTTTGCTGATAGTAGGATTTCTTGCGCTGTTACAGGGTTAATGAAGTTCTCATATTCAGCCAAGACCATCCCCAAACAGCCCTTTTCAAGGTCATCAGTATTGTTATTTCTTTCAGTCTCGATTATAGCAACGGCATCGCTGCAATTCCCGATTATCGCTTTGTCAAATGCGGTTCTCTGCGCCATCAGGGTGGTGTCAACGCTAGCGGTTTTGTCATAGGCGACATAGGCCAAGCTCTCGCGACTTAATTCAATCCAGTTGCTGTCTCTATTAAGCGGCAGTTTGGCTAACCCTAATATCTCACCGACACCAGTTTTTCCTTCCCCCACCATTTGATCCCAGAGCTGCTTCGACAAATCATACTGAACTCGTGTTGCCGCACTAAAGTACTCGCTTCCGTTTTGTGAGGCTATTACATCTGCAAGCCCATTTCCCATCAGAATGACGACACAGTAATCATTGTTCGATCTTACTCCGCGTCCCATGCCTTGTTCGACTCTATGAATCTGTTGGCGCCGGATGTGGCGGCTGTTTGGATTCATGCTTTCCCACACTGAGTCATATCCACTGTTGGTTATTGGAAGGCTATCTACAACCAAGATACGGCATGAGTCATCCGGGAGGTCAATTCCATCATACTTGTTTACAAATATACTGATACCGACATGTTGGGTTCTCATTCGGTCAACTCCAGCAGCAATGTTGTCGGCGTAGAGTACTTGTTCAGCTACATCTTGCCAGTATTCAGCACGTTGTCGCGACGGAACGAGAACTGCAACATTGTATTTTTCAGATAGTTTCTCGACCTCTTCTTTTACGGCGTTATCGCCTATTCTGGGGTTAAGCAGCTGAGGGAACACTATTAAACGCTCTCCGATGTCATTTGCTTTGTCAGGCGTAATGATGCTGCCAAAGTCTTCTTGCTTCAGGCCCATCGTCGTAACGAAGACACTGTCATCTGAGAGAGTCGCACTCATAAATATCCTACGACTAGCAGCATCAAAGCTCCTGATTATCTCTACAGGAATACATTTAGGCGTTATTTCAATACGATTCGCAGAAATAATGCATGAGCTAATCGGCCAGCAGTTCTGAAGCAATGGCAAGTTGAATAGAACAATTGATTCATTTGAATACTGAGGCTCGTGCAGAACATTCAAGATATCCTGACACTTGTCCTGCCAAATCCAGAAAGGCACGAGGATTCTCTTGCCTGGCTCATTGTATTCAATCACCTCATTATATTTTTGAAAATCATATGGTTGAAGCTGGTTTTTTAGCAGGTCAACAACTCGTATATATAACTCGTGGTTATCTGAGGAGTTTATTGAAACCGTGAATTGGTTTTCGATAGTTTCAATACAAGCATGAACATCATCAATAATGATGCTGCCAATAGGATGGTTGTTACCTCCCGGGCGCAGCCCAAACACACTGCGTCCGTTGACCAACTTGTGGATATTGATGACCAAAATCGCGCGGTTTGTACGGATTTGATAGTCATCTTCATCTTGTGCTACGGCTATCCCCAGTTGGGCTGCCTCGGCGCAGACCTGTTGGACTAGGTAACTGTCAGGTACGACATATACTGCCGGTTCCTTTTGTTCGTTCAAGCAACTTTGTAATATGGTCAGTCCGACAACCGTCTTGCCGCTACCGGTGTTCATCTTGATAACAGTGTTTTTCGCATCACGCTTTGGGAACCATTGCTTCCAAACCTCACTCTGAACATCTCGGGGGTAAGCGTATTGATTATCTCTTGTTAGAGACATAAAGACATCGCGAGGTTCCAACGGGAGCCGTCTATTCGGGGAAGCAATTTTGGATAAATCAATCATTTTGGTGTACTCCATCTACTGAGAATAGTATCTGCATATTCTACCATTTGAAGAGAGAGGACTTTCCTTGTACAAAATGGCTGTTTAGCCAAGATGACACACATATTGGCAAGCAGTCACTTGAAGAGCGCAGAGGAGAACTTTCATTGACTGATCTGAACCGGGTTAATTCCTGACTCGCATGCAACAAGAATATGATCAGGCCACCCTTGACACTTTGTGAATGGCAGGCTGTTGTTGCGGCGAGAAAACTAATCGCGCTATCCTACCCAATCCTGCTTAACTGGTGAAACTTTTCGCCAATAGCCTAGAGTCCACTTATCAAGCAGTTGAGCGAGACGCATTGGTTCAACATCTATCTTATTTGAATTAGCTTACTCGCTATCTTTGCCCAGCGCGTATAACTGGCAGCACAGAACATGATGCGGTTGTGGATATGTCCCTTGTCGATGTGAAGCATAAAAGTTTTTGCAATGCTCGGCTTCAACAAGACTAGTTGGATCAAGAAGGATCGTCCAAGCTGCGGCCCTCTCGACGCGATATGTCGCTCGATTGCGGTCGCGCCCTGCACGTCGGACGTACACACCGTCCGGGAAGACACTATTGAAGACAGACACGACTTGATGTTAGGACATGAAGGCGTCGGTGAGGTTGTCGTAGTCAGAGAGTTGGTACACGACTTCAAGCCGGGAGATAAGGTGATCTTTCCGGCGATAACCCCAGACTGGGGTTCTTTGGAAGCCCAGTCTGGTTATTCAGTGCACCCGGGCGGTATGCTTGCTCAGTGTTTAATACGTAGTACCTACCGGTTTTGCTCAGACGACCTTGGGCTTGAAGGCTTTTGAGACTTTGAGTAACGCGTACTCGCGTGGATCCGACGAGTTCAGCGATCTGTTCATGTGTCAAACATTGTTCGATAACGGTGCCTGTAGCTGTCTTACGACCGTGCTTGCGAGCCAGAGAGACAAGAAGGCTGATGATACGATCTTCAACCTCATTGAAAGTCTGATCGGCTAGATGCTGGGTCAAACCCTGGAGTTTGTAGAGTACCGAGCGCAAGATGCAGTCATAGATTATGGGGTTGTTTCGCGCCAGAGCACTCAGAGTCGCCTGCTCCATAACAGCTAACTCGACTGTCGTGAGGCATCTAATCATCAAGGCGGTGTTCCCATCTGAGATCATTGCGTCGTCGATGAAAGTACGTGCATTATGGAAGGCTAAGATGCGCTTGCGACCGTTTCTATGGATAAGACTGATCTCCACCGAACCCAGTAACAACAGATATAGGTTGTAGGCGTTGCGTTCGATGAAAAGAACTTCGTCTGCTCTGTATTTCTTGATGGTGGCAATACTTAAAAGCTTTTCAACGACTTCGTCGCTAATGGAATCATCAGAGAAAGGAGTCCACTCTTCGCAATAATCCATGGTCACACCTCTCTTGGATCGATTTCTACCAAATAACATTATACCTATTGCCAACAGGGCATGGTTCGCCCGCTACAGCCGACAATGAAAATACCACCACCGACCACTTTCGTAGCAGGGTGGACATGAACTGATGTGCTGAACACAAAAACTAGTCGTAGGATTCGTGCTGCGATTTGTATTCCATGATACAGACTTTGGCAACGAGCCTTGCCTATACTGACAGCCTTGCTAGGTAGAAATCTGCCCGGCTTATCCGAGTGAGTTTCGACAAAAGGAGAAATGACCATGGAAATGAACCTGATTCAAATGATGCGCAATACCAAAGCTTTTCAGTTCCCTGGAGTATTTTTCAGCCTGCCCGAGTATGACGGTTGGCAGGCTGAACAAATGTCTTGGCATGAGAGTGTCTGTATTGGCGACTGGTCTTTTGCGCCCTGGGGAGTGTTGGAAGGCCCAGAGGCCACCAAGCTTTTGCAGGACTACTCTATCAACAGTTTCGCAAACGCGCCAATAGGTCAGGTCAAACATCTAGTGGGGTGTACTGAGAGCGGCAAGACGGTAGCCGAAGGCATTTTGATGAGAGCAGAAGAGCAGCGTTATCTGATATCCACACTGCCTTGGTGGCAATACATCGCCAGTCTAGGCAAATACGATGTCACTTATACGCCCGAAGCATCTGGCTCCACAACGCTTTATCAAGTCTGTGGGCCAAACTCACTCTATCTTGTAGAAGAAGTTTCGGGTCAAAGCCTGCGCGATTTGCGCTTCATGCGCTATCGTGACATTGTCATAAACGGTCACGAGGTGTTGTGCACCAATGGCCTGACCATGTCCGGCGAGATCGGCTTTGAATTGCATTTTTCCAGTGAATACAAAGACGAAATCATGGATGTGCTACTTGAGGCTGGTGCCAAATACGGAGCCTGTCGCCTGGGCTCTCGTACTTCTATGCAGCATATAGAGGCAGCATTTCCCACCATGGGCTTTCAATATCTGCCGGCTATTGTGGATTTCTCAGACGAGCTGGTGCGTGGCTTTGGCGAGTATATCGCACAGAGCGTGGTGGCAAACGAGGCTCAGATGAAGCTGGCTGGGAGTTTTGAAGCCGCCGATATCAGTGAGCACTTTTTCTCGCCCATCGAGTTAGGTTGGGCCAATCACATCAAATTCGACCACGAATTCCGGGGCAGGGCTGCTCTGGAGGCCGAAGCTGCTAACCCGCACCGCAAACTCGTTACCTTGGAGTTTGATAAAGACGATGTAGTGGATGTCTATGCATCGCTTTTTGATGAGGGCGAGACCTATGGGTTCATCGATGTACCTATTCGTGGCTTTTTCATGACGGTGCAAAACGACAAAGTGTTAGTTGATGGTAAGCTGGCAGGCATCTCCACAACGCCGTTTTATAGCTACTACTTCCGTCGAACCATCGCTTTGGCAGTAGTGGATACCAATCTGGAGTTGGGTAGTCGCGTAGAGGTTATCTGGGGTGACCCCGGTACCCGTCAAAAGACTATTCGCGCCACAGTCAAGCCCGCCCCCTACAAACCCGATAAGCGCCGTACCCCACTAGACAGCCTCCCCTTAGCCTTTCCTGGCATATGAGTTTTGACCCGCAAAAAATATCCATTCGGCGAATAATCAACCGTCATTCTCTGGGAGGGAAATAACTATGCTTACAACCACTGCGGTGAATAAAAATGAGACAAAAGCTTCAGCATATGCCTGGATCATCCTGTTGGTTATTTTTCTGGCCAGTTTTGCCATACCGGTCAATATGTTCAAGGTGCCTCCGATTGCACCATCTCTGTTCAGCACGTTTGGGTTGGATCCATCGACGTTCGGACTGCTCATGTCGGCATTCAATCTTACAGGCATTATCCTGGCGCTTCCGGCTTCGGGTATCGCGAACAAACTCGGGCTGAAGATTACCACACTTGCCGCTGTTGCCTGCTGCGCACTTGGCTCTCTGATTGGCACCTTTGCCGGAACCATTGAGGTGATGCTGGCGTCACGATTCGTTGAAGGTGCGGGTATGGCGGTCTTTGGTGTGACAGCGCCTGCGGCTATCGTCGCTTGGTTTCCGAAGGAAAAGCGTGGCCTTGCTCTGGGCCTGTGGAGCATGTATATGCCCGTGGGCTCTATTCTAATGTTTAATCTTGCCCCCCTGATGGCTGGCGACGGCAACTGGCAGGCGGTTTGGTGGTTCACCACCATCTACTCGGTAGCTGCAACAGTATTCTTCGCTCTGTTTTTCAAGATGCCCGACCGTGAACCTGCCTCTGGCCGGGCGAGTGAGGCCAGCGGGGCAGGCGAACCAGACGGCTTGATGCCTGGGGAACCCGAAGCATCGCCGACTTCAACCCCAGGTTCTTCGAGAGCAGCTGCCGTCGGACTGATTCTGCTTGCGTCCATGTTTGCCCTTGTTGTTCTCTGTGGAAACGGATCAATCAATACCTATCTGCCGACCTTCCTGCAAACTGAGAGAAGCCTGTCTCCCGTAACGGCTGGCCTGGTCACCTCAGTCAGTGCTGGACTGGGCATCGTGGGAAGTCCATTAGCCGGTTTTCTGTCCGACAGGCTGAACTCCCGCAAATGGCTCATAGTCGGAGCACTGGTCGTGCTGTTGGTGGTGTTCTGGTTCATGTTTGCCTTCACCAATCCGATAGAGATGTGGGTATCGATTGTTCTGTCCGGACTGGCAAGCTCGACGATCGCTGTCTGCACGATGGCGCTTGTCCCAGAAATCGCTCAGAAACCGAAGATGATCAATCTGGGCATGGGCGCTGTTGCCTTTGGGCTTTCGGTCGGATCAACCCTGGGAGGCATGGCGCTTGGCTGGATGCTGCCGCCTTTCGGTTGGGAAGTAGGCTCGCATCTGCTGTTGCTGCCTCTGACGGCTCTGGCCCTGGTGGTAACGCTGTTCATTAAAGCCAGATAAACCCTATGAAGTCGTCGGTCTATCCCCAACGAAGTCAGGTATCCAGACCGCAGTTTACCGTGACAGGGATGACCGTGAAGGAGATTGCAGAAGAAGAAAGACGAAGGAAAATTGCAAACCTTGAATTGTTTTTTTGAAAGAGGAGGTAGTGACAGAATGACCAACTCAACCGCAAAAGTGATGCACACGGAGGGTGAAGAAATCAAATATACGATCTGCCAGCAGAACGGATGTTTTACGGGCTGCCTGTTGGCCTGCCACGTCAAGGACGGCGAACTGCTGGCGATTGACGTGGGAGACTCCATCAATGCCGACATGCCTCGTGAGGACGTTGGTGAGACAGCGGTTCGGGAAGGCATGGTGCAACACCGACCCTGTGCGCGCGGCAGAATGTGGCGCAAGACGCTCTATCATCCCAACCGCGCTCTGCACCCGATGAAAAACATCGGTCAAAAGGGCGAGCCCGTATGGGAGCAGATTTCTTGGGAAGAAGCCCTTGATACCATAGCCCAAAAGATTGTCGAGACGCGCGACACCTACGGGCCCTACTCGATATCCGGCGGCATGTTCTTTCTGGATTTTGCTGCCTGGGCGGGCTTTGGGCACTCCACCTGGGGTTGTGCGTCGACGGCGGGCCATACGCTTGCCGACACCGTGGTGGTAGGCGTTGACCTTCCGATGCCGTTTGGACACAGCCCCACCCCTCCGCGCGGCACCGAGCCCCCCGATCTTCTTAACGCAAAGCTAATCATCGCCGTGGGCTGGAACCCCGCAGTTTCCTATACGGCTGACAACCTGGTTTTAGCCCTGGCAAAGGAGCGGGGCATTCCCATCATCATAGTTGATTCGCGCTACACCTCGTCGGTACAGGCATATGCGGATCAGTGGATTCCCATCCGTCCGGGAACCGACATCGCCCTGTTGCTGGCCATCGCCTATGTTCTGTTCAAGGAGGACTTGATCGATCATGCATTTGTCGATCAATTCGTGGAGCCCGAAGGACTCAGCGGCTGGCGTTCGTATGTGCTTGGTGAGACCGATGGTGTTAAGAAATCGCCCGAGTGGGCTGAGTCGATCTGCGCGATACCGGCTGAGACCATACGGGGTCTGGCACGCCTTTACGGGCAGCACCATGGGTATTCCGACGGGAACGCCTGCTTCTTCAAGCTGCACTTCGCTCCGGCAAGAATCGTCGGTGGGGAAAACGTCGGGCGCGCCGGGATATACCTGCAAGCGCTGACTGGAAACATCGGCATCCCCGGCGGCCACTACGGTGGCGGTGAGTGTACGGTTCCCTTCTACATGCCCGTTCCCATGGTCGACTGGCAAAGGACGCCGCCGTCTCATCCCGATCCCATGAGCATGCCGCTTTATGACGCGCGTGGCTGGGTGGACGCCGTGCTGTTCAGGGATAAACTCGACAGCGGTGAGATGAACGAGGAAGAGTATCGCCATCGCATCGGCAGCGCCAGCAACTGGCCGCTGCCTAACATACGCATGGCTTTCAACCAGGTGGGCACCGACATCGGCACGCATGACAACCAGAGGATGTGGGAGGCGCTGAAGAAACTCGACTTTGTCGTCAAGGCCGTGTATCACACCGACCGCCCCGAAACCGCCTATGCGGACATTGTCCTGCCTCTGGCTGACCCCTTCTTTGAGGCATCCGGTGACGCCATGGGCGGAGGGGGCTTCTTCTATCCGGGTTTCATGAGTGTTTCTGCCTACGGGAATTACTTTATACTGAGCCAGAAAGTCATCGAGCCCCCAGGAGAGGCAAAGCCCCTGGCCTGGATCAATGCGCAGATAGCCAGGCGTCTCGGCATCCTGGATGAATACAATCCTCGTCTCGCTGATGTTCTTGATGATACGAAAGCCTGGGACGAGCGCCACATTGAGTTGCAGCGCGAAGCCTATGAGCAGTGGCGGATGCACTACGCAGGGTGGGCGCAGGCAAGCGGTGTTGAGCCCGTCGAGGCACCTTCGTTTGAGGAGTTTTGGGACTGTCCGATATTTCGGGCGCCGCTTAAGCGCGAGCCGACCTATGGTTTTAAAGAACAGATTCAGGAAGGCGTGCCCTTCAACACCAACTCGGGTCGCATCGAGTTTCACTCCACCTTCCTCACCGACCCAGACATGGCGGATAAGGAGTATGTCTTTCCTTTGACAGGGGCTCCTTCCGGCATCTGTTTCGGCGGAAGCAAGCCCGCCGTCATCCCGCCTCAGGCCGAATACACGGAGGCCTGGGACAGCCCTCTGGGAGAAATGGCGAGCGAGTATCCGCTGCGTCTGATTACTCCGCACTCCTTCTTCCGACAGAACACGGCGCAGGATAACAACTTGTGGATAGAAGACGAAGCGCGCCATGCTCTCTGGATCAGCGTGGCGGACGCCAAAGAGCGAGGGATACGCGACGGCGATCTGATCAGAATAGTGAACCCCCAGGGCGAGGGGATCATGCCGGCCTATGTGACCTCCCGAATCGGAGCAGGAACGACCTGCATGGTCTACGGCGCGTGGTACCGTGCGGGCAGGGGACAGAAACGAACCGAGGCGATGCCCGACGGAATTGATCTGTGGGGAAGTGCCAACAACTTCACCTCATCGCGCATGTATCCCTGGGTGAAGGGCAACCTTCATTGCGCCAGTCTGGTTCAGGTGGAAAAGATCAGTGGAGGTGAGCGTTAGATGACTCAGCATGAGACAACCCAGCACGAAGTGACCCAACATGAGACGACCCAGCATGCCTTTTTCTTTGACGAAAGTCGTTGCATCGACTGCCGGGCCTGTTCGTTTGCCTGTCGTGACTGGCACGACATTAAGCCAGGCCCGGTAAAGTTCCTGCGTAGATTCACATGGGAAGAAGGGGCCTTTCCTGAGGTCACTATGCACACCTTGTTTGCGCCCTGCTATCACTGCGAAAAGCCGGCCTGTCTCAAGGTCTGTCCGAATGGCGCGATTTGGAAGGAGGGCAGGTTTGGGACGGTTCTCGTCGACGAAGAGAAGTGCCAGGGTTGTCGCAACTGCTGGGACGCCTGTCCCTACGGCGCGCCCCAGTTTGCCAGCGATGTCGCCAACGGCGACAGTTCGGTCGCGAAAATGAGCAAATGTACGATGTGCTCAGACAGGCTTAAACAGGGCCATATGCCCACATGCGTGAACGCCTGTCCCTCCCGGGCGCTGGACTTCGGGCCGATTGAGGAGATGAAATCCCGCTACGGTGATCTTCAGGCCCTTCGCGGTATGCCCGATCCTGCGATTACAAAACCTGCGATCACCTTCAAGCCTCTTGCTCCCAAACGTCAAGTGGTGCCGTATGACGCCGAAAGAGCGCGTCAATTGTTTGGGCAGCGTGGTGACAAGCTCACGCCTCTCTACACGGACAACGCTGCTGTAACGGACATAGAACCCGGAACGGTGGGGAAGGACAGACTCGACCTCAAGTCCCCCGATTCCGAAAGAGCCCTGGCTGCTACTCGTAGCGATGAGTGGTGAGTAAGCACTGGTATTCACTGTATACGCAAGTCGCAGTATTTCAAATGCGCATCGAAAGCTTCAAGCTACGATATGGTTGGATCGGAATATGCCAAGAATACTGAAATTGAGCCAGCAAGTTAATCTTGCTTTTCGTTGCTACGAGATGGACTTAGTTTTTACCTATGTGTTTCTACTTACGGAGTGCCCCTTCCATAAGGA
The DNA here is from genome assembly GCA_031282405.1 of Coriobacteriales bacterium. Classification (GTDB taxonomy): domain Bacteria; phylum Actinomycetota; class Coriobacteriia; order Coriobacteriales; family UBA8131; genus JAITDU01. Next base: position 45,679 of record JAITDU010000031.1, on the reverse strand, counting down.
GTAAATAATGCTGTCAGATATCGAAATCGCCCAAGCAGCAACACCTGAACACATCACCAAAATCGCAGAGAAGATCGGCATCAATCCAACTTTTGTCGAACCCTATGGCAGCTACAAGGCCAAGATCGACTACAGCGTGTTAGGGGCCACGACTGGGCAACATGACGCTAAGCTTATCTTGGTCACCGCCATCACTCCTACGCCTGCCGGTGAAGGCAAGACGACTACTACTGTAGGGCTGGCCGACGCTCTTTCATCTTTGGGCAAAAAGGCTGTTGTGGCGCTACGCGAGCCGTCGTTAGGCCCAGTGTTCGGTGTCAAAGGAGGTGCTGCGGGTGGCGGATACGCCCAGGTGGTGCCTATGGAAGACATCAACCTGCATTTTACGGGTGACTTCCATGCGATAGGGGCAGCCAATAACCTCTTGGCTGCCATGCTGGACAACCACATCCATCAGGGAAACGTGCTTGATATAGACACCCGCAACATCACATGGCGACGCTGCGTTGACATGAACGACCGACAGCTACGCAGTATCGTTGATGGTCTGGGCGGGCGTACCAACGGCGTTCCGCGCGAGGATGGCTTCGATATTACCGTGGCCTCTGAAGTCATGGCCGTCTTTTGTCTGGCGACATCCCTTGCCGACCTCAAGGAGAGGCTGGCGCGCATCATCGTTGCCTATGACCGCAAAGGTAATCCGGTGACCGCAGGACAGCTTAAGGCCGAAGGGGCGATGTGCGCCCTGCTTAAAGATGCTCTAAAGCCCAATCTCGTACAGACGCTTGAGAAAACACCAGCGTTCGTCCACGGAGGCCCCTTTGCCAATATCGCGCACGGATGCAACTCCGTCATTGCCACACGCATGGCACTGCGCTTCGGGGACTATGCCATCACCGAGGCTGGTTTCGGAGCAGATTTGGGTGCGGAGAAGTTCTTGGACATCAAGTGCCGCATGGCCGGGCTTAAACCCAGTGCGGTTGTCATCGTTGCTACAGTGCGGGCCTTGAAGATGCACGGCGGTGCGGCGAAAGACCAGTTGGCAACAGAAGATTTGGCTGCGCTGGAAGCCGGGTTGCCCAATCTGTTGCAGCACGTATCCAACATCACGCAGGTCTATAAGCTTCCTGTCGTAGTTGCCATCAATGCCTTTCCCACAGATACAGAAGCGGAACTTGAACTTGTGGAGGACAAATGCCGCGAACTGGGCGTCAGTGTGGCCTTATCCGAAGTTTGGGCAAAGGGCGGTAAAGGTGGCGTGGTCTTGGCAAAAGAGGTCATAGAACTTGTCGAACAACCCCATGAGTTTTATTTCAGCTACCCGCTTGGCACCTCTATTGAAACAAAGCTCGATGCGATAGCCACAAGGATATATCATGCGGACGGGGTAGACCTGACAACGCAAGCCCAGGCGCAGGTAACTGTGCTCAAGGAACTTGGCTTTGACGATCTTCCGATATGTATTGCCAAGACCCAGTACTCCTTTTCCGACAACCCTTCACTTCTCGGCGCTCCCAAAGACTTCCGCGTCACCGTACGCAACCTCAAGGTCTCAGCCGGAGCAGGCTTCATCGTGGCGCTGACCGGAGACATTATGACGATGCCGGGTCTTCCCAAGGCCCCTGCCGCCGAGCGTATCGATGTTGACAATACCGGTGTGATAAGTGGCCTGTTCTAGGCAGGAGGCAGATATGGGAGTATCCAGAATAACGGCTTTAAGCTGCTCGGATTTTGTTGAGGTCTTGGCTTCCAAAGAACCTGTCCCTGGAGGTGGCGGGGCGTCAGCTCTGGTCGGGGCGATAGGCATGGCATTAGGCAACATGACAGCAAGCCTTACGGTTGGCAAAGAAAAATACGCCGATGTCGAAGATGAAGTTGTTGCACTTAAACGAAAGGCTGATGCGCTCCAGGATCGCCTGATCAAACTCGTCGCCCGTGACGCGGAGGTGTTTGCGCCGCTTGTGCGCGCCTATCGCCTGCCGACAGACACCGAAGCCCGGCGCAGGCACAAGGCCGAGATTATGGAGGCGTGTCTGCGCCGATGCTGCGCTGTGCCCTTGGAGATTATGAAGTGCTGCTGTGAGGCGATAGACCTGTGCGAACGCTTTTCCGCCATAGGCGCTGCAATTGCGATAAGCGATGTGGGCTGCGGGGCCACCTGTTTAAGAGCTGCCCTTGAAGCTGCAAGTCTCAACGTGTTTATCAACACCGCTTCGATGGCAGACCGCACACAGGCCGAGACAACAAACGCTCAAGCCAACCAGATGCTAAAGACCCATGTCGCCCGCGCCAATGCCATCTTTGGCGATGTCGCATCGCGGTTTAAGTAGGAGGAACCATGGCTACTGTTCTCAAAGGCTCAGAGGTCGCCCATGCCTTTGATGCTGAGATTATAGATAAATCCAAGTCCTTGCGTACAAAAGGCATTGACCCGACGCTTGCGATTTTGCGCGTAGGCGGACGTGAGGATGATATTTCGTATGAGAAGGGCGTGGCAAGACGCGCTGAAAAAGTCGGCGTGTCCATAAGAAACGTTGTCCTTCCCGCTGATGTTGAGCAGAGCGCCTTGGTTCAGGCAATAGAAAGCCTCAATGCCGATACCTCGGTACATGGCGTGTTGATGTTTCGTCCGCTTCCCGGACATATTGATGAAAACCTTGTTCGTAATGTACTTGTCCCCACAAAGGATATAGACGGCATCACCGACCTGGTGCTGGCCTCTGTCTTCACGGGAACAGGTGTCGGCTATGCCCCTTGCACGGCAGCTGCCTGCATGGAGATACTGGATCACTACGATATCGACCCAAAAGGCAAGAAAGCTGTAGTCGTAGGGCGGAGCCTTGTGGTGGGAAAGCCAGTTGCGATGATGCTGCTTAGCCGCAATGCCACGGTCACCATAGCGCACTCACGCACAGAAGGGCTTTCATCTGTTACCCGAGACGCCGACATCGTTATTGCCTGCGTCGGCAAGGCAAAGATGCTGGGAGCCTCGTATTTCTCCGCAGGCCAGATAGTGATAGATGTTGGCATCAACGTCGATGAGGGCGATACCTTGGTGGGGGACGTAGACTTTACAGCTGTTAAAAGCATCGTTGGCGCTATCACGCCGGTGCCCGGAGGTGTCGGTACCGTCACTACAGGCGTACTCGTGAAACACGTTGTTGATGCAGCGATAAAGACGCTTGGGCAATGAGGTGCAGATGATGATTGACGAGGCGCGGATAGAGGCAGCGGTAAGGGAGTTTTTGCTCGCTGTTGGAGAGGACATCTCGCGTGAGGGACTTCAAGCGACTCCTTCGCGTGTCGCACGGATGGCACTTGAGCTTCTTGCCGGCATGGATACCGACCCAAGAGAGGCCCTTAAAGCACAGTTTACCGAGGCGGGGCATGAAGAAATGGTTGTCGTGAGAGACATCTCGTTTTCCTCAATGTGCGAGCATCATCTGCTGCCCTTCGTCGGAAAGGCCCACATCGCCTATATCCCCGGACAGGGCCGTATTGTCGGCCTGTCCAAATTGGCACGTGTGGTGGAGGGCTACTCACGTCGCCTGCAATTACAAGAGCGACTGACTAAACAGATTGCCGATGCACTTACTGAACAACTCAAGCCCCGTGGTGTGCTCGTTGTACTTGAAGCCGAGCATATGTGTATGTCGGTGCGTGGTGTCAAAAGGCCCGAAGCGCGCACAGTCACCTCGGCGCTACGAGGTATCTTTAAGACCGATCTGCGCACTCGCGAAGAAGCGTTAAGTCTGATACGAGCACCGTAACGACGTGTGCTGGATTCTAGCTCGAAGATTTATGAGCCACTGTACCGGAAGAGAATTCTGCACACAGGAAGCGCTAAATATTAGGTGCTGTCATCAATAAATTCAAGTCCGAATAGCCAGACAGCGTATCTATATGGCAGTCTCTTGGCGCAACGGGAGGCTATGCCGCACCGGCGCTTAAGTTCGCAAAAGGCGTTCTCCGCGAGATGGCGATATCGGTAGAGTTTGAGGGCTTTGAGAAGATCGACGAAGCTCTCATGCTGATGAAGGATAAGCCCGTCGATTCGATAAAGCCGGTCGTCTCCATTACGTGGTAGTGCTCGTCATTTGGAGAGTGACCCTCTGGCAGTTAAAAAAGCACATCGGGATTTGTTCGGGCACTATGACAACCATTGATTGCCATGGTTACCGTATTCCTTTTGACCAGAGCAACTCTCAAGAAAGAAACTCTACTTAGGTTCCTATTCATAAAGGAGGGTTTTCGTATGGATGACAAAGGCGAAACATCCGCAAGACCCGATGCGCTTTCTGCCGCCGAGGTCTTGGAAAAGTTAGAGTACTTTTTGCCGATGGGACTCCTGATGAAGGCCACGGACTTCTCCTACGTTAGCGCCGTCGAAGTAGGCGATTTGAACCTAGTTGTCGCATTCATGAGCCTCGCCGCCGTCACCATCGGCAACATCGTCGGCGGTGCGGTATTTGTGAGCGTGACATACTGGCTCGCTTTTCATAGAGGAAAGGCGAACACCGCTGTCCAAAGGCCCTCTTAAAACCGTGGGATATTGAGGCTGTGAACGGGGAAAGACAAGGTAAGGCGATCAAGTTCGTTCTCGGAGACATCGAGAGATTGTTTGTGCGGCCAAGCGATTGGGCATGTCGATCAACGGCCATAGACGAAACCTCAGTTCTTTCAGGGGGATGGTCTTGCAATGTGAATTTGAATAGCGTGTAGTACTACTTTTCTACACATATCAACCATCGAATGAGAGTCCGCACATTTAATGTGACGAGACGTCTAAAGCCGAAGAGGAGCGAGACTAGCTTCTCTCCGGCTTTTCTATTTTGAGCGCGTCTTGCTTCGCAATCAGCGAAAGCAGGCGCATTTTGTTTTATCAAACATTCACATATCAACTTACTTGCAATATAGCTATTAATCGCCGCTTCGTGCAGAGCCGCGCACCTCCGCTCTTCCTGTTCATTAGGTCACTCAAGCCTACGAACAGGAAGGAATACCCATGTCAAAACGCAAGAAGCCCTATGAGTTCAGATTCGAGGGCGAGGGCAACGACAGGCGCATTTATGCGAGCTTTCACGACCACTACCACTGCCCTCATGAAGTCGAGATAAGCGAGGAGTTGCACTCGGAACTGGTGCTGCTCAACCGCAGCGTCCGCAACATAGAGAGCGAAGAGGAGCGGCATGGCGATTGCCGTGACCTCACCGAAGAAGAGCAGGCACAATGTGGCGCGCTGACCAACCCGTCAGCCGAAGTTGAAGCCTTGAACAATTTGCTCATTAAGCAGCTGAGGCTTGCATTTCTTGAGTTGCCCACAGTCCAGGCCCGGCGCTACCTGCTCGCCCACGAATACGGCTACTCCTACGTCGAAATTGCCCGGATGGAGGGCTGCTCTATCCACGCCGTCAAGAAGAGCCTCGTCATCGCCAAGAAAAATCTTCAAAAAATTTTACGAAACAGGGTACCCGAAATCCCCTCCAAGTTTGGAAGTAAGTGAGAGGGGTTTTCCTCTCCCGGCACTTTGACAGATGAATAGTCCAAGCATCAGGTACGTTCCCGTCACAGGGGCTGAAAAGCTCCGAGCCGAGTAAGGTGGCTGCGCGATGACGCTGACAGAGGGCGCGGAGGATAAAACCTCCCGCCCCAATGCCAGTCGAGCGATACTATCATCCACCTCTTAACCCGGATTGCATCCGGTAGGTGTTGACCAGTGACGGGCGACAATGATACTCACGCTGACCGGTAGTCCGAGCGTTGAAGCTGGCACTTTTGCCAGTGAGCCGTCGCAGGCAGCCGGGGCGTCACGGCAAGAGCCAGTGGGGTGAAACTCCCGTGGAGCTGCGAGCAAGCAGCCGCCTGATGACTTCCCAAAGCCTTGGGGTGTCGAGGACAAATGAGGGCAAGACCGGCGCAAGTGCTGGCAGGGGTGAACCTGTCATTGCCAATGTGCCGACCAATCAACCAAGCAACACAGCCGGGCGGAAGCCTGGGGACTTGCGGCTCCACATCGCTACAAGGCGACAGCTGGAGCCAGTCCCTTCGACTTAAAGCCGCCCGCGCTACATACCACGAGAGGAAACCTCTATGGACATTACAGACAGAAAGATACTGCGTGGCGACGTGTTCTTCGCCAACCTCGACCCCATAGTTGGCAGCGAACAGGGCGGCAGTCGCCCTGTGCTTGTCCTGCAGAACAACACCGGCAACCACTTCTCGCCGACGGTCATCGTAGCAGCAATAACCTCCAAGCCCAAGCCGCATCTGCCTACGCATATGCCCATCAGCTGCATCCCGGAGCTGGGGGACGGATCGGTGGCCTTACTGGAGCAGCTGCGCACCATCGACAAGCGCCGCCTGCAACGCCACATCGGCACCATCGGGCATGCCGCCATGCGTGTCATTGACGACGCACTGGCCGTCAGCTTGGCTATGCACCGTTGCAAGGCAGATGAGCCGATAGTCATGACGCTTTGCTGCACCTGCAAGATGTCCTTCGAAGACAGCGGCTATGTCGCCCGGCTCCTGAGCAACCTTAATGATGCCAAGGAGACCTGCGACTTCTGCAACCACCGCAAGGGCTTCGACTACGAGCTGGAAAGGATGTGAATGGCATGAGCTGCATATCGAGCAAAACAAGAGCAGCCGTGTCTTCTCCTAAGTCCACGCCGACGCACCGTGTCGTTGATGAGGTACTCTTTTCCGAATACCCAGAAGTTCTTAGCATTGAGCAAGTGTGCCAGGCGCTGGCGCTCAGTCCCAACACCGTACGGGCGATGATCTATCAGCATCAGATGCCTGCAACCAAGCTGGGCGGTAAATGGCGCGTCCTGCGCGGCGACTTGGTTTCACTGTTCTCAGGTCGCTTTGAGGGTTGCGCTGGCGAATGTGCGGATTTGCACCTTTGTGGACAGGAATGTGAAATGCGAGACTGAATAACTACGACGTGAGCGCGAGTTGTGAGAGGAGGCGAATGCGCCATGTATCGGATAAGTGGCAAAGGCTCTATCGAGCCGCGTGGCAACAAAGTATGGCGTATACGCCACAACCTCGGTCGCGACCAGTTCAGCGGCAAGTACCGCTATTCGCCTTGGCGCACGGTGCATGGCACTAAGACTGAGGCCAGGCGGGAACTGGAGGACTACCGCCGAGAGCTGGAGAGCGGTTTGCGCTTTGATCTCGGCACTATCACCTTCGCGCAATACTCCGACGCCTGGCTCACATCCCGCGCCAACAGCGATACTCTTGACCGGAGAACAATAGATACCAACCGTAGTACGCTGAAGAGGGTAAACGAATTCCTCGGCAACCTCAAAGTCACCGACATCGATCATCTGGTCATCAACTCAGCCATCGCGCAGATGAAGACCAGAGGCCTTGGCGAGACGCTTGTCCACAAGATGGTGGTGATGGCCAAGAGCATCCTGCGCGAGGCAGTGCTGGACGGCATCATCCTGCGCGACCCCACGCTGCGCACAAAGACCCCCAAAGCGGCTACGCCCAACCGCTGCAGCCTGAAGGATTTTGAGGCGGCTCGCCTGTTGGCAGCGTTGGAAGCTCTGCCGCTCGACCGCAACACCCTGGCTGTCCACATCGGGTTGTCCACGGGGATGCGTCGCGGCGAGGTTCTGGGACTTAGCTGGGGTGACGTTGACCTGGCTGGTCAGGCCATCTACGTCTCGCACTCGCTGGATGCTCTCAAGACCTACAAGAAGCCGAAATCGGATGCTTCTCAACGCCGTATTTCCATTGACAGTTCGTTGGTCGCCAAGCTGGCTGCCTGGAAGGCTACGCAGGGACAGATGTTGCTTAAACAGGGCATTCGGGCAGATAAGGATACCCCGGTTTGCTCCACAGCGTCTGGCGGCTTCTGCGGTCCGGCTGTGTTCTATCACTGGTTTACCAACTTCTGCGCCGCCAATGGCTTTGGCCGCTTTGTGGACGACGACGGCAATGAACTGCCCATTCAGCGCTACGACGCAAAGGGTATTCCGGTTGACGAGAATGGGCAGCGCTACTCTCGCACCAACAAAAAACCAAAGATCAAGCGTCACTACCAAGGTCTGACGTTTCACGAGCTGAGGCACACGCACGCCACTATTCTGGTGGCCCACAAGGTGGATATCAAGACCGTGCAGGAGCGCATGGGTCACGCCAAAGCTTCAATCACCCTGGATTTCTATGCTCACGCCGACGAGGAACGTGATCGTCAGGCATCCGAACTATTCAACAACGTGCTGAACGCCGAGAGGGCTGTTCGCCGGATCGTAAGTTTCTAACAACTCTGCCATAATCCAACTGAAGAAGAACCTTGACAATGACGGCATTGGTATTTTGGACAGGTCGCCGGTTTGTCATGAGAGTGCGGAGTTGGGCGGGAATGGGTATAAAAATTGTACCCATTTTGTACCCATGAGATTCTCGTTGGTTGCCAACGAGCCTTTAACCTGCGGTTTTTGGAGCGGCAGACGGGACTCGAACCCGCAACAATCAGCTTGGAAGGCTGATGCTCTACCAATTGAACTACTGCCGCTTGGCCTGAAGACAACTACACCATTATAGCAAGCTGGAAGCGAGGAGGTTCTCCCCAATTAGCCGTCCTGTTTGCACTGGGCGATGATCTCTGCGATTACACGGTCAGCATCGTCATAATCGACCTGGCAGGTCCCTACCTGGGGATGGCCGCCACCGCCATAGGTGAGCATCAAGGCACCAACGTTAGTTTTTGATGTCCGATTGAGCACAGAATGTCCCACGGCAATAGCGCAGTTTTGCTTGTCGCGTCCATCAACGATCCAGATCGATATGTTCTGGTCGGGATACAACGAATAGATAAGGAACCGGTTGCCGGTAAATATCGTCTCAACATTGCGAAGATCGGTGATGATTACGTTGCCGTCAGTGCGGGTATACCGCTTGACCATCTGCTTGAATAGCCGATCCTGTTCGAAATACAACTCGACACGTTCTGCAACATCGGGATCCTCAAGTATCTCTTCAATGCTGTTACAGGCGATGTCATCAATGAGCTTTTCCATGAGTTTGTAATTGGGTATTCTAAACTCCCTAAAGCGGCCAAGGCCGGTACGTGGGTCCATCAAAAAGCCGAGGAGTACCCATTTGGTCGGGTTGAGTATCTCGCCTCTGGTCAGCTTGGCCGCGTCAACCTTGTCTACCGCTTCCACCATCTCATCAAAGTGGCTGAGCGTTTTGTTGCCATCGTAATAATCGTATATCACGCGAGCAGCACTGTCGGCAGGACGACTGTCGCCCTCAAACTCAATTGCGCCGAGTCGCGCAGCCTCAGAGCTGTGATGATCGAACCACAGCGCTGCCCCCTTTACATAAGGAACGTTGGCCAACACGTCATCGGGCCCGACTTCCACCAGACCATCCTGCAGATCCTTGGGATGCACGAATTTCCAAGAATCGATAACTCCCAGATATTTAAGCAGGGCCGCACAAGCCAAACCATCAAAATCGCTTCTCGTCAAAAGCCTCATCTTTACTCTCCTATCACGAAATCACAAAACCGCAAAGCCGTAAGACCGCAAAAAAACGCACGCTTCCGTAGTAGTAAAACCGTTTTGGGTCATCGCCTGTCTCAAAGTATAACATGGCCCAAACGAAACAGCCTAAGCAAAAACCGTTCAAATAAGACAGTCTGTTCAAAACGGTTCAGGTAAAACGACCCGCATAAAAACGGCCCGAACGAAAGCAAACATAAAATAAGGTATCATGCCTATGGTCTAATCAAAAGAAGGAATAGGAGAGTTCATGAAAGACACCGCTATTATTGTAGTTGATATGCTAAACGACTTCGTCACCGGATCGCTGGCCTGCGAACGAGCGCAAAGAATCATCCCGCCTTTGTCCAGACTCTTGTCCGCCGCCCGCACAAGTGGCATCAGGGTGATTTATTCCAACGACAGCCACATCCCGGGCATTGACCATGAACTAGAGCTGTGGGGAGAACACGGCATGGCGAATACCCCAGGAGCCGAGGTAATCTCAGAACTGGAGCCAACCGAGGTTGACTACCTGGTACCTAAGCGGCGCTATAGTGGCTTTTTTCAAACCAGCATGCAGCTTTTATTAACAGAATTGGGGATAAAGACCGTGATTATCTGCGGCCTGCATGCCCATATGTGCGTGCGCCATACCACAGCCGATGCCTACCAGTGGGGTTACGCGATCATCGTGCCTACCGACGGAGTTGATAGTTTTACGGAAGAAGACTACCTCGGCGGCTTAAAGTACCTGAAAGAGGTCTACGGAGCCGAACTGATAGAGATTGACGAACTGATAAAGCGGTTCTAGCAGACCCAGAGAAGAGCCGAGCGGGCTGGCCAGACCGGCGTGCCGAGTTGATCAGATAGTCATGCCAAGCAGCCTTCATATGAGACTGAAGTGCGCGTTGCAGTGCGTATGGCAGTGCGCGTTGCAGTGTGCCAACTCAACACCCCTGGCGGCATCTTGAAGCGCACATTGAAGTGCGAGCTGATTTAAGAAGCAATCATCCAGCTATCACCCGCAAACGTGATGAATCCCTCGGCGGCCAGCACTTTGAGAATATCGCCTAGCTGCTCAAGCGATACTTCGCCACGCCCCGCTTGACGCTCAGCAGTGTTCAATAACTCCAGAAGTTCCTCGGTTGATGCCTGTTGCAAAACCAAAAGCTCGCGCAGAAGGTAGGAGCGTTTCTGCCGCAACGAACCCTCGAAACGTGACTGCAGCGTATGGTGTCGGGAAGCCCGTGAGGGATTGGGCAGTGTTGCCTTCAAATAATTGCCGTAATCCAACAGCGCGTAATACCAGCCGCGCGGATCTGTGTTATCGCAGGTAGCTTTGAGCAGCAAAGCCAGTTCCTTGTCCGCAACGTGAGTCTTTCCCACAAAGAAGTGGTGCAAAAAGACCGCGCGAACATTAGTCTCCAGGTAAATCTGAGCCTGTCCATAGGCAAAAACGCAGACACCCGCAGCGGTTGCGGGGCCGATACCCGACAAGGTCAGCAGCTCTTTATAAGACCGTGGGAGATGTCCGGCATAGTCGTGCTCGATCCGCTCCGCAGTGCGTTTCAGTGCCAGTGCCCGTCGATTGTAGCCGAGGCCCTGCCACGCCGTCAGCACGTCGGCGACAGAGGCCGATGCCAGAGCATCGGCCGTCGGAAACAGCTCAGCCCAACGTCGCCAATACTCCAGCACACGCTTTACCTGGGTTTGCTGCAACATCACCTCGCTTATAAGCACCAACCATGGATCGCGGGTATTGCGCCAGGGAAGATCACGATATCGCTTTGTACCCTCACACTGTACGAGTAACCGAAAGCTTTCGATGGATATGCCGTTGAATTCTTCCATACTCCGCACTATAGCACGTGTACTAACACCGCACGCTCGCGACTGGTCGGGGCGGGAGGATTTGCAACTCAAATCCGTACCTGCGCCAGCAGGTAACAGCGGCTTGCCGCTGTAGGTCGCCCCGCAAAGTGACACTGAGGTTAGAAGATGATGGTCGGGGTGACAGGATTTGAACCTGCGACCCTCTGCTCCCAAAGCAGATGCGCTACCAAGCTGCGCTACACCCCGACAGGGCAAAAGGCACAAGTCGCTAGTTTACAGCACCACGCGGATTTTGTGTACCAAACACTGTGCGCAAATCGTACGTCGCAGTCGTTTATCTGCCGATATCATATAAATCATGACAAAATTGCACAATTTCTAGTAAACTATCACCAGTTCGGTAATGAGTAAGCGAGGCCACTCCGTCAAGTCGCACGTCTGCTTAGTGCCTACCTCGCTATGATGAGAAATGTAAGGATGTCCGCATCCAGTAAGGATTGACCTAGCTTATGCGATTGCTCCGTTATTTCTTTTTTACGCTTCGCGGCAAGAATATCCTCATCCTGCTTGTTTTCATGACGATTACTTTTGTAGCTTCATTGTTCATTGTACATACACTGACTCAAAACATGTTGCTGGAAGAAAAGGGCACAAAGTTGATGGGGATAGCTCGCTACCTTGATGTTCGCCTGGGAGATCGCACTTACGATAGCATATTAGCTAGTATGGATGCTATCAATAAATCACGCGAGGAAAAGATCGATCTTCTCAATAAAACACTGGCGGACGAAACCGAGAAAATCAGCGGGATCTATCCCGGCCTGGGCGTAGGTTATTACAGCAAGGAACTGGATGCCATTCTTGTGTACAGCCCCAGCGCTGAGTTTAGCGCAAACGTAGGCAAATCAATCGGTGCTGATCATCCCGGCCGCGAGGTAATGGCCACCGATGAAGAAAAGGTCAGCTTCGGCAGCATGGTGCGTGGCAACATCATGAACGCCATGCACCCCGTAGAGCGTGACGGCAAAGTTATCGGTTACATTTGGGCCAATGAGCTGGCCACTGCAGTAGAGCAGGAATATAACAATGTGGCCTTCGCTATCATGCTCATCCTGACGGTAATCTATGCCGTCAGCTTAGCCGCCACCGCGTTTTTCTCCTATCTCTCGACCCGCGAAGTAGGGGTAATCTTATCGGGTATTAATCGGATGGAGGAGGACTTCAACTATCGGATGCCACCGATCAAGGGCGAATTTTCCAAGGTCGTTGAAAACATTAATACCATGGCGGACAACGTTCAGACGGCACAAGAGGAACACGAAACCCTGCTCAAAGCTGAAGCTTCTAACCAGGCACAGCGCGATTTTCTTTCGCGCATGAGCCATGAGATACGTACACCGATGAATGGTGTTTTGGGCATGACCAAACTGGCCATGGAAGCCTCTGACGAAGAGCAGCGCCTGACCTACCTGGGTAAAATTGAAACCTCGGCCACCTTGCTGCTCTCAATCATCAACGACATTTTGGATTTCTCCAAAATTGAGGCCGACAAAGTGGAGATAGAGCAGCGGCCGTTTGTCATACGGGAGGTTTTTAACAACGTCCGCGATCTCATGAACGGCCGAGTGGGAGAAAAGGATGTCATTTTGCAGGTGCATGTTGCGGATGACGTGCCCCATAAGGCCGTCGGCGACAGTATGAAGCTCTCGCAAATCCTGCTTAATCTTGTAGGCAACGCGGCTAAGTTCACCTCCGAGGGTTCCATCCGGATAAACGTAAGCGCCTCGCTACCGAGCGTGAGCCAACGTGATATGACAGTCACAGGAAAGGACAACTCTGGTGAAAATGACACGTTCACCGAGCCTGAAATTGCTGACACGAAAGCCGACCAAATTCAGGGCAAAAATGACACGTTCACCGAGCCTGAAATTGCTGACACGAAAGCCGACCAAATCCGGTTCAAGACGTTTCGCCTGTATTGCAGCGTGGCCGATACCGGCATTGGTATGACGCCTGAACAGCTCGGCAATCTGTTCAACCCCTTTACCCAGGCCGACGTTTCGACGACTCGACAGTATGGGGGCACCGGCTTGGGACTGGCCATCAGCAAGCGTCTTGTCGAGATGATGGATGGTAACATCAGTGTGCAAAGCAAGCCGGGCGCTGGCTCGACATTCACCTTTGACATTGCACTGGGTGTTTGCGATGTCTCCACTCCTGATGCCGGCGAATGTGACATCGACCCAGACAATGAGAGTTTTGAAGGTCTCTTTGCACTGCTGGCCGAAGACAACGAGATCAATCAGGAAATAGCCACGGTACTGCTGGAGTCTATCGGCCTGCATCTGGATGTGGTAGACAACGGTCGATTGGCTGTCGAGGCCTTTGAACAGGGAAACTACGACCTGATATTCATGGATGTACGGATGCCCGAGATGGATGGATTGGAAGCTACCCGGTGCATCCGCGCTATTGAAGCCAAACGCGCCGAACATTGTGCGCCAAACGCTTTGCTCAAGCCGATACCGATTGTGGCGATGACGGCCAATGCTATGCAAGAAGACCGTGAACAGACCTATGCCGCGGGCATGGACGGTCATGTGTCCAAACCCATAGATATGCACGAGATCAAAATGACGCTTCGTCAACTGGGTTTGGCACAACGCTCCATTCCAATCACTCAAGGCTGAGCAGGAGCCGGTCAGTCTTAGAGTAAAATGCCAATTGCCAGAAGTACCAGAGTAGCGATAAGTGCCGTGAGCACATCCGGACGACTGATACGAACAGTCTTGAGTCGAGTGCGCCCCTGACCCCGATAACAACGACTTTCCATAGCCTGGGCCAGTTGGTCGGCTCGCCTGAACAGGTTGACAAACAGCGGCACCATGACCGGCATATAGGCCTTGATACGTTTGAGTGGGCCCCCTTGATTGAACACGGCACCGCGGGCACTTTGAGCGACGATGAGTTTCTCGGCTTCTTCGGCCGTCAGCGGGATGAAGCGCAAAGCTATCGTAAACATCATCGAGATGTCCTCCACCGGTACCCTCAATACCCTCAGTGGCGCAAGCAGCGAGCTTAAGGCATCAGCCAAACTGACTACCGACGTCGTGTAGGTAAGAAGCGATGTTAAACAGACCAGTATCGTGATGCGCAAAGCAAAGTAAAGGCCGAGTAAAACGCCCAATGGCCGGATACCGAAGCTGCCGATAAGGGCAACGGATTCCGGCACAGTCAGATCAAGACCAGGCAGGCCGATAGCGACATGACTCGCATTATCAATGGCCGCGAACGTCAGGGCGTTTGCCAAAAATGTGAACGTCAGGATTATCCAAACCGGCTTAAGTCCTCTGAGCATCAGACGCGGCGGAATATGAGCCGAGGCAAAGGATGCGAGTAGTAAGCCGGTACAGGTTAAAAGCCCAATCCATGTATGACAGGCGAACAGAGCAAATACCATCAGAGCCACCAGTAACAACTTAACGCGGGCATCTAATCGATGCACAGGTGTAGTACCGGGCACATACTGGCCAAAGGGAACTACCAAAGCCATGACTATATGCCTCCTTGACACTTGCCGGACGACTGCCCAAAAAGCAGTTGAGAATATTTATTGTCTGAGCTGGCCACCGATTGCAACTCGAGACACACACGTGCCAACTCCTGAAAGTAATCCGGGTCATGTGTGGCCACGAGAATGCCGATACCCTGATCCAGCAGCCGCTCAAGCAACTGATAAACGAACGCTTTGCCACGAGCATCCAAACCAGCCGTCGGCTCATCCAACAACAAGAATGGCGTGCGCATTGCAAGCGTGGTGGCAATCGCTGCCCGCCGGGCTTCTCCCCCACTCAAGCCAAAAGGCGAGCGTTGAGCAAAAAGCTCGGGCGGCAAACCGACCGACCTCAACGCCTCAAAAACTATCCGCTGCTCCTGCTGGTGCCTTTGTGGCTGCCCCTGGTTGGCGAGAAGCCCGATGTTGCGCGGACCAAACAGGATATCCTCGGTCAAAGTCTGAGCGAACAGTTGGTTTTCGGGCCGCTGGAACACAATGCCTACCTGACCGGGATGTACAGCAGCGCGAGCGGCAGCGCTCCCACCCACACAGGCACAAATGTACTCGCTGCCATATTTGCTTGCATGGTCGCCTTCTGTGTTCACATTCTTAGCGTGTGTGCCCTCTGTATTCGCGCTGTCGGATTGACCGTTATCAGACACTATCGCCACCTGACCAGCGGTAGGCTTAAGTAGGCCGGCGGCAATCCGCAGCAGCGTTGATTTGCCCGAACCGCTCCTGCCCACAAGCAGCGTGCAAACGCCCGAATGTAGTCGTACATTGATACCGCAAAGTACCGGATTTGCATACTCTGTGCCGGGTGCGTAGGTAAAATGCACATCATTGAGCCAGAGTGTTTGTCCGGGCAGAGCAGGCCTGAGGAAAGACTCGGCGACAGGCTCAGCAGCCGGCCCAACCTTTGGTTTTGATAGGGGGTCGCAATACAGGCCATGACGCTCAAGCACTGCCCGGTTTGTAAGTATGAGCGGTGGGCTTCCAGAAAAAACTACCTGACCATGGTCTAATACCACCGCAGTATCCGCCAATGCAGCCTCTGCAAGATCGTGGGTGATATGCAAGATGCCGCAACCCAAACGCTGCGCTGCCTCGATTGCCGCCAGTACCTCTTGGCTCGTATCGGCATCAAGCATCGCCGTAGGTTCGTCCAGCACCAGATAGTGGGGATCCATGGCCAAGGCGGCGGCTATCACTAATCGTTGTTTTTCGCCACCGCTGAGCGTGTTGGGATCGCGTTTGGTTATCGCGTCGGCAAAGCCCACAGCCGCCAGAGCAGCGTGGACGGCATCCAAGATACGCTGGACAGGCCAGCCCAGGTTCTGAGGGCCAAAGGCCACTTCATCAAACACTGTGGTGCTGACTATCTGATTATCGGGATTTTGACTGACAAGAGCCAGGCGACTGCGCAACTCAAATATGCTTTTTGGGTCGCCGGTATCAAGATCATCTACGAGCACCTGACCGCGCTGGGGCAACAAAAGCCCGTTGGCGAGCCGCGCCAACGTGGACTTGCCTGAACCATTAGCGCCTAACACTACGACACGACTGCCTCGCTCAACCACAAGGCTGACGTCAAAGAGCGCCGGTTCAGACAGATCGCCAGACGCACCATGCAGTCTCTTGGTCGAGGCTGGCGCAGACAAGCCACTGGATGCGTCGTACGACCCGCTGGACACACCACGCGACCCGCTGGACACACCACACGATCCGCTGGTCGCGCCGTCCGTAGGTATTCGTATACCGTCCGGAGCAGTATGCATGGTATCGGTAGTGACCGTGCCGCGTCCGTTGCCTGAAACGTCGTCTTGACCAGTTAAGCCAACGCCACCGGCATCATCGTCTCCCCCACCGCGGCCAACATCCGCTCGCAGGTAGGAAAAATATATATTCTTAAATATCAACAACCGTATTCTACCTGTCAGAGGCCTGAAAATCTGCTAACCTACAGAAGTCTACCAGAGTGCGCAGGAACTTCAGGTAGACAGTATTTTACTATTTAATTTAGCAATTTTAGCTGTCCATCTCCATCTGTACTGGTGCAGCGAGCGAGGGAGTTCTCATGAACGATCGTGTGCCTTTGGATTCTACGGCGAACGGCGAGACAGCCGGTTTGATCTGGGATTCACAGGGGGAAAAGAGCGCCGGACAATTGCCGCAAACCGTTGCGGAGAATACCGGCACGACAAGACTGTCGCAAAGCATACCGGATGATCGGGAGCAAGCCCGTGTCGAGATAGATCGCCTACGCACCGAAATCGAACGCAATTCCTATCGGTATTATGCTTTGGACAAACCGATTATCAGCGACAGCGTGTTCGATTCCTTGATGCGTCGCCTCCAAGAACTGGAGCGTCACTACCCTGAGTTGATAGTGCCCTCCTCGCCGACCCAACGGGTAGGTGGTTATACCACCGAAACCTTTGCGTCTGTAGAGCATAGCGAACGTATGTATTCGCTGGATAATGCCATGAATTTAGACGAATTAGATGCCTGGTTGGAGCGCACACACCGTGCCCTTACCGAGTTGCCTGTCTTTGAGTTGGATGCTTCCGAGGTGAGCGCTGCCGGGTTTGGTGCCGCCGAGGTGGGCGCTGCCGGGCTTAGTGTCGCTGGGTCGGACACCACCGAATTAGATACCTCCCAATTGGATACCGCTACGATTACGACCGACAACAGCTTGAACGCAACGAAGGCCTCGGTGTTGGAATTCGTCTGTGAACTGAAGATCGACGGCTCCTCTCTGGCACTGACTTATAAAAACGGCGAACTCATCCGCGCTGCAACACGTGGCGACGGAGTTGTCGGCGAGGACATCACGGCCAATGTACGTACTATCCGCGACGTCCCCCTGCACCTGTGCTCCGAAGAACCAAAGGGTACGTTGAACGATGGCCTCTTGGAAGTGCGCGGAGAAGCGTACCTGCCCAAAGCCTCGTTTGAGCGCCTGAACCAGGAGATAGAAGCCGAGGCTGCAAGCAAATCGAACAGCAAACCCAGATTGTTCGCAAACCCCCGCAATGCCGCTGCTGGTTCACTTCGTCAAAAAGATCCCCGAATCACTGCCAGCCGCGACTTGGCCACATTTTTTTACGCCATGCCTGAATCCATGCTCGCCCGTAGCACAACCTTGCCCCAGAGCCAGTGGCACTTATTAGCATGGCTTAAGCAAATCGGATTCCATATCAACCCCACTATCAAACTTTGTACCACAGCTCGTGAGGTGCACGCCTTTTGCGCTGAGGCCAGCGAGCTACGAGCTAATCTGCCCTACGAAATCGACGGCGTTGTGGTTAAGGTCAACAGCTTTGCCCTGCAACGGCGCTTGGGCTTTACCTCCAAGGCCCCTCGGTGGGCCATAGCCTACAAATTTGCGCCTGAGGAGCAGACGAGTATTTTGCGCCGCATCGTCGTCCAGGTAGGCCGCACGGGAGTACTCACACCCGTGGCGGAGTTTGATCCGGTAGTTGTAGCTGGCTCCACTGTCTCGCGCGCGACGTTACATAACCTCGATGAGGTGCATCGTAAAGATGTGCGAGTCGGCGACACCGTTATTGTTCACAAGGCTGGCGATGTTATCCCCGAGGTCACAGGAGCGGTGGCATCGCTCAGGCCGGTTCATGCCCACATATGGCACATGCCTACACACTGCCCCTCGTGTGGCAGTCCGATATTCAAAGACGAGGATGGCGTTGCCTTTCGCTGCCTTTCGGCCGAATGCCCCGCTCAGCGACTTGAGCGGCTCGGTCATTGGGTGAGCCGGGCGGCCATGGATATCGACGGCCTGGGACCCAAACTGATAGAAAAGCTCGTGGACACAGGACAACTGAGCGATGTGGCAGATTTTTACAGACTGGACGAAAGTCTCATTGCGAGCACACCTACAGGAGAGTACCGCTATGTCGTAAAAGATAAACAAAGGCGAGAAAAAAGCGGCGACTATTCCAAAGTGCCATCGGTAGTTGGCGAGGTAACGGCTGCCAAACTCATCAAGCAGATAGAGCTGAGCAAATCGCGTCCCTTTACCCGTGTGTTATTTGGCCTGGGCATTCGTAACGTTGGTAAACAAGTCGCTGAAATAATTGTTAAAGAATTTGGCAATATTGACGCGTTGATTGCTGCCAGGATCGATGACCTGGAGGTCATAGAAGGTGTAGGAGAGGTCATTGCCCAGACAGTGGTAGAATTTTTGTCTACTCAGCAGAATTTAGAATTGATCGAGCGACTGCGTGTAGCGGGATTGAGCCTGGCGCAGACACGCGTGTCTCATACGGCGGTCTTTGATAATGCTGGGATCAACGTTACGATTGATACCGACGAGGCGGCGAGGAGCGTGCCTGGCGGTCAAGACAGAACAACTGCTGCTGCCACAGACAAGCTCGCCCTTCTCTCCCAGAGCTTAAGTGGCCTGACCTTTGTACTCACAGGCCGGCTCGACAACCACCAGCGCGACGAGGCCGAAGAGTTACTACGCTCCTATGGTGCCAAGACCTCAAGTTCGGTCTCCCAAAAAACGTCGTATGTCGTAGCCGGGCCAGGTGCCGGCTCCAAGCTGACTAAAGCACAACAGTTCGGTGTCCCTGTTTTGGATGAATCACAACTGGATGTAATACTGGCTACCGGTAAAGTACCGGACAATGAGCACTGACTCCGCGCTCCTACACCGACTGACTTGCGTCCGATTGACTTGTATCTGATTGACCTGTGTCCTGCTGACTTCGTAGTCGCGCGCGGGGATGAGTGGTCAGATATTCTTCGCGAAGATGCGAGCGACCAACATGCGTGTAAATCTGAGTTGTGGAGATATCGGCGTGGCCAAGAAGCTGCTGGATAGAGCGCAGATCGGCACCGCCTTCCAACAGGTGAGTGGCATAGGAATGGCGTAGACTGTGAGGGTGCAGGTTACCCAGACCGGCCTGAGCCCCAGCCGCTGCCACAATATTGTAGATACCCTGTCGGGTGAGCCTGTGACCACGAGCATTGAGGAACACGGCACTGGCATCGACGGGGACGAGTGTCCGCTTGGGATGGAGATGGGCCCGAGCCGTACGCAGGTAAGTACCCAATGCCGTCCGAGCCGCACCCACAATCGGCACAAGGCGTTGCTTGGAACCCTTGCCAACGACGCGCAAAAAGCCGCCGTCCAAATCGACCATCGCCAAATCCAATGCCGTCAATTCGCTCACGCGCAGTCCGCAACCATACAACAGCTCCAAAATAGCCTGATTTCGTAGTTCACAAGGGGTAGCGTCGTCAGTCTCTCCATTAAACGGCTTATCCCCGCCCAAAAGTGTATTCCCGTCCAACGACTCATCTCTATCCAACGATGCCTCATCGCCCAACAGCACTCCGGTCTGCTCAATGCTAAGAGCCTGCGGCAGGCGGCGAGCAATTTTTGGCACTTTGAGTTCGGTCGAAGCATTCCGGCTGGCCAGACCATCACGTACGGCAAAACCCATGAAGCTCTTGATAGCTGCGACGTTACGCTTGATGCTCGCCGGTGACAATCCTCGCTCGGCCAACAACTCCACATAATCCAACAAGCGCCGATAATCCACATCGTCCAGACTATCTACAGTTTGCTCTCGCAAAAAATTGACAAAATGTCGCAGGTCGTGCCGATAGGCCTCGATTGTCGCAGCCGCCGCGCCCCGCTCCGCTCGCAGATAAGCCAAGAATTCACGCAGCGCAGTCGTGGGCTGATGCGGCGGGCGGGCTTCAGACCTGACCTGAGGCGCGTTCTGAGGCTGCTTCTGGAGAAAAGCGCCGTCGACTGTAGGTTGATGCGGCACATAAGGGGCAACTGAGTTAGAAAAAGACGTATCGGTAGATGATGTCCAGGAAGTCATATACGCATCCGTTACCATCATCCATCAAAGCTGGCTGTTAGATCAGCAGCCAGGATACCAGCGGCAAAAGCAGCCTCAAAGAACTCCGGATCATCGGTATAGGTCCGTCCCATCGTCATGACCTCAAGGCCGCGCAGACTGGTGCTCAGGTTGGTGGTGATAGCCTCCACTTCGATATCGTGGAAACTGTGCCGCATACGAAGGCTGGCCGCCGCGATGGCGGCATCCAACTGTGCTTTTCTCTCCTGGCTCAGGCTCTTGGGTACAGCCACACGGGCACCAGCCAGGCTCACCTGACCTAAGGCGACGATGCTGTGGTGACTCAACGCCTGGTGACGCGGGCGGGCATCTGCCCAGGAAAGCCGCAATACGGCTACCGAACGGCCACCGAGCGCAGCAACAGCATTGATGGCTTCGCCCTGCGCCACGCCGCCATGTCCGAGGCGGGTGTGACTGCCGACGATGCCGGGACCGGGCGCAACGATGGCTACCGAGGCCAGCGCCACGTGTCGAGCTGCCAAAAGAGCGCTGTGCAGATTGATGGCCTCCAGCTCTCCGCCAAAGGCTTGCCCGCTCGTAATGGTCCTATCGATAAGCCCGGCTTCTCGCGTTTGTTTACACAGGCGGGAAAATGCCAAGGGCAGCGCCGCCTGATCAGTCATCACATAGACCAGTCGAGCGCTGGGTAGCCGGTGTTTGACCGCGGCGGCCACAAGCGGCATCTGCGAGTGCAGTTCACAGCACACCACCGGCAAAGCGTCCAGCGATGTGGCATCCTTCAGTGCGGCGTGATAAGGACTACCCGGTTCCTCAACGGTGGCGTACTCACGCTGGAGCGGCGTGTAACGCAGCTTGATGATATGACCAATCTGGGTTGGCACAACCAAAGAATCCTGAGGAAGACAGGCGGTGTCAGTAGAGATTGAGGCGTTGGTAGCCGCTGAGGCAGCGACGGACACGGGCGCGCCGGCAGGCACAGGCGCATCGGCCAGCACCGGAGCGTCAACAGGCACAGGCGCGTCAACAGACACAGGGGTACCCGTAGCTACAGGCGTGCCAACGGGAATATCCAGCGCCGTACTGGGAACCACAAAGGCCACCCCTCCCGTGCCCAAACCAAGATCCAGGCCGGTCGTGTTCACAAGCACGCGAGCATCGGGAACTTGAGCTGCATTGAGCGCCAGATAGTTGAGCGCAACGACCTCACGCGCGGCAACCTCACCGGCGTGTTTTGCAAGGCAGTGGACACGCAGTCGCTGCAGCGCGCTGTCCTGCTCCAGGACCTCCAACACCTGTGCCCACGCAAGCCTCATCGGTCCAAAACCTTACCCTCGGCCAGCCCGGTTATTCGTCCAACGCGGCAGCGATTTCGGCCGTAAGTTCCATGCTATGAAAGACGCTTTGCAAGTCTTCCAACTCCTCCAGTCTATCCACAAGTCGCATGACCCGTTTGGCCTGTGCCACATCTACCGTAGTAAGAGTTTTGGGCACCATGACCAGCTCATAGCCTTTGGTCTCTATGCCTTGGACTGCCAGTGCCTCTTTAACCTGTGCCAGTTCGGTGGGTGCGGTTATCACGACCCACTCTTCGTCGGCATCCTCATAATCCTCGCCACCGGCCTCGGCCACGGCCAGCATGAATTCGTCCTCGTCGGTCGCCTGGGTCTTATCCACAAGAATCTGACCTTTGCGCTCAAACTGAAAAGCCACCGACCCCGTTGTGCCCAGATTACCCCCCGTGTGAGAAAACGCGCTACGCACATCGGCGGCGGTGCGATTACGATTATCGGTCAGCGCTTCGATATAGATGGCCACGCCAGCTGGTCCATAACCCTCATAGACGACATTTTCATAAACCGCTCCATCCGAACCGGCGCCAAAGGCCTTTTTGATGGCCCAGTCGATTTTGTCCTTGGGTAACGAATAGCTTTTAGCCTTGGCAACAGCTGCGGCCAGCGAGGCGTTGTTATCGGGATTGGGATCGCCGCCTTCTTTGGCCGCAACCGTAATATTGCGCGACAATTTAGAGAATATAGCGCTGCGTTTTTTATCTTGAGCGGCCTTGCGATGCTTGGTCGTGGCCCATTTGGAGTGTCCTGACATCGAGCATTCCTTTCGCGATTCACTAGATATAATTGTATCAGGATTTCTCGGGAAGAAAGCCGAGGTTATGGAGCTCTGGGTAGTGCCAGAAATTTTTTAGAAAGAAGCCGGAGGAGAAGTCCGGAGAGAAACCTGCGAGAAAACCCTCCCCCACGCTCAGATAAGTCTGGATAGTCCAAAAACTCGAAGGGGAAGCCTGGAGAACGCCTGCAGGTTATGCGTTAGGTTTTGGGGCGCTTTTTGTATCGCGCTGCAGCATGCGCGCCAGGAACTGCCCCGTATAGCTCTCCTTGACCAAGGCCAGTTCCTCGGGGGTGCCACAGGCGACGATGCTGCCGCCGCGCTCGCCGCCTTCCGGCCCCAAGTCGATGATCCGGTCGGCGGATTTGATGATGTCCAGGTTATGTTCAATGACCAACACTGTGTTACCGCGATCTACAAGCCGTTGTAAGACCTCAAGAAGTTGACGCACATCGTCAAAGTGCAAGCCCGTGGTTGGCTCGTCAAGGATGTAGAACGTCGAGCCGGTCTGTTTGCGCTGCAATTCGCTGGAGAGTTTGACACGTTGGGCTTCTCCCCCACTTAGCGTGGTGGCCGGCTGGCCCAGTTTGATGTAGCCCAAACCCACGTCAAAAAGCGTTTGCAGCTTACGCGCCACCTGGGGGATGTTGGCAAAGAACTGCAGGGCCTCGGCAACACTCATATTCAAGATATCGCTGACGTTTTTGCCGCGATAGGTAATCTGCAAAGTCTCGCGATTGTAACGAGTGCCACCACAGACCTCGCAGGGTACGTAGATGTCGGGCAAAAAGTGCATCTCGATCTTGAGTTGGCCGTCGCCCTTGCAGGCTTCGCAGCGCCCGCCGGGCACGTTGAACGAAAACCGCCCCGGAGCATACCCGCGCGCCCGCGATTCCGGCACCGCCGACAAAAGCTGGCGGATATCATCCCAAAGGCCCACATACGTAGCTGGATTGGAGCGCGGCGTGCGACCTATGGGCGACTGGTCGATGTCGATGACCTTGTTCAAAAGTTCGATACCCTTAATGCGACGGTAGTAGCCCACCCGCTTATGCGAGTGGTGGATACGGTTGCTCAACGCAGGTGCCAATGTATCGGTGACCAATGAGGACTTGCCTGAGCCGCTCACCCCGGTAACCACCGTAAGCGTCCCCAGCTCTATTTCTACACACACATCTTTAAGATTGTTGACGGTAGCCCCCTCAATGACAAGGAGGCCTTTGTTGGGGTGGCGCCGCTTGGCGGGAATAGCGATGCTTCTGCGCCCAGCCAGATAATCGGCCGTAAGCGACCCTTTTGCCTTGATTATCTTGGCAGGAGTACCCTGGGCTACAACATAGCCGCCCTTCTCACCGGCCGCTGGCCCCAAATCAAGCACATGATCAGCAGCCCGGATAGTCTCCTCGTCGTGCTCCACGACGATGACGGTATTACCCAGATCGCGCAGGCGTTCCAATGTGGCAATGAGCCGCTGGTTGTCGCGCTGGTGCAGGCCGATAGAAGGCTCGTCCAGGATGTAGAGCACACCCATGAGCCCGGCACCGATCTGCGTGGCCAGCCGGATACGCTGGGCCTCGCCGCCGCTTAACGTAGCCGTTGCCCGGTCCAGCGTGAGATAGTCCAGCCCCACATCCACCAAAAAACGCAGACGCTCCAAGACTTCTTTGACTACCCGCCCGCCGATCTTTTCTTCGCGCGGTCCTAATTCAAGACGCTCGAAAAACTCCAGGCTTTGTAAGGCAGACAACTGTGTCGTCTGATAGATATTCAACCCGCCTACGGTCACAGCCAGTATCTCTGGCTTCAAGCGAGCGCCATGACAGGCCTTGCACGGTGTAATGGCCAGGTAACTCTCCAACTTGATTTTTTGCTGTTCGCTCTGGGTCTCCTGATAACGCTCCATCACGAGTGATAAAAGCCCGTTCCACTTATACGTCCAATGGGTGTCGCGGCCGTCGCGCGTCACATAATCGACGCGGATCTTCTCGGCAATACCCTCCATGAACGCCCGGCGCGTCGCAAGGTCATACTCCTCCCACGGTGTGTTGATATCCACACCCAGATGCCGGGCCACAGCCGCGAGTACCTGCGGGATGTAGTTGGAATTGGTGCCAAACACCGCAAACGCACCCTCAGCCAGACTTTTGGTCGGATCGGGAATAATGAGCGAGGGATCGACCTCGTTGACAAACCCGAGCCCCAGACATTCCGGGCAGGCGCCGTAAGGCGCGTTGAACGAAAAATCGCGCGGCTCCAGTTCATCGATGGAATGGCCGTGCACCGGACAGGCCAGTGCCAATGAAAAAGACTCCTCCTGTTCGGAGAGAAGGGCGCCGGAGTCGTTGGAGCGGCGGATGCCGGCCTCTGCGGTGAGACGGGTCTCAGCTCCTGCCTCATCGGAAGATGGAGCCTCGCCGCCCCTTTTGTACGCCAGTAGATGCACGATAGCGTTTCCCTCGGCTATCCTCGTGGCGGTCTCCACGGCCTCGGCCAGACGCGAGGCGGCCTGCGGTTTTATCACGAGCCGATCTACGACAACCTCGATGTCATGCTTGAAGTTCTTATCCAAGATGATGCTTTCGGTCAGCTCACGTATCTCGCCGTCTACCCTGACCCGCACAAAACCCTCCTTGGCCAGAGAGGCAAAGAGCTTGCCGTATTCGCCTTTGCGTCCGCGTACCACGGGAGCCAATATGAGGGCCCGGCGCTCAATCTGAGGTGTCATCGCGAGTATTTTATCTACAACCTGGTCGGTAGTCTGAGAAAAGATCTCGCGCCCGCACTCTGGGCAATGCGGCACCCCGATACGAGCAAACAGCAGGCGCAGATAGTCATATATCTCGGTGACGGTACCCACGGTTGAGCGTGGGTTTTTTGAGGTGGTTTTTTGGTCAATGGACACAGCCGGCGACAAACCCTCAATGGAGTCCAGGTCAGGCTTGTCCATCTGACCGAGGAACTGACGGGCATAGGCGCTGAGCGACTCCACATAGCGGCGCTGCCCCTCAGCATAAATCGTGTCAAAGGCCAGCGAGCTCTTGCCGGAACCGGAGAGCCCCGTGATGACCACTAATTTGTTACGCGGAATAGCAATATTCAAGTCTTTCAGGTTATGCTCGCGAGCACCCCTGATGACAATGGAATCTTGCAAGAAATCCTCCTTTGACTGAACTCGCCGACCGGTTTTGGCGTAAACGCTCATTGTACCGTAGAACGGCCTTGTTGTATGGACTATAATCGACCCGTTAGCGGTTTGTTGGCGAATGTGCACAACACATCCGCCAATCCGGCCCTGAGACAGAGGAGACACCCATGAAGTATCTGTGTACGGTCTGTGGATGTGTGTACGACCCAGCCAGCGGCGATGCTGAACGTGACATAGCCCCGGGCACGGCTTTTGAGGATCTGCCCGACGACTGGACCTGCCCGTTTTGCGGTGCCAGCAAAGACCAGTTTGAACCCTGTGAGGATTAGGGAAGCACTGTTTTTTCCCATTAAACAGAAGGCAAAAGGGGGGACAAAAGGTCAGGTAGCCCTAATAAACACAAAAGGACGGCCTGTCTTGTTTTTTGTCTCACCACTGACCAAGATTACGATTTGACCCCAAGCTCACTACCTACTTGGAATCCTTGACGCAATGGACTATACTGCTCATTGTACGAATTCCTACAAGAAAGGTATGGATTAGATGAGTACCGCGCAGGACAGGCCGACAGGCCGTATAACCTCAATCAACACCTCCAAGCGCAAGGGTACGCGCAAGACTCCGCTGCCGGAGAAACGGGCCCGTATCAGCACTCACAGCGGTGTTGAGGGCGATGCCCATGCCGGCGACTGGCACCGTCAGGTCTCGTTTCTGGCCGAGGAGTCCATCCAGAAGGCCCGCGATGCCGGATTGGATGTCAAGGAGGGCGATTTTGCCGAGAACTTTACCACTGAGGGCATTGAGCTGTACCACATACCTGTGGGCACCGTGCTCGCGGTAGGCGACAGCGAGGTAGAAATCAGTCAGATCGGCAAGGTCTGCCATACACGCTGTGCCATCTACCATCTGGCCGGCGACTGCATATTCCCGCGCGAGGGCATATTCGGAGTTGTACGCCGACCCGGCGAAGTCGCTGTGGGCGACCGTATCGAAGTCATAAGCTGGGGCGACGGCAGTTGCGATGCAACTCCCCAGGAAGCCCTCGATGAAGTTGAGGCTGCCCGGGCTGCCGGCACCTTATAGGTGCCGGATACGCGCAGGCGCGAGGCGTGGCCGTCATAGATACCCAGACTGACGGCGGCAGGCGGTGCCGGATACGCGCAGGCGCGAGGCGTGGCCCGGCCGCCAGTCCGACCACTATGCCCCTACCTGTCCCTACCTACCAAACACACAAGTTGAGGAGAAGCGATGGTCAACCCAATAAAGAGTATCTATCTGGATAATGCCGCCACGACTGCGGTGGCCCCTGCGGTTGTAGAGGCGATGCTCCCCTACTTTACCAAAGCCTACGGCAACCCCTCGTCTCTGTATGAGCTGGGCCAGCAGGCCCACGGTGCCCTCACCACCGCGCGCGATCAGATTGCCGCTCACCTGAATGCCAGGAGCCAGGATATTTACTTCACGTCCTGCGGCACCGAGTCCAACAACTGGGCGCTTAAGGAGACAATGTTCGCCTATCAGAGTAAAGGAAGGCACCTTATCACCAGCTCCATCGAGCATCATGCCACCTCACATTCCTGCGCTTGGCTGGAAAAGCGCGGTTACGAGGTAACGTATCTCCCCGTGGATGCCGACGGACTTGTGGATCCAGCCGTATTTGAGGCGGCAATCAGGCCAGATACAGTGCTGGCCTCAATTATCCACGGCAACAATGAAATAGGCACGATCCAGCCCATCAGGCAATTGGCAGCCATCGCCCATGAACACGGCGTGCTTTTCCATACCGACAGCGTACAGACCGTGGCCCATCTGCCGGTGGACATCGCGGATTTGGGCGTGGATATGCTCTCGGCCTCCGGTCATAAGTTCAACGCGCCCAAAGGCGTCGGGCTGCTGTATATCAAAAAGGGCGTGCGCACCCGTTCGTTTATGGATGGCGGCGCGCAGGAGCGCAAACGCCGGGCCGGCACTGAGAACGTACCTTATATCGTGGGTATGGCCAGGGCGCTGGACCTCGCTTTGTCCACCTTGACTGAGCGCACACAGACAGAGACCGAACTGCGCGACCACCTGATTGACCGGGTGCTGGCCGAGGTCGAGCACTGCCGCCTTAATGGCCATCGTACGCAACGCCTGCCGGGCAACGCCAACTTCTCATTTGAGTTCGTCGAGGGAGAATCACTGTTGCTTACCCTGGAACAAAAGGGCATCATGGCATCCAGCGGCTCGGCCTGCGCCTCGGGCTCGCTTGACCCCAGTCATGTGCTTCTGGCGATTGGCCTGCCTCATGAGATAGCCCACGGCTCGCTGCGCCTGTCGCTGAGCCATGAGACAAGCCGCGAGGACATCGACTACACGGTTGAAGCCATCAAGCAGACCGTTACACACCTGCGCACAATGAGCCCGCTGTACGAGGATTTCCTGGCCGGCAAAAAGCAGCTGAGCGCTGTCAAATGAGCCTGAATCCTCAAACGGTCGTGAACCTGGCTGATTCTACGACAGACGACAGGCAGCATCACAACGACCGACAGACAGCAAGCATGGCGCATAACAAGACAAGCGAACGGAAAGGACGTGTAAGCCTATGTCATACTCCGAAAAAGTGATGGATCATTTCTCCAACCCCCGCAATATGGGCGAGATCGCCAAGCCAAGCGGCGTAGGAACGGTAGGCAATGCCCAGTGCGGCGACATTATGCGCGTCTATCTGGACATCAACGGCGATGGCATCGTCGAAGATGTCAAATTCAAAACCTTTGGCTGCGCGGCCGCCGTGGCAACATCGTCTATGGCCACCGAGCTGGTCAAAGGCAAATCTGTACAAGATGCGCTTAAGGTAACGAATCAAGCCGTCTGTGAGGCTCTTGATGGCCTACCGCCCGTCAAGGTGCACTGCTCGCTTTTGGCCGAGGAAGCCATCCATGCCGCGCTGTGGGATTACGCCGAAAAAAACGGCATTGTCATCGAAGGCCTCTCAAAACCTAAAAGCGACATCCACGAGGACGAGGCGGAAGAGGAATACTAGTAGTATGAAGACCTCCTCGAAAGCCCGCTACGCGCTCTACCTGATGACAGACATCGCTCGTCACGAACATGCAGGCCCGGTGTCATTGCGCGAAGTCTCCATCCGTCAGTCGATCTCGTCGAAGTACCTTGAGCATATTGCTAGTAATTTAAGCAAATTTGGCTACCTGCTCAGTGTTCGGGGGGCACAGGGCGGCTATAAGCTGGCGCAGGATGCGACCGATATCAGCGCCGGCGACATCATGCGGGCTGCCGAGGGCGGGTTTTTGCCCGTAGCCTGTCTGGGTGAGAAGGCCCAGAGTTGTCCGCGACAATCCCGGTGCTGTGGCGTGGCCGGCTTTTGGCAGGGGCTGAGAAGCACCGTGGACGACTACATCGACAATGTGTCGTTGGCGGAGTTGGCCACCGATGTCCACGCCCATACCCACGCCAATCCCCGTGCTCTAAGAGCAGACCGCCCCTCCAAACGTGTTGATCTGACAGACAAATGCTAGAATCTAAGCACGCCCTCGTAGCTCAGGGGATAGAGCACAGGTTTCCTAAACCTGGTGCCGCAGGTTCGAATCCTGCCGAGGGCACCAGCTTTGAGATTTGCAACGGTTTGTATCGGCAGGATTCGAACCTGAGAAGGCTAAACAGTCCAGTGGACTGTTTAGGGCGAAGCGAGCGTAAGCGAGCGGCAGCCTGCGGATTGCAAGGCGCGAAGCGCAAGGCAATACGCGCGAATCCTGCCGAGGGCACTATACAGAAGGCTGGCTACTCAGACCAACAACCGTATCGCCCCCAAAGCGATAAGTACCGTACCAGCCTGGAAAAGGAGTAAAATGATAACACCCATAATCATTGTTGCGATAATAATTCTATTGGCGCTTGCGCTGGTATTTATGTTCAACAATCTGGTTGCCTTGCGCAACCGAGTGGATAATGCCTGGGCACAGATTGATGTCCAACTGCAGAGACGCAACGACCTTATCCCCAATCTGGTTGAGACCGTTAAGGGATATGCCGGTCATGAAAAATCGACATTCCAGGCGGTCATTGATGCCCGCTCGGCTTCAGTGTCGGCTCGGACGGTAGACGAGAAAGCGGCAGCTGAAAACCAGATCACTTCGGCGCTGCGACAGCTCTTCGCCCTGGCGGAGGCCTACCCCGAACTCAAGGCCAACACTAACTTCTTAGACCTCCAGGGGCAACTGGCCGGTACTGAGGATAAGATATCCTATATGCGTCAGAGCTATAACGATACCGTGCTCAACTACAACAACGCCATCCAGACGTTTCCCGGTGTAGTGGTAGCGGGGATATTCAGCTTCAAGCCGCGGGAGAATTTCGACGCCATTATAGAAGCCGAAACCCCGCCCCAGGTGCAGTTCTAACGGTAACTCTGCCCGGCCCTGCTCGCGCCCTGTGAGTAAGGTGTTTTGCGCAGCAGCAGTACTTTTCTGGCACTGCTGAGTGCCGCAATCAGCTGCCGAGCTCTGAGGCCAAGGCTCATGCTCCGCACCCGTAGTGCCTTTTGGCACTGCTGCTCTGCGAAGTCGCCTTGCCCACAGAGCTCGGCAGCACTAACGAGCCCCTAACGGGCGCCGCCGCCGCCACCGCCAAAGCCGCCGCCGCCTCCACCGGAAAAACCTCCTCCAAAACCGCCGCCGGAGCTGTCTGCGGAAGTGGCATGGTTCAATGCAGTATTGTAACTTCTCCCCAACACATCGATGGGAGACACGCCACCGCTATGCAGAGAGGCAAACCACCAGTATGTAGGCATGAACTGTGCATCTTCGAAAATCTGTGGCAGCTTGATTTGCAACTGCTTGATTACTTTGTCGGCCACACCAAACACCACCGCAAACACAAGAAAGTGGTTCCAGACCTTAACGTCGGTGGGTATGGCCTCGGCCAGATTGGAAAAATCTGCGAGCCAGTTGCGCAACGCGCGACAGCGAGCATACAGTTCTACGGCTTCTTTTGAACGTCGGCGCATACCAGACGCGATGATAAATATGAGCACAGCGCAGACAAAGGGTACTACTGCCAGGATTATCTCGCCGGCAAATCCCAGTCCGATCCCACCCAGACCTATAAGCAGCACCGCGACTACAATAAGCACAACGCGCAAAACGTTGCCCGTAACTTCAAAATAGCCTTTGCTCTGCGCCTGTTCGGCCACAAGCGATTTCCAGCCATTCGTGACCGCAAGCAGTGACTCCGGGCTGGTCTTACCGTAGGCAGCAATCTGCGAGAAAGCCACCTGCTGTGCGCCGCTGCCAATGGTGCCAAAGAACAGATCGAGTGCCTCGCGGTCGATCGTATTCGTGACCTGCGCGCACTTCTCAGTATTCAAACTGAGTAGATAATCCACCTTTTCTCGCCCAAAGGCACCCTGGCTCACCGTTCTGTCCAGACTGACGACCCCTTCATTTGTCAGTTTGAGCAAGGTGGCAGAGATCTCGGCTGTGCCAACCTTGCCCCAGTTCCACAGCGCGCCCAACACCGCCGGATGGTCATCCGAGGGATAATCGCGCCAGTACTTTTCGGCAAACGCGGGCTTATATTCGCGCCCCTTGAACCACCAGAGCACAAAGGCACCGGCGACCAACAGAAAACAAACGCCCAGCGCCAAACCTACAAAGAGCCGTGCTTGTTCCCGTTTGGCGTTGGCCTCCTCGGCCCAGGCCGTCTCCTCGGCAATAATGCCAGCCAGCCCGTTCGTGTTGTTCTGGACAGCAACGTCGCTGGCCCAGCCCACCGGAAACACAACACGTGCCTCGGCAAAACTGCCGGCAGCGACCCTGTTCAGTTTGAAGCTGGCGCCCGTGGCAAGAAGAGAAACACTGCCTGTAAGATCACCGTGTCCCCAGGCGCGAATGTCGCCCTCAACAGGAGTCGTGCCGGTGGGCACGGGCA
Organism: Coriobacteriales bacterium; assembly: GCA_031282405.1. Taxonomy (GTDB): domain Bacteria; phylum Actinomycetota; class Coriobacteriia; order Coriobacteriales; family UBA8131; genus JAITDU01. The sequence goes on along the minus strand of JAITDU010000031.1, from coordinate 13,717 downwards.
GTGTGATAGTGGTGGTGACATCGTGGGAATCCACCTGCCAGCCCGGTCCTACGAACTTCCAATAGAGCTCGGCTACATCCAAATAGGTATTCAATGCTCCACTCACGGTGTAGGTCAGCTTAACCGTTATAGTTTCGTCGGTGACTGTGAAGAACACGTAGGGATCAACCGTACCGCTTTGATTGTCCACAGAATAGCTATCCAGACCCGGACCGCCAGATGTGCGCCAGGCGGTCTTAAACGGCACTAAAGAGAGCGCGCTAAAATCGCCACCGCGGCTGTCATAGCGCAGCGCCACCGAGTCGACCGTAATACCTACGTTGCCCCCCTGCTTGGCGGTAGGTAGGTTCCACCACACCGTGCTGAAGGAGCCGTCAAAGTCGAAGCTGCGTTGCTCGACAACGCGCATAGAGCCATCGGAGGAAACTTCGGCATCAATACGCACAGGTCCGGAGGAATAATCCTTGGCATAGGCTTGTGGGGCAGGAACCAGAATAAAACTCGCGAGAAACACCGCTGCAACCAAAGCACCGAAGGTAAGTGACCTTGTCGCTCTGGTCAAGATTGAGGCGAGTGCGAATTTCGACCGGATATTCTCCCCACACCTATTCATGATTTATCCTCCCTGTATGTATCGCGCAAACGTATTAACCGCGCCTTTGTCTGCACCCACTCAGGTGTTCTCCCTGCATAGATCATACAAACGCAGCATTTTCTACTTCTCTTCGCGTCGTCTTTGCTCAACAAGCTCGGCCGCAGTCTCGCGCAGCTTGAACTTTTGCACTTTCTTCGATGTGGTCTCGGGGAACTCATCCACAAAGAACACATATTTGGGTACCTTGAAACGAGCTATGTGTTTGCTCGTATGTTCACGCACACCTTCCTCGCTCAACTCAAAACCCTCGCGCTGTTTGATGAAAGCCACGACTATCTCACCATACTTGGCATCCGGGGCACCGACTACCTGAGCATCGAGCACACCGGGTACCGACAGCAAGAAATCCTCTATCTCCAAAGGATAGATGTTCTCGCCGCCGCGAATTATCATATCTTTAATACGGCCGGTTACCTTGTAATAACCTTCCTTGTCAAAAGAGCCTAAATCGCCGGAGTGCAAAAAGCCGTCTGCGTCGATAGCCTGGGCCGTAGCCTCGGGCATCTTGTAGTAGCCTTTCATGACGTTGTAGCCCTTACAGCATAACTCGCCAATCTCGCCCGGACCACAGATATGGCCATCGGTTGGATCGACGACACGCACTTCTATCGCCGGATGCGGCCTGCCCACAGTATTCTGCTTATGCCAGTCGTCATCTTTGGCGTTGGTTTGGATGAACACGGGCGAAGTCTCGGTAAGGCCATAGCAGTTCGTAATCTCGCGCATATGCATGCGTTCCATAGCTTCTTTGGTAGTCTCGGGCGGTACGGCAGCACCCGCAATGATGCCCGTACGCAGGCTGCTTAAGTCAAAGCGCTCAAACAGCGGATGGTTGAGCTCGGCGATATACATCGTGGGCACACCGTAAACAGCCGTCGCCCGCTCCTTCTCGATGGCTTCTAAAACCATCAGCGCGTCGAATTCCTCGACTATCACCATTGTGGAACGGTGCGTGAGCACAGCCATGACACCCAGTACACAACCAAAGCAATGAAAAAACGGTACCGGCAGACAGACACGGTCGGCAGCGGTGAGCATTTGGTTTTCGCCAATGTAAAAACCGTTGTTCAAGATATTGCGATGTGTGAGCATTACTCCCTTGGGAAAACCGGTAGTACCACTCGTATACTGCATGTTGACGACGGAATTGTTGTCAAAACTGCGCTTGGCCGCCCTAAGCTGATCATCCTCAAGATGTGAGCCTAAAAGCAGGAGTTCCGGTACGGTAAAAAAACCACGGTGCTTTTCTGGCCCCATGTAGATGAGGTTTTTTAAGTAGGGGTATTCGGCCGTGCTCAGATGACCACGCTCACAGGTCAAAGCCTCGGGGATAAGATCGCGGATGATCTTGAGGTAGTCTACATCGCGCCAGGCATCAATTATGCAGAGCGTAGACATATCGCTTTGCTTGAGCACATAGTCCAACTCGTGACTCTTATAGGCCGGATTCATCGTGACCAACACAATACCCACTTTGGCCGTGGCATACATGAACGTAAGCCAATCAGGGATGTTGCGAGCCCAGACACCAAGATGATCGCCGGGCTTCATGCCGATGGCCAAAAGCCCTTTGGCCAGGTTGTCGGTCCGCGCGTCGAAATCCCCATAGCTCCAACGGAGCTGTCGGTCGGGATACACCACGAAATCATGATCGGGATCGCGCTGAACCTGCTCGGCAAAGTACTGCCCTATCGTCAACTCGCTGTGCAGAGGAAAGTCCGGACTGCCCGGTGCGGGGACAGGTGATGCATCACAGCTTTCGCGGGCCGTCGGAGCTGAGTGGTCAGAGTCGCCGGATGAAGGAGTAGTCATAAGTCAACACCTACCTATACCGGAGTATAAACACAGGCCACGAAAGCCGCAGGCTGTCCGTTGTGCGAGCGTACTTGATGAGGCACGATGGAGTCGTAGTAGATGCTGTCGCCAGGCTGGAGGATGTAGAGCTCTTTGCCGTACTCAATTTCCAGCGGACCTTCAAGAGCGTAGAGCCATTCTTCGCCCTCATGAGCGCTGAGTGTATGTTCGCGATCCTCAGAGGGTTCAAGTGTGATAAAAAACGGCTCCATATGACGAGCAGCCTTGCCCTCAGCCAATGCTTGGAATGTAAGCTCACCGGCGTCGCTGTGTGTCTCCAGGCCTTTGAGTCGCGTAGAATCCTTGTAGGAGTTCGCACGCGTAAGCACCGGGCCCAGGGCCTCGTCGTCATCCAGTAGCGTGCCCAGGCGCACACCCAGGGCGCGAGTTATTTTAATCAGCGGAGCCAGTGAGGGAGCCAACTCGCCGGCTTCCAGATTCTTGATGACAGAAACATCGCACGCACAGCGCTCGGCCAACTGCTCAGGCGACAGCAACAAGGCTTCTCTCAGCTCCGTTATCTTGGTGCCGACGCTGCCTTTAGGCGCTTTGATTGCAGCTTGTGGGTCCTGCAAAACGGTTGCGCCGAGGGCTGTTGCCTCAAAAGCCGCATCGGTGGTGGCGGTATTATCTGCCTTGTACATAACTATCACCTGCCTTAAGGTCTCGTGCTTCACTCAAAATGAAGCAATTTACATAAAGTGCCATTCTACAACAGAATCGGTCGGCAAACGACCAGGTACACATGACCGGTCAGTCGAGACGAGCGAGTGCGGCATCTTGGTCTACCGGACCATAGTACACCAGGGATAACTCTGAAGTTGTCCTGGCCTCAGTCGAGCACGTCGGCAAAGGTCGCGGCCAGAACCCGGCCTATCGGTTCGTCAAAGCGTAAACTGGCTCGATAATCGCACACAGTGGGACTTTTATTGATTATGACCAGATCTTTTCCCTTGAACAGCTGTATCAATGATGCCGCGGGATTGACCACAAGCGAGGTACCGCCGACGATCAAAACATCGGCTGCGGCAATGGCTGTGGCTGCAGCTTGCATGACCCCGGTGTCTAGGGCCTCCTCGTAGAGCACTACATCGGGCTTGATAGCACCGCCGCAGCTTGGACGCGCACAGCGGGGCCAGCCGGGGCCTTGGGGTAGAGCCAGCAACTCGGCTCCGGAATAGAAAGCCTCACACGCTTCGCAGTAGTTGCGTTTTACGCTGCCGTGCAGCTCATAGACGACGCGCGAGCCGGCCGTTTGATGCAACCCGTCGATGTTTTGGGTCACAACAGCGCACACATGCCCGGCCGCCTCCAGCGCTGCCAGCACACGATGAGCAGCATTGGGCTGGGCAGCCAGGATGCCGTCAAGCACCTTGTCACGATAAAATGCAAAGAACTCGTCGCGATGAGTCTGGTAGAAGCTGTGACCTAACATCACCTCGGGCGGATGAGGGTAGATGAGACTATAGAGTCCGTCGCTACTGCGAAAGTCAGGAATACCGCTTTCGGTGGAGACACCGGCACCGCCAAAGAAAACGACGGAGCGACTGGCTCGCACCATCTGTCTGAGTTGTTGATATCTGTCGCCACCGCCTGTTACCATGTCTATCGTCCCATCTGCTGTTGTGTCTGTAGCTGTGTGCGCTGTGTTCTCCTCTCCGTTGTCATTATAGCGACAATTGGCCGTGCCGGTATTACTGTCCATAGATCAAAAAACGCGAGCGTAGTCGGCCTCCTGACAACAGACAGCTATCGCTGACCCCTTGACGACAGGTGCCTGTTACAAGTCCTAAAAAACAGACATCTACCGCTGACCTCCTGGTGGCCGCCACTGACACAAGGCCGAATAATTGCTCGACCGCCTGCCCGATATATGTTGCGTATTGCGGTGCGAACTTAGACCCGATGACATCCCTGATGGTAACGTTGACATCGTTGTAACAATTAGAAGTAAACCCGTATAGACGATAGCGAAACGTGGGGAGGGCAGTGCGGGTCGTTGGGAGTTTTAGGCAGTAATGTCTGACATCGTCATTTACTACTTCAGCGCAACCGGCAACAGCCTGGCAGCCGCTCGCGCACTGGCAGAGCGACTCGACGCGCCTTTGCCCATATCGGTGCCTGGCTCGCTCGTGAACGACGATCCCTATAGTGCGATAACGCAGGTCAAAGCCGTAGGTTTCGTGTTTCCGGTGCAGCGAGCTACCATACCAGAGATGCTGCGTGGTTTTATCAAAGCCATGCCGGTCAACCGGCATGGCTACTATTTTGCGCTGGCTACCTATTCGCTGTTCGGGAGTAATGTGTTCGAGGATATTGATGAATTACTGAGCGCAAAAGGAGCCATGCTCAACTATGCCGCCAGCGTTAGGATGATGGGCAACGTCGGCGTGGGTGAACCATCAGATGCCACGATCCAACGCCGTCTGAGTCAGATGGATACCAAACTTGACGAAGTGGCCGGTGCGGTAAGTTATCATCAGGAGAATTATTTTCCTCGAGCTAACAAGCTGCTGGGTGAAGCCGTGCGCCGCTTTACGGAAAACCGTCGTCGCACCATCGTCTTTCGTGTAGACAAACACTGCAAAAAATGCGGCATCTGCGTTCAGGTCTGTCCGGCCCAAAACATCAGAATTCCCAAGAAAGGTTCAACAATACTGGCCCCTGTGCGCTCCGATAAATGCGAGGCTTGTCTGGCCTGTGTCCATTGGTGCCCAGCCAGCGCTGTCGGCACCCCTACTCGCTTGCATACCCGTTATCACAACCCCATGATTTCTCCCCAACAACTCAATCAGACCGTGCCCGACTAAGGTTTACACATTAGAGTTCCTTGGTGATGAGGTCACAGAGCAATTCGATCTGTGCCTTTGAGGCACTCAGAGCTGGCAGATAATCAAAGCGGATGTCGGCAGCATTGATGCCGTGCGCCGCAGCCGCCGCATACAGCTTGGCACGCGCGTGGTGGCAGATGTTGTCGAGAGTCTCGGTGCAATCCACAGCAAAACCAGGGGCTATTACGCTAAAATCGCGCGTACCTGAGACCAGTAGCTCTGTGAGCTTGGGAAGCAAAAAGGGTCCCAACCAGCGCTGGGTGTCCTCAAAGCGCGACTGATAGACCGTACACCACTGCGAGGTATCCAGACCCAAATGTTGGGTTATGGCGACAGATGTTGCCTCGACTTGCGTTTGATACGCATCCCCATGGCGTAAATCTTTGAGCGGTATCGAATGATAGGATAACAAAAGTTGCCGGTCTGTGGCCTTATGTGCTTGAATATGCGCTAAGGTGTCGCGCGCGTTCAGATGTTTACTGATCTGTTCAGCCAGAGCGCCAATGTAGCCCTCGTGTTGGTAATAGTGCTCGATAAAATGCACGTTGGGTTGATAATCCAAGCGACTCAGCACTCGGTCAAGCTCGTCAGCAACGCTGAAGGTAGTGGCCCGAGCCTGTTGTGGATAGAGCGGCAACACTACAAGCGTACCTACACCTTGTCGCTGGAATTCTTTGAGTCGATCATACATGCTGGGCAGACCATAACGATGTGCCACGGCAATGGTCACGTCGTTTGGACCCTGAACACTGAATCGTTGGCGTAAGCGATCTTCTATTTCCTGCATGAATAGCGTATAAGGCGACCCTTCCGCCGTCCAAATGCGTTGATAAACCACAAGCGTCTTTTTGGAGCGCAGGTTCAAAACTATGGCGTGTAAGAGGGGCTGCCAAAGCCAGGCAGGTAAATTGACGATACGCCTGTCACTTAAAAAACGGGCCAAATAGGCCTTGATGTCCGGAATCGTTGGGCTTTCTGGAGTGCCGGTATTGACTAATAACGCGCCGGTGCTTTTCTTGTCGGTATCGTAGCTTTGCATTATGGCAGTGTAACAGCATTGGAGCGCCAATGCCACTGTACATGCCACCATTACTGCCAAGAGAGTCGAGGTTTAGCTACGACGCATACGAGACACTCCTGCGCGTTACGTACAAGCGTGTGGTGTTAGAAGATATGTTAATCGTTAAAAAAGCCGACGGGATGCACGACATTGTCGCGCTTTATATCAACACTGCTCATCAGCTCGTCGGCAAGCTCTACACCACGGCGCACGCAGCTGTTGCCATAACGACGACGCAGCTCATCAATACTGGCATCCAGTCTCTCAAGACTGATCCGTTTGTTCTCGTCACCAAAGATGTCCAACTGCAGGGGTTGGTCAGCAACCACAAGATCTGTGGCCCGCACAGTCAGCGAACGTAAAGGCCGAGAACCATCGAGGGGTTCATTGGCCTCCAATAAGGTAAAGGCCGCACATGCTATCTCAGAGGTAATATTGCTTGGTTTGTCCAGCTGAATCTGACGCACGTAACTGGCCAAATCGGTCTGGTCGCGCACCTGGACACATACGGTTTTTGCTTTCAATCCCTGCTCGCGCAGGCGTTGGGCTACACTCTGTGACAGCATGTAGATAAGTTGACGAGCCTCGTAAGCGGTATTGATGTCATGAGGGGCAGTAAAGCCGTTGCCCACACTCTTAGTGTCGTAGTCCACCGCCAAGCGCTCAGGGTCAAGCGGTTTGACCGGTGTTATATCTTCTCCACGGGCAAAAATCTGTAGTGTATGTCCGATTTTTCCCAACTGGCTCGTGAGGATACGTGTGTCTTCTCGCGCCAGATCGCCAATGGTATAGAGAGACAGCGCGGCCAGTTTACGCTTGGTGGCGCGACCAACATAAAGCAGTGTTTCTACCGGCGCATTCCAAACGATGTCTTGGTAGTTCTGAGGCGTGATCAGCGTAATGGCATCGGGTTTTTTATAGTCGGAGCCAAATTTGGCAAAGACCTTATTCCAGCTCACGCCAATGGACACCGTAAGGCCCAATTCGGATTTAATCTGCTTGCCTATCTGAGTGGCGATGAACAATCCTTTGCTGTCTGTGCTGTTTTCCTTGCTGTTACTCTTGCCGCCGGTCTCAAGGTGGGCACTGCCGCTCACATCCAGCCAGGCCTCATCCGGGCCAAAGGGTTCCACCAGATCAGTGTACTGATAATATATGCTTTTGGCCAGACGACTGTAGTGCTGGTACAACGGAAAGTCCGGCGGCACGACCACCAAATCCGGACAGCGTTTTCTGGCCTCTACCAACGTCATGGCAGTACCCACTCCGCAGCTTTTGGCCTGTTGATTCTTGGCCAGGACGATACCGTGGCGCATCTCCTCATTACCCCCTACCGCCACCGGCAGATTACGAATCTCTGGGCGGCGCAGACATTCTACAGCCGCATAGAAGTAATTCATATCGGAGTGCAGGATGATACGGTTCTGTTGATTATCGAACATTTGTTCTCTATGATACTCCGTAACAGGTCCTCTGTCAAATGATGTCTTTTGGGTATCTTTATTTCTGGGGTAACGCGTGGTGTTTTGAATGCTTTTTATTTTGGGGCAACACGGTAATGTCTTTCACCTTCAATCATTACCAAGCAGGGCGGTTGCCTGACACAACGCTTAAGTCTACTCACGCCGTTTATCAGAGTGCTTGCCTGGTGGAGTTGTTGTCGGCCTCGTTAAGGTTATTCGATAGAACGTTCGTCCGATGAAGCTGCCGGTGGTCCATCCGGATGCTGGTCGCGTTGGCGGGCCTCAACACGATAGGCCTCCCAACCACGCTCTCCCGGTGTGAAGAACTGACCGCGCTCCAAACCATCGGGCAGGTACTGTTGTTCAACATAACCGGAAGGCTCAAGATGAGGATACGCATACACGCCATAGTCCTCTGAACCGGGACGATGACGGTCGCGAAGATGGTTGGGCACGGCACGGAGCGGACCTGAGGCAATCTCGCCGCGAGCTTTTCCGATAGCTCTATAGGAAGCGTTTGACTTGGGTGCCAGCGCCATATAAAGAGCGGCCTGGCTCAAATTAAGCTGACATTCCGGCAGTCCGATACGCTCCACAGCCGCAAAGGCAGCGTTGGCAACGAGCAACGCCTGGGGGTCAGCATTGCCGATATCCTCACTCGCGAATATCAGGATACGACGAGCGATGAACTTGGGATCTTCTCCCCCTTCTAACATCCGTGCCAGCCAATAGACAACGGCATCGGGATCAGAGCCGCGCATCGACTTGATGAAGGCACTGATTACATCATAGTGCACGTCGCCCTGCTTGTCATAGGGCAAGACACTGCGCGGGGTGGCCTCCAAAACATCGGTCAAAGTAATCTGGGCAGGAATATCCGGCTCCTCCTCAGGCACTTCGTCCGCCTTGGTCTGGCGTACCTGGGCGGCCATCTCCAAGGTAGTCAAGGCGCTACGACCATCGCCGGCGGCCATGGTCGCTATCGCTTCCAGAGCATCAGCGCTGATAGTGAAGGCAGCGTTCAAGCCGCGCGGATCCTGAAGCGCGCGTTGGATAATTGTTGTAATGTCGCTGGGCTCCAGCGCCGCAAACTCAATGACACGACTGCGCGAGAGCAGAGCAGTGTTGACTTCGAAGGCTGGATTCTCGGTAGTGGCACCTACAAGCACAACGATTTTATCCTCGACAGCATGTAGCAGCGCATCTTGCTGCGAACGCGAGAAGCGATGAATCTCGTCTACAAACAGTATCGTACGGATGTTTTGATAGCTGAGTCGTTTGGCAGCCTCATCGATGACCCGCCTCAGATCGCTCACACCGCCGGATATCGCGCTGACCTCGGTAAAGTGGGCCTTGGTGCCAGCAGCGATGATGCGTGCCAAAGTCGTCTTGCCCGTACCGGCCGGCCCAAACAGAATAATCGACGAGAGCGAGTCGTCCTCGATGGCGTTGCGCAGCCAACTGCCCTGGCCCAATACTGCCTCCTGGCCGACCAAGTCATCCAAACTGGTAGGCCGCATGCGTACGGCCAGCGGCGCCACGCTGCTGATTGCGCCTTGCTCGATCTCTGAAAACAGGCTATTCATACGCCTATTATAGGGCAGACGGATGTAGCCAGAGCGCTGAAATGGTAAGTACTACACGCTCCAGGCGAGACTCTGCTGCTGGGTACGATAGAGTTGCGCGAAGAGGCCATCGGTGGCAAGTAGTTCGCTGCCGGATCCCTGCTCTACGACGCGGCCGTTATCAAGTACGATGATGTTGTTGGCACCAAGCACGGTGCGCAGACGGTGCGCAATGACAATAACCGTTTTGTTGGTGATAAGCGCGCTCAAGGCTTGTTGGATAGCGGTCTCGTTTTCGGGGTCAAGCGAGGCGGTAGCCTCATCGAGCAAGATGATGGGCGCATCTTTGAGCAGTGCGCGGGCGATGGACAGCCGCTGGCGCTCCCCACCCGAGAGCGTAGCGCCATTCTCGCCCAACATTGTGTCATAGCCTTGCGGCAATGCCTTGATGAATTCGTCGCAACGAGCAGCCCGAGCAGCTCTGCGTACTTCATCGTCGCTGGCCCCGCGACGCCCGACACGGATGTTGCCCATTACCGTGTCGTCGAAAAGCACGACATCCTGAAAGACAAAACTCATAAATTCCATCAGGTGCTCAGGATCAAAGTCGCGTACATCCACGCCACCGAGCGTAATGCGTCCTTGCTGTACATCCCAAAACCGCGCGATAAGCCGAGCGATGGTGGACTTACCAGAGCCAGACGGCCCTACAAATGCCGTAACACTACCTGCGGGGATACTCAGGCTGACATCTTTTATCGCAAGCGAGGATTCGTTTTTCTTACCTTTATAGCTTTGATAGCCAAACGACACATCTTCTAACACGATATCGAGCCCGTCAGGCATTACGGTTTCAGAACCGTTCATAACCGGAAGAGACATCAGGCGCCGTGTGCGAGCGGTGGCAATGATGTTATGAAAAAGCTCAGGAAGCAACGTCAATTCTACAAGGATAGGACCGTATATGCGCGTAGTCACGAGCATGAATATCAGCAGGGGCAAAAGCTCAATCCGGCCGGTGGAGATAAGTTGCGCCCCTACGAGTACGGTAATGCCGGTGCCGAGTTGCAAAACAGCCTGTGCGCCTGTGACAAAAACGCCGACGCCGAATTCTGTCTGAATAGACAGACGTTTCATCGTACGCAGCGCCCTGTCGAGCGTTCGCGAGCGTTCGCCCTCAAGGTTGCAGGCTTTGATGACCTCAAGGCCCTCAAGGTATTCCTGTACTTCTGCCGATGCTTTGAGTTTGGCATCCACGTGACGTTTGCTCAGGACCGTCTGGACACGACGACTTATAACGATGATAATCAACGAAATGGGCAGTGTACAGTAGACGGCGAGCGCCAGTCGCCAGTCAAAGAACGCTAAAAGAGCACAGACTACTGTGGAGGAGATGGCGTTAGCAGCGACTTGCGGGACCACATGGCTCAAGACATGTTCGCCGATAGCCACATCGCCCATTACTGAGGTCGTCAGCTCGGTAAGATCCTTGGAGTTAAAGACACTCATAGGCAAGCGGCGCAGATGCTCGGCGATACGGATACGGGCGCTTTCGGCTTCCAGGTACGTCGCTGTGTAGGTCTTGCGGTAGTCGTTTTTCGAAGCGATAAAGACCAGGACTGCGGCTGCAAGACCCTCCACAAAAAGTAGGATGAGTGTTTGTGGCTCAATAGGGGTGCCTGCGCTGCCGACGGCACCGCTACTGAGGGAACCGAGCAGCACCATGAACAGTTGGATGACGACCGCAAAAGGCAGAAATTGTGCGAAAGCGGTAAGTGTACAGGCGGCTATCGCACTTTTTAGATCGCGATACCCTTTGTCAGTGAGCATGAACATACGCTGAAGCCAGGGCTGGCGTGCCCGTGAAGAGTGCGACTGGGGCTCTGCTTGAGTCTGGACTTGGGGCTCTGCTTGAGTCTGCATGTGAATTTTTGACGTCGTTTCTGGCATAATCAACACTCCTAATCTGATTCAAACACGGGTGTTGGTAACATCGGCTACGGTCGAGGAGGCAGCAGTAATGGTCCAACTCAAGCTCTCATGGTACGTGCGCCACATCCGCGCATAGCGCCCTTGTTGCGCCAATAGCTCATCATGCCTCCCCTGCTCTTGGACGTGGCCATCTTCGACCACAACGATGTTGTCCGCATGTTGTACCGTAGTCAGACGATGCGCGATAATTACTACGGTTTTATCTCTTAGCAGAGTCTCGAAAGATTTTTGGATAAGATGTTCGTTTTCAGGATCGGCAAAAGCCGTGGCCTCGTCAAGGACAACAATGGGCGCATTTTTTACAATGGCGCGGGCGATGGCAATGCGCTGGCGTTCGCCGCCGGAAAGATGTACGCCCTTGGCACCGATGACCGTCTGGTAACCCTCGGGCAACCGCATAATGAACTCATGGCATTGAGCGGCATGGGCGGCGGCACGTACCTCGTCATCGCTGGCATCTGGATTACCCATACGGATATTGTCGGCCACACTTTGCTTGAAGAGAAACACGTCCTGAAAGACAAAGCCCACGAGCGACATCAGGTACTCTGTCGTCATCTGTCGTACGTCAACACCACCGATAGTCACATGTCCTGCGTCAACATCGAAAAAGCGACAGACGAGATGTGCGATAGTGGACTTGCCGCCACCGGAGGGCCCCACGAGCGCCGTGGTCTGACCCTGACGGGCGACAAAAGTCACGCCATTGAGCGCGAACGGGGCCTCGGTCTTCTCCGCAAGTTCGACGTGTGGATCGCTTTCGGTCTTCTCTCCTGCTGCCCCAGGCGCGACGGCCTCGGTCTTCTCCTCCGCTGCATGTTCGCCTGGATTCTCGATAGTTTCCTCGGCTGCGTCTGTGTTCTGATAACTGAACTGCACGTCGGTAAAGGCGATGTCGTAGGTCGTGGCAATGCGAGCGGTGCCTTGTGTGGGCTGAGACATTTCGGGGACCGCCAAGACCTTGTCCATGGCCTCGACGCCGCCTTGAATCTGAAGACCGCTGGAGGTGACATAGAGTACCTTGGTGAGAATGGTACCCAACGAGGGCACGAACACGAGGTAAAACATGAATACCGTAGCAAGATGCGCGTGATTGGGCTCAATGAGGACGAGCAGGAAGGCCACGGGCAGCAAGAAAAGATAGATGTTCGTCGTGAGCGTGGCAAAAAGGCACATCCAGTTCTCAAAACCCAAGGTGTAGGGTATGACCATCTTGGTATAGTTTTGAATAGTCGAGTGCAGGCGACGAAACGAATAGGCCGTTTGTTTGAAGGCTTTGACGACCGAGATACCACGGATGTATTCAACGGTGGCGTTGTTCATCTCCGCGAGGCTGGATTGGTAGGTGCGCATCATTTCGCGGACACCGGAGCCGCCATAGGCGAGCATTTGCAAAAGTAAGGCCAGGATCACCGCTACGAGCGCCGCCAGTCCAAAGCGCCAATCAATTACAAGGAGCATGATGATTGCGACGATGGGCGAGGCAAGAGCGGCAACAAGATCGGGGAGTTGATGAGCAATAAAACCCTCTATCTTTTCGATGTTTTCGTCCATGATCTTGCGCAGCTTACCGGAGCCGATGAGCACATGAAAGCCTAAGGGGACACGGGCGAGATGGCGCGCGAAGTCGATTTTGAGCTCATAGAGCGTCTCGAAGGCAGCGAGGTGCGAACAGACCAGAGCGCCAAAATAGCAAAGCAGGTTACCGATCGCGCCGCCCACAGCAAGCCAGCCCCACTGTGCTATGCTCGCCGCGGTATCTGCGTCAAAGTTGGGAAAGGTCGTCACAACAGTTGAGATGGCAAAGTAGATGGCGAAGTAAGGCACAAAACTGAAGATGGCGGCCAGGGTCGCAAGCAAAGCCGAAGCTATGACAAGAGCTTTCTTTCGGGCTGCGAGTTGCAAAAGACGCGCAAAACCCATCTTGGGAGTGGCGGCTTCTTTGGGGGCGGCAGCTTCCATAATACCTCTCTTCGATTAACGACGGACACGATTGACAACGGGCTGCGGAATCAGAGCCAGAAACTCAAGGTGCCGTAGTGCACGACACGGTAGCTCAAAAGCGAAACCGCAAACTACCACAGACCACCACAGGCTAAGTTCAGTACCGCAGGATAGTGCGCAGCGCGGCTTAATAGGGCAAGGCCGGATCGATCCGGGTCAAGTCCTAAGTTATCCTTAGCTAACTTTTGAGTATACTGAGGGGTGTTCCTGTTTACTACCCCAAACCGGTAACCGGTTATCGATTGCTATGTGGAACGAGCTTTTGAAACAAGTTTTTTGTACCCTTTGCCCAT
>JAITDU010000049.1 GCA_031282405.1 Coriobacteriales bacterium | reverse complement strand
GCATCCATACCGATCGACATCTGCGCTCCTTCTCTTGGATTATCAAGAGAAGTTTCAACCAGATTTATTTTTGACGCTACGAATGGTGTTTCGACCAGATTTTATTTTGACGCGATACGAGAGCCCGTCGAAAAGACACGCAGGCGGCAAAGTTGTTAAGACCTGCGCTATAAAGTGAAAGGAGGCACCCATGTCCATTACTACCTACACCACTAAGACTGGCCTTACGCACCACCGCGTGGAAGTCGTGGTCGGTCGCAAGCTCGACGGCAGTCCAGATCGCCGAAGAAAAACCTGCGACACGCTAAAAGAGGCCAAGCGCGCAGAAAGAGAGTTCGAACGCATAAGAGACGGGCTGGGTGGGCGCAGTGACCGTATAACTTTTCGGGATTTCACAGAGCGCTACTACCTGCCCACCAAGCGCAGGGCACTTGCAGCCACCACCATACAGGGATATGAGAGTGTCATCAAAAACCACCTGTTGCCCACATTAGGTCTGCCCCGCACCTGCGGGGGTTATCCTCGCGGCCTCAGTGCAGGCTAGGTAAGCGTCAAAGTCTGCCCCGCACCTGCGGGGGTTATCCTCAAATGGAAGAGCGTGAACTAAAAGCGTACAGAACAGTTGTAACACGAAATGGTTAGATCTTACCATATAGCAGTTGAGGTTTTAACCAGCATACCAATGTCAACCATAGCCCACATCAAAAATACCCCTTAGATGAACTTAGGTGCGGTCGTTTTTAAGAGTAAGCGGCAAGAAATACAAAAAACCCCTTGGGGTCGGGACTTCCCGGTTTTGGGAGCCGTAGTGTCAAGAGGTATATTTGCGTACCACGCCTTAAACGGCACATGTGGTACTCTGGGCATATGCCGCGCGCTTGCGCCCAGTTCAATACTTATAAGCATAGCAGGTTTACATAGGCATAACAAACAGTCATACCATCACCTTACTTTTTTCGTTTTCTGTACATGTTTAGACTGTCTAGTGCTTTGAGCAGATACTACAGCTTTGGCACGCTTGATGTCGTCTTTGGGATTGTTTGGATTGGTTCGTTCCGCTCGGTCTTTTGCCGCCGCTCTCACTTCTTTTGCTTTATCGTCAAGCGAAAGCACAGAAGAACTTGTTGTTAAAATACCGTCAATTGCTTTGCCCTGAAGAAAACTCAACAATGGATCCCGAGCATCGTATTCATAATAATTATGAAGAAGAAGATTAAACTCTGCTAAATACTCTTGTGATATGTTTATTATGCCTCTGCTGTTTTCTATCAATACTTTATTGGCTATCAAGTGGGCAATACGCTTATTTCCATCCCAAAATAGTTGGCTTTTTGTAAGCCAAAGGTATAACTCAAACGCACGACTTTCAGGATTATTTATACCCATCAACTTAGCCAGTGTAAGTTTTGTTTGCGCTTCATCAGGTACCGGTGGTTGATAGGTTTTACAACCTGCTATACCAACATTTCCATTGCGCAACTTTCCACTGTCAATAACCAAGTTATGTCCAATCTCAGCATGTATAGCTTTAATATAATCAAGAGATAGAGGTTCATCAACGCTATCAAGTAGCTTATACCATGCACGTTTAAGATTCACTATCGCTATAACATCGCTAGGCAGCAGATCACTGATTACACCGTTATCAATGATAGTTTGAGTGTCAGGAAACGTTACATTGATCCCTTCAATATTTGCTTGCTTCCATATAATATCAACCAGCATACGCTTGGCATAAGCAATATTTTTTTCTCTGGTCATATCTTTAATATCAGTCATGCTTATCACTTTGCTTTCTGGGTTGTTTGTACACGAGCATCCTGCTTAGCTCCCTTAGCAGTCATAGCTTCTTTAGCGCGCTTTAGGTCGTCTTTTAGGGTGGGGGATTTAACAACAGGCCTGTCTTTTTTAGGCACCTGTTCTTGATGCTTTAAAGCTCTTTGATATTCAGGGTAAATAAGTCTGTCATATCTTTCGCTTAACATAAAAATCACTCTAGTCTCATTGTCAGCTGGCTTTATAGACCTCGCTCTATTCTCTATTTACTCTTAAAGTCTGCCCCGCACCTGCGGGGGTTATCCGGAAGTATACCATGGAAGAAAAAGACTATGGAGGTCTGCTCCGCACCTGCGGGGGTTTATAACAGTAACCTCTTGTCGTTCATATAAAATCGTCCAGCTGATCACAGACGGTTAAGGTCAACATGCAACTTCATTACCCGTTCAAACGTTCAAATTAAAAGTGCGTCGGGGTGGCGCAGGGTGGCGCATGCCACAGTAAAGTCGAGACTCTTTTCATATAGACCCACGAGCGGTAGCGTCTGGGAGAGCTGAAATTCTTCTCATGCAGACCCACGAGCATAACGTCTGTGCTATAGTAGCGTTATCGTGTTAATTCGAAAAGGACGATTTCGCACGATTTCGCACGTTCCCGTACGATCCCGCACGTTATGCGCACATATTCGTACTGTCGGGACTGCCTGGATTGTCGAAACTGCCGGAGTCGGATGAGGAAGGTGCGCTACACTTGAACGGCGATATACCCGATGACTTTAAGATAAGAGCGAAGAGCATCTCGGTACGCGATTGGTTAAAACCGACAAGCCTTGAGTTTATCAAGGGGGATGCGGTGCTGATTACAGGCGGCTCTGACTACGCAAAGACAGGACTGTCGCTGATCCTTTCGGGACACATGAGGTCGTTTCGTGGCACGCTGTCCTTTGTAGATATAAATCTCGATCGCGGCGCGACGAAGCGCGCATTACGTAGAATCTCGGCCGTAGTTGATGCGCCGCGCGTCAGCACTCCTTATGAGCATACGAAGCTGAGGGATTATGTCGCACAGGAGCTTTGCATCGCAAAGCGACCGTCGGGAAGTGGGGAAGTCGGCCAATTTCTGATTGATGGTGGTTTACAGGACTACGCCGACAGCGAGACTGAGGAAGTGCCAACGGGTCTTTATCTTGATGCGACGATGAGTCTTGCCACTATGCGAGAGGGTGTGCGTGTTTTGCACCTTGTCCTTCCCGACCGCTACGACTGCGAGAGTTCGGTGTGGCAAGAGGTTGTGGATAATTACCACAACAAGGGATACACGGTGTTGGCCTACTGTCAGGGATCATCGTCTTTAGGTTTTTGCGGAAAAAGATTTGAGATGGGTGTCTCATGAGACTCGTACTGCGTCTGGCTTTCGCGGAGTTTCGTAGGGTTTTGGCTCGTCCACTCATGGCGCTCGCTATGCTCGCGGTGATGTGTATACCGACGATATATTCAAGCGCGTACCTGTATGCCAACTCAGACCCCTACGGCAATCTCAAGAACATACCGGTTGCCATTGTGAACGAGGATGAGCCTGCGTTTATAAACGGCACAAGCATGAATCTGGGCGATGAAATTACCGAAGAGTTGTTGGAATCGGGACAATTCAAATTCTCTGTGACTGATCTTTCGCAAGCGACTGCCGGTGTTACGAGCAGCGAATACGCCTTTGCCATTCATGTGCCGGATGATTTCTCCGCCAGCATGAGTGACCTCACCAATTTTGATCCGAAGGTCGCGGAAATAACAATACTGACAAATGATGCAAACAGCTTTCTTTCACACCAGATTGCCACTGAAGCGACGACGGCCATTGCCTTGCTGCTGAACGGGAAAGTGAGCGCGGAGGTCCTCAACCAAATGCTGATAGGATTTAACGAGGTACACGACAGTCTGAGCGAAGCTGCAGACGGGGCGCAAGAACTGTATACGAATCTGGAAAAAGCCCGCGATGGCGCCGCCGAGGCATCTGAGGGCATGAAGGAATTGATAGAAGGTGTCAGGGAATTGCAGTCTGGTGCCTATCAGGTGCTGTCCGGTGCCAACGAGCTTGCCGAGGGATTGAACGAGTTGAACACACAGACGAAGTCACTGCCCGACCAAACGCGCCAGCTGGCGGATGGGGCGCAGCAGGTAGCCGACGGCGATGCGGAGATAGCCACCATCGTCGATACCGCGCGCACGATCGCGGACACACTGGACACGCTGTTCAATGAGGAGATTGACGACCTTGAGAAAATCATCGATGATTCCTCGCTCTCAGACGATGATAAAGCCGCTCTGAAGGCATTTCTTGAAAAGGTGCGTACGGGAGCCACTCAAATCGCCGAGGCCCTGGACACCATTGACGGCAATATCGACGAGTTGGCCGCCGGCGCACAGGAGGTTGCCGATGCGACAGAGCTACTGGCGAAAGTAGCGCCAGTGCTGGCCTCGGGAATCGAGCGCCTTTCGGATGGAGCAAATCAGCTCAGCGCGGGCGTGCGCGAACTCACGACGGGTATCAGCGTTCTCGCTCAAAACCTGCCTGAGCTGAGTGACGGTATCATTGAGCTGCACGAGGGGCTTGTGCAGTTAACTGCAGGCGCGGAAGAACTCTCGGGGGGCTTGCGCGAAGGCCTGAGCGAAGTGCCAAATCCCAGCGACGATGAGCGCAAGCGCATGATGGATTTCATCGCGTCTCCGGTGCAATTCAACGACAGTGATGAAGTGGAAAGCATAGGCTACGCCACGGGATTGGCACCGTTTTTCATAGGACTTTCAACATGGGTGGGCGCTTATATCCTCCTACTGCTGTTACGCACTGTTTCGACCCGAGCTCTCGTCGCGAATGTTGCCGGATGGAAGGTGGCACTCGGCGGCTGGATACCCCCCGCGCTCTTTGTTATCGCGCAGGTGACTGTCCTTGAGGCGGCCATCGCTTTGCTCGGTGTAGAGATCGCAAATCCAGGCTTAACGTGGCTGTTCATGGTCCTTATCGCTTTGACCTATGTCACCATACTGCAGGCGCTCATCATGGTGGCCGGAAAAATAGGAGTATTCATCGGTTTGGTGTTACTTGTAATACAGTTGACCACGGCAGGTGGCACATTCCCGTGGGAGACCATGCCCGAGGCGTTTCAGGCGCTGCATCATGTTTTCCCGATGAGTTATGCCGTCGATGGATTGAGGCAACTCATGTACGGCGCGAGTATGTCGATAGCCCTGATGGATACCCTTATCCTCAGCGCCTATTTACTCGGTGCTGCCATCGCCGTGCTCGTCGCTACAAGATTTCGAAGGGAATGGCTCCCTGAATATCTGAAGCCCCCGATCCTCACGGTGTAAAGCGTCAGAAGGAAACGATTGCTATGAATAAAAAGCAGTACATGACAACCGCTTTTTCTGTGCTTGAGGATTCGCCGATAGTACGCAGAACAGTTCTTGCGCTCATTATTCTAAGCGTTATTCTGGTCATAATCGATACCTTCAGCGGAATCCCTCCTGTCATAACCGAACTATCCTTCGCGGCCGAATCGATTATCACCGCTGCTTTTACCGTCGAGTACCTGGTCAGGCTCTGGACTGCTCCTTTGCTCTACCCTGCGTTATCGCCAGCCAAAGCGCGTCTGCGGTTTGTGGTTTCTTTGTCGTCGCTCATAGATTTGATAGCGATAGTGCCCTTTTATGCGATGCTGATGGTACCAAACAATCTACGGCTACTCAGGGTCATTCGTATTTTTAGAGTATTCAGAATACTTAAACTTGAGCGCTATACCTCGGCTCTTCATTCTGTGATTATGGTCATAAAGTCAACTGCGGGCCAGCTCGTGTCATCGCTTGCAGTATTCCTCCTTTTACTTATCGTGGCATCTGTCTTTATGTACCTTGCGGAGTATGACGCGCAGCCAGAGGTGTTTTGTAACGCGCTATCCGGGCTTTGGTGGGCTATCACGACCGTAACCACGGTCGGATACGGAGATATTTATCCTGTGACCCCTATCGGCAAGTTGCTCGGAGCGTTTATCTCCCTTTTAGGAGTTGGTCTTATAGCCATACCGACCGGCATCATAAGCGCAGGATTTATAAAGCAGGCGCAAAAGAACAAGAAGTAAGAGACAAGACAGCGGATCATCTTCCTCGCGTCCTTTAGGGCATATGCGCACACTGTGTGGTCTGTGTGACGCGCGTTACCTATGTGTTGCCGCCGTGCTGCTCGTCGATGTGATAGCATTATCTGCGGGAGGTTTCAAGCGCCGTATCTGTCTTGTTATCTGTGTTGTGGTGCCCGGATCGCCTACGGGTCCTCCCCTGAATTCGAGAGGATGCCATCTGATGCCAACTACCGTGGGCAACCACGATTTCGTGCCTCTGCTGTTTGGCGGCGACATCAATGTCTATAGTATGGCCCGGGCTTTCAACGAGGCCTATGGTATCGTGAGTGCTGGCTATGGCATGGCCAAAAGCGGCGTATGTCTGGATTCTCGGATACTGGATTATGAAAGCATCGAGGCTGCCGATCAACCGCAAATAATTGCTAGTTTAATAAGCAATTTTTGTGAGAAACATCCAAACCAAAAAGTCCTGCTCATTCCCGTGGGGGATAACTACATCCAATCCCTCGCTCTCGTACGTGAACAGCTGCCGGACAGTGCCATCGACTTCGGTATCACGTTGCAGCGCTTTGATCTTCTCACCGATAAGGCACGCTTCTTTGACCTGTGTCGGCGCTATCGTCTGTCTTGTCCGGATACCCATGTGTTCGATAGCGACTCCAACCCTGGCTCTCTGAAGCATGTTGATATAGAACTGCCCTGGATAATCAAGCCTGCCAAGGGGGTAGATTACTGGCAGCATCCGTTCACGGGCCAGGAGAAGGTCCATCTGATTCGAAGCCGCCCCGAGGCCGCTGCGCTCATCGAGCGTATGCGCACGGCCGGTTATACCAGCGACATTATCATCCAAGGATACATCCCCGGCGACGATACCCATATGCGTGTGCTCACCACCTATTCCAGCTCAGATGGTGTTGTGCGCCTGAGCTGTATGGGTCATGTGCTGCTGGAAGAACACACGCCCAAGGGTCAGGGCAATCACGCCGTCATCATCTCAGAACAGGACTTGCCCACCGAGCTTAAAGTGCGCGCGGTACTCGAAGACCTGGGTTATACGGGTCCGGCAAACTTCGATTTCAAGTTAGACAAGCGTGACGGGTTGCTCAAAGTGTTCGAGTGTAATGTCCGCCAGGGGCGCAGTAGCTATTACGTCACCGCCAGCGGTACCAATCTGGCCCAGGTCATGACCGAGGACCTCATCTATGGACGACGGGGAGACTATATCTCGGTTTGTGCGCCGGCGTTGTGGCTGGTCGTCCCCGAGCAGGTGGCCTTTGACTATACGCCCACGAAGCCATATCATGAGCAGATGCATAAACTCATCGCCATGGGCCGTGCCGTAAACCCGCTGTTAAACCCCATCGACAGCGGATTAAAACATCGAACGCGAATACAAAAGCTCCTGGCCTCACAGCCGGACAAGTTTCGACGCTTCTATCATCGGGAGCAGATGTGACAGGCACCGCTCAAACAGATAAGTGGGATACGCGCTCCAACAGTGATACCTCTAAGGGGTACCGGGGGAGAAATACCGCCAGAAAGTCCTGCACCATCGGTGTTGTGGGCGGTATGGGACCGGAATCTTCAGCCCTGTTTTATCAGCTTCTTACCGAGCATACCAAAGCGCAACGCGACCAAGACCATCTCGATCTGCTCATTTACTCCCGCGCCAGTACACCTGATCGCACGGCCAGCCTCATGTCCGGTCGCTCTGAGGAACTGTTTGCTTCGCTCTTGGATAGTTGCCGCACGCTGCAGGATGCCGGTGCTGCGGCGTTGGTCATTGTTTGTAACACCGCGCATGTCTTTACTGAGGATTTGCGGCGCGCGCTGGAGATCCCTCTTTTGAGTATTGTCGAGACGGCCGTGCGGCACTGTTCGCAGCTAGCGAGCGGCCCTGCTGCCAAGGTAGCCGTGTTGGCTACCGACGGTACACGACAATCCGGCATCTACCAGCGAGAACTGGAGCAACATGGGCTTGTGCCCTACCTGCCCAGCACTGCTGTTCAGGCTCTACTCATGGACATCATTTACAACTTTGTTAAGGCTGGTAAGGACGTTACACCAAGTCAGATGGCACCTGTAGAGGCCGAGTTATGTGCGGCTGATTGCGAACTGGCTCTTTTAGGTTGTACCGAACTGTCGGTAGTGGCCAAGACCTGGCAACCGGATGGTCGATATCTGGATGCCTTGAAGCTGCTGGCCAAGAATGTCATCGAATACGCTGGCGGTGAGTATAGTGGCTAGCCAACGCCAACTCAGCAGGGTGCATTTCGTGGGCGTGGCCGGTTCTGGCATGGCTGGCATCGCCTATGTTGCCCACAAAAGTGGCATCCGAGTCAGCGGCTCCGATCTGCACGTCAGCAGCTATGTCGAACCTTTGCTTGCGGCAGGCGCAGAGGTCGTCATCGGGCATAGCGCTGCCAATCTCACTGATGGGGATATCGAACTGGTGGTGGCCTCAAGCGCTGTTCCCTCTACAAATCCCGAGCTTATCTGTGCCCACGAGCGTGGCATCGAGGTCTGGCCACGGGCTCGAATGTTGGCTTACCTGGGACAAGATCACGAGGTGCTGGCGGTGTCGGGCACCCATGGCAAGACCACAACATCGGCGATGCTGGCCACAGCGCTCATTGAGTTAGGTGCTGATCCCAGCTTTTTGATTGGTGGCGTGGTCAACTCACTTAACACCAGCGCACACCTCGCCACTGGCGCATATATCGTCATGGAGGCCGATGAGTCCGATGCCTCATTCACCTGGTTGAATCCTAATGTGGCCATCGTCACAAACATCGAAGCCGACCATATGGATCATTTTGAGAGCCTGGAAGAGATAGAGCATTCGTTTTTGGCCTTTTTGGATAAGCTCGACCCTGCAGGTATTGCCATTGTCTGCGCGGACAGTCCCGGGCTCAAAGAGTTGGCGCAGCAAAGTGACAAGCCTTTTATCACCTATGGCTCTCGCATTGATGCCGACGTCCGTCTCGTTTTAGAGCCACGTCCGCAGGTAGTGTTTGCCGACGGGTCCCGCTTTGATCTGACCGTGCCAGCCTCGCCCGGGATACATAACCTACTTAATGCCACAGCGGTTATGGCCGCTTTGGACTGGTTGGGCTTTGACCGACAAGAATCTGTTCAATCGCTCCGTAACTTTAGTGGCGTGCATCGTCGCTTTGATTGTATTGGCGCGGCGGCCGGAGTGCAGGTCATCGATGATTATGGTCATCACCCCACCGAGGTTAGCGCGACTCTGGCTGCCGCCAGGCAACAGAGCTTTGAGCAAGTACACCTGTTGTTCCAGCCGCATCGCTACACGCGCACTCAGGCTTTCATCCATGAGTTTGCTCGGGCTTTTGACGATGCCGATACGATCACCTTGATGGAGATTTATACCGCGGGAGAAACCGCCATCACCGGTATCGACAGCAACCGGCTGCTTCGAGCCATCAAAGAACACAAACCCACGACGCGGGTGCGCCTGATAAGCCAGCGCCACGACGTCGCCCAAGCCATGGCTGAGCTGGCTCAGCCGGGCAGCGTCATCATTACGATGGGCGCCGGCGATGTTACCTATCTGGCCCCTGAGATATTGGATGAGCTACAGTTAAAGGAGGGGAGAAGTGAACCTGTCTGATTTCGACACCCACAAAAATATTCCCGCTACTGTCCAGTCAGCCATTCAGCACAGTGTGCCAGCTACCCTGCAGGTTAATGCCTCGCCAGGTCTTTCTGTTACGATCCAATCCGATGCCCAAGCCACTATCCGTGCGGGTTATCAAGAACTGAACGGTCTGCTCAAAGGCAACGTCTATCACAACGAACCGATGTCTCGTCACACCTCCTATCGTATTGGCGGACCGGTTGGACTTTACCTGGAATGCGCATCGTTGCGCGATCTGAGTAGCAGTTTTGAGGTGTTGCGGCGCTATGGGATTCCCTGGGCGGTCTTGGGTAAGGGTAGCAACATCCTTGTAGCCGACCAAGGTTGGCCGGGTGCTATTCTCACCTTTACCGGCCAGTTCAGAAAGTTCAACTTCCCTGATCGGGACTCAGAGAACAATCTTGTGGTCGCCGGCAGCGGTGTGATGCTTTCCAGTCTCGTGCAGGCGGCATTCAAGGGTGGCTTCTCCGGCTTTGAGTTCGCTGTAGGTATCCCTGGTACCCTGGGTGGGGCTTTGGCTATGAACGCTGGTACGTCTAAGGAGTGGATTGGTCAGATCGTTCACGCGCTTACCGTTTACCGCCCCGATCACGGTCTTCGTCGTATTGCCCGCAATCAATTGGAATGGGGTTATCGAACCAGTAGTCTGCTCCTTGAGGACATCATCGTTGAGGCCGAGCTGCAGGTGACTCCCGGGCATATCGGACAGATTCGTGCCAAGATGGAAGCCTCGCTCAGTCGGCGCAAAAGGACTCAGCCTCTCACGAAACCCAGTGCCGGTTCGGTATTCAAAAACCCTCCGGGAGAACATGCCGCCCAGCTTATCGAGAATGTGGGGCTTAAAGGTTTTAGCATCGGTGCGGCCGAGGTCTCTTCTGTACACGCCAACTTTATAGTTAATAACGGCTCGGCGACGGCGGCGGATGTGCTTGCTATAATTTTGGAGATCGAACATCGTGTGAAAGACAGTTATGGCCTCGAACTCCAAACAGAGATCCGCTTCATCGGCTTCGACGCGTAAGCGCGTCGCGTTGCAGCGTGCCCACAGACGCTCGCCGCGCATGGTAAGCCCTCAGACCCCTCGGGTACTCGACTCTTCTCAGGAGTCCGAGGCGGCTTTTAACCAGCAGGCACCGTACTCCTCGGCAAAGGTCGACAGAACTCGCAGTAAAACAGGTTCTAATCGTCCGGCCGCCAAGACGGGGGCATCTGCTCGGACCGCTACGGGCGCATCGACCAAACCTGTCAGAGCTGCGACCAGAGCTGCGACCAGAACCGCCACCAGAACCTCCAAGACCGCTAAGTCTAATGTCGCTCAATCCACACGCGCTGCTGCCAAGTCTGCCGGATCTGCTGCCACTCAGCCCACCGTCAAGAAGCGTTCTCGTCTGCGAGCCAGGTTCATCATAGCTCTGGTGATACTTGTGGCTTTGGCCGGCGGCTATATCGCGCTTTATAACTCCGACTTATTCCCGATTACAAACATCAGGGTAGCGGGTACGGTTCATCTGAACAACGACTATGCTTTGGAAACGGCTGCAGTACCCGAGGACTCCACGTTTCTCAGATTGGATACCGAGGGTATCTCTGCCCGCCTGCTCGCGTTGCCGTGGATCAAGGAAGTGAACCTGGAGCGGGTGTTTCCCTCGGACCTGGTTATCACTATCACTGAGCAGCCAATAGCGGCTACGGTGGATATTGTGCCTGAGCGAGCCGGCGACCAGACTTCACACTGGTTGATTGCCGACGATGGTACGTGGATTGCTGCGTCGGATAATCAGGATGCCACCCAGGTGGTTTTGGATAATGAACAGATGGCGAAGCTCACGAAAATCAAAGATGTTTCGGCAGCTGTACGTCCTGAAAGTGGGGCTGTCGAGCGTGATCCGGGCATCAGCAACGCCCTTGCGATACTCAAAGGTTTCTCGTCTGAGATGCGGGCGATGGTGGCTGCTATCTCGGCACCCGATGCCGTTAAGACTACCTTGACTTTGTATAACAATGTGGGCGTGGCTTTTGGTGCGGCCGAGGACATCCCGGCCAAGGAAGATGCTATTGCCACGTTGCTGGAGGAACATAAAGGCAAGATTACCTATATCAATGTGCGTGTGGCCAATCGCGCCACCTACCGCGCGACCGAGTGAGAGGAAGCACCGTGACGAGCGGATCGCGCACCCAATCTATCGTTCTCATTGGGCTTTGTGTTGCGCTTCTGGCGATAGGCGCCTTTATAACGGTGCCTTTTGGCCCGGTTCCCTTTACGCTGCAGACCATGATGCTGGTTCTCACGATCTGTCTGCTCACGCCGCGCTGTGCGCTGGCGGCGGTGACAGCCTACCTGTTGCTCGGTGCTTTGGGCTTGCCGGTATTTTCGGGTATGCGCGGCGGTATCGCTGTATTGCTCGGTCCTACCGGTGGCTTTCTCATGGGTTTTTTATTGGCAACGGTTATAATTGCTATTTTTAAAAGCAATTTTATGAGCGCGACTGCCTGTCAAAAGCACCCCTGGTTACCGCTCTTGACCGATGTCATGTGCGCGGTGGTGCTGACGGTTGTGTCCTATGCGTTGGGCAGCGCATGGTACGCATTCAGCGCCCATGTTGACCTGACTGCCGCTGCTCTGGTTACGATCGTGCCGTTTGTCCTCCCCGATATCCTTAAAGCCCTGGCTGCAATCATTTGTGTACAGTCGGTACGAACTGTTCTGACACTGCGCGTGCCAGAGAGACGTATAAGGTGAGACGCTCCTACAAGTGTTCTCTTGGCTCACGGCAACTGTAGCATTTTAGAGCGACTGCCTGACTTACGAGCGCAGACTCAAGGCTTCGCACCCACAGTGCCAGCTTGGCGTTGCAGCTGAAAACTCGGCCAGCACTTGCTTTGTGTCAAAAGTAAGTAGACGGGGACGGCTCCTTGTCTACTTTGGCATCTCGTCAATTGCGAGGGTAACACTAAACACAGGAGCAAAAGTCCGGCTCATATTTCCAAAGCAAGGGCGCAAGGATTTCGAGTTGTGCAAGACTCAGTTTTAGTGTTTAATACGACCCGTGGCACTACAGGTGCCTCGGCCTTAGTCAAGATTTCATTTGAGGGATGTAAGTATCCGCACCGACCAACCTGACATGTTGACATGTACAGGCGCGAATCTGTGGTATCATTAACCCTGTTAAAGACACCACACGTCTGTTGGAAGCACGAAAACTAAGATTGGAGAGGGAAGAGAGCTGAAGACACACATTACGCCGTGGGGGGGGGGCATCACCGTCTAGTGCTTGCGCTGGCTTTAGCTTAAACGCACGCGCTGGCTCTATAGCGCCCCATCCTCACAACCAAACGCACGATCATGTTGCCGCGAGGGCTCTCGA
>JAITDU010000044.1 GCA_031282405.1 Coriobacteriales bacterium | reverse complement strand
CTGAAAATCAGACTGCCCCTATCATGGCGCAGAGTTCTTTCAAGCATCTTTCTGAGGTCTTACACTTTTGAAAGAAACACCGAAAATGTTGAGCCCTCCCCGATTCTTGAGCCGAGCTTAACTATGGCAGAGTGCAAAGTGCCTCTCCGGCGCCGCAAGCGCAAGCTCAATCCCCTTGCACAGGGCAACATCATC
The DNA here is from genome assembly GCA_031282405.1 of Coriobacteriales bacterium. Classification (GTDB taxonomy): domain Bacteria; phylum Actinomycetota; class Coriobacteriia; order Coriobacteriales; family UBA8131; genus JAITDU01. Next base: position 3,829 of record JAITDU010000044.1, on the reverse strand, counting down.
CTCAAGAATCAGAATAACCACTCTGTCTCAGCGTCTCATCACAAAGTTGTTGCTATACGCAAAATCCAACAGATCTTGTTTGGAATGCATGCCGGTCTTGGCGTATATTCGCTTGGCGTGGGTCTTTACCGTATTGATGGAGACAAACTGCTGCTCAGCTATGTAGGCATAGCTACGACCTTGAACCAGATACCGGAGGATCGCAGCCTCACGTTCCGACAAAGCAAAACGCCCAACAATCTCTCCGCACACCTCGGATAACGCCATGTCTGCGGCTTTGCTGGCCAGCACTGGTTGGCGTTGAGTGAGTACCACCAGCTGCACGGCTACGGCCATCAGATAAACGACCTTAAAGGTGAGGTCAACAGCGCTGGCTCCGCTTGGCCCAAGCATAGACCAGATGCCAAACCAGGCCAGAAATACTCCGGCAGCTATAGTCATAAATACCCCAAAGACCAACAGCGGCGAGAGCCCCCGGTCTGTTTCTGTCACAAGCCGCGAGACGTGCAGGCAAACACAGACTGCCGTGGAGAAGCCCAGCGGCGCAAACGACACAACGCCACCCTCGTCGTTCGTCCAACTGTGCAGCAGCCAGACTATTATCAGAATCGCCACGCTTGCCAATGGTAATGCCAGATAGAGCACACGGATGATCTCGTCTTTCACCAGCCGAGCCGCCAGCAGCAAGAACAGAGCACCCACAAGAAAGCCGATGACCGAGTCTGCAGTATTCGGGCCGCGGCCGCCACCGCGGGCAACCAACAGCGGATCGCTCCAAATGCCGGCAGCGATGGTGACACAGAGTAACAGGCCACAAAATATCACCCAGTTGCGACCAAACATCCCTTTTACTCTCTCTGCCAAGCTTTCACCCCTGAACTCGGTAGATGCCTGCTTCTCAACATCGCTTGACGGCGCGGGCGGCGCGGACGCAGCTTCTGCCTGATTTGTTACCGGGACGGCTGATGACGCAATAAACGCCACCAGGATTGTTGCTATCATGATGACCCCAAAAGTGAAGCTGGTTAAAACCATTGACAGCAGGCAGAGGATCGCCTTGATAATACCCGCAACCACACAGCTCATAGCCAAGGCCAGCAACACCTGGCGCTCCGCAAGGCGAGCCAACGACAAGCACCAAGCCACACTGATGGCAGCGATACCGGTTCCGCATGCCAGCCCACTGAGCACAGCAATGATGCTGGGTAAAGCGGTGATGCTAACCAGCCAGGCAGTGACCATCCCAACCCCAGACAAGAGACCACCAAACCTAAGCGACCGATAGCGATAATCGATGGTTTCTGCAGATATCGCACCCCAAACAGTGGACACGGCACTGCAGACGATAATTGCAGATGCGGTTGACACCAAAAAGACCGTGTTCAGTCCTGTATTGGGCATAATCGGCAGCAGCAGCCGCACGGCATCCATCAGGATTAACAAAGCTGCCGCCAACCCACCCAACGGTAAATATCTTAGCATCCCCGGCGTACTGGTCTTTCTGTTCGACAGCTCATCCATTGCACATCTCCCAAAGGCCAAACGTTCATTCCAAACCATAAACGTAGTTCTTCCTTACGTATATACTACCCCATCGGCTAGCTTAGCTGCTCCATATCTATTGGCACAGGGTGAATCACCCGTTTTGGTGACAGAGACAAAAGTTATTCGCCCATGCTGGTGACATACAGACGACAGGTGGCGACTTAGGCTGCTTTCAGAGGGGTCCATGTGGGATGTAAAAACACAGAAGGAGGAAGAATATGGAACTCGATAGAAGATCATTTCTCAAAGGCTCACTGGTAGCTGGCGCAGCCGCCGTTACGGGCAGCACAGCGTTGGCAGGCTGTGCACCGAACGGCAGCACAGGGGTGGGCAGCGGGGCGACAAACGCTGGCGACGAGTACGTTCCCAGCTTCATGCAACGCGAGCCGGTAGGCGAACCGGAGGAAACCGTAACGGCAGATTTTGTCATCTGTGGTGCGGGCGGCTGCGGTCTGGCTGCACTGATTCAGGCCGATGACCTTGGGTTAAACGCCATCCTGTTGGAGAAGAAGGCCCAAGCCGGCGGCACTTTCGACTTCGCAGCGATGAGCTTCTTTCCCAACAACAAGTACGCCATCGAGGCCGGCTTCAAAGTAGACTACAACGACCTGATTAAGACTATCATGACCTATAACCATTACATCCCCTCCTATACATTGCTAAAGAACTACATGAGCGAAACACCGGAGACCTTTGACTGGTGCGAGGCGCTGGGAATCCAGTTCATGTACATGAAGCCACAACCTGGTCAGCCGGGCCCCTTTGGTTTGGGCGTCAGTGCCGCCTTTGCCGGCGGCACCGGAGAAGGCGGTACGGGCGGCGGTTCAGCAGCTGTTAAGGTTCTGGTCGCTGAGGTGGAAAAGCGTGGTTTAGACATCCGCTATAACACCCCAGCCAAAGAACTGACCCAGGATGCCGACGGCAAGATTACCGGTGTGCTAGCGATTGATGAGACTGGCAAGGTGATCAAATTCGAGGCGCCCGCGGTGCTATTGTGTACCGGCGGTTGGGGCAGCAACCCTGATTTTATCCGTGATTTGGCAAAAGTAGATCCCGACCGAGTTATCTCGCCTGGCTATGATGGTCGCGACGGCGACGGGGTGTACATGGCTCGCAAGGCTGGCTGCGCTTGGGCCAGAGGCGATGGCACCATGATGTTCTACGGCCCGCATATTCCCGGTCCCACTTGGGGCGAGGCTCTGAACACTGGCGTCTATCAGCCCACGCTATGGGTCAATGAGAAAGGGCATCGCTTTATGAACGAAGGCCTGGGCAACTTTGCCGAAACCGGCAACGCCATCCGCGATGTCAAGCGACTGTTCGTAATCCAGGCCTCCCCAGATCTCGACACGATTACCAGCGACGATGGAATCGCTGGATTTGGCGCCAGCGGTGCCGGCGGCAGCGAAAGTCCCAAGGACAAGTACAAAGAAAAGCTCGAGGAGGAAATTGCCCGCGGTAACGACCACATTTTTGTGGCAGAAAGCATCGCCGATCTGGCGGCAATAACCGGCATGGATCCGGCCGTTCTTCAAGCCACTGTCGACCGTTATAACGAACTGTATGCCAAGGGCGAGGACGAAGACTTCCAAAAGGATGCCCGGTATCTCACGCCAATCGAGACCGGCCCGTTCTATGCATTCGAGTGCTGCGATGGCTTCTTCACCACAATTGGCGGCGTGAAGATTGACGAGGAGATCCGAGGCATAGACGAAGACGGCAACGTCATCGAGGGTCTCTACGTAGCTGGCTGCGACACCGGAGCCCTCTGCGGCGACATCTACGACTTTACCTCCGCTCCCGGCGAGCAGTCCTCCTGGGCCCTGACCTCCGCCCGCCTGGTAGCAAAGCACGTAGCTGCCAAGCTGAACGGATAAGGTGCTAGGCACAAAGTCATGTCTGCAGTCTGCCAGTCGGAACTTTTGCTTTCAAGGTCTTAGTCAACTGTGTGCTTGAGCAATGCTTTGGCGATGATCTTTTGCCAGATGAAGATTCCGATGCTACGGCAACAGCAGGTGGCAAGGAGACGGATAACAGTCGCGTGGACGCGGAGAGCTTCACCCCGCGCCCACGCGACCTGCCACAGTCGCCCTGTCACAAGCCAAGTATGTGGGTCCTCATGGAATCGAGTCTTAAAAGCAGTAGCTCTTTTAGCGCAGGAGGACTCACCGAAAGAAGTCTATCGCCGTACGCAAGTAAGTATCCTGAGATAAAGTGTTCTTCTCCGTGGTTGTAAAACCCCCGAATGAAGTACTTGCCGTCCTCAACATGAAGACGCATGGAT